>JBBDYG010000069.1:0-43062 GCA_040901765.1 Pirellulales bacterium
TGGTCGCCACGGCGACCTACCCTGGGTCCATGCCGAATTTGGTCGCATTTACCCCGACGGGGTTACGGCCTCCGGCGTAACCCCGTTGGGGTAAAGCATGCAAGGAGCCAGCCAACCCAGGGTAGTCCGCCACGGCGGACAACCCTGGGCTGGAGGACGCAACGCCCTTGGCGTAAAGACACAAACGATCGCAATGAAAATCCTATTTGTGACTTGTGTAGAACAACGAGGGCGTTGCCCCAGGCTACGATGAATCAAGGCCTTCGGCCAAACGGTCAAATTGTTTTGTTCCCCCACGACTCGAATCCCTCGCGAACTGAACCACCGAAGTTATTCTTCCCCCATTCCTTAGCTCGCGCCTTCAAGCCGGAGGCTTGGCAGCCATTAGCCGGCGGTAAGCGCAGCGCGACCGCCGGACAAGAATTGCACTAGCAGCACCCCGAAGGGTGTGCCAGCAGCTTTTTGCAGCGTCGAATTGCTGCGACCCCTGCCAGGGTCGTGCGTGGTGGATTCTCGCTGTCCGGTGGTGCGCTGCGCGACCACCGGCTAATGGCTGTCATCCCTTCGGGATGAAGAATGCGTAATGCGGAACGCGAGCCTTTACGGCGATGCACAACTAAACTTTCACTTTCTTCCGCGGCGTTTTCGGCGTCCCAGCGGTCGCCGCTTCGTCGGGCGCACCTTCGGCGCTGCCGTAGCGCAGGCGGGTCTTGGAGACGCCTTCTTGCTCCGCTTGGCGGCGACGGAAGTACACAAACGCGGCCAGCAGGATCGGTAGAATCGGCGGCAAGATCACCGCGGCGAATTTATAGCGGTCCTGAACCCCGCGAATCTGCGCTGTGAGATCGCGTTCATCCTGGCGAACTTGCCGGTCGCGCTCGGCCTCGAGTTGCCGAATCTTCACATCGCGAATCCGCTCCAGGCGAATTTGCTCGCGCGCGAGACGTTGCTCAAGCTCCACCCGGCTGAGATCCTTGCGATTGCGGATCTCGTCGAGCTTCTGCGTGAATTCGGTGCGGGCCGCGTCGATCTCCTTCTGCGCGTCGCTGTCGAACTTCTGTTGTCGGTCGTTGGATTTCGTGCGATGGTCGGCGGTGGCTTCCTCGATCTTGGTTAGCAGCCGATGGGGCCGAGTCCGTTTGCGAACTTCAATGAAGCGGTCGTCGCCCGCCAGATCATCCAAGATGTTGAGCACATACGTAACGTTTTGGAAGTTCCAATTCACGAGGGCGTCCTGGTCGGCACCGATCGAACGAATCTGGAAGAAGGGATCGGCGAGGCAGTCGATGTCGGCGACGACCACCGCCCGGACTTCGCTCTTGCCGGGGGCCGCTTTCGCGTCGGCGGCTGCGCCCTCTTTCGGTGCGGCAGCCTCGAGCAGCGAGGTGGAATCATCTTCCACGGTCCGCTCGATCTTGGCCGCGATGTTGTAGCGCTCACCGGTCGGCATGCGGCGGAGCCGCTGCATCGATTGCGATTGCGCGGCCATCTCGATGTCCTGGTAGCTGACCGTGCCGGTTTCCTTGCCAGTGGTGGTGAGCCACAACGGGGCCTCTTTCATGCCGTCCGCCGTGCGGAGGTATCCGGAAAAGAGATAGAGAATCTGGGACAGCCCGCTGGTAATCGGACTTTCGGGGCTGAAGGGATCGATTGCGCCTTGCGCGGCGAGTCCTTCGTCGATGAAGATCCACTCGGGAGTGACGATGTCGGACCCGACTTGCTTCTGAGGGTTGTAATCTTGCCAGATGATGGTGTCGCCGTACATTTCGACGCCCAACAGTCGCCAAAGTTGTTGGATGTCGCCCTTAGGCTGAGGCGGCCCGCCGCCGCCGAACATGCCCATCGCACCGCCGCCGGGGCGTTTTTCTTGAGCGGTTCCGACAAGTTCACCACCCCACAGTTGAGGGAGCGGGAACGGGTCTTCAAAGATCGCCACCGGCTGCCCTGTCTTCACCGCCGACACGAAGTTATCCATTGCTTCTGGCGCGAGTGACGACGGCTGCACGGCCAGCAGCACGTCGAACTTTTCGGTGATCGGTTTCGTGGGATCGACCTCAACTACGTCGTACTGCTTCTTCAACTCGGCGATGAGCATCGATTCTTGCGTCGGCCCCTGCATCGAAAAGCCACCGAACAGAGGGGCGTCGGTCTTGACGACACCCACCCGCTTGCGCTTGTCGCCCGACACCGTCTCGATCGAACGAATCAACTCGTACTCGACCGGAATGCCTTTGTCGAGGAACGGCACGACGACCTTGTCCAGACCGTAGCTAATTGCAACGCCCATGAAAATTTCATCCGGCGTGCGTGTGCCGCGGCTGTTGGTTGTCACCCGCTGAGGCTCAATTCCATACTGTCGCTCGGCGCGGGTTGCATCTTCGCTAAAGTTTTCGATTTCGTTGACGATCGCTTGAATCTTGCCGTCGGAGAGCGACGCCAACTCCGTCATCGTCGAGATAAGATTGCGCTTCTGAGCCGCGTATTCGGCCGGCACGGTCGGACTGACGAAGGCCTCGACCTTGATCCGGTTCGGGTCGTCGTCATCGGCCAAATCCTTCACCAGCCTGACTGTCTGTGGAGCGAGGGAGTTGAGATCTTCGCTGGTCACATCGAGGCGCACGGCGCTGTGCGATGACAGGAAGTAATTGATTCCGCCCGCGACGATCAAGAGCGACAATGTGCGAACGAGGTAGTGGCCCCAGCGGGATCCACCCTCGGCGCTACCGCTCCAGTGCCGCCGGCCGATGAGAATCATGCTCAGGTAGAGCATTACCACCGCGATGCTGACGAAGTAGGTTACTCCCGCCAGGCTGATCACGCCTTGCTCGAAGTCGCGGAACTGCTCGATGGCGCTCCACCGCTTGATGGCCTGGGCAATGGCGGGGTCTTTCACCACCAAATCGGCGACGCCGAACAGCGCCAGCGGCGCGTTAAACAACATACCCAAGATAAAACCGACGGTGAGGTTGCTGGTGAGGAACGAGGCCACCATGCCGATGGCGAGCATGGCGATGCCGACGAACCAGTAACCGACGTAGGTGCCGATAAAGAGGCCCACGTCGGGCGAGCCGAGGCCCCAGCTAAACACCAGATAGATTGCGAACATCGAGAACAGCAGCGAGACCGTGAAGATGGCGACGCTCGCCAGGTACTTGCCAATCACCACGTCGCGGTCGCTTGCGGGGATGGTGAGCAGCAACTCATCGGTGCCCTGCCGGCGTTCCTCGGCCCAGATGCTCATCGTAATTGCTGGGATGAACACCAGCAGGATGAACGGCATCCACCGCGTAAGTTGGTCGAGATTCGCCAGGTTGCTGCTGAAGAATTCAGGCGGCCAGAACGCAGCCGCGGCGCTCAGCACTACGAACACGCAAATAAATACGTAGCCCGTGGGGTTGGAAAAGTAACTGATGAGATCGCGTTTGAAGATGGCCTTCAGAACGGTGAAATTCATGGGAATGAGGGGTCAGGGGTCAGGGAAAAGACTGAGGCTAGGGAAGTAACGTGTTCATTACTCAAATTGAAATCCTGATTACCACTGCGGCACAGAGGACTCGGAGAAGAATAGTGTTTGGTAGAATTTGAGTGAAGCACACCATTCCAAGTCTCCTACTTCATTCATGCTCCGTGTTCCCAGTGCCTCTGTGGTGATGATTGATTCTGTCGATTGAATTCTTAACTGCCTTCTGCCTGCTTTTACACACTGGTGATGTCAAACTTCAAATGCGACAACTTTGAGGCTGAGTCGCGGGCCGATTTTCGAAGCTGCTAGCAGTTCGGCTCTAGAATTTTCGGGGAATCGTGAACAAACGTCGAAAACCCCTTCAAATCCAGGGCGTTTGGCTTGTTGCATTTGAAGTTTGAACTCACCCACTTGATAGTTCGTGGAATTTCTGGTCGATGCCGCGGACGTCGGCGCCGAACTCGCTGGGGCTGCCGTCGAAGACGACGCGGCCTTCGTTGATGAAGATCACGCGGTTGCACATGGCTTCAACTTCTTGCAGGATGTGCGTCGAGAGCAGAATCGTCTTCGTTTCGCCGAGCGTGCGGATCATTTTCCGCACCTCGCGTATTTGGTTGGGATCGAGACCGGCGGTCGGCTCGTCGAGAATCAGCACCTCCGGCTCGTGCAGCAGCACCTGGGCCATGCCGACGCGCTGCCGAAAACCCTTGGAGAGCTTGCCGATTGGCTTGCCAAGCACGCTTTCGAGCCGGCACAGCGAAATGACTTCGGCCATTCGTCGGTCGATCTGTTCGCCAGACATTCCGCGTGCTTCGCCGAAAAACTTGAGTAGGCTGCGGGGCGTCATGTCGGGATAGAGCGGTCCGTTTTCGGGCAAATAGCCGAGCCGCTTCGCCGCTTCCAGCCGTTGGGTCGCCACGTCGAAGCCGGCGATCCGCGCGTAGCCGGTCGAGGGGGCAAGGTAACCGGTCAGCAGCTTCATCGTGGTGCTTTTGCCGGCGCCGTTGGGGCCGAGGAAGGCCACGACTTCTCCGGGAGCGACCGTAAAGGTGACGTCGCGGGTGGCGGCAAAATCGCCATAAAACTTCGACAGGTCGTTGGCTTCGATCATCGCCCCATCGGTGGGGGCGGTTGGGGCCGAATTGTTCATCGGGTGGTCGGTGCTCCGCTGTCTGGAATGGGCTGGATAAAATCAGCCGGTGCCGTGTCGCTTACGCTTGTCCAACCGGTGTTCCCGGGCAAGCGGGAGACCTTCGGTCGGGGATGTACGGGGTCGGGAGACCCGCGCACAACACGCTCGCGAAGTGCGGGGTCGGGAGACCCGCGCACAACACGCACAAAAACCGCAAAAGGCGAGAATAAGAGCCTAACCCGAAATGGCAGAAAAGGCCATACCGGGCGCCGGCTATCGATGCCTACGCAGGGTCACCGAGCAGGGTTCGGCGGCCGCGGCGTAGGATGGGCACTCTTGCCCGTCCGCCGCCCCAATCGCTCGCACGGGCATGAGTGCCCATGCTACGGGGCAGTCACCGGCTCCTGGTCGCGGGTCAGGCAGATGTGTTTTCGCCAGTTCTGATTATCCGTCTGAGGAAAGTCGGACCGCAGGTGGACTCCGCGGGACTCGGTGCGGAGCATTGCCGCGGTAATCATCAGCCGGGCCACCGTGAGCAAATTCTGCAACTCCCAGCCCGCAGGGTCGGCCAGTTGCCGGTTCAGGACGTATCGGCACCAGCGATCGATGCTCTGTTGGGCGTCCGCCAGTCCTTCGCCGTCGCGCCACACGCCGGCGGAACGCCACATGAGGCTCTTGAGCGAGTTGCGAATGTCGGCGAGATCCAGCGGCTCGGTCGGGGGAGCGACGGCGAGGTTCTCCAAAGGAACGGCCTGGAAAGAATCGGGCGCCGACAGAGCCGCGGCCGACGCACCCGCCCCGGCACGGGCACCGTAGACCAGTCCTTCGAGCAGACTGTTTGACGCCAAGCGATTGGCGCCGTGCAGTCCGCTGCTAGAAACTTCGCCCGCGGCCCACAGTCCCGGTAGCGACGTCTGCCCCTGGGTATCGACGCGCACGCCGCCGATCATGTAATGGGCGCCCGGCCGCACGGGAATCGGATCAGAGGCGATGTCGATGCCAAACTGCGCGCACGACTTAGCGATGCCCGGGAAACGCTGCCGCACCGATTCGGGATTGAGATGCCGCAGACTAAGGTAGACGCTCGGATGATGCGTCTTCTGCATCTGTGCGACAATTGCCCGGCTGACTACGTCGCGCGGCGCGAGTTCGGCCCGCGAATCGTATTCGGGCATGAAGCGGTGCCCCGTCGCGTCGATCAACAGCGCCCCTTCGCCGCGCATCGCCTCGGTGATCAAACTGCGGCTACCGCCGGCGATGTACAACACCGTCGGATGAAACTGCATGAACTCCATGTCGGCCAGCACCGCTCCGGCGCGGTAAGCGATGGCGTGGCCATCGCCGGTGGCGACGGGCGGATTGGTCGTTTCGCGATAGACCTGCCCCGCGCCGCCGGTGCAGAGAATCGTCTGCTTTGCCCAAACGAATGTCTTGCCGTGCTGCGCGTTCCAAACGAGCGCTCCGCGGCAGACCTGGTCGTGCGTAAGTAAATCGATCGTAAATGTGTTTTCCCAGAATTGAGCGCCAAGCTCTTCGCGGGCGCGGCGAATCATGGCCCGCATCACCTCGCGGCCGGTGGCGTCGCCCAGCGCGTGGACGATGCGGTGGTGGCTATGGCCTCCTTCGCGGCCGAGCAGTAGCTCGCCGCTCGCATAGTCGAAGTTCGTGCCCCAGGCGATGAGCTGGCGAATGTGCTGCGGGGCCTCGCGAACGACCATCTCGACGACGGCCGGGTCGCACAGATCCGCTCCGGCGGTGAGCGTGTCGGCAATATGATCTTCAAACCGGTCTTCCGGCCCGAGCACGCCGGCAATCCCGCCTTGGGCGTAGTTGCTATTCGACTCGTCGAGTTGATCCTTCGTAACGATCAATAGCGACTGCTTGGAATCGACTTCCATGGCCGCCCGGAGACCGGCAATTCCACCGCCAACCACGAGCACATCCACGAAATGGTGCGGAATTCGCTTGGGATGGAAGGGAACGAGATAGCGGGGCGGGGAGAAAGGCATGTTAGCGATTATGCGGACGGCGACGGCGAATCTTTGCGGCGAGTCAGTCTCAATATACAATGAACGGTCTCGATTCACAAAACCGCTCGATGTTGGCCGCACGGTAGTTCCGTGGCTTTTGGAGTCGCCATGAAGGTTCGGTATTTCGCCATAGGGTTCCTGCTAAGCGCCACGGCTGTAACGTCTACAGAGGCTGTTAATGTGTTCCAGATTGGAAACAGCCTTACTTGGGACTCCCAGCCTGAGGGAATCCAGCCGATGGCCGAATCCGCAGGACTCATTTGGACCGGCGGCCATCACGTACGCAGCGCCAGCTCGATCAAGATGATTTACGAGAACCCAGCGCCGTCCAATAATTTGTCGCTACCCGGGCCGACTTGGGTCGAAGGCCTTCCGGAAAACGACTGGGATGTGCTGGCAATTCAACCCCACGGTTCCTCGGGAAACACCATGGGGCACGACATCGAGTATGCGCTGCGGTTTCGAGACGCGGCGAAAAGTCAAGGACGAAACCTCGAAATGCAAATGTACGTTTACTCAACTTGGCCTTTAAGTACGAACTGGGCTGATTGGTTAACACCTGTACCGAATGAACTTACTCAACTCACTGTCCATCGGCGTCAGTTTTATGAGCACGTTGCGGCGCGTTTGGGTGACACGCTTAGCCAGCCGGTCCACGTGATCCCGGCCGGTGACGTACTCTACCGCCTAAAGCAGGAGATTGAAGCAGGAACGATTCCCAATATCACTTCGATGTCTGAGCTTTATCGCGACAACCTTCACATGAGCTACGGTTACGGACGCTTCGTCGCAGGTTCGACAGTGTTGGCCACGATCGCAGGAATTAATCCCATGGGTATCGTCGCGGATGACGAATACGCAAGCATGGAACCCGAAACCGTCCTGCGGATTCAGGAGATCGTTTGGGATGTGGTCGCTAATCACCCGAGGTCCGGAGTTTCGCCAATTCCTGGGGACTACAACGGCGATGAATCAGTCGACGTGGCGGATTATCAATGGTGGCGGGGAAGCTTTGGAAAGTCCATGAGCTATGCCGCCGACGGAAACCGCGATGGCGTGATTAATGCCGCCGATTACACGGTGTGGCGCGACCATTATCAAATGAGTTTAAGCGCCGAGGCCGTAGCGGTACCAGAGCCGACCGGCCCTACGCTCTTGTGCATCGCGGCCGTCGTGGCGTGGGTCGCGGCAAGGTCGCGCCGTTAATGCCTACGATCGCGGATCTCGGCGGGCGAAGCGCATTCGAAGAATAACTCGACTGCTTCTTTCAGATTCTCGCGCGCGGATTCCACCGTCTCACCTTGGCTGGCAATGTCAAGCTCAGGACATAAGGATACATATCCGCCCTGCTCGTGTTGAATAATTGCCGTCAATCGCTTGGTTTCCATAAATTGTCCTGGCAAATCGCAATCGTCGCTTGCTGCGGTCAAGGTTTTTCCTGCGTGACGCCCTGGTTGTATGCCCGCATCCACTCCTGCCACTCGATCGGCACGGGAGCGCGGGGACCGTCGCGCAGGTCGCGCAGATTGTCTTGCTTTCGATCGGTTTTCCGATTCAATTCGCGGGGTCGCAGTCCCAGGCTCTTGAGCGCTTGATCGAGATCTTGGCGGGCGGCTTCGCCTTGCTGGTCGTCGCGTTTCGTGGCGGCTTGGCGCGCTTGCCAGCGATCGACGAACCGCTTCAGGTCTTCCTCCGACCAACCGAGCTTGTCGAGCATTTCCTGATCGACCTCTTGTTTGCCAAGTTGATCGGAAAGTTTTTCGAGCGCTAGGTCGGTCTGGCGTCGCGCATATTCGAGATTGGCTTCATCGCCATCTTCCGCTTCGCGGCCGCCGGATGCGGCTTGGGCTTCGCTTCCCGTTTCGCCACCGGTCGTGAGGTTGCCGGTAGCGCCGCCTTGCTTGCCGGGTTGCTCACCATCGGGGTTCTGTTGCGACTTCTGTTGCTCGGCGTCGGCGCCGGGTTGCGCGCTCCGCTCCGGGCCGTCTTTTTGGGAAGCGGGCGCGTCGCGGCTAACGGGGCCTTCGCTGGGATCGCCGCTTGGCGGCTTCGCGCCTTCGCTCGGAGGTTGAGCGCCTTCCGCGCCTCCGGGCTGGTCGCCCATGCCTTCGCGGCTTCCTGATCCTTCGCCCGGCGCTTTCTCACCGCCTTCGCCGGTCGGTTGTTGCGATTCGGCGTCGGTACCCGGCTGGGTGGTGTTCTCGCCCGGTCCCTGATCGGCGGATTGGCCCGCGCCGTCGTCGGCCGCCTGATTCTGACCGTCGCTGCCGGTCCCTTCGCGCGGTGCCTTCTGGCCACCCCCTTCTTCTCCGCCGCCGGTTTGGCTGCCGCCTTGCTCGCCTTGCGAGTCGGATTCCTTCTTGCTGTTGCTGCCTGCCGGCGGTTCCTTGTCATCTCCGGGCGGCTTCTCATCAGGGTCGCCCGGTTTCTTCTGCCGCTCTTGGACCTGCTGCTCGCCGTCAGGCGCGCCCTGCGGTTTTTCTTCCGCCCCCTGTCCCGCATCGCCTCGCGGACGCTGCTGTTCGCCGCCAGAGGATTTCGTTTGACCCTCCTCAGCCTGTTGCTGAGCTTCCTGCGGCTCGGGACTGCCGGGCTGTGTCTTGGCGCCGGTGCCTTCGCTAGCGTCGGGCCGCTGCTGGTCGGCACGGCCCTCAGGCTGCTCGTCGCCCTGGCGCTCGCCGTCATCGGGCTTGCTGGCATCGGGCTTGCCGGGTTCGCCCTGCTTCTCGTTGGGTTTTGATTGGCCTTCCGACTGCGCGCCGGGTTGATTGTCTTGCGGCTGTTGCGTATTCGGCCTCGCGGACTGCGCTTCATCCGCTTTCCGCTCTCCGCTTTCCGCTTTTGCTTCGCCCGCGCCTGGCTTGCCGGACTCGCCGGTTTGGCCCTGCTGATTCAAATGCTCGGCGATCTGCTCGAAGGCGGCGCCATCGTCGGTACCGTCGTTCGCAACAGGTTTCTGTTGCTGTTCGCCGGGTTGCTCGCCCTGTTGTGGCTGTCGTTCGCCTTCACCGGTCGAATTCTCGCCGGGCTGGCCTTGTTGGTTGTCGCCGTCCTGGGATTCGCCTGGTTGTTGCTCACCGCTCTCGCCGGGTTTTGCGCTCCGCTGCGACGTCTTCCCGTCGCGACTACCGGGGGAGTTCTCTCCGTTTTCGCCCTGGGATGGGTCGTCGTTTGATTCGCCGCCGGCGCCGCCTTGATTGCCCTCGGCCCCGTCCGATTCTTCACCTTGCTCGCCGTTTTCACCCGGCTCGCCTTCGCCGCCGTCGCCTGGCTGGCTTACTCCTTCGCCGCCTTGTTGTCCGCCGGGGTTACCCGGTTGCTGTTGGGCTTCGCCCTCGCCGTCCTGGCCGGGCTGCTGTTCTTGCTGTTGCCCTTCCCCCGGTTGTTGTTCTTGGTTCTTGGGCGGGTCGCGCTGAGCAATCGCGTTGGGGTCGGGCTGTTTGGACTGCGGATCGACGATCCGAAATGTCTGCCGGCTCGACATCGTCCCATTCGCGTCAGGCTTTCGGGTGTCGCTGGCCGTGGCCCAGTACTCCACTTTGTCGCCGGGCTTCAGGTTGTGTTCTTGGGGAGTGAAGCGAAACTCCCCCGTGAACCGTCTTTCATGCGACTCTTTCGGCTCCAACAGGGGCGCGTTGAACACCTCGCGACCCGTGGACTGGCCGACAAGCGAAACTTCCGCGATGCCGAAGTCGGGATCGCGCGCATCCACTCCGACAACAATCGTCTCATTCAATTGCACGTCACGGACACGCTCCTCGGGAGCAGTCAGGTCCACTTCGGGCGCGTAGTCGGGAACTACGTCGATTTGGTACTGCGCCGGCCGAATGTTTCTGTGGCCATCTTGGTTCTCGAACCGTAGCGTGTAATTGTTGTGAAGCGGCGTGCGGTCCTTGCGCAAGGCGAGCACGAAACTCACGGTGGCGCTAGTGCCCTCCGGCTTCATTCGCAAATCGCTGCGTCCGTCGGAGTTGAAATCCAACTCCGCACTGTCGATGGGACCATTCGCTTCGGCATGGATCGTGACGCGAGTGCCTTCGATGCCTCGAATGTCACCCAGGTTGTCGACCTTCTGGTCGAGATAGCCGGTGTAGTCGGGATATTCGTACTGCACTTGCCGCACGACGATGACCGGTGCGGTCACGACCGTCACCTTGTAATCGACCGTGCGGGCGTCGCCCGCTTCGATTCGGTACTCGAGGTCTTCGTCCAGCCCCAACGATTGCGATGTGGCAATCGGAAGCACGACCTCGTAGCGACGCCCTGTTTCGGCCGGCTGCATCGTGGTGGCGGCATCCACTTCCTGCCCGTCGGCAGTCGTGTACCGCAGTCGCACGGTTTCACCTTCGCGGAGGCCGCGAATTTCGGCGGAGACGGTCAGCGTGTCACCTTGAGTAACGGTTGTTGTCCCAGGCTCGACCCGATCGACATGGACTCGGCTCGGCGGCGCGATGGCCGCCCACGGAGCGAGGACTCGGCCCGCCGTCGCAAACGGATGCTTGGGCGAGAAAAACGCGTAGACCGCGCCAAATACCACGAGCGCCACCAGCACGTATCCGAGCCGGATCAACGGCGTTCGATCGACGGCAAACTCGACTGGCACCCGCGCCAAGCCTTGCGCCGCCTGCTGCTCCAGCGCCTGATACACGGCACTTGGCATCTGCTCGCGGCGCGTGCGGAACAGTAGAAAATTTACGAGGCTGTTCTTCAGCGTTGGGTGCCCGCGCTCGATGGTGTGAGCCGCGTACACGGGGTTAATCCGGCTGCGAAGGAGGGGCCAAAGACGCTTTGCAAAAAAATAGCCGGCGCTCCCCACGAAGAGTCCAAATAGGAGGAACCGAGCGACTGCGTTCAAACCGCCCGGCACGACCCAGTGTTCGACCAGCGTCGCTGCAAGTAGCCCAACGACCACACCGACCACAAGTTGTAGGCTCGCGTAGGCGAAATCGACGAGCTTCACGGCCTGCCGCGTGCGGTGAATCTGCTTTTCTATGAACTGGTCGTACTCCACCAATCTAACGTCCTTGGCGCGGTCATGGCGCGAAGGCTTTGACGGGGCGGGCGGCGTTACAGAGGGGAGAGTGGCCATATCACGCCATTATACCGTATATCCCGCGAACGGGCTGATCGCCGAGACTGGAATCCTCTGCAAAAGAATGGACAATCCGACCGGTCCCCCTGTAGGCGAGTTTCTCCGAAACTCGCATTTTCCACGTAGGCGAGTTCTCCGAAACTCGCATTTTTTCGAGTCTCGGAGAGACTCGGCCATGTGCCGTGCTCGATGCCACCACTTATTACGACCTGGTCAGCGGACGAAGGCGGGGGCTGGGGGCGGCCGCCGTGCGGGCCGCGCTTGCCGCGGCCGAACCCGTTTACGCGGCCGGCATCCGCTATCGCAATCGACGCTACGACCGCGGCTGGGCGGAGATTCATCGCGTCGCGGTTCCGGTCATCAGCGTCGGGAATCTAACGCTCGGCGGCACGGGCAAGACACCGCTCGTCAAATGGATCGCGCGCTGGCTGCGCGACCGCCAAATACGCGTTGCCCTAGTTAGCCGTGGTTACGGGGCAGAGCAGGGAACCCGCAACGACGAGGCCGTGGAGCTGGAATACGCGTTGCCCGATGTGCCGCACTTGCAAAACCCCGACCGCGCGGCGGCGGCCCAAATCGCCATCGAGGAGCTGGCCGCGCAAGTGATCTTGCTCGACGATGGCTTCCAGCATCGACAACTTGCCCGTGATTTGGATATCGTGCTGCTCGATGCCTGGGAACCCTTTGGCTTCGGCCACCTATTCCCGCGCGGCACGCTGCGGGAGCCGATCTCCGCGCTGCGCCGGGCACAGGTCGTGTGCCTAACGCGCGCCGATCAGATTGATGCGGAGCGGCGCACGGAAATCCGCGAGCGCGTGGAACAAGCAAATCCTAATGCGGCTTGGTGCGAAGCCGTACACAAGCCCCAGAATCTGTTAAGCGCGAGCGGCCAGTCGGAATCCCCTGAGCAGTTGCGGGGCAAGCGCGTTGCCGCATTCTGCGGGATTGGCAACCCGGCAGCGTTTCGCCGCACCCTGCAGTCGCTCCAGTGCGACGTGGTTGCGTGGCGGGAATTCCCCGACCACCACGCTTTTAGCGCCACCGATGTAGAAAGCCTGAAAAGCTGGGTAAGCGAGCAGTCAATTAACAATGTCGTTTGCACTCACAAAGATTTGGTGAAGCTGCAAGTCGACAACTTGGCCCATCGCCCGCTGCGAGCCCTCGTAGTTGAACTGCAACTTTCCGTTGGCGAAGTGGAGTTGCAAGCGGCACTCAACCGCGTAGTGACGCCAGTTGCGGCCAACTGAGCTTTGGGGCGACCGATTAGCTCGGCAGCGCGACAACGATCGCGTTTTCGAGGTGTTCGTCCTCGAGTACGCCAAGGGCCGCATGTTGCGCCAGTTGCTTTGAGTAGTAGGTCGCGCATCGGCCATTCAAGGTGACCTGCTTGGCGTCCACCTGCACAACAAGATCGTGAATTCGACCACGCAATCGCAGGTGGATCCGTTCCCGAATGCGGTGCGCCAAGCGAAATTCGCGAGTCTCCTCAACTTCCCGACGCGGGGCGGACTCGCCCAAGCGGCGACGGGACGAAATCCGTTCGGTTGTAATTGCCGGCATATTTGACTCCTCCGTGGCCGGTACTGCAAAAAGAGTACCAGGACCAATCCATTTTCGTCGCTTGACGACTGTTACCGATCATTAATCGGAAAACCGCCGATTGAAAGGAGCGTTTGCACTTCGGGCTATCAGGGATGAGCGATCGTGTCTCTCAATCCGTTCTTGTCTGCCCACTGGCCGGGATGCCCCTGCTCAAAGAAGATGCAATCTTAAGTTCCATCTGGCATCCGCATCGCATTTAGCAATCTACGCCCGTCGTTTCGCAATTGTCAAGCGACAATGCCGCAACTCGGCAAAGTTCCTTGAATCTTCACGAAGGAAACAAAAGTTGCGCGTCGAAGACACTTGGGAGCATGCGGACTGCTAGCAGCGCGATTGTTGTCAGGCACGAAAGCCTGACTTACGCAACGACGCCCGACGATTGCAGGAACGCGATCACCTCGTCGGCGAGTTCCGTTGGCGATTTCGCAACGCCCGCCAGGGTGAGTTCTGGCTCGAGGGGTGCTTCGTAGGGATCGTCGATGCCAGTAAAGCCCTTGATCAGCCCCGCGCGGGCTTGTTTGTAGAGACCCTTGGGATCGCGCTGCTCGCAGATTTCGATCGGCGTGTCGACGAACACCTCGATAAAGTCGCCGTGCGCTAACATCGCCCGCACGGCATCGCGATCGGCGCGGTAGGGACTCACGAACGCTGAAAGCGTTACCAGACCAGCATCACAAAATAGTTTGGCGACCGCACCGATGCGGCGAATGTTTTCCGCGCGGTCTTGCGGGCCGAAACCCAGCCCAAATCGTTTTGCGAATTCCTCACCGTAAGTCGCAGACAGCAATTGCGGCGTGGCGTTCAGCCCGTGTCGCACATTGTCGCCATCCAGGATGTAGCTATGCACGCCGCGCTGGTGAAGAATCTCATCGACCGCCCCGGCGATAGTGCTCTTGCCCGAGCCTGAAAGCCCCGTGAACCAGACGACGCACCCCCGATGGCCGTTGAGCCGCTCGCGGTCGGCGCGGCCAACGGCGTGCTGGTGCCAAACAACTTGGGGTTGATCGTTAGGGGACATAAAGATTTCTTAATGATTGATTGGCAACTTGACGCTCGCGATTATGTAATCACCACGGCGGCACGGAGATCACGGAGTTCGGATAAGAAATAGTACAGATATCTCGAATCCACTCAATCGCTTAACTCATCTTAGATTGTTTTTCACCACCTTCTCCACTCCGTGACCTCCGTGCCGTCGTGGTTCTCTTACTCAGTTAGTCTCAAGCATCACCAATTCCCGCCAGCGCGCACAGGTGGGCGCTGGCAACTGGTTGCGGGCAACTCCACACTAGGAAAAACAACGCTTCGCGGCACCAACGGCCAACCGAATGGCTGGCCACGAAGCCGGTGCCCTTCGCGGCGGTCAGCGCCGCTTCGGTCGAGCGAAGCACCAGACTATTCGCCCGGCCGCGCAATGATTCGTTCGTGCAAACCTGATCGCCGCGGGCGATGGCCAGCAAGTCGCCCTTAAGCTCGGCGTGTTCCACGGCGAGCGCTTCGGCGGCCTGAACGAGGTCGTTTCGCTTGCCCGCTTCTTGTCGGAGATAATCGAGCGCCGCCGCCGAAAGGCCCAGTGCCAGTGCCGACGTTTCGTGCCCCCCCGTGCGTCCGCCGATTCCGGTGGCCATAACATTCTCAACGGGTCCAGCGAGCAGAAACTCGTCGGAAACGCTCGCGCGATTGAATCGAACTTCGCCCGTCTGACTGGCGGACAGCGCCACAAGTTGCTCCGGCGGCGGGAATTCGAGGCCCGGTAAGTCGGTCGGCACGGCGAGCAAGATTTGGTCGGCAGTAGGCTCACCGTTATTCAGCATCGTGGCCCCGACGACAATCGTTTGCGCATGCTGCGCTCCCGTCACCCACGGTACGAAGCCATCGAGCACGAATCCGTCGGCTGTCGGCTCGGAAGTCAGGATCGGTCGCGCGAGATGACGCCGGCTCGTGGTGAGATGCGAGATGCCGACCGTGGCGAACGCCGCGCCACTCACGAGGTCCGGCAGCAACCGCTCTTTGAGCGGCTGGTGATTGCAACCCGCGATACGTCGGCAGGCGCCGGTCCGCTGGGTGATGATGAACGTCGTGGCAAGGCACGCTTCGCTCAGCGCAAGATAGCCGCGGACGACTTGCTCTTCATTCCAATCCTGGCCGCCCCACTCGGGCGCGAGAAACCACTCGTAAACCCCCGCCTCGCCGCACAGCCTCAGTTGCTCGGCCGGCCACTGGCCCGTGCGGTCAAGCTCGCCCGAGCGCGAGCGAAGCGCTTCGCATAGGTCGCGTAGAACCGGGTCGTCGGGAGTGGTAATGCGCTGCATAACGGCAATATAACCGAGTTTAGCCGCGAGGCGCAGTCCGCGGAGCCGAGCGCGTTGATGGCTCGAAGCACCGACGGGCATCGAATGGCGATTTCCGTCTCCGATGGTTATACTGCGAACAATCCGCTCCCGTGCGGAACGGCGACCGTGTCGAACCCCGAGTTGGAGGTAACTCCCATGAAAGAGCGAACGACCCAAGTTCTGATCGCTGTCGTGGGCCTGCTATTCGCAGCAAATCTTATTAGTTCCGCGCGTGTGCCCGACGCACAATCGCAGGACGCCCGGAACGCCCCTTCCGTGCTTCGCGCCCAGTTAATTGAACTGGTGGACGAACAGGGCCTCACGCGAGCGCAGTTTCGAGTCGAACCCGATGGCACGGCCGTCTTCCGCATGTGCGACCAGCAGGGAAACATTCGCGTGAAGCTTGGCGCCTCGGAGGATGGGTCGGGATTTGTACTGCTGAACGACCAAACCGAGCTGGGCGTTCACATGCTTGCCAAGAACACAGGCACGGAAGTCACGCTGACCGAGCAGGGGAAAGAGAAGCGGGTTATAGAGCCGTGATGGCACGTGGTACGATTCGCTTTTTTCGAATCGTAGCGGCGAACGCGTGCTATACCGATGTTAATCGAACGTACAAAAAATGCTCATGGCAACTATAAGAACGATAGGCGAGTGCATCAGTGCGAAGTGGCGCGTATACGCAACGCTGCTATTGGTGCTCGTGCTTCCAGGCGCTGCATGGGCCCTCCCGCCGCTCGGCCTCACGGCCATTGGCCCAGCTCCAGTTGTAGATATCTATGATCCGCGGACTTTTATTGAAGTCTTCGGAGATGCCGCATACGTTAGTAACTCGGCTGGGGTATGGACGATTGATGAAGCAGCTCAAGTTTCCTTAATCCAGCTCGTCCATTCGACATTCGGCGTCTCGAAAAACGCAACGCGGGTTGTCAATGGTCCAGAAGGCGCACTCTATGTAGGCGGCAACTTCGGAGATCACTCGGCGGTTAGAGCCGCGTTATTTAAATTGACGGATCCCAGCACGCCGGTCGTCACGTATCCGGAATTGTCGAATCTTCGTGGTATCGATTCTTCACTTCGTGGACTTGGGAACCTTGGCGGTACTGCGTCTTGGTTTCACCTTGACAGTACTTTTTCGCTTCTGCCGCCAGCTCCTGGCACGCAGGAACGATTCTTGTTTTATTCGTCTCTGCTCGGCTATAGTCTAGGACTTGCATCGGAACCCGGAACGCTAGGCTCCGCCCCTGCATTCTGGGATGCAGACGGTAATTTTCAGTTTGTGCCTGGGGCGACGGGAGTCCCGTCGTCAATTCGTGATAGACGGGACGGAACCGGACCAAATATCGGATGGGACGAAACGGCGGTAAAGTACGGCAATGAGCAGTCATTTCAAATATTTAATGCCGCAGGACCCTTAGCGATCGTATCGCAAGGAGACTTTGTCGCTCTGTCGGACGAACTGACGTCGATGGGATATTATCCTGGCATTGTTCCTGAACAGCCCAATATAGCCTTACCACTTGAAAGCATTTTTCCTGAGCTCGCTTCACTTGACATCGACGCTGTGCGCGACATTACGGCCGTCGAACGTTATCTCTACATGGTCTTAGAGGCGGAAGGGCAGCTCTACCTATTTGGCGCTCGCGACCCATCGCAAATACCCGAGCCTGCTTCCCTGACCTTGACGCTGCTTGGTGCAAGCATCGCCTTTGCGAGTTTTCGTCAGCGCAAGGCAGCGTCAATCTCTAATCAAACACCTTGAGAACACCGCCATGAATGTTTCACAATTCCGTCTTGTTGATTTTTCGACCGCTCTGCTCGTTTTGACCGCGCATTCCATTCCAGTTAGCGCGGAGTCGCCTGGCAACCAGTCGTGGGCCCGCGTGATCGAAGACGACCGCGCCATCAAGATCGTGACCGACAAACTCGAAGCGGTCATTCCCAAGAATAATCCCAAGCACTGGATGACCGGCATCGAGAAGGGGTCGTTTCTCGACAAGTCCACCGGCTTTCGCGAAGTGGGTGACGGGCTGATGGTCGTCGATTGGTTGATGGAGGCCGGCAGCGACGAAGACTACCAGGATCAGGTGATCGCCCCCGACGGGAACGGCGTTGGCCGGTACACGTGGTACGAGAACGAAACCGACCCGGCCCAGCGCGAACATGCCCTGATGGCGCACGGCAGCAGCCATCGCAAGCGGATGGTGGAAGGCCCGCAGCTTTGCCCGTGGATGAAGCCCGTGCAGCCGGAGATCATCCGTGGCAAAGATTTTGTCGCGGTAAAGACGACGTACCAATATGAATACGCCGCCCCCGGCCGTACACCCGGTTCGCGGTGGACGCAACTGATCGTGTTTCCCAAAGGCGAGCGGTACTTTGTCTCGATGGACCGGATCGACAGCGTCAACGATTCGGACGAAATGTTTCTGCGCAACGACACTCCGGGCTGCGTTCGCCATAAGCAGGGCGACACGTTCAGCGAGATTTACCTCAGCTATTTGAGCGGCCCGAACGGGTTACGCATCCCGGCCAGCGAATTCTTCACGCCGTTTCCGCCCGACCTGAAATACGGCTACCGCCGCGATACCCACAAGTTGCCCGAGCATTTTATTCGCGCGTACCACCTGCGCGATAATGAAACGGGCAAAGACGGCCCGTGGCTGGCGGGTCTGACGCTCGAACCCTCCGTAGTCTACGAAGCGTGGTGCAGCCAGCGGCCGGGGGACATCATCGTCATGATCGAGGAGTTCCACGGCAAGCCGACCAAGGCCGGAGAGTCGTTCAGCGCCGCGTTCATTGTCGGTTACTTCGATACGATCGAAGAGATGCACGAGGTGAATGAGCTCTACAAGGGCCACACGAAGTTGGCGGTGGATGAAGCGGGGTGGCGGCTGGAGAAGTGAATGGCAGCGGCGTGCCTTTCAATGGTATCGTTGTGAGGTATGATAAAAGTATGGCCACAGCAACCGAAATCCTCTCGACGTATCTGGAACCGATAGCGGACGAGCTTACGCCCCATCAGGCGGAGCGAATTCTAGCAGCCAAGCCCACGGCCGATGTGATTGCACGGGTGGAGGAACTGAGCGACAAGGCCAATGCCGGCACGCTCAGCGAACGGGAACGGGCCGAGTACGAATACTATGTCGATGTTGACGACGCCATCGGAGTGCTGAAAGCCAAGGCGCGATATCTCTTAGCCCATCCGCCAGCCTAGCGCATGGATGCTGCAACGCGAGACCTGGCCCGGCAGCGCGCGAGCAGCCGTTGCGAATACTGTCATTTTCCCGCGCATGCCCTCGACCTGCCCTTTCACGTGGAGCATATTGTGGCGACGGTTCATCGCCCCGACAATCGAGAAACGAACCTGGCTTGGGCTTGCCCGCGATGCAATTTACGAAAAGGGCCAAACCTGTCGACGATCAACATCGACACGGGAGAACTGGTGGAACTCTTTAATCCACGCACGATGCAGTGGAGCGATCATTTCGAGTTGCAAGCCGGCGTGATCGTGGGAAAGACGGCCTGTGGCGAAGGGACAGCGCGATTGCTCGACATGAACCATCCGCAACGACTTCAGCACCGCCGACAACTAATCGAACAAGGCGAATTCCAAGAGTGAGAGCCTGATGCATCGTTTCGTGAGTGCTATAATTCATGGGTTCACAACGTTGATCGCTCGTGACGAGATTGATGATGAACGAGAATCGGCCTGATTCTGACGCTGCATGCACTCAAGATTGCCGCCTTCCCGACAATCTGCGCCCCTTCTTTTGGGATTGCACGTTCGATGAGTTGGATTTTATCGACGATCAAGATTTTGTGATCGGCCGCATTCTGTCAGACGGCGATTTCAATGCCCTCCGTTGGCTGCGTCGGAAAGTAGGCGATGACGGCCTCAGGGACTGGTTTGTTTGCCGGCAAGGGCGCAGCCTCACGCTAAAGCAATTGCGATTTTGGGAATTGATCTTGATGCTGCCGCCCGCGGAGGTCGATCGCTGGATTGCGGAGCGGCATGGGATCGGATGGGACGATCGAGTGCGAAAATGAAACCCTATTTGGAGACCATTACCGCGGAGTGCATTTCAAGCCGGAGGCTTGGCAGCCATTAGCCGGCAGTAAGCGCCAGCGCCACTGCCGGTAACGGAAGCAAACGAAAGATGCACCCCGGCAGGGGTGACAGCAGCCTTGGTCCGTCCGAACTTGCTGCGACCCCTGTCGGGGTCGTGCGGGAGAATCGTTCGCTTTCCGGTGGTGCGCTTCGCGACCACCGGCTAATCGCTGTGATCCCTCCGGGATGAAGAATTCTGCACAACGTTCCTACCTATTTGTCGTACCCGCGACAAAGAATTAACGGCGGCGAGTGCGACCAGATACACATCAAGAGCGCGTCGCAAGCGAACGCGGCCAACGGCGACATTACCGCACGTTCATATCCGCGCTCAATCCGCCCGCGGCGATCAGGTAGCTGTGCTTCACGTAGTCGATCACCATCCGATGCGCGCTGAACCTGGCAGCCAGAGTGGCGATCGATTCGGTCATGCGGTCGATCCACTTGCGCGGCAAACCGTCGGCGTCGCGGTGGTAAAACAGTGGGATTACTTCGTCTTGCAGAACGCGGATCAGGTTGTCGCCGTCGCGGGCGTCGGTCACGTTGGGATCGGCGTGCTGATTGCCATTGTCGATGGCAAAGCCGTTGCGGCCGTTGTAGGCCTCGGCCCACCAACCGTCGAGAATTGAAAAATTAAGCCCGCCGTTGAGCACTGCCTTCATGCCGCTGGTGCCGGAGGCTTCGAGCGGCCGCCGCGGCGTGTTCATCCACACATCGACGCCCTGCACCATGTGCCGCGTGACGTTAATGTCGTAGTCCTCGACGAAAATGACACGGCTGGCGAACCGCGGATCGTGACGCAAGTTTGCGATTCGCTTGATGAGTTGCTTGCCCGGCTCGTCGGCCGGATGGGCCTTGCCGGCGAAGACAAACTGCACGGGGCGCTGCGAGTTGCCGATTAGCTCCGCCAACTCATCGAACTTCCGCAGGATCAGGTCGGCCCGTTTGTAGGTTGCGAATCGTCGCGCGAAGCCGATCGTCAGCGCACTGGGATCGAGCGCACTGCGGGCGGCCTCGACTGCGGCATCATCTTCACCGCGGCGGCGGCATTGCCGACTGAGCCTGCGGCGAACGAATTCCAAGAGCCGGCTCTTGAGCGCGTTGTGCGTCTCCCATAACTCGCCCGGATCGACGTTGTAAATGTTCTGCCACGTGTCGAGGTCGCCCATCCGGTTCTGCCAGTTAGGCCCCAGGTTGCGATCGTAAAGCTGCTGCATCGGGTAGGCCAGCCACGACGGAATGTGAACGCCATTGGTGATGTGGCCGATCGGGATTTCTTCCTCGACCCGCCACGGCCAAAGATGTGCCCACATGCGACGCGACACGTGTCCGTGCAGCGAGCTAACGGCGTTGGCCCGCCGCGAGAGCTTCAGGCCGATGACCGTCATGCAGAATGTTTCCTGCTCGTTGTGCGGCTCGACGCGACCTAGACCCATGAGCTGCTCGTGCGAAATCCCCAGTGCGTCGCGCAGCGGACCAAGATGCTCCTCGATCAGCGCGCCGTCGAACCGGTCGTGTCCCGCGGGGACGGGCGTATGCGTTGTGAACACGGTCCGCTGGGCAATCAGCCGCAGCGCTTCATCGAACGACAGTCCATCCTCTTCCATCCGCAGGCGGATGGCTTCCAAGGGCGCAAACGCGCTGTGGCCTTCGTTAAGATGATAGACGCCGGGGTGCATGCCGAGCGCGCGGAGCGCCTTCACGCCGCCGACGCCGAGTACCAGCTCTTGGCGGATGCGGGTGCGGTTGTCGCCACCATACAGCCGCGAAGTCAATTCGCGGTCTTGCGGATTGTTGCCCTCGACGTCGCAATCGAGCAGATAGAGGTTCACGCGGCCCACGCGCATCAGCCACAGCTTGGCCAGCAGCGCCCCATTGCGAGTGGGAATCGAAATCGCGATCGGTTTTCCTTCCGGATCGACCGCCGGCTCCATCGGCTGATTGGCGACGTGCGTATCGACGTACTCCTCCTGTTGGAAGCCGTCGCTGTTCAGGTGCTGCTTGAAATAACCCTGGTCGTAAAACAGGCCGATCGCGACCAGCGGGATGCCCAGGCCGCTCGCCGACTTAATATGGTCGCCCGACAGCACGCCCAGGCCGCCGGAGTAAATCGGCACCGACTCGTGAATGCCAAACTCCGCCGAGAAGTACGCAACCGGACGCGAGCCAAGCACGCCCGCGCGGCGGGCACCCCAGGTGTGCGTCGTGTTGGTCAAGTACTCCTTCATCCGGCGATACGCCTGATTGATGCGGGTGTAAAGCACCATTTCCGCTGCCCGATCGGCCACTTCTTTCGGCGTCATCGATGCCAGCAGCACGATTGGATTGTGATCCACCTGCCGCCACTTCACCGGGTCGAGGTCGCGAAACAGGTTCACCACCTCCGGGTGCCAGCTCCACCACAGATTGCGGGCCATGGTGTTGAGCTTGTCGTACAACGCCTGCGGCGTGACTTCGGTCCAACTCGGACGTTCCACGGGGGCAGGGAGATTCACAGCAGCTCGGGTCATCGATGGTTCCTTTTCCACAGTCGCATTGCGCGCAGGCGGACGGCAGGCCGCAAGCCTAGACGCTGCCAGTAACCGCCTACAAAGCGCCCTCCACCGCAATCCCGCGGAGGGTCCGGGTCGCGATGCTACCGCAAGACAGGGATGATGAGCAAGTCTGGTCGCAATGCTAGCACGCTGTAACGCAGATGTGTAGGTCAGGCTGTGCCTGACATGCGTTGCTCAGCCGCGGCAGCGGCGACATAACTTAGCCGCGCGGCGTAAGCCCGCGGAAACCAACGCACGAATTTTTAAGCCGCGGAGCGCCGACACAATGTTCCCCCTCCCCGGCCGCGGGGGAGGGGCTAGGGGAGGGGGCGATTCGTTTCCCGCCTCGTGTCGGTGCAAACAACCATTCTGCACTACACCTACTCCACCTCTGTTCTTTACGCTTGCCGGCATCCACGTGGCCGCGCTTTTCCAATCGAAGATTCGCCCGCCGCAGCGAACAGGCAGTGGCGAAAACGCGAATTCCCAGCAGAATTATTCCCCGCCCTTGTTTGGCCTCGACACCCCACTCCTCCGGCGCGGCACCCCTCGCAACTCCTCACTCTCCCCGATTCACTTAGCCCCACGCAGCGCGCTCGCCACATGACCGACGCGAACTCCGTTATGCCAAATAGCCCGGTGCGCATGGTGAGATTTAACAATTGACAACGGCCTGTTACACTGTGCTGCAGTCGGGACAAAGCAAGGATTGCACCCTAAATTGGTCGCGCCGTGAATGCCACAGACGAATTAAAGAAATTCGGAATCAGCGACGGCGTGACGCAAGCATTCGCCGCAAGCGCTGATCCCGACTTGGTCAACTACTTGGACCTGCTGCCCAATTCGCCAAAGACGGGCAATAGGCCTCTTTTACTCGACGGCGCTGTGGAGCATGACCATCGGCCAGTGCTCTACTACGTAAATCGTAGCCGTTTGTCGGCTGAACCAGTCGAACGATCGAAGGAACTCGCTGCCCTCAACAAGAGTATTGCATCCCGCGGAGAACGAGCGTATCTCGCATTAGTGGAGCCGGGATTGCTAGAAGTATCGCCGGTTCGGCTTGGAGAATATCAATCGGACTGGAAGCTCTACGAAGCTGAGAATAACGACGCGATCAACTTTTACTCGAATCTCGTTCATGGCAAGATTTCTGGACAAGAGCACGACGATCCCGATCTAGTCTTTAAAGAAATGTATAAGCTTCTGTTAACTGGGGCCGATAGAATCGCGAAGCGAATCGGGAGAGAGAATGTCTTATCCCTCATTGGTCGCGCACTGTTCTTTCGCTTTCTTTGCGACCGCAAGATAGTCACCGAAGCTGACACGCATAACATTTGCTCACGAGCTTCTGAATTGCAAGCCTGTTTTGACAATTCTGAGAATGCATATCATACATCGAAATGGCTTGACGAAACATTTAACGGCCACTTTTTACCTTTGAGCGACCGAGGAACCCGGAAGTTTTTTGACGATCTCAATCGCTCCAAAATTATATTTTCAAACTTGAAAGCAATCGTTCGAGGGTTAGAGCCGGTTGGCGACAATCAGTTTCAATACAGGTTCGACTGGGCGGTATTCGACTTCGCGCACGTGCCGGTTGGATTGTTGAGCCAAGTCTACGAAGCATTTTGTTGGAAGTGGGAGCCTGAAAACGCTAAAACGACGAGCATTCATTACACGCCACGTAATATCGCGGTCACATTGGTGGAAGAAGCATTTGAAGGATTAGAGAATTCGGCTAACGCTAGAGTACTTGATCCCGCTTGCGGCGCTGGTGTATTCCTTGTACTTGCCTTTCGACGTCTTTACAGGGAACAATGGCAGCGAACAGGTCGTCGCCCCGACACAGCAGCAATTCGCCAGATTCTCGAAACGCAATTGTGTGGCTTCGACATCAGCGAATCCGCGTTGCGGCTTGCAGCTCTGAGTCTATATCTCACGGCAATCGAACTCGATCCAAATCCAATCCCGCCGGAAAAACTGAAATTCAATGATCTCGCAGAGTTGGTTTTGTTCAACCACCGACGTGACTCTGATAAAGATGTCGGTCCGGTTGTAGGCAGCATTCGTCAGGACATCGGAGACGAGTTTGACGCGCAGTTCGACCTCGTATTATGCAATCCACCTTGGTCGAAGATTGAGGACGATGAAATCGTTGTCGAGTTAGATTCTGTAAGCAAACAAATTGTCTCGCGAAGAAGCAAAACACTTGGCGACAAATACCAGAATCCTCGCGGCGAACCCGATTTGCCGTTTCTCTGGAGGTCGACCGAGTGGTGTCGACCTAATGGCAGAATTGCAATGGTGCTGCCATCAAGAATCCTCTTCCGACAGGGAGATGTCGCAACTCAAGCACGTACAGCGCTGTTTCGATTGATTCGTTTCACTGGAATTGTGAATTGCTCGAATGTGCGCAAGACAAATGTTTGGTTAGATATGGACCAACCGTTTATGCTTGCTTTCGCACGCAATGAGGTTCCGGAAATTGACAGCAAATTCTGGTTCGTGTCTCCACAAGCGGATTTGTCGCTTAATCGAATCGGAGACATTCGAATCGACACTCACACCGCGCACGTGCTGGAAGTCAGTGAGGTGCTCAAAGACGAATGGCTGCTTAAGACGTTAGCTATTGGGACGTGGATGGACGTAGATGTAGTGCGGAAGATACTGGCTAGCCAAGGCAGGCCGTTGGGCGAGTATTGGCAAGGCGAATTGTTTTTGACGAGTACTTCGGGCTATAAGTTAGAAGGTGCGCAGAATGAAGCCACTCTGTTGCACGAACTTCTGGATATCGCGGAACCCATGAGTGTTCCTGCTAGGTTTACCGTCAAACCTGAGATTTACCGAAGGTTTAACCGTACAGCTCTCGACCGAACTCGGCTCGCCAAAGGCGATGATCCGTTGAGAGTCTATCGTGCCCCACTGTTTCTCTTGCGCCAGTCTTTGCCGAAACTGCGGGAGCATGGCAATTCGCTTTCCAGTTATGTTGACATTGCATTCAGCCAGAGTTTTTACGGATACTCGGCAAAAGGGCATCCACAGGCTGAAACACTTGTACGTTATTTGCATCTCTTCGCCCATAGCAACCTATGGACTTACTTCGTCCTTTGCACCAGTCCGAAACTCGGAACCGAGCGTCCCGTTTTTTTGAAAGCTGACTTTGACTTATGCCCGCTAATCCGGTTGGAGGACTTACCCGACGGATGTGTTCGAAGAATCTCTGAGTTAGCAGCACGCCTTGAATCAGACGATGAGTCCGTATTTGAGGATATCGACACATTCTTTGGCAAGCTGTATGGGCTGACACAACGCGATTTTCAAGTGATAGACGACACTCTTACGGTTCGCAATCCACACGACGAACACGGCGTGCGAGCCAGCACGTCGCCAACTGATACTGAAGTTAAACAATTCTGCAACGCCCTTAGTACCGCACTCGGACCGTTTGCTCGCAAGCTGGACAAACGACTTTTTCTCAAACTGTTCGATAGCCAAGATGAGAAAAGTGCTTTCCGATTCCTGGCGATTGCTACTCAGGAAGACGCCACGCTGCCGTCAGAACAACTGCGCAAGCTAGTACTAAGTCTTGCTGACCAGGCAGGTGCCAGCATCATTATTCAGGTCGATGACGCGGCACTCATAATCGGAGTCTTGAATCAGTATCGGTACTGGACGTGTAGTCGTGCGCGACTCCTTGCGGCAGACATCCTGCGTGACTATTTCTCCGTATTCGAGAAACGCAGGAGAGCATGAGAATCTTTGCAACGCCGCCACAGTATTCGGTTCCCCATCGGCCTCTCCACTTATCGTGCTGGCTGATAGTGGAAGATGCAATTCGGACCGCATGGGTCCGAATGCGCAAAATGAATGCTAGAGAGTTCGATTTGGCGAACGCCGACGAAGACACGACCACTCAGAAATTGCACGAAATCCTCGTGGACGAGATCTACAATTCTGGCAAAGTAGCGGGATTTGACGACACTTTGTTGCAAGTTGCTACACGGGACGCCAAATTTCCAAATTTCAATGGAACGCTGCTGGACAAGATGCCTGATTTGCACGTCACGATCATAGGTCGAACCGGCGTTCGTCAAAGCCAGGACGGAATCTTTATCGAATGTAAACCTGTCGATCAGAATCATACCGCCGGGGTTCACTATTGCGACAAAGGAATTAGTCGATTCGTTAAGGGCGACTACGCATGGGCAATGACAACCGCAATAATGGTTGCGTACGTTGCCGATGGTTATACGATCGATCCGAAACTTTTAGATGCCCTAAAAAAGTCGGTATCAATCGTGACCCAAATCATGCCGGCTAACTGTCCATCCTCACCGACGATACTGTTTTGCGAGCAGACGCAAGTCTCGCGGCATAAGCGATGCTTCAAATACGTCGAAACGGGATTGGATGCGCCTTCCATTGAATTACGGCATGTCTGGCTGAAGCGGTGAGCGGAAAGACTCGCCCGGTGGGATCTTTCCAGCCTTCTCGTTGAAGAATCCATTTAGGTCAGGGCTGTATCTGACGAGAGCGTAAGCGTTTGCTTTCGTCACGCACAGCCTGACCTACGCTCGCCACCGCGACCGTAATTGAACTCGCCCCCTCTCGCACAAACACGCGTGTGGTACACCCTCATCGGTACTCCGAGGTGGGCATGTGGACGCTCAGCAGAACATGCCCACGAAGACGAGGGCATGCCACCCGACCGTAGCATGGCTCCTTGAGCCGTGCGAGAAGTTCGTTCAGTTTTTCCACGCACGGCTCAAGGAGCCATGCTACTCGCCGGGTGCCACTGCTGGCTCGTCCAGCAGTGCGAAGTGGGTACCCGGCGCGTTGCAATGGAGCGCGGATCGCGTGTTGTGCGGGAACCTCTCGACCCCTGCACGCATGGAGAGACTCATTTCGTCGTAATCGCCGAAGGGCATGCTAAGTCGACTTCATCCCGGCAGGGATGGCAGCCATTAGCCGGTGGTCGCGCAGCGCACCACCGGAAAGCGAACTACCTTTGGCACGACCCCGGTAGGGGTCGCAGCATTCGGCGCTGTGGAAGGCTGCTGGCACGCCCTCCGGGGTGCCGAATTGTGATAATCGATCTACCGGCGGTGGCGCTCGCGCTTACCGCCGGCTAATTGCTATCAAGCCTCCGGCTTGCGAAACGACTGCGTCGCGCGGCAATGGCGTCAGGCACAGCCTGACTACACCGACAACATCGGCAATCGGCCGGTACTGTCGCCGGCCGATTCGCACGGCACCCCCGCGTGCTGCAGAAGGAAACTAACCTTTGAGCAATCGCGCGTCAGGCTGCAAGTTGTGCGCGGGTCTCCCGACCCCGCACAAGGTCGACCGAAGGTCTCCCGCCGACTTCGAAACTTGGAGACCTTCGGTCGCAATCGTGGCACGGTCGGGAGACCGTGCCACAACAGAGAGCGAACGCGCGTCAGGCACAGCCTGACCTACACCGTCAACATCGGCAGTGTCCCGGTGCTGTCGCCGGCCGATTCGCACGGGACGCCGACATGCTGCAGCATCGTGAGAAAGAGGTTCATCAGCGGCGTGCCTTGGGGATAGACCACATGGCGGCCCGGCGTGATGAAGCCTTGGCCCCGGCCGGCGACCAGCACCGGCAGGTCGTCGTGGTTGTGGCGGTTGCCGTCGCCGATGCCGCTGCCGTACACCAGCAGCGTGTTGTCGAGCAGGTTGCCTTCCCCTTCGGGTACTGCCTTCAGCCGTCCGAGCAGGTACGCCAGTTGTTCCACGTGATGGTAGTTGATCTTGGCGATGTTGGTCACCTTATCGACGGCGTTGTCGTGGTGCGAAATCGAATGATGCCCTTCGCGGATGTCGAGCGTGGGATACGGGCGGTTACTTCCCTCGTTGCTGAACATGAGCGTTGCCACGCGGGTGGCGTCGGTCTGAAAAGCGATCGTCAGCAAGTCGCCCATCAGGTGAACATGCTCGTCGAAGCGATCGGGAATTCCAGCAGGCCGGCGAAGCGCGCCCTCGGAATCCAACTGCTCGGCAGGCTTGTCGATGCGGCGCTCGATGTCGCGGATGCTCGTGAGGTACTCATCGACGCGGCGGCGGTCGCCCTGGCCGAGTTGGCCGTGGAGCCGTTTCGCGTCGTCGCGCACGAAGTCGAGGATGCTGCGCTGCTCGTGGTCGCGTTGCGCTTGCGAGAGCGCGATCTGGGACGACTCGCCCCTCGCGAACAGCCGGTTGAACACCAGGCGGGGGTTCACCTCCTTGCCGTTAGGCGTGGTGGAAGAGCGCCACGAAATGCTGTTGGAATAGCTGCAGCTATAGCCACTGTCGCAACTGCCGGCGAGACGGCCGTCCTCGCAGCCCAGTTCGAGCGAGGCGAACCGCGTTTGGCCTTCGAAGTGTTTGGCCGCGAGCTGATCGACGGAGACGCCAACGCGGATGTCGCTACCGTCCGTCTTTCGTGGATGCTCGCCGGTGAGAAACACCGAGGCTGCGCGGGCGTGATCGCCCGCTCCGTCGCCGAGTGCATTGCCCTGATGTTGACTCAGCCCGGTAAGCACCGTGATGTCGTTGCGGAACTTGGCAAGCGGGGCGAGCGTCGGCGGCAGTACGCCCAGGGGGCCTTCGTTGTGCGGCACCCAATCGGGCATATGCATCCCGTTGGGAACATACAGAAACGCCATCCGCAGCGGCGGGCCGCCGGCAGCCGGCGCAAGCGTGGCGGCACGAGCTACGCTCCCCTGCATGGCGTCCAGCCACGGCAGCGCAACCGCCGTCCCCAAGCCGCGCAAAAACGTCCGCCGTTCAATCGCTTGCCAAGGTTTCATGTCTAGGCTCCTATTGGCAGTGGCCAGTGGTCGCTGGCAATGGAAAGTACCGGTTAGCTCTTCACTTCCATCACTCGCGCGGGTGCAACCCTACGCCGTCCAACGTTTTCAAACTGCAACGGCGTTTTTCATCCCAGCGGGATGACAGCCATTAGCCGGTGGTCGCGAAGCGCACCACCGGAAAGCAAATTGATTTTTTGCACGACCCCGGCAGGGGTCGCAGCAGATTCCACTCTCGTAAGACCGCTGGCACCCCTGCCGGGGTGCTGCAAACACATTGCTCGTTCTACCGGTGGTGGCGCTTCGCTTACCACCGGCTAATGGCTATCAAGCCTCCGGCTTGAATGTATCGATGCGACTGATTCCGCGAAAGCTTTAAGTTGACGGCGATGTACTACTCTGTTTTTTGTTCTATCGCGTGTTCAATCACCCGTTGCTCTTGAAAGGGCGCGCTGTGGACAATTCCCAACACGAGGGCCGAGAACTTGTCGTCCCCTTCTTGCAGGTGGGTGACGATATCGCTGATTGTACACGAATCGGCCGGTCGCAAACCCCGGCCGAGGGCGTAAGTAAGCATTTGCTGGACCAGATTTCGGCGGAACATCGGCTGATCCGCGAGCAACAACTCGCGCAAACCCTTAGCACCCTCAAACTTGCGTCCATCGGGAAGTTCGCCCGACGCGTCGATCGGCTGCTCACGCTCGGTTTCGCGCCACCGGCCCACCGCGTCGTAGTTCTCCAGCGCCAGACCCATCGGGTCCATTCGACGATGGCACACGGCGCAGGCCGCGTCGGCGCGATGGCGGGCGAGCATCTCGCGCAGCGTCTCTTGCTTGTCGGCGTGTACTTGCTGCGCGAGGTCGGGCACGTTGGGCGGCGGCGGGGGTGGCTCGTCGCCCAACAACTGCCCCAACACCCACTTGCCGCGCTTCACGGGCGAAGTGCGGTCGGGATTCGAGGTCACCGTCAGCACCGCCGCCATCGTCAGCACCCCGCCGCGGCGCGGATTGCTGAGCGTCACGCGACGGAACTCGTCGCCCGACACCTCTTCCATTCCGTAATGCCGCGCGAGTCGCTCGTTGACGAACGTAAAGTCGGCGGTGAGAAAGTCGAGTACGCTGCGGTCCTCGCGAATGATCTCCGTGACGAACAGTTCCGCTTCGCGCTGCATCGCCGTGCGAAGCTCGTCGTCGAACTCCTTGAACCGTTCGGTGTCCGGCTCGACCGTCGCCAGTTCCCGGGTTTGCAGCCAGCTTCCGCCAAAATTGCGGGCCAGCTCCGCCGCGCGGTCATCGGCCAGCATCCGCCGCACTTGGGCATCAAGCTGTTTGCGAAGCGCCCCCTGCTCGGCAAGCTCCAAGAGCTGCGCATCGGGCATCGTGCTCCACAGAAAGTAGCTCAGCCGCGCGGCCAGGGCGAATTCTTCGATCGGCTCCGAAGCGAAAGATTCGCCGTCGGCCGGCGCGGCCTCAGCGGGCGGCGCGATAAACAAGTACTGCGGAGACACCAAAACCGCTTGCAGGGCGAGTTGCATCGACCGCTCGAACGTCGCGCCGGTGCGTCGGGCCTCGGTCACCACGTTCCGCAATCGAGCAACGTCGTCGTTGCTCACGGGGCGGCGATAGGCATCGCGCAACCAGCGCTCGAGAGTTTCATCCACCACTGGTCGCCAGTCGTCGCCGCGCCACTCGGTAGCGGAAGGTTCACGATCGAGCAACTTGCGGTGACTCTCGGGTTGGTCATCTTCAAGCGGCCCAACCAGTTCGAGTTGGTGCAGGTACAAATTGCGGTCGCGTTGTTCGGGGTCGGGATGATCCTCATCGTAGTAGTCGTTCAGAAACGCAACGCCGACGCGGTTGCGGCCTTCCTTCAGTTCGAGCGGCACGACGGCCAATTGGGGATCGCCGCTGTCGCGCGTGGCAATCACGTCCAGTTCTTTGATGTTGCGGCCACGCTCTTCGGCAAACGCCATCCGGGCCGGCTCGGGGCCGGCTTGATCGGCCGAGACCCGCGCCCGAAGCAGGTAACGACCCTCGCGGGGCGCATCGAGCCTGGACATAATCACGCCGTCGGTCGCGAGCATTCGGCCCGGCTGGCCGAAATCTTCACCTCCCTTGAGGTGGCGCGAACGAACCTTGATTACCGGTTCGATGATCGACTCGGGTGCTTGGATGGCTTGGCTGGCAACCGCTTCCGCTGCGATAAGATATTTCTCCACTTGCAGCGTGGTCATGGCCAGTGCGTCGCCGCTGTTGTCGAAGCCGTACGCCAACTCGTCCGCGGGGAAGACGGTCGTGACGTCGAAATCGACGCCGAGCCAATCGCGAACCGTGTTGCAGTACTGGGTTCGATTGAGCCGCCGCAATACGGCGGGGCCAGGATCGCGCGGTCCGTCGCAACTAAACGTATCCAGCTCATCGCGCAACCATTTCACCAGGGCGGCGCGCTCTTCCGGCGCGGGGTGCTCAGCGTCGGCGGGGGGCATCTCGCTGGTGTGAAGTCGCAGGGCGACCTTTTGCCAGAACTCGCGGTCCTTCTGAAAATCCCGCTTCTCGATGAACGGTGCGAACGATATCGCGTTGTCGCTGGCGGTATCGGCGCTGTGACAATCGGAGCAATACTGCGCGACGAGCGGGGTCACGGCCGTGGCGAAATCAGCCCGCGGCTGCAAGTCGTCCGCTATTGCGGCGCTACAAATGGCCACGGCGAATGCAACATTCCACCCGTGCCGAAATCGGCGCAGCGGCAGTTGGCGGAAATGGCACTGCATCGTGGGGCCTGCGGAGGGAGGTGGTGGCCCGAAGGTGGGAGCCGACCGGGCGCGGAGCCTGGGGGCGAGCCTCCATTATACCGCAAGTGCGGGCGGTCGTGCAAACCCGATGCGAATGCGGAGCTCAACTCGCAAGAATTCAGACGCCATCGGTGCGGGCCAGAACGTCGGTTGAATTATTCGCGAATTCAGCTACCCGATGTCACTGGCTTCGCCGCATTCGATTCGCGATTGGCAGCGGAGAGCCGTTCGACGTGCTCGCGCAGTTCGACGCAGGCGGCGAGAAGTTGCTCGGAGAGCGGTTCGAGATTCGCGTCGGAAGCGATGTCGATTGGCGGGGCTGCGGGGAGCGATCCGCAGGCCTCGGCGGGGATCGCCGCGCAGCTTTTTCCGAAGTGGGCGTAGCCCCGATCGCGGCCGCCTGCTTTTGCCGCGTACAGGGCCTCGTCGGCGCGTCGGACGAGGGACTCACCCTCTTCGTAAGGCTGGACATTGGCCAACCCGCCGCTCGCAGTGATGCGAAGCAATTCGCCTTGATGCATGAGTGTCGCTTCGCTAATCGCGCCGAGAGCTTTGCGAACGGCGATCATCGCATCGTCGAGCGTTGTATACGGCAGCAGGACGGCAAATTCTTCGCCGCCAAAGCGCGCGACAAAATCGTGCCGGCGGAGCGCCGTCCGCAGCGATTCGCCCACCAGCTTCAGCACGGCGTCGCCCACTTGGTGGCCATGGGTGTCGTTAAATCGCTTGAAGTGGTCCACGTCGATTAACAGCAGCGAGAACGGCAAATTATGCTTCCGCCAGCCGTCCATCCGCGAGGCAAGTTGCTCGTCGAGCGCCCGGCGATTGGGAAGTTCCGTAAGCGGGTCGGTCATCGCCTCGGTGATGTGGGCCTCGATTTCGGCAGTTTTCTGCTCCAGTTGATGCTGTGCCTGGAATAACTTTCCCGACAGTTCGCGGTTAGCGCGAATCATTTCGCCGACGACGCCAACGACCAGGTCAGTGACCGGCCGATCGCCCTCGCCGCCGTTGTTATTGTCGATTCGCAATTGTGCGTCGATGGTCGCCACTTGCTCGTGATGCTGATCGACGGAGCTGGTAACAAAAGTCGTTAGCTCGTGAAGCTGCATCGCCAAATCACGCGCTCGGCGGAGATCGGCCTCCGGTCGGACGCCGCGCCGCTGCAAGAACCACACACCGATCCCGACCCCGACCGCCAATTGGGCGATGCCCAGGATGCATTCGGTGAAGAGATGCAAAACTTGCTGATTCATGGCAGTGCAAGCCCGACCCAAATGAAGTTGTCGAACCAACGATTGTTTCTTGAAAAAGCATAGTTTAGGGAGCATGACGCGGCGCTGCGACGCTTGTGTAATTACAACGATTGTTCCGGTGGCGCCAGCCGCTCGCTTCCCATCAAGCGCGGTACAATTAGCGGACAGTGCGGTAGACTGGCGAAAGGTGAGTTCGTGGGCGAGGAATGGCGATGTCGCTGGTAGTTTTTGAGGACCGATCTTGCGCCCGGCTTTGGCCGGTGAGCCTCGCGCGCCCGGCGTTCGAGATTTCATGCGGGGCGAGCCGGTTGCTCGATCGCTTACGGGCAATCGACATCCGATTTACAGCAATCGTGCGGCCGCATCTGCGGGACGTCGTCGCAGCCGATCACCCCTGGCTTAGCGTCACCGATCAATTCAATCCATCCGCCATCAAGGGGCAACCCTCGGTATTGTTTGTAAATGCCCGGCTGGTGCCCTCGATCGGCGCGGCAAAGTGGCTCAAAGAGCTGCGCCAAAAGAATGAGTCGGGTATATGGCGTCAAGGTGAAACAATCGTTGCCGCCCTGTGCGAGGGTGATCGGCTCGCAGCCGCTGGAGAGGGAGTCATTGAAGATCAGCTCGCCCGGGCCAATCTATCTGATCAGCGGGCCGACATGCCGTTATTGGAGTACGCACACGACATCGTGCGGTATCATTTATTGATTCTGCGGGACAACCTGGCGGAGAAGCTCGCCGGTGGCGGCTATCGCGAGATTGCCGACGGCGTGTTCGCCAAGCCGGGCGTCGAGTTAGGCCCCCTGGTGGCGACCGACTCGGGGCCGGGGCCGATTGTGTTGGAGGACGAAGTCGTCGTCGAGCCGTTTGCGTTTCTCAAAGGGCCGATTCACATCGATCATCACACGCGGGTGCGGACGCACGCATTTTTGTGCGGCAATCTGGCGATTGGGCATACCGTCAAAATTGGCGGCGATTTGCAAGCCTCGATCTTCGAGCCGTACAGCAACAAGCAGCACGAGGGTTTCCTGGGGCACAGCTATGTCGGCAGTTGGGTGAATCTCGGAGCCGGCACCAGCAACAGCGATCTCAAGAATACCTATGGGCTTATCAATGCGCGGTATCTCAACGAGAAAGTAGCGACCGGCATGCAGTTCTGCGGCACGATGTTCGGCGATTATTCTCGGACGGCAATTCACACGGCAATTTTCACGGGTCTATCGGTCGGGTTGGGAAGTTTTCTTTACGGCCACGTCACCGCGGCGGTGCCCAGCTTTGTGAACTACGCCCGCACGTTGGGGCAGGTGGGGGGTGTGCCCTGCGAAGTTCTGGAAAAGGTGCAAGCCCGCATGTTCGCCCGACGCGGGCTGGTGCAGCGCGGCTGCGACGCAAAACTACTACAAGCGATTTACGAAATGACCGCCGACGAACGCCGTGGCCTTTCCAGCGGTTCCCTGCCCCCGGTATTCTGAATGGACAAGCGCTCCGCTCCCTAGACTAAGTTCACCCGCCGCGGTGGGCGTCGCGGCTAGCTCTGCATTCTTGATTCCGCAATCCGAAATCCACAATCCGCAATCGCAATGCCCCTCTCCACCGTCTACGGTCCCGGCAAATTCGGCCTCTCGTTCGAACTGTTCCCCCCCAAAACGGCTGAAGGGGAAACAGCTCTGTTTAAGCACGTGCGGCGACTGGTTAAGTTTCGCCCCAGCTACGTCACCTGCACCTATGGCGCCGGCGGCTCGACGCAGGACAAAACGCTGGAGATCGTCAGCCGCGTGAATCGCGAATTTCAGGTGCCCGTCGCGACCCATTTGACCTGCGTGGCGCGCACCTGCGATCAACTTCGCGAATATGTAGTCCAGGCGCACGCGCAAGGCGTGGAGAACGTCGTCGCCTTGCGAGGCGATCCGCCGCAAGGCGAGACGGCGTTCTGCGCCGTGGCGGGGGGTTTTCGGTACGCGAACGAACTGGTCGCAATGATTCGCGGAAGTTTTCCCGAAATGGGGATCGCTGTCGGCGGCTATCCCGAGAAACATCAAGAGGCGCCCCACATGGAGGCGGACTTGGCGAATCTCAAACGCAAGGTCGATGCCGGGGCCGATGTCGTGATCACGCAACTCTTCTACAACAATGTCGATTTCTTCCGCTTCCGAGACCGCTGCGCGGAGCTTGGCATCCGAGCGCCGATTGTTCCAGGCCTGTTGCCGGTCACCAACTTCGCACAGATTCAGCGGATTACATCGCTTTGCGGCTCGAAGCTGCCTGGCGAATTCATTCGGCAACTCACCTCGGCCGGCGACGACGCAGACGCCCAGTTCCGCGCGGGGATCGAGTTCGCCACTCGGCAGACCGAAGACCTACTTCGCGCGGGCGTGCCGGGAATTCATTTCTACGTGCTCAACAAATCGGAAGCAACATCGCAGGTGCTTGGCGGCGTGACGTTGCCGCCGCGAGAGTAGGCAGACGGCAGAAGGCAGACGGCAGTATGAGTTAGCCGCGACGCCCGCCACGGCGGGTGAACTCCCTCCTCGGAGCGGAGCGAGATTCAGCGTCGTCATTTGACTAGGGACGTACCATTACGCGATAATGATACTGCCGCGAACGCCTATCTCCTTCCAAGGTACGATCCGATGCCCGTTCACGATTGGACTCGCGTAAGTGCCGGGACTTTCCATCATTTTCACACAGCGTGGATTACTGCGCTGTCAAAAACATTGAATGGCGGATTGTTGCCTCGCGGGTTTTACGCCTTGTCGGAGCAAGTGACCGGTGAAGTTGTTCCCGATGTAGTAGCACTTCACGCAGGGGAGCCATACGCCACAAGCAATGGCTCGCTGGCGGGTGCCACCGCCGTGCTGGAAGCTCCGCCGCAGGTGGCTGTTGTTCATGAACTTACCGAGGAAGAAGCGTACGCGGTTCAGCAGAATTCGCTCGTGATCCGCCATGCGAGCGGTGATCGCATCGTGGCGCTCATTGAAATCTTGTCTCCCGGTAATAAGTCAAGCATCGGGCAACTTGAGTCGTTGACTCGCAAGTTGTCGTCGGCGATACATCATGGCTTTCATCTGCTGGTGATCGACCTGCTCCCTCCTGGACCCTACGATCCCCAGGGTATTCACGCCGCCTTTTGGCACTTCGGCCAAGGGGCGCAGTTTAAACTGCCGAGTGACAAACGACGCACATTAGTGGCTTACGAGGCCAGTCCCCGGCCGCGCGCGTATGTGGAACCGATTGGACTCGACCAAATTCTGCCGCCGATGCCGCTCTTTTTGGAGCCGGGCTGGTACGTGAACGTGCCACTCGAGCCAAGTTACGCGGAGGCCTATGCCGCGGTGCCAGAACGCTGGCGGAGCGTGATCGAAGGTTAAGCCGAACTTAGAGCGTCACTTCCGGGCCGAGTTCCACGCACACCAGTTCCTTTTCTCCGCGCACATAAAGCCGCGTGCCGACCAACGCGGGATGGGCGTAAAGCTCTGCCGCGCGGGCGTCCTTGTCGTCGAACAGGTGCTGCCGTGAAACGATGCGGTACTCATCGTTGGTCGCGTCCACGAGCAGCAACTCACCGCCGCGGCCGAGCACCAGCACTCGCTCGTCGGTCGCCAGCAGCGGGGCGTAGTCGCAGAACGCGGGGTCTTCGGCGGTCCACACTTCGGCGAGACCCTTGGCCAGATCGAGGCAGAACATTTTTTCGCACACGCAGTAAACTCGGTTGCCCACGACGACTGGTGAGCTCATGTCGGGAGCGAGCTGGTCGTACTTGGCGACGGGCGTGTGCACGATTCGGCCATGGTCATCAAAGTCATACAAGCGGGTGTAGTTGTTCTCGGTCGCGATCAGCAGCTTACCATCCACCTCGACCGGCGTGGGCACATTGAAATCGTTCGCGCGGGGTGGCTTGAGTGTCCACAGCCGCTCACCGGTCTCGATGTCCCACCCACCCAGCGTCACGCGGTCGTGGCCGACGATCTGCCGCTCGCCGCCCAACGTGGCGACAATGAACGAGCCGTAGGCGTGGCGGTCGCCCGGCGTCTGCCAGATTACGAAACCCGTTTCGGGTTCCAGCGCGACAATCGACCCCTCCGCGCCACCGGGATTAATGATCAGTTTTTCGTCAACGATCAGCGGCGACGAGCAAGTGCCCCAGACAAGCTCCTTCTCGCCGTCGAACTCGTCGATGATGTTCGTCTGCCAGAGGGTGAGTCCGGTGTGGATATCGGCGCACGTGAGATGTCCAAACGCGCCGAGTAGAAACACGTAATCGCCGTGAATGACCGGCGTGGCGCGGGGGGCGTTGTCGTAGTCGAGCGACCCCGGCGCGGGATAAGCGACGATCCACAGAAGCTCGCCGTCGCCAGCGGCATAGCAGCGAAACTCGTCCGACTGGTTGGTGACATCGCGGTCGCCCAGGATGACGTATTCCTGGGTGGCCGCGATGCCACCAAGCCCCGAACGGGCCAGCGGCAGCCGCCACACGATGTTGGGCGGTTTCGTGAGTTCCCGCGGCAGAGAGGCGACGCGGCCATCGCGCGTCGGGCCGCGCCAACCGGACCAAGTGCCAGACCCAATTATCGGCGCGGAAGTTTGCTCGTTTGCCGCCGGCGTGGCCGTTACAGGGGCGGCCTGCGGATAGTCTTCATCAAGCGGCACGAAACCGAGCAGCGTTTCGATGGCTTCGAGCAGTTCTGGATTGTTCGCCATGTCGAGCAGCGCGGCTTGCATCTGCTTCTGCAATTTGGGTTCGGCGTGCTCGGTGGCGAAGGCGACGACAAACGGCACGGGGGCCGTTTCACCGACCACGCGCAAGTCGCCCTTCTGCACCGTGCCGCAACCTTCGAGCAGCGGCGCGGCATAACTGGAGATCACCGCGGCTGCTTGTTGCGTGTCGCCCCATTCGATGATCTTGGTTGCGCCGTCGCTGCACGAGGCAAAAGTTTCCGAATCCTCGACCGGGGGCACATCCACGGCGAATTTCTCGAGCATCGTGCGGGCTGCGGCGAATTTCTCATCGCACTCGGCGTTGCCGAACAGGATGCGGTAACCCTTCAGATCGCTTACCGTTTGGGCCTTGTCGGCCGAGCGGACGAGGATCAAACCGGTCTGCGTCGTCGCGCCGTCTTTGCCCGTGAGCTGCGCGAGCGGCGTGGCGGCCATCTTGAGTGCCGCCGAATCGTGCCGCACGACCGAGTCTTTGCCGATCACCAGATGAACCTTGGCGTTCGGCTCTTTCTCCTGGGCCTTCAGCAGCGATTCGGAAAACGTGACCCGCACCGGTTGGCCGAGTTCTTCCGAAAGATACTCGGCCAATTTTTCGTAGTTACGCTGGGCGTAGCCCTCGACGCAGGGGCACGAAAGGGGAAGCGCGAGCGGGTCCATGACGACCATCAGCAGGCCGTCGGGAGTAGTCTCCGGAGCCCTTTCAGCGGCCAGTGCCGCGCCAGTTAAGAGCGTCGCGATACATAGTGCGAACAGGAAACGCATGGGATTGATCCTCCAATAAGCAGGGGCCGCAGGCCACAAATCTCCCTCCCCGAGGGGCAGCCCCGGGGGGGGGCGATGGCAGATGTACACGAGTGCTAGTTCATAGAGTCCCATGAACGCCGCAAGTTCTCTACGCCAACGGCGTTACGCCTTCCAGCCCAGGGTTGCGCAGCTACCCTGGGTCAGAGGTGAAATGAAAGGTTTACCCCAACGGGGTTACGCGGACGAATGTGACACAACCCCGTTGGGGTAGAATTTTCAATGTTGGAACGTACCCAGGGTAGTCCGCCACGGCGGACAACCCTGGGCTAGGAGGCGTAACCGCTTCGCGGTAAAGTGGTCGCCGCTACGCAACTATCACCAATCACTCGTCAGCGTCCGCTTTCGGTTGCACCTCAGGCTCGGGCCGTTCGGGCGGTGACACCGCTGCCGGCTTCGCCGGGCTTCGCAGACGCAACAGCGTGCCGAGGCCGCGCACCATGATCCGCCCCCCATTGGGCGGCTGGCCCGGCTGAACAATTGGCGCCGCACCCGGAGTAACGACCGCCGCCACTGGCTCGGGGGCTTCGCCCGGAACGTAGCGGTCCATTCGGACGATGTGGTCGCGGGTAATGTCGAGCATGTAAACCTGATCGCCGCCGGGGCCGACCGCGATCGAGCAGTTCTTGCAACCGGGCACAAGTTCCACCGAGCCGACGAGGCCCAGCAATTTGCCGTCGGGTGAATACCGCTTGATGCGGCCGGTGTTGTCCTCGGCGGTGTAAACCACTTCCTCGGGTCCGAACGCCACGTTCATCGGGTTGCAGCAGCTTCCGAAGCCTTCCAGGCTGTTGCGGTCGCCGTGGCCCCAAGTGGTGACCAGTTCGCCCTCGCGGTCGTAACGGCACACGCGGTGCTTCGAGTTCTCGGCCACGAACACGCCCTGGTCGTTCACCTTCACGTCCATCTGGCCACAGCAACCGCTGAGCTTGGTGATGATTGTCTTGCCGTTCTCAAACTCGCCGTCGGTCCGCCATACATCAAACCCATAGCCCACCGCAGCGCGGGTCGCCACATAGACGTCGTCCTCGGTAGCGCTAATGGAAGAAGCGGCCAGCTTGTATTGGATCGAGGCCTGCACCCGTTGGTCGATTTGCTCATCGGTCAACTCGGCCGGCTGCCGGTCCTCGTTCATTTTTTCCCACTGGGCCTTGGTTTGCTTGTATTGCGCGACGCGCTTTTCAAGTGTGCCAATTCGCTTCTGGGCCATCGCCTTTTTCGCATCATTTACATCATCGTCTTCTTCTTCCTCATCCTGCTCATCTTCGTTGTCAGCATCTTCGTCCTCCCCCTCTTCGTCCTCGTCCTCCTCATCCTCGTCTTCCGTGCTGGAAACTTGCTCGCGAAGCTGTTCAATCTGCTTTTCGGTTTGCTCGATCACGCGATCGTACATGGCACCCTGCTGCGCCAACCGGCCAAATGACTGCTGGTGCTGCTGGAGCACTTCCTTGCGAATATCGTCGGTGCTGCGCTCGAGCGACGCGGCGTGTGGAGCGGGGCTTTGCTTGACGAGATTACCGCGGGCATCGAGCTTGATTAGCTGCCCCGCGCCGGCGACGAACACGGTGCCGTCGGCCCGCACGTACATCGCTTCGGGCTGCACCGAAGTGGACCACGTTTCAACGTAGTTGCCATCCGTATCGAACACGCGAATCTCGCCCGACTCGCCATTGCAGCCGGCCAAGACCTGGCCTTCGGGCGTGAGCGCGAAGCACTTGACCTTCGTCGCGGTTAGATTCTCGACGTTCGCCTTGATGATCGTTGTTTGGTGGTGGGTGGGCGTGGCCAGGGCCTTTTGCTCGGCACTCTGCGCATCGGACTTGGCGTCCGCCTTCACTGCAGAGCTTGATTCGGGAACGTCGCTACGCGTTTCCCCCTTTTTCAACTCGATCCGAGCACGGGTGATTGCATAGACGACGGTCTGCTCCGGATTGTCGACCGGTTTCACCTCCACGCGAACCACAGTGTCGCACTTGCCGCGAATGTGCTTTGCGACGTCGCTAATCTTCATGTCGATGGTGGCTTGGATCTCACCGTCGGAACCTTCGCCGACGCCAACGATCAGGTCGCCCTTTTTGAGACGGCCATCAAGGTCGGCGGCGCCGCCCGGGATGATTTCATGAACTTCGGCGTAGCCATCGCCCCTCTTCATTGCCGCGCCGATGCCGACAAGTTCCAACTCGGGCTTGGCATCCGCTCCAGCGTCAGACTCGCTGGTTGCGGCAACCTCTAGGTCTACTTCCAAAGGCTCAATCACCACTTCAAATTCAGCTTCCTGTCCGGTGGTAGTTGTGACCGAGAGCAACGCGACAAGACAAGCAGCGCTCGTAATCGCCGCTCGGACTGTCATCGTTCGACCGGTAAGCAGGTTGCGGACGGACATAATTGCCTCCTCAAAAAAGAGAATCCAGCCCTATGAGAATCGGGGGGCCTTCCCGCCGGCACCTTCCAAACCCCGCCGGGTGAACGATGACGGACATTATTCCACATCTACCCCGGCGTCGCCATCTAGTTTTCTAAAAATGTTGGGGCGAAACGGGCGATTTGGGCAAACGGCACCCGCCACCGAGACCGGGAGTTGTTCGCCGCCCGGATCGCCATCTTGGAATGCGACAGGAGAATTTCCGCTGGCCCATTGGACGCCAGGACTCTCCGGAAAGTTCCCAAGGCCAATTCGAAAGTACCGCGATGCTTTATTCCTGATAGGCCGCACTGAAATGCAATCACTTCCGATTTAACTGTCGCATCTCGCTGAATTCTTGCGAATCCAGTTACCCCAAACCGAAACACCCGCCAGTCCACTAGCGTTGCCCACCCGCGGCACGCGACAATAATAGTTTGCCGCCGATTGCCCAAATTCCCCCATCGCACTTCCCTTGCAAGACCTTACCGGCCAGACGCTGAAGGACTACCAGGTGCTCCGGCGGCTCGGCCGCGGCGCGATGGCTGAAGTTTATTTGGCGGAGCAGCACTCGCTTGCGCGCCAAGTGGCGTTGAAAGTGCTCAACGCGCAACTTGCCGGTGACCCGAACTACGTTGAGCGCTTCCAGCACGAAGCGCGAGCCGCGGCTTCGCTCGTTCACGGCAACATCGTGCAGATTCACGAAGTTGGTTGCCACGATGGCATCCACTTCATCGCGCAAGAATACGTGGCGGGTCGCGATCTGGGCGAGCTGATCCGCCGGCACGACCGCTTGGAGCCTGCCCTGACGCTCGACATTTTGCGGCAGGTGGCCGCAGCGCTGCATCGCGCAGCGGAGCAGGGCATCGTCCACCGCGACATCAAGCCCGAGAACATCATGTTCTCCCGTTCGGGCGAAGTGAAGGTGGCCGACTTCGGGCTGTCGCGGGTGGTGAAAGGCGAGGGGATGAACCTTACGCAAGTCGGCGTCACGATGGGCACGCCGCTCTACATGAGCCCCGAGCAAGTGGAGGGCCGGCCCGTCGATAGCCGCAGCGACATCTATTCCCTGGGCGTGACGGCATATCACATGCTCGCCGGCGAAGTGCCGTTCACGGGGGACACGGCGCTGTCGGTGGCCGTCCAACATCTCAACAAGCAAGCGGAGCCGCTCGGCATCCGCTCTCCAAATATTCCACCGGGGCTGGCGCGAATTGTCGATCGCATGATGGCGAAGAAGCCGGCCGACCGGTTCCAGACCCCGCTCGAACTGCTGTCGGAACTACGCGAACTCGCAAAACGCGCCGCGCAGGAAGGCTGGGCCGAAGGGCCGGACAATTGGTCGCTAACCGACTTGCTTTCCTATAGCGAAGGTCGCAGCGAAGCGACGCAGCGGCTAGCCGAAGTAATGCAGACCTCGACGATGACGGCCGTGCCGCGCTGGCGGCCGTACCGCGTGGCGGCGATCGCTTTGGGCGCGCTCGTGACTGGCTTGCTGCTGGCGGCATTCATCCGGCCGGGAGGCTTGTTGGCCGGTGCGGAAACGCCGCCCGAACTTAAGGAGAACGTCCGCGCGCAGCTCTTCCACGCCAAATTGCGTAACACGCCCGAAGCGTGGGACGCCGTTGCCAAGAAATTTCCCAACGCCGATCCGTTCGATCTCAATCTGGCCAAACAGGGACTAGCGCGGCTCTACCTGCAACTGCGCGAGTACGACGCCGCCGAAGAGCCATTACGCCAGCTTGCCGGGGAGCCTGATCTGCCATTCCAGGCCTTCGGATTGGCGGGACAGGTCATTGCTCAGGCGGCGATTGCGCAACACGACATCGACGCGGGCCAGACCGATCAAGCCGCCAAAAAAAGCGACCAGGCCCGCGAGATATTCGGGCGAATCACGTCGGAGATGACCGGCCATCTCGATCGCGACATGTCGCAAAAGCTCGAAGAAGCCCGCCGCCAACTCGAACGGATGTAAGCGAAGTTGTGGCACGGTCTCC
>JBBDYG010000069.1:43072-122259 GCA_040901765.1 Pirellulales bacterium
CCCCCCCCCCCCCCCCCCCCCCCCCCCCACGCCGACCGAAGGTCTCCGATTGCTCGCGAGTGCGGGGTCGGGAGACCCGCGCACAACAGTCTCCACAATTGGAATTACTCAACAATGGAACGCTACCGCATTGGTCCCGACGCGGCCGTTTACTTCGTCACATATAGCGTGGTCGAATGGCTTCCGGTCTTTGTATCCGATGCTACGTGTCGAATCATCACCGATAGCTTGACCTATTGCCATCGGCAGAAGAGCCTGTGCATCAACGCCTATGTCATTATGCCGACGCACATGCACGCGATTGTGTTCGATCGGGCTTTCGATGCTGCGAGGCTCCAAGCATCACTGGCCGATTTTCGAAAGTTCACGGGAAGGTCGCTGAGCGACGTTTGCGGCCGGAGTATGCCGCAATGCTTTGCCGAAACGCTAAAAACTGCGTCTACCGCCGATCGGGCGCGGCGATTCTGGCAACCTTCGCGCCATCCCGAAGCAATTGAAACCGAGCGATTCTGGCGACAGAAGTTCGATTATCTTCACGCCAACCCGTGTCGGAAGGGATTGGTCTCACGTGCGGACCATTGGAAATACTCTTCAGCCGCCTACTACTTCTCCGATGGTCAGTTGCCAAGCGAAGTTCCAATTAGTGCGCTCGATTGGACGTAGGGAGACCTTCGGTCGCGTAAGTGCGGGGTCGGGAGACCCGCGCACAACTGGGTTCATTTACGCGACGCGCGCGGAGCGCGTCTTCTTACCCCGACTCAAATAATGGGGCGGTGCAAATCCATTCTCGGTGCGCGAATCTCGGTCGCGGCGGATTTCCGTGAGGCGGTCGCGGAACAGCATTGCTGCGATGAACGCCCACACGCCCACAAACGCACCGCCAAGCAGCAGGTGGAGATAGAACATCGGCATCGGACCACTCCGGGGGCGGACACCCAGTCCATGGGTGCAAGGGGGGTGGCAGTCCGTGCCAGTTCCATTTATCGGCCACACTTCTACCCGACCGCAGATTAGCCGGGCCGCCCGCTACTCTCGGAACTCGCCACCCCACCCGTAGTGGTCCCGTTTGCGCAGGACACAAAACCGGCATAAACGGAAGTTTTTCTGTGGAAAAGTGCCAGCAGTTGTGCTAGGTTCGTGCCTGAATTAGTGAACATACGAACATTATTCGTGCGGCGAGGACATTAGCCATGAACCAGCTTTCATTCGTTCCCGACGATTGGCCCGACGACGACGCTTGGGAGGTCTTTCTGCCCGACGGCGACCCCTACGCCCCGGAACCTGCACCGGGCGATTTCTGGATCGGCGACCAGCCGGACGAGTTCGAGCGTCTGGCGGCGTGAGACGAGAGATTTAAACCACGGAGTCACGGGGCACACGGAGAATCCATGCAGGCTTCTGTCATCGCCGTGTTCTCCGTGCCGCCGTGGTGACATCCGCCCGTTCACTTCGGCGTTGACGCACAACCTCTTGGATGCGGGCTTCGTCTTCCATATTTTCATTCGCAGGGCATCCGAGACATGCTGGCCGACTTTGTGAGGGACGACATTGAGCGGTTGTTGGCCGAAGGCCGGTTGTCGCGGCGCGAGGTGGCACGCCGACTTGGCGTCAGCCGCACGGTCGTGCGGGCAATTGCGGCAGAGAAGTTGGGGCGGCAGGCCCCTGAACTTACACACGCGGCTTTCGACGACCGCCCTCGTCAGCGCTGTGTCTCGTGCGGATACGCAGTTCCGCTGCCCTGCGTTTATTGCCGGGCGAAAGCCTACCGCCGTAGGTCAGGCTGTGCCTGACATGACTCATAAGGATGTTGCGCCGAAAACCGGGCATGTCAGGCTTAGCCTGACCTACGAGCCGACAATTGATGAATTCCTCCCCAACCGGTAAACTGCGTTCATAGCGTTTACGGATACTTTTTCCATGCTCCAGGGAGTCGTCAATGAGCGACGTGGCCAAGATAACCGTCGGGAACAAGGAACTGGAGCTGCCCATCGTGGTGGGAACCGAGAACGAGCGCGGGATCGACATTTCCCAGCTCCTCGCCGCCACCGAGTGCGTGACCCTCGATGAGGGCTACGTCAACACAGGCGCCACGACCAGCACCATTACCTATCTTGACGGCGAAGCTGGAATTCTCCGTTATCGGGGCTATCCGATCGAGCAGCTGGCCGAAAACTGCGACTTTGTCGAAGTGGCTTACCTGCTGATCTACGGCGAACTGCCGACCGTGCAGCAACTCGAAACCTTCCGCCAGTCGCTCCGCCGCCATACCCTGCTGCACGAAGACATGCGGCTGTTCTACAACGGCTTCCCGCGCGACGCCCACCCGATGGCGATCCTTAGCTCGGTGGTCTGCGCGCTCTCGACGTTTTATCAAGATTCGCTCGCGTTCGACGATCCGAAGCAAGTCGATCTATCGGTAATGCGGCTGCTCGCGAAGCTGCCGACGATAGCAGCGTATGCCTACAAGAAGTCGATCGGCCAGCCGTATGTTTACCCGCAGAATGATTTGACCTACTGCGAGAACTTTCTGCAGATGATGTTCTCGGTGCCCAGCCAGCCTTACGAAATGGACCCCGATTTTGTCGAGGCGCTCAATCTGCTCTTGATCGTTCATGCCGACCACGAGCAGAATTGCAGCACCTCAACGGTCCGCATGGTCGGCTCCTCCGACGCGAACCTGTTCGCGTCGATCTCGGCGGGCATTTGCGCGTTGTGGGGTCCGCTCCACGGCGGGGCGAACGAGGCCTGCGTGAGGATGCTCGAGCGAATTCGCCAGGACGGCGGCAACGTAAAGAAGTACGTCGACATGGCCAAGGATAAGTCGAACAACTTCCGTCTAATGGGCTTCGGCCACCGCGTTTACAAAAACTACGATCCACGCGCGAAGATCGTGAAAGCCTGCTGCGATCGGCTGCTCAAGAAGCGGCACATCGACGACCCAATCTTCGACATTGCGAAAGAACTGGAGCACGTCGCACTGACCGATGAGTATTTCATCGAGCGGCAGCTTTATCCGAACGTCGATTTTTACTCGGGCGTCATCTACCGGGCGATCGGCATTCCCGTGCAAATGTTTACGGTGCTGTTCGCCATCGGCCGGCTACCAGGCTGGATCAGCCATTGGCTCGAAATGCGGCGCAGCCCTAACAAGAAGATCAACCGCCCCCGGCAGATCTACACCGGCCCGACAATACGCGACTTCGTGCCAAGAGAGAAGAGGTAGAGAAACCGCTAATGGACGCTAATATTCGCTAATAGGAAACGAAGATTTATTAGCGTCTGATTAGCGTTTATCAGCGGTTTAGTCTTTTTATCCTCTCCGCCTCCGTGGTGAATCACAACCGCTGGATCGTCATGCCGCCGTCGATTGTAAGCACTTGCCCCGTGGCGTAGGGGATGTCGCCGCGGCAGAGGGCGGCGGCGGCGCGGCCAATGTCTTCGGGCGTGCCCCAGCGGGGTTCAAGCAAGAGACCCTCGGCGATCAGCTTGTCATATTTCTCTTTGACCGGCGCGGTCATGTCGGTCTCGATGATCCCCGGTCGGATTTCGTACACGGCGATGCCGTGCGGCGCGAGGCGCACGGCCCACAACTTGGTGGCCATCGCCGTAGCGGCCCATGACAGGCAGTAGTCGCCCCGATTCATCGACGCGAGTTGACCCGAGACACTGGAGATGTTGATCACGCAGCCGCGGAAAGATTTGTCTCGTTCGTGCTGTTCGATGATCCATCGCGCGAAAAGCTGCGTGAGGAAGAATCGACCTTTGAGATTTACCGCCATCACCTGGTCGAACGCCTCCTCGGTCGCATCGAGCAAGTCCTTGCGACCGGGCGAGGTGATGCCGGCGCAGTTTACCAGCACGTGCAGCGCGCCGAGTTCTTTGCGAACGCGATCGACGATGGCAGTTCGATCCTTGCCAATCCCCACGTCGCCCCGGCAGTAAACCACCCGCCCGCCGTGCGAGCGAAGCTGCACAAGAGTGTCGGCAACATCCCCTTCGGGACGAACGCCGTTGACCGCCAAGTCGTACCCTTCGCGCGCGAGCGCCGTGGCAATGCCCAGGCCAATCCCGCGCGTGCCACCGGTGATCAATGCGATTGGTTTATTGGTAGGCATGATGGCCGCAAAAACAGGAAGACATTTGTCCGCAGATGACGCAGATAAACGCAGATTACAGAGGTCGGAGAATTAAGCGAGTCTATTCTGCCACGGATGAAACACGGATGAAACCCGGATAAGCAATGAAATACGGGAGGAACGCTAATCGACGCTGATCTGCGCTAATCTGGAAAATGCGAGTTCTGATTAGCGAAGATCAGCGCTAATTAGTGTTCCATTCTCTCTTCGTCTATCCGCGTTCAATCCGTGTTTCATCCGGCGCCATACATTTTCTTTTATCTGCGGACATCTGAGTCATCTGCGGACCATCAATGATTCTCCGGGCCGGTCGATCATCCGAAGAACGTGTAATAGGGCTGGTTGGTGGCGAGGCGCTCGGCGTACAGCGCGGCTTCGAGCAAATGGTAGTCGCCCCACATGCAGGCCTCGCCGCGCGGGGTCTTTGCGCCTGGAGGAATATAATCCCAACCCCGCGGGCGATGATAGATGGTGTGCAGCAGCAGACCCTGGTGATCGGGATCGGTTGCGAGGTACGGCTCCTCCGATAACGCCGAGAGCGTCGTCAAACCCGCTTGGAAATAGCGTTGACCCGCGGTCTCCTCTCCCCGATCTTGCAGTAGCCGGCCCAGCCGCATCAGCCCCTGAGAGGCGATCGCCGCCGCGGAGCTATCGACCGGCTCGCGGTCGTTGAACGGGTCCGCCGGCCTGTCTAAATAATCTTGCAAATGCACCAATCCCGGCGCGCCGGTGTCCCAATACGGAACGCCATCAATGGGAGCATTCTCGATGTAAAAATCGCATGCCGCGCGCGCCGCTTCTAACATCAGCGCGTCAATCTCCCAGCGGCCACCGAGCGGTTCTAGCTCCGCATCGCTGACCGTGGCGAGAAATTCGAGTTGCTCCGGATAGCCGAGCATGACCCACGCGAGTCCGCGGGTCCAAGTGCTGAACGGCGAATAGCCCTGTTGCGTGCTGGAGCAGCGATAGCGGCCATCGTTGCGGTTGAAGATGCTTTCGTGAGCCACCCGACCACGCGTGTCGTAAACGTCGCGCTGTTGGCCGAAGTAGACGTTGTACGCGGCCGTCGTGCGGGCATGTTGCACGAGCCGATCGAGCAAGCTGATCCGCACGTCGTTCTCCCCCATCAACGCGTGGCCCAGCCGATGCGCCAGTGCAAGCGACCGCAGCGAGCGGATTGTGTCGCAGAACAGCGAGTGGGGACCGTTGAACGAATGGATGTAGCCCTGGCCGTCGGCCGTGGTGCTCCACCGCGCAGCCTGCACGGCGCCGGAGGCTTTGAGCGCAAGCTCATAGAGTTGCCGTTCGTGCGGGTTCTCCACGATGCGGCCTTCGTTCATCAGCCGCAGCAGGTTGCCGTAGGTGCTGACGTTATTGAACCCGTGGTCGTGAACCCCGATGTGCGTGACGTGTGACGCCATCCGCGTGAGCGTCGCCGACCGGCCCAGTTCCAAAAGTTCTGCGTCGTTCGTGGCGTCGAACGCTAAGAGCGCGCAGCCGAACTGAAACCCCTGCGTCCACTCGGTCCACCCCTGCGGCTGGTACCGTCCCCCGACGGTAATGACCGGCGCTGGCTGGCCATCGCCAAAATCTGTGTCAATCGTCCGTATCTTCGTCCGCGCCAGCGACCACAGCCGCTCACAGCGGGCAGCCAGATCGGCGGGCGTGAGTTGGCTGTTAATTTGCAGCATCGCATTCGGTGGGAATCACTTTTTGTCGCTAGAATTACCGAAGTAGTTTCGTGATAAGCCGACGGCCTACATCCGAATTCTTTAGGCGTGAAATTCGTAACGGCGTGAGAAGTAAGACTCTAGAGGCAACTCAAATCCCGGAAGGACCGTTCCGCCGGTAAGAGTATCCGATTCACGAAGAATCGTGCGTTCATCGGCGCGGGTGTAGACGCGTACGAGCGACTCTTCCAAGTCGATATGCCAGGCTAGGCGCACGCCGGCGGCGAAATAGTCCTCGAGCTTACGATCCAATTCTCGCTTGGTATGGTAGCACGTTACAAACTCCGCAACCAAATCCGGAGCCAGCAGCGGCACCGGATTCTGCCGAAAATCACTTCGGTTCAATCGCTCGTAGCTGATGAACGCCAAGTCCGGAATACGGACCTGGCCCGGCGATATTTGCAGGGTGCCTCCAGCACCCGTGGCAATCCCTGCGTCCCGGTAGCCCTCGGAGCTTGAAATGGCTGCGATTAGATCAACGCCTAGAAGGGATTTATAAAACCCATACACCTTCTCAATCAAAATGCCGTCGATGAGTTCACATAGGCGGTCTTCGTGATCGTCCAGCCGTATCACGTCCTCGACTGTGGCTGTTCCGGGCACTGGCTCGGTCAAGACGCGATGTAGCGGCATGGGACCGAATCGATCCACGAGATCAATAGCCGTCCAGGCGACGGCAGGATCGGGGGGTAGAAAGGCCATGCGAACGTCTCCCCTTTTCGTCGAACTGCCTGATTACTTTGTGCCGGGCAACTTTGGCCCGCCACCCCAGTCGCAATTCGCTTCCGTACCGTATATTCTAGCGAAATGGTCCGCTTCCTGCGAACGGACCCGATGCTACGTCGAACCATACCAACCGGGAGGCACTCATGCGTATGTTCATTTCACTGGCACTCACCACGATCCTCTTGCTGACAATCGCCGCGGTCTGGCAACCGGCGTCGGCGGACGAAGCGGCCAAGTCGGGCGAGGCCGGGCCGTTGCGGCACGTCGTGATGTTCCGCTTTAAAGAGGGAACGCCGCCGGAGAAGATTCGCGAAATCGAAGAGGCGTTCATCGCGCTACCCAAGAAGGTCGACTCGATCACCGACTTCGAGTGGGGCACCAACGACAGCCCCGAGGGACTCGCCGATGGTTTCACGCACTGCTTTCTGGTGACGTTCGCCGACGAAAAAGGCCGCGACACGTACCTGCCCCACGCGGCACACAAGGACTTCGTCACCTTGCTGCGGCCCCACCTCGATAAGGCGTTCGTGGTCGATTACGTCGCGCAACGCGATTGACCCATATAGCCCCGGGCGAGTCGCCCGGGGCTTCTGTCGCAGAGATGCAAGCAAGCGGCGCGCGGGACCGAGAATCGCGCTAAGCCGCGAGCGCTCAGATCCTCCGCACCACACCCGTCACCACGCCGAGCACCTGGACGTTCTTGGCGTAGATCGGCTTCATCTTCGAGTTGGCCGGTTGCAGGCGAATCCGCCGCGCTTCGGGGAACCAGTATTTGAGCGTCGCTTCGCCATCGTCGGTCATGGCGACCACGATGTCGCCCTTGTTGGCAACTTTCGTCTTGCGGCAGATTACGAGGTCGCCGTCGGCGATTTGGGCGTCGATCATCGACTCCCCTTTGACCTTCAGGGCAAAGTGCGTCTTCTTGGGCGGGAACCAGTCGTCGAAAGTAAACCGCTCGGCCTGCTCGATGGCCTCGGTTAGGGCGCCGGCGGCGATGTTGCCGACCAGCGGCACGCCGCGGTTGTCGGCTTCCGCGGTGAGTTGGATCGCCCGCGACATGTTCGGTTCGCGAGTAATCAGGCCCTTCTTTTCCAAAGCCTTCAAATGACACATCACGCCATTCGGGGAGGCAATGTCGAATTGCTCGCCGATTTCGCGGACCGTGGGACCGTAACCTCGATTGAAGATCTTATCACGGATAAAGATCAGGACTTGTTTCTGGCGGGCGGTAAGCGATTCGAGCGACATGGGGGGTCTCCTAGAATTCGGTGGGGGCCAACAAGGTCTGGCCCCGGGGGGCATTAAAAATGGTACTCGGCAGCTATTCCGCCGCCGATCGGTGGTTAAACTTAAGTGGGAAAGCACGCGATTTGCCGGATTGTAGCAGGCACACTCCGTGTGCCGTCGCTGTCCCTTCATATCGCTATGTTTTCACTGGTTCCGTTACGGCACGCGGAGCGTGCCTACTACTTTTTGCGGTTCTTCTAAGTGCGGAAGCCGGTTTCTTCCATCCAACCGGGGTAATTGATTAGGATACAGGAACCTTCCGCAGATGGCCTGCAGCCGTCTGCACACCAAGTTTATAATATACGAACGTACATGGTCAAGCGCGTTTGTACAGATAATTTGCGAAATCTCGAAATTTCCGGGTGGCGAAGCTCCGCTTTCCGGGTTTTGGCGGTGCTATGGGCCTTGGGCTGGGGGTTGGCCCTCGGCCAGCCACGGTGCTGCGCCCAAGCGGGCGACGCCCCGCCGACAGTAGAACCGCCGGCCGCCGATGCCCCTGCTACGCCGGCGGAGGAGCTCGATCCTGAGGCGAAGCCGGCCGAGGAGCCGACGCCGCCATCCGTCGAAGCTCCTCCGGAAGCGACTCCGGACAAGCCGGCGGACGAGGCGAAACCCTCGCCGGGGGAAGCGGACCCCGAAAAAGAGGCTTCGCCCCCAGAAATACCACCCGCGTCAACCCCGGAGTCGGCCGCGAAACTGGCCGACGAGAACGCCGCGGCCGCTGGCAAACCGGCGGTCGAGCAACCCGCTGTGACCTGGAGCGATGCCGTCGCGGCCGTGGTTGAAAAGAAAACTCCCGAGGGAGTACAGGATCTAAGGGTACTCGAGGACCAGGTACAACAGGTGTTGCAACACGCGATGCCCGCCACGTTGGGGGTCCAATTGGGCGATGCCGCCGGCAGCGCCGTGATTGTTTCTGCCGATGGTTTGGTACTGACAGCGGGCCACGTCGCGGGAATACCGGGCCGCGAAGTGAATTGTTACTTTGCCGATGGCCGCATCGCCAAGGGAATCACGCTGGGCATGAACCGGGCGATCGATAGCGGCATGATCCGGCTCACCGAGCCTGGCCCGTGGCCCCACGTGAAACTTGCCGAGGAGGTGGCGGGACTCAAACCAGGCGAATGGGTCGTCGCCCTGGGGCACGCCGGCGGTTTCGATCCCGGGCGCACCCCGCCGGCGCGGATCGGCCGCGTCCTTTATCAGAACGAAGAGATCATCCACACCGACTGCGCGCTGGTGGGCGGCGACTCGGGGGGACCCTTGTTTAACCTCCGCGGCCAGTTGGTCGGCATCCATAGCCGCATCGGTCGGCGGATCACCAGCAACTTCCACGTTCCGGTCGGTACCTACCGCCAAACCTGGGACCGCCTCGTGGCGGGCGAGGTATGGGGCGGACGGCTCGATGCCGATGAGCCGGTTCGGTACCGACCGATGCTCGGCTTGGCCGTGCAAAATGGCGACGACCACTGCCGCGTCACGCAGGTGTTTGCCAATGGTCCGGCAAAGATCGCGGGAGTCGCCGCGGGCGACCTCATCCTGCAGTTTGACGGCAAACCGGTGAAATCGGCCGACGAGCTTGTCAAACTGCTGTGGCAGCAAAAACCCGGCAATAAGGTCAAGCTGGAAATCGAGCGGGAGGGAAAGCCCCAGTCGATCGAAGTTCAGCTCGGCCAAATCGCCCAGTCGTTCCCCGGCAGTCCCGAACCGCCTGACGACGACGAAGAAAGCTGATCGCGAACATGCGCCATTTTATTTACTGCGATAGAAGCGGGGTGGCACGCCCCGAGGCTCTGCGAAGGGCGCGGCGTGCGACGCAGCAACCACGCCCATCGAGGATTCTGGGCGTGCCACCCTGCATGCGAGCGCTATTTCTGCTGCTGGCGATTCTGTCTCTGACGGTGTCGCCGTTACGCGCGCAAGAAGCACCGCCCGATTCACCTTCCGAGCGGGCGCGCGGCGCGTTTCGCGATGCGATCGAGCGGTTGTGGGTGCCGCAGTCGCGGCTGGCAACGGGGCCGCATGTGCTGGCCGCATTTCGCGAGGTGGTTGCCGCGGTGAATCAGTCGACGGTCGTGGTCCGTTGCGATGGCCAAGACGCCGCCCTTGGTGGCATCGTCGGTTCCGATGGCTGGGTGCTCACGAAGGCGACAGCGCTCAGCGGTTCGACCACCTGCCGACTGGCGGACGGTCGCGAGTTCGATGCGGAGCTCGTGGGCGTCGATCGCGAGTTCGACCTGGCGATGCTCAAGCTGCCGGCAAAACGGCTGCCGGCGCTCGACCTGTCGCAAAACGGCCCGATCGAAGTTGGTGCCTGGCTCGCCACCGCGGGTGTTGCGAAAGACCCCACAGCAGTTGGGATCGTGAGCGTCGCGGCGCGGCGAATCGCCCATCAGCCTGGCATCCTCGGCGTGCAACTCGACGAAGTCGAGAAAGGCCCGCTCGTGGTGCAAGTGTTCGACGAGAGCGGCGCCGCCAAGGCGGGCGTGCTCGTGAACGATATCGTTCTATCGGTGAACGGCGAGAAAACGCCCAACCGCGACGAGCTACAGAAGCAAATCCGCCTCCACAGCCCGGGCGATGAAATCGAGATTCAAATTCTGCGCGGCGACGCCGAATTGACCCTCCGCGCGACGCTCGTTGGCGAGCTTAAAGACTTCGGCCCCCTGAATCGAAGCGAGTTTCAGAACGCAATGGGCGGTGAATTGAGCAGCCGCCGGTTCGGCTTCCCCGAAGCGCTGCAGCACGACACCGTTCTGGACCCGGAAGATTGCGGCGGGCCCGTGGTCGATCTCGATGGCCGCGTCGTAGGCTTCAACATCGCCCGCTCCGGCCGCACCGAAAGCTACGCGATCCCGACCAGCGCCGTCGTTGACCGAATGTACGACTTGATGTCGGGCAAGTTGGCGCCGAAGGACGAGGAAGAGACGAAGGAATGATTGAGTCGGTGGCGGAGTTTGTCTTCCATATGATCGGCTGCTTGCTGCTAGTCGGCACCGGCGAAGCGATTCTGTTTGCCGTGACGCTGGGTCGCTACCGACCCGATTGGAATAAGTATGCGCAGCGCGACGTCGGTATGTCCGTGCTTGCGTTCGAGGCTAGCTTTTGGATTGGTGCGGCGTTCTGGTTTGCGGTAGGATTTGTGGGATGGTGGTTACTGGCGGCGTAGGATCAGTTATGAATAGCTATTGACGTGGAGTGCGAACATGACGGTCTTTACAGCACATGTTGAAAACGGAGCAGTGGTGTTGGATACTCCCATGTCACTACCCGACGGAGCGCGGCTGCGCGTTGAGTTGGTGGAACCCAACAATACGCATGCCGGAAGTGAGGCCGATGATTCGCTGAGTTCCTGGCTGTTAAGTTATGCTGGTACGGTGCGCGATCTACCGAATGACATGGCGGAACAGCATGACCACTACATCCACGGAACCTCAAAGAGATAGCTACGGCCTTCGCCGACTCATTCGCCCATGATCCACGTCCTCGCCACCATCGAGCTTGCCCCCGGCCAGCGGCAGGCTTTCCTCGCCGAGTTTCACAAGCTGATGCCGAAGGTTCACGCCGAGCAAGGCTGCATCGAATATGGCCCGGCGGTCGATGTATCGAGCCCGATCCCCATCCAAGTGCCGCCGCGGGACGATGTGGTGCTGGTGATTGAGAAATGGGGCAGCGTGGCGGATTTAATGGCCCACCTGGCCGCCCCCCACATGGCCGACTATCGCGCCGCAACTGCAGAAATGGTTCGTAGCGTGACGATTCAGGTTCTCGAACCTGCGTGAATTGTCCGTTGTCTATTGCGGGAGGTCCGTTGTATTCTCTTGTTCGGCGATTTCCGCGCTCCGCTCCGAGGACTCCGCGTCGCGGCTAACTCAGTCGTGCCCCGTCTTCCATGTTCGATCCCTTACGCCAAGAAATCGCTGCCACGGCCGACACGGTTGTCGTGAAAGTTGGCACGCGCGTACTCACGCGGCCCGACGGCACGCTCGACCCGGCGCGAGTGGTGGCAATTGCCGAGCAGCTTGCGGAGCTGCTCGCTGCCGGGCGGCGGGTGGTGCTGGTGAGCAGCGGTGCGGTCGGGGCAGGTATCGGCCGGCTGAAGCTCGTCCAGCGGCCCTCGGATTTGGCGCAATTGCAAGCGATTGCCGCCGTGGGTCAAAGCTGCCTGATCGAGGCCTACAACCGCGCGCTCGAATCCCGCGGCCACCACGCGGCCCAGATCCTGCTTACCGCCGATGACTTTAGCGATCGCGCGCGTTATCTCAATGTTCGCAATACAATCTTCGCGCTGTTTCGCTTCGGCGCGGTGCCCATCATTAACGAGAACGACACCGTCCGCGTCGACGAGCTGCAACGCAACTTCGGCGACAACGACCGGCTCGCCGCGATGGTCACCAACCTGATCCGCGCGCCTCTCTTGATCTTGCTCTCGGATGTGGAGGGGTTGTTCGACGCCGATCCCCGCGATCCAAAGTCGCAGCTCATTTCCACGGTGGATGACATCGACGGGGCGATTGCGAGATATGTCGCCAAGGTCGATCGGCCGGGCGAAGTGCAACTGAGCCTCGGCGGCATGGCAAGCAAGCTCGACGCCGCCCGCATCGCCACCGCTTCGGGCGAAAGCGTGGTGATCGCCAGCGGAACGCGCCCCAACGTAATTCGCGAAGTGCTGGCCGGCGAACTGGTCGGCACGATCGTGCTGGCCAAAGGCCGCGCGGTCACCAGTCGCAAGCGGTGGATCGGCTGGACGGCGCCCCAACGCGGGCGGCTGACGCTCGATGCCGGGGCCGCCCGAGCGATTACGCAACAAGGCCGAAGCCTGCTGGCGGTCGGCATTACCCAGGTGGAAGGCGAATTTGCCAAGGGCGACGTCCTCGCCTTGTGCGATGCCGCCGGCCAGGAACAAGCCCGCGGACTGTCCAACTACTCCTCTGCCGATCTGCGCCGCATCATGGGCCAATCGACCGAGCGTTTTGCCGAAATTCTAGGGCATTGTCCCTACCAGGAGGTCGTTCACCGCGACCATCTGACACTGGTTCGATAGCTTCGCCTGAGGTAAGCTAGGCAAAGCAGGGTAAGTTTGCCGAACGCTTGGATTTTGCGGTCGCTTCACGGCGCGTCGGGCTTCGCTCGACTGCAAGCTAGCAGATGTCCGACGAAGAGATAGTGCGCGCCGTGTGTGTGACTGTTGGCGCGCTTCCGTGTCGCGCTGCTCCAACCAATCGGCTGCTTCGATGCTCACCCACCTCTCGCAACCACTTGATGTTTCGCCATGGGATCTTGACCGCATGATGCCCTCCCCGGTCAAAACCTTTCCGGCGACCGCGCTGCCGGTCACTCGGACCAGCTTAGCGGATTTCAAGCTGAATCTGTTCGATAGCATCCGCGGTTTGCATGCCAAGTATGGCGATATCGCGGCGGTCGACGACGGCTCGCTACGGGTCGTGTTCTCGTTTCATCCTCGCTACAACCAGCAGGTGTTGAGCGACGCGACCACCTATCATGCCCGCTTCTTCGCGATCCGCGGACCGAAGCGCTCGGCACAGCGCCGCGTAACCTGCGGGCTGCTGGCGATGAATGGGGACCAACATCGCCGTAACCGCCGGGCGGTGAAGGAGCGATTCAGCCTCAAGGCGATTGCTTCCTACCGCGCCCCGATCGAAGGCTTTGTCGATCAGATGCTCTCCACGTGGCGGGCGGGAGAAATCCGCGATATCAATCGCGACATGACCCGCTACATGCTCGAGGTCACCAGTACGATCTTGTTCGGCCTCGAGGAGCCGAAGCTCGCCTACGAGCTAGGCGAGCAGGTGGCCGCGTGGGTGGCGATGAACCACGAGTTAGGCGTCGGCGCTTTGGTGCCGGATGCAACTTTCTCCGCCCGCTATGAAGAGCTGCTGCAATTTGCCGAAGGACTCGAAGAACGGGTGATGGAGATGATCCGCCGGCGTCGCCGCGAGACGGGTGGCCGGCACGACGTGCTTTCGCTGCTGGTGCGATCGCACGACGAAGAAGGCGGACTGACCGACGAGGAGCTGGTCGGCCAGGCCTGTGTGCTGTTCGGCGCGGCGCACATGACAACGTCCCACTCGCTCACCTGGACGCTGCTGTTGCTCGCGCAACATCCCGAAATCGCCCGACAACTGTGGACGGAGTCCACCTTATCCCCCTCCTCCGTACTCGGGGGAGGGGCTAGGGGAGGGGGCATCCCCGACTCCGGTACCGCCGAACCCCTCGTTGACCGCATCATTCGCGAAAGCATGCGCGTGCTGCCCGCCTCCGCGTACTCGCAGCGGATTAACGATGTGGCCGTGAAGCTCGGCCCGTTCGATCTGCCCCGCGGCACCCCGATCGTATTCACGCCGCTGGTGACGCATCACCTGGCCGAATTCTATCCCGAACCGGAACGATTCGATCCCGACCGGTGGTTAACGATCCGCCCCAGTGCGTATGAGTACATCCCCTTCGGCGGTGGGCCACGCCTGTGCATCGGCGGCCCGTTGGCAATGGAAATCTTGCGCACCACGTTGCCCCGCATCGCGGCCAAGTTTTCCCTCGCAGTCGAACCGGGCGTCGAGATCAACGCCGAAGTCTGCGGCACAATGCTCAACCCCGCCGGTCCCGTGCCGATGCGCCTCACCCCAGCCGGCACCGGCTACGCCACGCAGGAAATTCACGGCAACGTCAATGAGCTGTGTGAGTTTCCAACCGCCGAGCCGGCCGGCCTGCGTCGCAGGATGAAATGAGATTGGATTCAATCCGCGGCGGAGGGTAAACTTGTTATCAAGCGAATTACTTCTCACAGTCAGGAAAGTCGCCATGACAATTGAACAACTCCGCAACGTTCACAACGCAAACCCTTTTCAGCCGTTTACACTCCACCTTGCGGATGGAAGAAGCTTTCGTGTTCCGCACCGCGATTTTCTGTCCCATTCTCCGGCCGGTCGAACCGTAATCGTGTATGGGGAAGGCGAAAACTTCAGCATCCTCGATCTGCTGTTGGTTACAGAAGTTGAAGTGCATAACGGCTCGTCGAAGCCGCGCGGAAGACGCAAAAACGATTAGATTCTGCAACTTGGAAGAGTCATCTACCGAGACGCGGCCGGATGCCAGTTGAAACAGCAGCTTCTGGCCAGCAGACTCAGCGATTTCAGAGTGCTGGATCAACTGGCGTGACCGCGCCAGCCTGTTGCGACGCCCCACCCCAAATGCTTGCGGCGGCCAGCCGACCGGTTACAATGGAAAACGGGGGCGGCCTGCTCCCGGTCATCGACCTCCACGCGCGAATTCTCGACTTCGGCCTAATGAACTAACTATCTGGTTCGCTAGCTTCAGGCCGGTCTGTTTCCGTCGAGTTTTCATTCTATGCGCGAGGTTGCTCTCTTGGGTCGATTAATCTTCCGTCTGCGATTTTTGGCAATTGTGCTGGCCAACGTTTCCGCGATGGGGGTCGTCGCTAGGGCGTGCGACCTGTGTCGTGCCACCGGCTTGACCATGGCGCACGCGGACGAAAGTGTAAGTATCGACGTCCCGCCGCCTTCGCCGCAGGCGTTCTCCACCCAAGGGGGCATGTGGCCGCAACCGGGGGGGCGAAGCTCACCGGTCACCATCACCTACAGCTACAACAACTTGCTCGACGGTGGCCTGAAGCAGCGCAACGGCCAGCCGCTGCCCGTGAGAATCATCCGCGCGTCGGTTGAGGAAGCCTTTAGCCTGTGGGCCGGCGTCGCCCCGCTGCATTTTGTTGAGGTCCCCGATCAGGGGACGTTTCCGGTGCCGCGCGGGGGATATCCGAACGGGCAGTTCGGGCAGATTCGACTTAACCACGTCCATATCAATGGCCCCGACATTCCCGGCCAGCAGCCGATTGCCAAAGCGCAGGCCCATTTTCCCAGCACCGGCGGCAACCTCGGCGGGGATGTGTTTTTCGACCACAGCGATCCGTGGGAGGAGAGCGGCACACTCTCCACGCCCGACGTGTTGGGCGCCACGATTCACGAGCTAGGCCACTCGCTGGGCCTAGCTCATTCCACGCTGCCGCAAGCGAACATGTACTGGATCTTCACGCGCTTCCAAGGCCCGGGAACCGGCGCGGCACTCCACGCCGACGACATCGCCGGCATCCAGCAGGTTTACGGCCCGGGACAAGGCAGCGTCACCCCGCTCCTCGTCAGCGTGCCGGAGCCGACGGCATGGGTGTTGTTGAGCTTAGCCCTTGCGGGCCTTCTGATGCGAACGGCAATGCTGAAAAGATAGGACTCACGCGGAGGAGCGGAGGTCGCCAAGGACAAATCAAAGCAATAAGTATCATTGCATCCGAATGGTTGGAAGGACTTCACCAAATCCTAAACGCCGAAGGCGTTGCGCCTGCCAGCCCAGGGTAGTCCGCCGCGGCGGACTACCCTGGGATAACGGTTTGTACTGCCTGATCTACCCCAACGGGGTTGCATCGCCGGCAGGTAAGTGGTGCAACCCCTTCGGGGTAGGTGAACAATACTTGCCACGATACCCAGGGTAGCTTCGCAACCCTGGGCTGGCAGGCGTAACCGCTTCGCGGTAAAGACGCGCCTACGTGCTGATACGATAAGTCCGAAACAAACATTCTAAGCGTTAACTTAGGACGCGCAGCTTCTTTCGACACGCCAGCGCACCGATCAAGACCCACGCGCTAATCACAATCGCGGTTGGCTCGGGAACGGCCGCACTTCCACCGCTGCCCGAATTGCCGAACGCGGCCTTCCATTGATCGTAGTGGGCCGTGCCGATGAGGCCGCCAATGTCGTCGTTCGGAAGCGTATCGGTGGCCCCGACGTTATCCCGCCACACGGCGTAATCCGCCGCATTCACCGTGCCGTCTTCGTTGTAGTCGCCGATCAATTCCTCTGCTAGCGAAGCGGTGGCGATTAAGGTGCCCGTGAACTGAACTACGGGAGTGCCTCCCCCGTAAAAAAAGTTCATCGGCACCGTCAGCGTGATCTCATTGCCCGACACGGCATAGCTGGCCATGGAAGTGCAACTGTCGCCGTTCCCGTCATCATCTCTGCAGTTCAAACCATCTTGGCCGGTGGTGGACTGCCTTGATCCCCCTTCAAATTCTGGAAAGGCTGCCGAGCTTATGTTCCCGTCGAACCACCCCTGAGGAATCGTAATGGCGATGTCAATCGGATCGAATTCTCCGCCCGATACGGGCCGTGCAGTAGAATTGTAGGACAGGATCGTGTCGCGGACGGCGCCGTAGAAGGTTATGACTCCAGGTGAGTCGAGAACAAATCCGTAATTGGCAGGCATGGGGGTGCCGGGATTGGCGTCACCGGCTACGTTGGGGTCGCCCGCGTCACCGCCTCCTTCCTGAGGAAGCCAATTTCCGCTATTGGCCGCTACTGCGTTGGCCGAAACGAACGAGATGGTGGTTGGATTCATCACGTCGTCAACATCCACCGTCACCGTGCCACTGTAGGTCGTGGTCAAGCTCGTGCCCTCGGCATCTTGCGCGGTCATCGGCTGGCCCAAAGCGTTGACAAAAGGGGCCGCTAACAGCGAATTCGGTCCCTGAAGTTCAAACACAACTTGTACCGCGAAGCCACTGCGAACGGACAGAACGCAGGCCGCGGCAAGCAACCACGCGCAAGTTCGGCGTACTCGTACATCACTCAAAAATCCTAAACGATTCATCGCATCTCTCCTTCGGCTCTAGCCGAATGTGTTGTGAAACCTTGCTGTAAAAAGCCAATGCTTGTCACTCCCGCCGCAACCCTGTCGACAGGTTGTACTTCAATGGCCCCTGGCGAAACGTGGCTTCGCCAAACACCGCGACATGCCCCTTTTCGGATTTCGGCACGACGCCGACATACCCGCCGCCCTCGTCCGCACCCGAACGTTTAAGCTCGGTGGCCTTCCACTCGGCGTTGCGGAAATCCTTCGTGTCGGAGTGAGCCACCCACAACCGGGCCGATTCCGGCACAGGCTTGGCATCAAACTTCAGTCGAATCTGGCCATCGGCATCCTCATATGTCCAATCGACCTTGGGCGTCGGCTTGCCCGCGGCGACGTGTTGGGTAAACGCCGCCAACGTGATCAAAGCGCCCTCCCGGCCGTCGCCCAAGCTATGTCCCGCGTTGGGCACGTACCGCAGGTGCTTCGCGCCAACCAGATCATCCCAGAAAAGGTTCGTCGCGTCGACCGTCCAGTACCGATCGTTGGTGCCGTTGATAATCAGCTTGGGAAGCGCGAGCTGGCTGCGGTAGGTGTAGGGATCCATCCATAGCCACAAGGGAATCTCGGGCTTGTCGAACATCACGTCCACCAAACCCTTGCTGGTGTAATCGGCGATCTGCTCGCTGTACTCGCCCCAGGTCTCGAGCTGGTACTTCATCTGCGGACGGAAATTAAGGTGGTTGATCACGATCGGCGCGATCCCCGCCACGCGGTCATCCGCCACGGCGGTCAGCCAACTGGTCCAACCACGCTTCGAGCCGCCCGTGACGACGAATTTCTCGACATCGACGCCGTACTTCTCCTGGGCCAGATTCTCCACCGCGTTCATTGCGCTCACCGCGCTCTTGACCATCGGGAACAACAGCGGCCAGGTGGCGTCTTTGGTTTCGATATACCGCAGGAGCGTTTCCGTGATCAGGTCGTCCTCGACACGGTCGTCAAACAGCGGTTGATTCGGCACCTGATGCAAGATCGCGACCGGCGTCGCCGCAGCCTGCGCCAGCTTGACGCCCATCGCCATGTCTTCCTCGCTGGGCTGGCCGCCGGTCTTCCCGCCGGTGATAAACAGCAGCACCGTATTCTGATACCGCAAGTTGCTCGGCACATAGGCATACAGAGCGTGCTTCCACGGAATTCCCTGCCACGTTTGCGAAGTAAGCTCGAGCTTGTGAATGGTGCAGCCGTCGGCCTCGACCGTCTCCTTCAGCTCGTACTTATAAGAATCGTCCGCCGCCGAGACGTAATCCTGCAAGGCGGTGGGAATCTTTTCCGTTGCCGTCTCCTTCGCCACTGCGCTGCGCACTGCAACGGCCGCGACGGCCGAAATAAAGAAAACGATTGCAAGAGAACGCATCATAAAGTCCTTTGAATATCAGGATCGTTAGTATCTCACATTGGAAAAATTCATTGCACCACGGAGCCACGGAGAACACGGAGGAAGAAAGAGTCAAATGAACAGGAAAATACGGCTGACCAGAGCTTCGATCAATAAAATTGCTTTTTCCGTGTACTCCGTGGCTCTGTGGTAAACTGAGTTTTTCTTTCCGCTGCTCATTCATCTTGCCCGTTGCGGCGGAATTAAAGGGGTCAGGAACCAATTTGCGAAAGTTGCCTGTGCTGTCACATTCCCGTCGAGAGAATTGGTTCCTGACACCTTTAAACAAGAAATTTGAACAGGAGGAAACAGAGGGAACAGAGAAACGTATGGCTATATTCTTTGGTCTTCTTTCTCTGTTTTCTCAGTTTCCTCCTGTTAAATCCTTTGGTTGCGGCCTTACGGCCGCGCTGTGGTAATCTGATTTTTTCTTATCGTTACTAATCCATCTTGCCCGTTGCGGCCCGAATTTTTTCGATGGCTTCGCTGGCGTTCTGGCGGACCTTTGGGTGGGGGTCGTCCTTGGCAATCTTCTCCAATTCATCGACCGCGTCCGCCGCGAGCGCGCCCATGTTGCCAAGGTTGAACGCGGCAATCCCGCGGATGCGAAAATTCCCGTCCTTTAAGCTGTCCACCTGCGACTGTGGATCGAGCAGCCAAGGCGCCTTCGCCGGATCCGTGGGCGGCGGCGGGGTGTGCTCGCAACCCCCGATTATTCCTAGCACCAGGATCAATCCTCCCGCGAATCGGCGAGGAACGGTTACTCGTTCAAGTCGAACCAACAAACACCTCCGCCATCCTGAAATTGCCAATTCGATCACCACGCTCTGGCCTCGTTAAACCGCGAATCTCATCCGTGCCATCAGTGAAATCCGTGGTTCTCAAATCACTCGCTAGAAATATCGCCGGCGGCGATCGTGGACCGCGCGCGGTAGGCTTCCATATCGATGCCTTCGTTAAGCAGCGTCACGGAGCCGTCCGCCATCAGGAAATTACACCCGCCCGGATGATCGCTGTGAAAGTTGGCCGCCGAATGCTTGCCCCCTTCGTAGCTTGCTTTGCAGTAATGATCGGGGTTCGTGTTTTGTGCGGCAATATCGGTCATGTATTGGATGAGATCGATGAACGTGTCGGTCACGGGGTATTTGTTCATCGGTTCGACCGTATTGGCATAGATGCTTCCCTTCGGCCCAAGCACCCGAAAGTACTGGGTGCTGTTAGGCTCGCTCACCATCCAGCCAATCGAGGCCAGCGGAATCACTCCCAGCGGGTCGGGCACCAAGTCGGCCTGCGTACAACCGGCCAAGTGGCAAAGATTCCACTTCGGATCGCCGCTCGAATCCCCCATGGCGATCGTCTTGCTCGTGCCGTCGCTCATCTGCCGAATCGATGCGCCGAACGCCACGTTGAACATTCCTAGTTGCGACTTCCGCACGCGGCCCGGCTTCACGCCCGTTGCCGCGCAGAAGGCATCCGTGTAACCCATCGAGTACGCATACTCCGTGATAGCAAAGACCTTATCGTCAACGACTTTCCCCACCAACTCGTCCGTGATTGGATTGAAAGAACCGGAGGAGGGGCACTTGAAGATGGAAATCACTGTCGAAGCGACGCCCGGCAACTGATTCTCCCATTGCTCGTTTTGATCGTAGAGGTCGTGCAGCGACGCCTCCTCGAAAAACGGCAGCAGCGACGTGTTGGCACTGGCGTAGACGTCGGTCGGCTTGCCCTTCATAACCGCCCCCGGTGGGAACGCCCCATGCGTGGCATGGTGGTTCTGCAGCGCGATGCCGAACTGCTTGAGGTTGCTCATGCACTCTGCCCGGCGGGCGGCCTCGCGGGCGGCTTGCACTGCCGGCAGTAAGAGAGCAATGAGGATGCCGATGATCGCAATCACGACCAGAAGTTCCACGAGCGTAAACGCCCGCGCCGAACGATGGCGAGTCACCATTTTTCCGTTCTCCACCGGCCCCTGCGGGTTTTACCAAGCCGGAGGCTTGGCAGCTATTAGCCGGTGGTCGCGCAGCGCACCACCGGAAAGCGAACCACTCGCGCGCACGATCCCGGCAGGGATCGTAGCCAGCGCGGGATGATTGCAAATGGCCAAACAGACATTGCAAAAATGAGACGTCGCGACTTCAATTGGTTCCACATTTGGCAGTTTTTAATTTTCATCCGAATGATTGCTGGCACCCCTGCCAGGGTGCAAAATTTCTCGCGTCGAGTTACCGGTGGTGGCGCTAGCGCTTACCACCGGCTAATGGCTGCCATCCCTTCGGGATGAAATCATGCGCAACAGCCACACTCGCTTGGCGTTCCAGTTTCGTCGTTAGCCCTATCGCATGCCGCGCCGAGCGAACCACAAGCCCAATAAACCAACCATGCATAACATCACGCTCGCCGGCTCGGGAACGGCTGCGGTTCCCGATCCGCTTCCTGAATTGCCGAAGGCGGCCTTCCACTGGTCGTAGTGTGCCGTGCCGATCACGCCGCCGATGTCGTCGTTTTCCAGCGCGTCGGTGGCCCCGACGTTATCCCGCCACACGGTGTAATCCGCCGCATTCACGGTGCCGTCATCATTGTAGTCGCCGATCAGCGGCTGCTCGAGCGACGCCGTGGCGACGAATGTCCCCGTGAACCCAACCTGGGGATCCCCTCCCTCGGCGAGAATAAAATCGAGCGGCAGCGTCAGTGTGATCGTGTTTCCCGAGACCGCATAGCTCCCCATCAAGCTGCCGCACCGGTTGGCGGTCCCCCCGGAGGCTTCATCCGTGCAATTCGTTCCCGTGGCGTCGGAAACGTCGTCCGTTGCGCCGCCTTCAAGGTCTGGGAAGGCCATCGAGCTGATGTTCGCATCGTAAGTGGCCTGCGGAAGCGTGATGCCGATGCCGAAGGGATCGAATTGGCCGGCCGTAATCGGCTTCGCCGCCGCATTGAGGGAGACAATCGTGTCGCGACTCGCCGCATAGAACAGGGCGACGCCCGGACCACCCAAGTCCAAGACAAACCCATAATTGGCGGGCATCGGCGTGCCGGGGTTGGCATCGCCAGAAACGTTGGGATCGCCTCCGTCGCCGCCGCCTACCTGAGGCAACCAATTACCGCTATTGGCCGCAACCGCGTTGGCCGAAAGGAACGTGATTGTGGTCGGAGCCAGCAAATTGTCCACATCCACCGTGATCGTGCCGCTATAGGTGGTGGTCAAGCTCGTGCCGCCGGGATCTTGGGCGGCCATCGGTAGACCCACTTCGTTGACAAACGGGGCTGCCAAGAGTGAATTCGGCCCCTGCAATTGAAACACAACTTGCTCCGCATCGCCGACGCGAACGGCAAGAATACATCCCACCGCAAGGAGCCACGCGAAAGCTCGCCGACCGCTCAAAACCGTTAATAAACGCCTCATCTCAATTCTCCGCCGGCAACAGCCGTGTTGTGTGAAAAACGGGAGAGCGAGGCACTTGCCATGCCTCGCCCCCCTTTGCATTCTCATCCGCTGAACGGAACCTCGAAGTCCGCGCTCCAGGAGCTTCTCACCGCTGGCGACGCGCGGCCATCGCCAAGCCCATCAGCATTGTACCAATCAGCACCATCGACGCCGGTTCCGGAACTAGCGCCGTGGCGACAAGCTGTCCGGAATAATTCGACGTCAAGTCGCCATCTACATAGGTGCCGCTAAATGGAATAATAAGGGTCGCGAGCGAGCCGACAACGGTGTAGCTACTCGGCGCTCCGGCATTGGTCGTCGATACGCCAGCGAGATCCTCTGCACCCGGAGTAGATACGGGAGTGTTGAAGGCGAACGAACCAGTGGTAAACGTCAGGGTTTGATTGGAGGCGAACAAGCCTCCGACGACCGCTTCGGCGCCACTCGTCACGTCGAACACAACATTTCGCGCCGCGCCGACGGCGGAAGCTGCACCAAGCGACACCCCAACACCGTAATTGGCGGGCTGGGGAACTCCGGGATTGCCGGGGGCGGGACCGCCGTCCGCCTGCGGTACCCAATTGCCACTAATCGCCGCCGTTGCGGAACTTCCTAAGGCCTGGATCGTCGTCGGTGCGAAAGGATTATCGACGTCGACGGTAATCAAGCCGCTATAGCTGGTGACATTACCGATGTCGGCACCCGACACCTGTGGGGCCAACGGAAGCTGGATCGCTCCAAATTGCACAAAGCCGGTGAGCGTGATCTGGCTCAGCGCAGGATCGATCGTAAAATTGACCGCCGCCGCCCGTGCGTTGCTTGAGATAAGTAAAGAGGCAATTGCCGCCAGCAAAGTGGTGCAACGCCAAACAGATTTCGATTGCATTAGTTCTCCTCCCAGATGAAAATCACCGATTGAAAAAACGGATCGGGCGCACGAGTCCCGACCCTTGTCGTCAAACAAGTTCTAATTCACCGACAAGCACCGTCGAATTGTCAGTTTTGCCTCGCGATTCATCACTCTTTAGCCGAACTTGCAAGAGCCCGGTCGTTCCCAAGCGTTCGCCCCCAACTTTGGAATGTGATCGAGTCGCAGGTATTCCAGTACCTTTCAGTCTAACAAGGAACTCCGCTACTTTGTCTAGGAAGTTGGGGAAATTTTTCCCTAATTTTGCGTTAACGAGCAAATCCGCTAGAATTCTAGGGTCGCGGCCCGTAGAACGCGTTCCGGGAGAGGAAGCTCAATGACTCGTCTGGTCAGGTCGCGGTCTCAACCGTCAACTTCAAGCCCACCGCCTTCATAACGGCCAGCAACGTCGATAGCCGGGGGTTCCCACGGGCGGAGAGCGCTCGGTAGAGGCTTTCCCGCTGTAGGCCCGCCGCCTCGGCGACCTTCGCGACGCCCCCCTTCGCCTCGGCAAGTCGTCGCAGTGCGATCAACAGCACCTGTGGCTCTTCGGTGTCCTCAAGCGATGCTTTAAGGTACTCGGCTGCGAACTCCGGATCGTCGCGAAGTTCCTGGATCAAGGCTTCGTCATGTGAAATGTAGGGTTTGCGTTTCATATTTATTCCACACCGGTCGCATTCTTCCCTGATTTGGTGCCGTAGCGGAGAACTTCAGCCATGCTAGATCGTAACTTATAAATCACACCCTCTCCAGAGGAATTTCTCTAAACCGAGGGCGTGCAATCCCCCGTCCCATCCGCTAAACTGCTGGACCCACGAACACCATCTTCCATTTGTCGCGGGTCATGCCATGCCGTCTCTCACCGCACCGCCCCAGACCGGCCGCTCGCAACTCGCGGAGATCGTCGAGCACACGTGGGGCTACGACAGCTTCCTGCCGCTCCAGCGCGAAGCGATGGAGTGCTGCTTGGCCAGTCGCGACTCCGTTGTGATCTTGCCGACCGGCGGCGGCAAGTCGCTCTGCTTTCAAGCGCCGGCCCTGTGCATGGAAGGGATGGCGCTGGTCGTCTCGCCGCTTATCTCGCTGATGAAGGACCAGGTCGACGCGCTGCGGGCCTGCGGCGTGGCGGCGGCCTATATCAACAGCACGCTATCGACTTCCGAGCGCCGGCAAGTGGCCGAGCAAATCCGCCGCGGCGAACTCAAACTGCTCTACGCCGCACCCGAGCGATTGCTCGCCGATCGCACGCTCGATTTTCTCAAGAACGCCAACGTCTCGCTCGTCGCCGTCGACGAGGCCCACTGCATTAGCGCCTGGGGCCACGACTTCCGCCCCGAGTACCGCGCCCTGCGAGTGCTCAAGCAGGCGTTCCCGAGCGTCGGCATCCACGCCTACACCGCCACTGCCTCTGAACAAGTCCGGCAAGATATTGCCGAGCAACTCGGTTTGGAATCGCCCGAGATGCTGGTCGGTTCCTTCGATCGGCCGAACTTGGTCTACCGCCTGCGGCCCGGCAGCGGAAAATTCGCGCAAATGTGCGAAATCATCCAGCGGCACCAGAATGCTTCGGGAATCGTTTACTGCATCAGCCGCAAGGAAGTCGATCGCACCGCCGCCTCGCTGTGCGCCTTGGGCCATCGCGCCGCCCCTTATCACGCCGGCATGTCCGACCAAGAGCGGCACGACAACCAAGATGCCTTCATCGAGGAGCGCGTCGACGTGATCGTCGCCACCGTCGCCTTCGGCATGGGCATCGACAAGTCGAACGTCCGCTACGTGATCCACGCCGGCATGCCCAAGTCGCTGGAGCATTACCAGCAAGAGAGCGGCCGCGCCGGTCGCGATGGGCTCGAAGCCGAGTGCTGGCTCTTCCACAGCGGAAACGACGCGATGACGTGGAAGCGGATGCTCGACAACTCCGATCCCCAGGCTCGCGATGGGGCGTTGCGGGCGCTCGATGCGATGGAAGGTTTCTGCCAGGGCGTCGAGTGCCGCCACCGCGCGATCGTTCGCTACTTCGGCCAAGAATTGGAGAGCGATAATTGCGGCGCGTGCGATGTGTGTCTCGACGAACTCGACCAAGTCGCCGACCCCGTGATTCTCGCGCAGAAGATTTTGTCGTGCGTCGCGCGACTGTCGGAGCGGTTCGGCGCCGACTACACGGCGAAGGTGCTGGCCGGCTCGCAGGAGCAACGCATCGTGCAGCAGGGCCATAACCAACTCAGCACCTACGGCCTGCTAAAAGAACACGCCGTCGCCACGATTCGCCAGTGGATCGAGCAGCTCGCGAGCCAAGGTTTCGTGGCGAAAACGGGTGAGTTCAACGTGCTCCAGTTGACTCCCGCCGGCCGGGCGCTGCTTAAAGGGCAGGGCAGTCCACAACTACTCAAGCCGGCCGAACCGCAGCAGCGAGCGCCGAAAGCGGCCGATTCGTGGGACGGTGTCGATCGCGATCTGTTCGAAGTGCTCCGCGAGCTGCGCGGCAAGCTGGCCGCGGAACTTCAGGTGCCCGCGTACATCGTCTTCGGCGACACGGCGCTGCGCGACATGGCCCGCCGCCGCCCTTCGACCACCGACGCCTTCCGCCAGGTGAACGGCGTCGGCGACAAAAAGCTCGAAGACTTTGGCGAGGCGTTTGTCGAGGCGATTGTGAATTATTGTCGCGCCAATGAAGTGCCAATGGACATCAACACCTCCGCCGCTCGCGGCTTAGCGCCCGCTAAGCCGCAAGCGGCGGGCGATGTGAGCATGTCGGCCCTGCCGGCATTTGAGTTCTTCCGCCGCGGCGCGTCGGTGGAAGAAGTAATGGCCAACATGAACCGTGCCCGCTCGACCGTTCACGGTTACCTCGGCGAGTACCTGCGGCACGAGCTAGTCCTCGACCCCACGCCCTGGGTCGATGCCGCCACCGTGCGTCGCATCGAAACCGCCATCGAAGAAGTCGGCCCGCAACAGCGCCTCGCGCCGATCTTTGAGCACCTCGGCGGCGAAGTCAGCTACGACGACATCCGCATCGTCGCCGCGTGTTTGCGAAATCGATCCTAACCCTTCCCGTTAGCCGCGACGCGCAGTCCTCGGAGCGGAGCGCGGCCCTCGTTAGGCGGACTGTTGCATCGGCTCACCGAGCACTTGACTGACGCCTTCGTGATCGAAGAGGACCGGGAAGCCCCCGCGAGCAACGAATACGGCCACCCCATCGCGAAGAACTAGTGCTTCGGGGTGATCGACTTGGAAACGATGCCCGCTGACAAGTTCCACGGTGAACGACTTGAAAGGTGTTCGCCGCTGGAATGCTCGCAACGTGCGTTCAAAGTTGTCTGGCGTCATACTTCAATTATACCACGACAGCCGACGGCTGCCTAACGACCAAACTCAGTTGCCCGCCCTTAATCGGACGGGACCACATGAAGTATAACCGCGGCGGTGAAACGCCAAACCGGCCGCTGGACTGGCGGACAACTGCCGGGCCTTGTCAGGCCGTCTCGGAAATGCCATACGAAGGCGAACGCAGGTCGCTGAACTTGGGGTGCGCGGTCTCCCGGTCTCCCACCCCCGCCTCCAATCCCCAATCCCGCACTCCGAAATCTCCAAATTTTCTCGTTGAAAAAGAGCCACCTTTCTGCTAGCCTTGTGGGCGGTTACTGAACATTTGACCATTTAAATAGAAAGGAGCGTGTTTCATGCGTACCACCAACCGCAGGCAGAGTCTGATGCTGGTCGAAGAGCGCACCGTGCTGGCCCTGGCCGGGGTTGGCTGGTCGCTGGAGGTTTCGGCCGCGTTCTTGGGCCGCACTCCCGGAAGCATCCGCGGCTTTGCCCGCCGAAATAAGAAGTTTCGCGAACGGCTCGAACACGCCGAGTTGCACGGTGTAATGACCCTGCTCGAAGACGTTGCCGCCGCGGCCGAAACCGATCCAGAGGCCGATCAGTGGCTCCGCAGTCGCGAGGACATCGTTGCTCGGACGCTAGACCGGTACATCGCCTTGCATCCAGGCGGTGCGTAGCTGCGCGGCCCCCGCGCCGATCCCCCAACGAACCGGGGAGTCGGCCATGCCAATAATAATGTCAGCGCCCATCGATTTTCGGACCAATATTTATCGGCCGCTTGCAGTGTTGAATGACCCTTAAAACAAGCCCAATGGAGCCACTCATGCCCCGCCCCGGTCGTCCACCCGTTCTCGACAAAACCAAGCAACGCGAAATCTGCGCCCTGGTCCACGCCGGATGCAGCATCGAACACGCGGCCGACTACGTCGGCTGCTCACCCCGCACGATTAACCGCTTGGCGCGACGCAACCCCAAGTTCCGCGAACTGCTGCGCGAAGCAATTACCAACCCCCACCTGGCCGCGCTAAAAACCGTCGCCCGCGCTTCCCGCACCCACTGGCGCGCCGCCGCCTGGTACCTGGAGCACACGGTCCCCGAACGCTTCGCCAAACGCCGCCAGCCAATTCCTAACTTCCACAAACAGCTCGATCGCTTCAACCGTGCCACAACAGCGTGCGAAGCGCCTAAGCCGCCGTCCTGCTAGCCATCTCTACGCCAACGGCGTTACGCCTCCCAGCCCAGGGTTCGACGCGCAGCGGCGTACCCTGGGTAATCGATTGATAGGAACGATTTTACCCCAACGGGGTTACGCCCATTCCGAGAACCACCACCATGCCCCAATCACTCGCTCGCATCGCCGTACACATTGTGTTCTCCACCAAGAATCGCCAGCGGTATCTGACGGGCGACGACCTGCGCATTCGCATGCATCGTGAATTGGGCACCATCTCGAATAAACTCGACTGCCCACCAGTTCGCATCGGTGGCGTCGAAGATCATGTACACATCCTTGCATACCAATCACGCACGATCGCACTGGCGGAGTGGGTCAAGGAATTGAAGCGTGTATCCTCCATGTGGATCAAAGAGCAATCGCCCCACCAGGCCGCGTTTCAGTGGCAAGCCGGCTATGGCGCGTTCTCGGTAAGCCACTCACAAACGCCCGATGTGGTGCACTACATCGATAACCAGGTGGAACACCATCGTAAGTTCGACTATAAGACCGAGTTGCTAACGATGCTGAGATTGCATGAGATTGAATATGACGAGCAGTATTTATGGGATTGACCGAGGGCGCAACCCCGTTGGGGTAGGTGATTCGTTCGGGTCGTGTACTCAGGGTAGTCCGCCATAGCGGACGACCCTGGGCTGGAGGGCGCAACGCCTTCGGCGTAAAGACCAGCGCGTCAGCCGCGATCCGGCTCTCCGTCGTTCAAACTATAAATGCCTTGGTTTGCGTCACTCAAATCAATGGCCCACTCACGAATGTTTCCAGCTATTCGAACTTCATCGAAATTATCTTTACGCCAACGGCGTTACGCCCGCCAGCCCAGGGTTCGCCGCGCAGCGGCGTACCCTGGGAATGACCGAAACACATTTGTTTACCCCAACGGGGTTACGCCCACTTGCCATTCCCACCCACACCCGCGAAAATACAAGATTCTCTCCCGCCCCCCGGAGCCGCCGCCGTGGATAAACTTCTCGCCGACAAACTAGCCGACACCGGCCTCACGTTTGACGACGTGCTGATCGAGCCGCGGTTTAGCGACGTGGTGCCCTCCGAGGTCGATGTCCGCACGCGGCTTACCGCGCGGATCGAGATGAACGTCCCCCTGTTAAGCTCGCCAATGGATACGGTCACCGAGCACCGGATGGCCATCGCACTGGCTCAGGAAGGGGGCCTCGGCGTGATCCACAAGAACATGTCGATCGAGGATCAGGCCGAGGAAGTTCTCAAGGTGAAGCGGTCGGCCAACGGCATCATCGTCGATCCCGTGACGCTGCCGCCCACCGCTAGCGTTGCTGCCGCGCGGGAGACGATGGCACAGTCGCGCGTATCGGGCGTGCCGATTACTAGCAGTGACGGCAAGCTGGTGGGCATCCTTACCCGCCGCGATTTGCGGTTTCTCGAAAACAACGACCTGCCCGTTTCCGACGTAATGACCAAAGATCAGCTTGTAACGGCCACGGGAACCGTGACGCTTGCGGAAGCTGAGAAGATTTTGATGGCAAAAAAGGTCGAGAAACTTTTGCTGGTAGACGAAGATTACAAACTGACCGGCCTGATTACGATCAAAGACATCGACATGATGCGCCGCTATCCGCAGGCAGCCAAAGACCGGCACGGTCGGCTGCGGGTGGGTGCGGCCGTCGGCGTCTTCGATCTCGACCGGGCTGAGAACCTGATCGGCAAAGGCGTCGATTTCCTCGTCGTCGACAGCGCCCACGGCCACTCGGCCAACGTGATCGAGACCGTGAAGCGCGTCAAAGCGAAGTGGGACATCGACGTGGTGGCGGGAAACATCGCCACCGCGGAGGGCTGTCGCGATCTGATCAAGGCCGGCGCCGACGCGGTGAAAGTGGGCATCGGACCGGGATCGATTTGCACGACGCGGATCATCTCGGGAATCGGCGTGCCGCAGATCACCGCGATCCACGCCGCCGCCAATGCCGCCAAGGGATCGAAAGTTTGCATCGTAGCCGACGGAGGAATTCGCTACTCGGGAGACATTACCAAAGCGCTGGCCGCGGGCGCGCATGCCGTCATGATTGGCGGCTTGCTTGCGGGATTAGATGAAAGCCCTGGCGAGCGGGTGCTCTACCAAGGTCGCACTTACAAAGCGTACCGCGGCATGGGGTCGCTCGGCGCGATGGTCAAAGGCTCGAGCGAACGCTATCGGCAACGCGGAGAAGAAGGAAACGGAAAACTGGTGCCCGAAGGGGTCGAAGGCCGCGTGCCTTACAAGGGATCGCTCGGGCCATTTGTATATCAGCTTGTGGGGGGACTGCGGGCCGGAATGGGCTACTGCGGGACGCCCACCATCGATCAACTGCGAACGGAAACGCGTTTCATCCGGGTTAGCCCGGCGAGCGTCAGGGAGAGCCATCCGCATGACATTGCCATCACCCAAGAAGCTCCCAACTACACCGGCGAATACAACGCCGATGGCTAGCGCCGATTGCAGATTTATGATTTCTGATTGCAGATTGAATCAAACGTCGTATTCTCCAATTATCAATCATCAATCATCAATCATCAATTCCCTCACCTGGCTTCCCGCCGGCTTGCTCGCAACGCTGCTAATGCTGGTCGCGTCCTTGAGCGCATTCGGTGCCGAGCCGCGCAACAGCGAACTCAAGTGGCAGCGTCCAACGACGACTTCCACTTCGTCACGAATCGCCAATCGCCTGCGCGACCACGCAGCGCGATCCACCAGCCCCCAGTCCCTAGCCCCCAGCCCCTCCCCCAATCGCCTGCGCGACCGTTCGGTGCGGCCTGTTGCACACGAAGAAGTCTCGGGGCCGGTGCTGCGCGTTGCAGACGAGGGTGCGCCGCGGTTCCAAAGCATCGTTACGCCGCCGGAGAAAGCAGCGCCTCGGAGTGCTTACGTGGCCCAGCAGCCCGTTGGTCAAGCGCCCAACGGATTAGAGCGCGAGATCGAGCGTCCCTTCGAACTGCCGCCGATGGAAGAACCGGCCCCCATGCCCGAGCCTATACCCGAACCGGACGTCGAACCGATGCCGCTGCCGACCGATCCGACGTTGCAACAGCCTATCGAGCAGCCGCTCGCGCCTCCGTTCACCCAACCACCCGGTCCGGGGGTGCAGCCCGATCCGTTCGATCGCAATCAGGAGGAACCGCGCCTACCCGATCCAGCTCCAGAAGGTCCGACAAGTTTGTCGAAGGAGCAGCAGGAGGCTGAGGAGAACTGCCAAGACGAGCTAGACAAGCTGCGCGCCAACACTTTGGAGAAGATCAGCCTTCAGATTGGCATCACGGGAACGCCCGGCGAAGACTTTCCGATGGAATGCACGGTGGACGACGGCTCGCCGTTCGCGCCGCGCTGCTGGTCGGAAGTCACCTACATGTGGAAGGCGTCGGCCTTGTGTCACAAGCCGCTCTACTTCGAGTGCGAGCAGATGGAGCGCTACGGACATTCGTGGGGACCGGTCGCCGATCCGCTCATCGCCGGGGCGCACTTCTTCACCCGCTTGCCCGTGTTGCCCTACTGCATGGGCATCACTCCGCCGAACGAGTGCATCTACGCCATCGGCCACTACCGGCCTGGAAGCTGTGCGCCGTACATGATCGACCCGATTCCATTTACTTGGCGCGCCGCGGCCAATCAAACTGCGTTCACGGTGGGGATGGTCTATTTCCTGCCGGCTGGGGTGAGCGCCCCGGTGACGCCCGTGGTTCCGTAAACAGTACATTCGCCGCGCCACATTGCGGACGGCCAGCGTGCGCCGGCCGCCGCTCCCGCCCAATCGCCTCGCCCCGTTGCTGGCGTAACGAGCCTACGGGTAGACGCCTTAAACCGTTGCCCAAGTCGCGTCTGACGGGCGTCGGATCCTCCCAAACAAGCACCCCACTTTTCTTGCGGAATGCCGCGTGCATTCGCCGCATCCCCCGGTTAGAATGCGCCGTGCGGGACGGAGACACGGGGGTTGGTTTGCAGTCATTCAACTGGCTGTTCGTCGGCGATGGGGGGGATCATGCACTGCGGTTCGCGACTACTACGCGCTGGAATCTTCGGAAGCCGGAGATGATGACTTCGCTTCCGAGCCATCCTCGCAGTTGTTGGTAGTAATCGGGGCCGCGGTCGCGCCTTCACGGCGCGGCATTTTCTGGTTTTCGAATTGCGATGGTGCGGCGTGCCCGCCGCGCGCTGCTCACCGGGGGATCATTCGATGAAAGTGACGCTTCTCAAAGCGCGCGTCGCGTGCGTTTTTGTTGTCTTACTGTCCACATTTTCGGCCGCTCGGGCAATTGACATCGAAACTGTCTTGATCGGCGACTCCGGCAATTCGGGCGACCCGCGCGTGATGAACGACGGCACCAGCGGATACGGCGGCGTCGCTTACGAGTACCGCATCGGCAAGTACGAAGTTACCAACGACGAGTACGCGGTGTTTCTAAACGCCATCGCAACGACCGATACGCACGAAATATATGAAGCATCCATGGGCAACACAGTGCAGGGAGGCATCGTGCGAAGCGGCGGCGCGCCCAACTACACTTATACAGTCAAGCCGAACATGGGCAACAAGCCCGTTATTTCGCTCACGAATTACACCGCCAGGCGGTTTGCCAACTGGCTGCACAATGGTCAACCGTCCGGGGGTCAAACGGCGGCCACGACCGAGAATGGGGCCTACGACCTCTCCGGCCCAGGCCTGCCGCTGCGCAGCGCATCGGCGACGTGGTTTCTTCCGAGCGAAAATGAATGGTACAAGGCCGCGTATTACGATCCGCGCGACGGGGGCAGCGGCGGACCGCCCGGTAATTCGCATTACTGGCTGTACGCCACTGGCACGCTCGGCCAACCCACCGCGGCAATGGCCGACGTCGTAGGGAACATCAGCAACCCCGGCGTCAACACGGCGAACTACATTGAGGCCGCCAACTGGAATGGCTCCGCCCCCTTTGGCAACGTCACGACTGTCGGCAGTGCCGGACCGCTCAGCGCATCGTACTACGGCACGTTCGATCAGTCCGGAAACGTGTCCGAATTCAACGAGAATGTCGCCATTCGCGGGGGCCAGCACAACAGCCTGCAGGATGCGATTTCTGCCGGAGTTCGCTTTGGGAACAGCTTCGGCGGTTATGCCGGCCTTCGCATCGCCAGCGTGCTCGATCCGCCCAGTCCCAACGGCGGCTTGCTCGCTTACTGGAATGCCGAGAACGGCGCTGTGGATGTCACCGGGAACGGCCACGACGGCACCTTTCAGGGGAACGCAACCACAATGGCGGGCGGTCCATTCGGCAATGCGTTCACCTTCGACGGCACTGGCGACTACATCGATATCGGCGACGAGCTTGACCTGGGCACTTCCGATTTCACGCTCTCGGCGTGGGTGATGGGCGATCCCACGATGAACGCATGGGGACGCATTTTTGACAAAGGATTTGCCTCCGGCTATGCGCTTGGAAGGCAAGCTAACAGCAACACGATTGCATTTGAGTTTTTGGCGTCAGGCAGCCAAGGGAACACCTTCGACACTGTGGCCAGCTTGATTGACAATACCTGGCATCACGTCGCCTTGGTTAAATCGGGCACGAGCGTGACGATCTATGCTGACGGAGCGCCCGAGAACACCGAGACCGTCAGTGGCGCATCGCAGAATAACACGCGGTCCCTCCTTATTGGCTATAATCCCGGTGAAGGTATTCTCGGCTACTGGAAAGGACAACTTGACGAGTTGAAAATCTACGGCCGCGCGCTCACTCCGGCGGAGATTGCGGCGCTCGCGCTCAATCCAAACCTTGACCTCGACGGCGACTATAACAACGACGGCACAATAAGCGCCGCCGACTACAGCGTGTGGCGTGACAACTTGGGGGCGGCCGTCACGCTGCCCAACGATACGACGCCCGGCTTTGTGACTGCCATCGATTACGATGTGTGGAGGGCGAACTTCGGCGCGACGGGTGCCACTGGCTCCGCCGATGTACCCGTCCCCGAGCCTACGTCGCTGTTCTTGTTGGCCCTCACCGCCGCCGCGATGCTCCTCCGACGACAGCTACGTCTCCACGGTCGACTCATCGCCGGAATCGCCGAAGCGGAAGCGATGGATCAACTCGAGTTGCGACGTAACGCCAAAGTGTTTGTAGATCGCCTTCATGTAATCCTTCACCGTGTGTGGGCTAAGGTGCAGCAGGTCGGCGATCTTGTCTTTGTCGTGCGCTTCCACCAGCATGATCAGCACCACGCGCTGCCGCGGGCTGAGCTGCGGAACCTTGCGCCCGCGCTCGCCCGGCAGCTCGGCGTAGTGCAGCCACTCCACCTCGCCGAGCACGATATGGGCAATCCGCGACTGGCGCTCCGAAAACGGCGGCCGGCCCTGGTGCCGAAAGAATCCAATCGCGCTGAACGTGTCGGGCACGTCGAGCGGGTAGACCGAATACAAGAAGTGATCGATCCCGCGCTCCAAGCGGTGCAGAACGACCGCTGGGTGGGAATACCATTGAGCGTCGCTCACCAGTTGTTGTCGTGTGCGCGTGAAGTGTTTGCCCGTTCGCGTAAGCTCGAAGCAAGGTTCGTCTTCGGGTGGCGGGCACGTCGACTGGCTCGCTTCAAGCCAGCCGGTGAGTTGGTCTTCGGTAAGCCCCGAATGCATCAGGCCCACGCAGATCGGCTTGCGGGTCGAGGTATCAACATTGGTGATCGACCACAGCCAACCGTCGGCGTCTACCAGTTGCTGCAAACCCCGCATAAGAAGCTGCTTCTTATCGGGAAGACCCTCTTCCGAAACGGCCACGTCCGAAAGCAGGCGCACGACCTGGCGGACGTCCTCTTCGGGCAAACCGTTTCCGGAAAAGGAGTTAGACATCGCGATTCCTGGCCACGCTAATACAGCGAACACTGAAGGCCGCTGCCATTTTAATTAGCCTGAAGGCACCCCACAAATGGGGGAATTGAGGCTGGCGAAAACCGTAACCACAATTGTAGAGTCCCCGCCCCGGGGTGTGGGGCGAATTCGTGACCAAGGGACAATTCTAATCTGCTATCGAGGGGGAAAGTGATGAACTCACCCGCACAGCATCGACTTGTTTCGCTAATTCTTGGGGCGGCCACGGCCAAATGGCGTCACGCTTCGGCCCTCGCGATGTTGCTGACCTGCGCCTACGTTCTGCCCGAACGCACCGCGGCACAAATAATCAACTGGAACGCCGGCACCGGCACCTGGGGCCTGGCCGAGAACTGGTTGCCCATCGGCGTGCCTAACGGCAACACCTATACGTACATCAACAACGGCGGCACGGCGGAGCTTACCGGTTCTACCGGCTCTTCGTACTGGCTCCTCATCGCCGACGCCGCTGGCACTTCCGGCCGGTTGGATATTGCCGCAGGCGGCTTCGCCGGCACCGCGCTCGTGAACCTCGGCACGGGTGGAGAGGGCCTACTTAACATTACCGCAGGCTCCGTCGTGAATTTCGGCACCATGGGAATTGGTGGCAACAGCGGCACGGGTATCGTCGAGATCAATGCCTCCACGTTGAATACCTCAGGACTAAGGGTCGCTGGCAGTTCTGGGACTGGCCGACTCAACGTGGTTCAGGGCATTGTCAATAGCCGAAGTGGAGCCATCGGCTATTATCTCGGCAACGGTCAAGCCACGTTCGATGAGGGGTCGCACTGGACCATTTCGCCTCAGGGGCGACTTGAAGTTGGTACCTCTGATGTGGCCACGGGAGTGCTGAACATCCTCGGTGGCTCGACACTCGAAACCCAATACGTAGCTTCCACAATCGGCGGCTATCAAGCCACTACCGGCAGCGGGACCGTCACCATCTCCGGCATGGACTCAAAGTGGTTGAGCGCCGGCTCCGTTGATATTAACAACAACGGCACGCTGAACATCGCCGACAACGCGATCGCACAGATATCAGATTCGCTTTCCACGTACGGGGGCACGCTAGACATTACTGGCGGAGGCGTGGTCGAGGTCGCGAACCCGACCAATACGACATTTACCAATTTTGGATTTAACAGCGGTTCCTCAATGGTCAACGTCAATGCAGGTTCGAGATTGACCAGTAGCGGGCATCTTCGCCTGGGTTATTCCGGTGGAATGGCGATTCTGACCATTAGCGACAACGCCACCGTCGAGAACGTCGATGGTGAGATCGGCTATACCAGCGGCACCGGCATCGCGAACGTCAACTCTGACGGCACGTGGAAGAATAGCGGCGATCTCAAAATTGGTGCCTTCAACAGCACGGGCACGCTCAACGTGACGGGCGGAACCGTCGAAAACATCAATGGCTTCATTAGCACCAACACCGGCGGCAATGGCGCCGCCAACATCGGCGCCGACGGCTTGTGGAAGAACAGCGGGCTGCTGTATGTCGGTTATGGTAGCCTTGGCCGACTTGATATCACCGATGGTGGCGTCGTCGAGAACACCCACGGCCACCTTGGTTCGTTTGCCCCCGCCAATGGAACGGCCAACGTCCGCTCGGGCGGCATCTGGAAAAACAGCGGCCATCTCACCGTCGGCGACCAAGGCACAGGCACGCTCAACATCGAGGGCGGCCGCGTCGAAAGCACGCGCGTTTACGTTGGGCGATCCACCGGGTCCGGCGAGGTCAACCTCGCCGCCAACTCACTTTTGAAGATCACCGGGGAACTTGCCGTCGGGTATGCGAACTCGGCAGACGGCGAGGTGAACATCAACGGCGGGACCGTGGAGAACACGGAGGGCCTCATCGGCACGGTAAGCGGCGCAGTCGGTACTGTCACCGTCGGCGCGGGAGGCACGTGGAAGAACAGTGCCAACCTGAACGTCGGCGGGCAGGGCACCGGCACGGTGAACGTTCATCGCCGCGGTCTAGTGACCGTCGAAGACACGATGTACGTCTTCCGAAACGGAACCCTGGAACTGGGCGGTGGGTCGCCAGACCCTATGGCCGCGACCGTTGAAGCCGACCGACTTCAAGTGCTCGAACAGGGCGTCGTGCGCGGCACGGGAAAGATTACAACTCCCGAGTTCATCAACGAGGGAACGGTCGAACTCGACGAAAATCGCACCGACTGGTCGGCAATTGTGGCGCCACGGCCAAGCGAGACGGGATTCCGCGCCGGTCTCTTTATTCAGGGTGACTTCACGCAGCGATCCACGGGGAAACTGTCGATTACGCTTGATAGCTCAATCGAATTGCAGCCCAGGCCGGCGCACCACTCGACGGGGCTGCTTGTGAACGGCACCGCAACGCTCGACGGCGAATTGGACGTGCAGTATGCCCCCGGCTACAAACCCGATATCGGCGACCGCTTCGCGCTCGTCTCCGCCAATCAGATCGTGGGCAAGATCGCGCGATTCGACGACGCAATTATTCCCGACGTCGTTAATCGGTTTCTTGGACTGAACTACAGGAGCAACTCCAACGGAACCGAACCGCTGCTGGAGCTAATCACCCTCGAAGCGCCGCGCCGTCTCTCCGCGGAGCCGCTGCCTGGTGCGCCGCCCAAGCGCAATTTGCTGCTGATAACGCACGGCACCAACGCCGATGCCGATAGCTGGGTGACGCAAGTCGGCCAAGCGATGGCGGCTCAACCAGGCGCCGCCGACTGGCAAGTCGTCGCCTTCGACTGGCGGGACATTGCCGGAGGCGGCAATGACGATTTCAAAAACCTTCCGGGGTTTGATCCCAACCTCGCGGCCAACAATGGCATCAACATCGGCGAAAGCCTCATCCGATGGATGAAGCAGACGGGTCAATCGTTCGACAACGTGCATCTTATGGCCCACAGCGCCGGCACCTGGCTCATCGATTCGATCGCCGACTCGCTCAAAGTCGAAGAGCTAAGCGGGAACGTCATGGCACAGAACGTTCACCTAACGCTTTTCGACGCGTTTACACCGGCTTTCGGCATCTGGCGACAGGATGGAGCGCCGCTCGCCATGGCCGATGGCGCCGACTTCACCGAGCACTATTTCCACCGCCACGGGCAAGTGTTGGCGACTGATTACATTCACCCGACGGCGGTAAATGTGGACCTCACCCATATCGATCGCAATATTGGCCCCATCGAGAGCCATGCGTTTCCATATACTTGGTACGGGAACACTGCCGCCCACATGGATCCGCAACACGATGACTTTGGTGGTTTCGGCGCCCAACTCTCGCAGATTTACAGCGGGATGTTTCCCGCGTTCGATGGCAAGCTTGAACCAAATTCCCTGTTCATGTTCACTGCCGCTCCCGGCACGCGGATCAACAGCATCTTCGACGGCGCGAACATGTTCGACCATCCCGTGGTGGCGACCGGCGACGTGCAAGTGCTCCCCAATGGAACCGGCATCCTTCGCACCCAGTCGCCGGCGATCTTGACCAGTCTCCTGGAGGTCGACCAGCCGTTCTGGGCATTCCAATTCGACCTCGAGTTTCTTTCGGAGAACGCGGGTCTGCTGACGGTATATCTCGGAGATGAAGAGGTCTTCAGTTTCGAGAACGCGCCGTTAGGAATCGGCCCCGGCGATGTCCTTTCGTCCGGTTGGGTCTGGCTCGTCGACGAACAAGCTGCCGGACCTCAATCAATCATCTTCCGCCTCGACCCGCTCGGAGCCGAACAAGCTTCGATCGCCGTTTCCAACCTGCAGTTCATCTCGCTAGTCGCGGCGGCACCCGGCTTACCTGGCGACTTTAACGGCAACGGCATCGTCGATGCCGCCGATTACACTGTGTGGCGAGACAACCCGGGCCACCTGGACTATGAGCTATGGAAGTCGAATTTCGGCGCGACCGGTGGCGCTGCGAGTGGAGACCCTGTGCCGGAGCCGGCGACTCTGGTGCTGGCATTTGTGGCTTTGGCCGCTTCAATCGCGGCACGTCGTGCGAATTCCGTAATTATTTAGCCTCGTATGAAGTAACACGAGTGTCAGTGTGAGTAGGTGAGTAAGTGAGTAAGTGAGTAAGTGAGTAAGTGAGTAGGTGCGGAAAATACGGCAGCCGTGTGATCGCTTCTCCAGACTTACTCACCTAGTCACCTACTCACCGCTACACGCAGGCGAGTTCCGGATTGGGCTGGGCCGTGATTTCCACCACGCGGATTGGCCGTAGCGATTGATGGCCTTCCTGATAGCAGCGGAGCCGTTCGATCACGGTGATCGTCAGTCGGCGGCCCTTACGGAGCAGCATTAGGCCATCCTGCGTGACGACATCTTCCGCGAGAACCATGCCCTCGCGAAGCTGCTTCGGGGCAAGCGATACCGACCGTGCCTCCTCGGGCGGCAGCGGTAGATCGAGTGCTGCCTCCGCGAGCCGCGGCGAAAGGTTCGGCAATGCCAGTTTCAACTCTTGCAGTGCGGAACTTTGCGAATATCCCTGCAAGGTGAGGTGGTCCCACTCGAGCGCCACGCGAATCAGCGTTGCGCCAACAATCGCCTCGTCGCTACCCTGCGTTTGCTGCCGCAGACTACCGTCAACGGTGGGAAAGTCGCCAATCATTCGCGCCACGTTTTCGAGCCGCGGGATGCGTTCAATCAGCCGCCGCCCCACCTCGGCGGCGCGGCGCATGCCGTCGCCGAACTCCGGATCGGTAAGCGAGCCGATCTGGCACCGCTGGCGGTCCTCCTCCGGCAACAAGGCGAACCCCAGCAGCGAAAGCCTCGCCGCCAGCTTAAACTCCCAGCGGTCGTCGAGCTCGAGCGATTTACGAAGGCTTGCTACCAGGTCTCCAATGCGTGCCGACCGGCTGAATATTTCCGGGTGCGACACTTCGAGCACGTCCGTCAGCACGCCCACGGCGCCGTAGAACGTTTTGTGCAATAACTCCTTCTCGCCCGTTACCAGTTCATACTGCCGCAGCCCCGCGTCGATTGCCCGTTTGAGGTCAACATTCTCGCAGGGCTTATTGAGGAACCGAAATACCTCCCCCTCATTGAGCGCCTGGACGACGGTTTGCTGATCTTGGTTACCGGTGAGCATGATGAACACCGAGTGGGCCGCGCTTTCCCGAGCGCGATTCAGAAACTGGATGCCGTTCATGGAGGGCATCCGCATGTCGGAGACAATCACGGCGAAGGGTCCGTTGTCGATCATTCGCTCAAGCCCCTCCTCGCCAGAACTGGCGGTGAAGAGGTCATACTCCTGTCCCAGCCGGCGCTCGACCCCACTCAAAATGCTCGGCTCATCGTCAACGAACAGTATGCGCTTGGTCATCGCTTGATAATCCTGGTTAGAGCAAAGTGAAAGGAAGCTGTCATCGACACGGCGACGACGGTTTAGAAGCTCTTATGCGAGTGCATATTCGCACTCCGCCGGTTCGGATAGTGGGGGCAAGGCCGGGTCTGCTAAAGACTCCGCAGTCTCGGAGTGGTCGTCCTGAAGTGGAATTCGTACGGTAAAGATTGTCCCTTCGCCGGGGATGGTGCTGAAGTCGATCGAGCCGCCGTGCTGGTTCACGACGACGTCGTAGGAAATGGGCAACCCCTGACCCGATCCTTGGCCAATCTTCTTCGTGGTAAAAAACGGAACGAACACATGCTGTTGAACGTGCTCGGGGATGCCGTTTCCGTTGTCCTCGACTTCAATCACGGCGTCGTCCCCTTCGCGCCGCGTTCGCACGGAAATAGTTCCCCGTTGAATCGCGCCGCTAGCGCAATGGTCGGCAATCGCATCCGCCGCGTTGACGATCAGATTGAGAAACACCTGGTTGATCTCGCCGGGCAAGCATTCGACCGCCGGCAACTCGGGATCAAGCTCCAAGTTCAGTTCGGCAACGTACTTCCACTGGTTGCGCGCGATCGTGACCGTGCTGCGCAGTCCTTCGTTCAAGTCGGACGGAATCTTGACCGCCGAGCCCGGGTGAGAAAACTGCTTGATCGCCCGCACGATGTGGATCACGCGCCGCAGACCTTCCAAGCTCTCGTTGACTGCTTCGGGCACTTGACGCTGAATGCGGTCGAATTGGCACCGTTCCGTGGCCTGGCTGATCTCGCGATGGCGCTCTTCCCAAGACTTGGGGGTCGCTTGCGGGCACAGGTTTTGTTGATACGCTTGCACGACCTCGAACATTTTGCTCAAGCACTCGTTCAAGAATTCAACATTGTCATAGACAAACTGCATCGGGGTGTTGATCTCATGCGCGATGCCGGCTGCAAGCTGGCCAATCGATTCCAGCTTTTGTGCCTGCGCGAGCCGCATTTGCAACTGCTTGCGCTCGGTGATGTCGTGGTAAATGCCCAGGATGCCAGTGACTCGACCGTTCTTATCTTTGAGAGCCACTTTGCTCGTCAGAACAGTTTTGTTGGCATCGCCTTCCACGATCGATTCTTCATGGTTGAGGATCGACTTTCCGGATTCCATGATCTCTGCGTCGAACCGCCGAATCCGAGCCGTTTCTTCGGCGTTCCGAGGCAAGTCGTTGTCGCTCAGCCCGACAATCTCGTGCGGCGAACGAAGTCCGGCGTGCTCCGCGAAAGCGCGATTGCAGCCCAAGAAGACCGACCTCCGGTTTTTCCAGAAAATTGCATGGGGTAGAGTGTCCATGATCGACGACAGCAATCGTTGCTCGCTCTCAAGTTGCTGCTCGACCAATTTCTTTTCGTGGATATCGGCGATCGTTCCGGCCATCAGAAGTGGGCGTCCATCGGCGGTGGTTTCAATCACGCGCCCTCTCGCGTGGAACCAACGATACTCTCCCGAGCTTACCTGCAGGCGATAATCTGCCTCGTACGAAGTCGTTATACCGCTGCAATGGGCCTCGATTGCGTCCCATACACGTTGCGCGTCTTCTGGATGAAGCAAGTCATTGAAGGCATCAATGTGTTGGACAAAGTCTTCCAGCGGATAGCCCAGTAAATCGACCCAACGTTGATTGTAGATCGTCTCATTTGTCTCGATGTTCCATTGCCACAAGCCGACCTCCGCGCCAAACAAAGCGTAATCCAAAGTTTGCCTGCTTTCCTGTAGCTCTTGAACTAGCTTTTCGGCGAGCATCTTTGCATGGCGCAGATTTTCCTCCGTAGCGCGGCGTTGCGTCACATCGGCCTCGACCGCGATAAATCGAGTAACTTCGCCGAGTGTGTCGTGAATTGGGCGAACTTCGATGTTCGACCAGTATTTGCGACCATCTTTGCTGTAGTTCAGAATCTCGACGTTAAAGCCCTGTTTCGATCGCCGCGCCTGCCGCATGACTTCCACCGTGTGCGGATCGGTTTCCGCGCCTTGCAGGAACTCACCCGGCACGCGGCCACGCACTTCATCCAGCGTATAGCCCGTAAGCCGCACGAAGCCATCGTTGACCCATTCGATGCGTGCGTCGGCATCGGTGATGACAACAGCGTTGTCCGTGAATTTCGCGACCATTGCCAACAAATCCGTTTGCTGCCGGTGTTGTTGTAGCTCCTGCTGCGCCAACTCCTCGTTCGTCACGTTGAAATGAGCTACCACGACCCGCCGGTGCAGTTGGTGTGCTAAAGGTCGAACTTCGAGGCGGAACCACGTTGGCTTAGCCGACGTGTGACAAGCATACAATTGCGAGTGCCGGCAAATGTTACCGGCAATGACTTGCTCAATTCCTTCGGCGGCCCGCAACGCGTCCGCTCCGTGGCGCCCAAATGTGGTGCGAAGGGCGCTGAGGTAGTTTTCTCCGACTCCTAAGGAAACGGGAAATATGCTCTTGCACTCAACACCGGTGTTCCACTGGGCGTTGGTATGCACGACCCGTCCGTCGGCATCCAGGATGTGGATATTAGCCGCGATCGCGTCGATGACTTCTTGCAAAAAGTCGGCCGATCCGCTCGCAAAGCGCTCAGCTTTTGGCGGAACAGAGCCTCTCGAGGCGAGCATTGCGACTGCGCCCACGAGTGCAATGATGCCGCACGCCGCGAGTAAGGCTTCCAAAGAACGGTTGCCCGCGAGCAGCCAGCATGTCAGCGGACCGAATGCGCAGATGACAAACCACTTCCAACGAGCGCGCAACCATCCCCGTCGGGATATACCGAGAAATAACGTCATGTCTGCCCCATGTGCTACCTCAACAGTCAAGCACCGGCGCTAGGATGCCAGCGGCGTCTGAAAGTAGCTATAGGGGTATGTACGTCACGAAGCCGATTCGTCAAAGTTGGTAAACGGCCCTTTCGACGGAGTTCCGAATTAGCGGGCAGAAGAACCACATATCCGGCTGGTCAGGAGTGAAAAGTCGCTATAAACCGCAAGGCAAGAACTGCTATGCGGCATGACGGCGTACGCTGTGAGCAAAGATGCCGCGACGCTATGCAACACCCACGCGGCGCTCGATTTCCGCCAGCACGTCATCCACTTTTACGCGGATTTGTTCCAGCGTATCGCGGTCCCGCAACGTCACGGTTTGGTCTTGCAGGCTTTGGCCATCGACGGTGATGCAATAGGGCGTGCCAATCTCATCCTGCCGGCGATAACGCCGGCCGACGGCGCCTTTCTCGTCGTACACGGCAGGAAACTTTCGCTTTAGTGCCCGATAAATTTCACGCGCGACCTCCGGCATGCCGTCCTTTTTCACCAGCGGAAACACGGCCGCCTTGATCGGCGCCAGCCGTGGGTGGAAACGCATCACCGTGCGAGTTTGCATTTGTCCTTTGTCGTCGGGCTGCTGGTCTTCGTGATAGGCCTCGCACAAAAACGCCAGCGTGGCGCGGTCCGCCCCAGCGGACGGCTCGATCACATGGGGCGTAAACCGCTCGCCGCTGATGTCGTCGCGATAAGTCAGATCGCGGCCGCTCCCTTTGTAAAGCGGCTTACCGTCGGGTCCGAGCTGTACCGTCAGCGGGCAACTCTTCGGGTCGAGCTTGCCTTCCATATGGCTCCGCAGGTCGAAGTCGCCGCGATGGGCAATCCCTTCCAACTCGCCGAACTCGCCCGCGGTAAGGAACGGAAATGCGTATTCGATGTCAGCCGTGCCGGTCGAATAATGGCTCAACTCATCGGGATCGTGGTCGCGTAGCCGCAACCGATCGCTCGCTAAGCCGTGGTCGGTGTACCATTTCATGCGCCGGTCGCGCCAGTACTCATACCATTGCCGCGAGGTCTTGGGGTGGCAAAAGAACTCAATCTCCATCTGTTCGAATTCCCGTGAGCGAAACGTAAAGTTGCGCGGCGTAATTTCATTTCGGAAACTCTTGCCGACTTGGGCAATTCCGAACGGCACCCGCACGCGGGTACTGTCGAGCACGTTCTTGAAGTTCATGAAAATCCCCTGCGCCGTCTCGGGCCGCAAGAAGGCCGTGTCCTCCTCGGTGCCCATTGCGCCGACGATGGTTTTAAACATCAAATTGAACTCCCGCGGCGCGGTTAAGTCGCAGGCATCATGCGCGCCAGGCGTCTTACTCGGCTTGAGCGGACACTGGCTCGTGGGGAGGTGATCGGCGCGAAACCGGCCTTTGCAGCCTTCCGTGCGGCAATCGACCATCATGTCGCAGAACAAGTCGTAGTGCCCCGACACCTTCCACACTTGCGGATGCATGATAATCGACGAGTCGAGGCCCACCATCTCATACGCGGTGGGCGCGCCTGCGGGCGGATCGAGATCGTCGTGCCCGGTGACCATGTCGCGCCACCACGCTTCCTTGACGTTGCGCTTCAGTTCGACCCCCAACGGTCCGTAATCCCAAAAGCCGTTGAGGCCGCCGTAGATTTCGCTCGACTGAAACATAAACCCTCTGCGACGGCAGAGGGAAACGAGTTGGTCCATGTCCATGATTTAGTAGGCAGCAGGCAGAGGGCAGAAGCAAGTTGCGTTAGCCGCGACCCGAAGGCACCGCATTCAGTAAAAAACAGTTCGAGTCGTAGCGGAGCGCGTTTGCGGTAAGCAAAGCTCAAACGTCATTTTACCGACCGATCACGCGAAGCGCCTACGGCAGGGTGATTCGGCCCGTGGCGGGACTGAAATTCGGCACAACGGAGAGCGAGTCGATTTGCGCACAAAGCCGGAGATCTTGGTCGTGTCCGATTGCCAGCAGATTCTCGCCGCCCGGCGTTCGGCGAAGCTCCTCCGCAAGGTGCTCGCTCAGCGACCGGCCCGCGGTCTGAGCGGCGGCCTCTAATTCCACCCACTGTTTGCGCGCCGATGTAGCCGGTTCGGTCAATCGCCAGCCATTCGGGGCCGTCGTCAGCCGCGATGCTACCGCTCCGGCCGCCAAAACGTCTTCTCGGGTTATTTCGCCGCCAGTTCCCGCGCACAAAATATGTACCTGTGGATCGTTTCGGACCGCGTCGACGACGGCCGATAGGTTGACGATTGCCCCGACGATGGCTCGCTTTGCTAGCCGGGCGTGCTGCAGCGCTCGCGTGCCGTTGGTGGTGCTAAACAAAATCGGCTTGCCGCAGACCCGGTCGGAAGTGTACTCCGCGGGGGAGTTGCCCAGATCGAATCCGGGAATTAGCCTTCCGCCTCGCTCGCCTCCGAGCAGCAAGGTCGCCCGGTCCAGGCCTTCGGCAGCTTGCAATGTGTCGGCAACCTCCAGGAAGGGACGCACTTCGCTCGCGCCGTTTGCCAGTGCGGTGCAAATAGTGGTCGATGCCCGCAGCAGATCGATAACGACCACGGTTGCCCCTGTAAGCTCGTGTTCGGAGACCAATTTCGGCAGATAATGGACGGCAAGCTGTTTCATCGTGGCGTCGCGACTGAATTCCGGTTATCGCCACTATTGGCGTGCGGTTGAAATTGTGGGCCAAACCGTTCTACTGGAATAGCCCCTGGTTTACGGACCGTGAATGTCACCCGCGATCGCCACCTCAACTTCAACCGTCGATAAATCGAACGACCGCGTCCGGCGGATGTTCGGCGAGATTGCGCCGCGCTACGACCGAATGAATCACTTGCTCTCGATGCAGGTGGACCGCTACTGGCGTTGGCGGACGGTGCGGCTAGTGCCGCCGCGGGGCGAACGTCCAATTCTCGATTTATGTACTGGCACCGGCGACCTGGCGCTGGCGTACCATCGGGCGGCGAGCGGTTGTGTACCGATCGTTGGCGCGGATTTCTGCCACGAGATGCTCGAACGGGCTCGTGAAAAGTGTGCGCGCCAGCAGCTTCAGGGCATGACGTTCATCGAAGCCGACGCGCAACACCTGCCGCTGCCGAGCGATACGTTCCAGATCGTATGCGTCGCGTTCGGTCTGCGGAATGTTTCGGACACCGATCGTGGGCTGGCCGAGATGGCACGAGTCTGCGCACCCGGGGGGCGAGTCGCGGTGCTCGAGTTCACAACGCCGCGCCGGCAGCCGTTCAAGGCCGGTTACGGCTGGTATTTCCGAAACGTGCTGCCGCGAATCGGCCAACTGCTCGCCCGCAACCATTCGGAAGCCTACAACTATTTGCCCGAAAGCGTTAGCGAGTTCCCGCAGTACGAAGCGCTCGCCCAACGCATGGAGGCCGCGGGTTTGATTAACGTGCGGTTTCATCCATTCACGTTCGGCGTGGCGACTCTCTACGTGGGCGAGCGCGCATGAATCCTATTTGCCTCGGCATTACCGGCGCCAGTGGAGCGGTTTACGGCGTTAGGCTGCTCGAAGTGCTGCTCGACTCAGGCCAAGAAGTGCATCTTTCAATCAGTCCTTCGGGCCAAGAAGTGCTCCAGCAGGAACTAGGCGCGAGTATCGATCTCAAGGAATTTCGCCCCGGCGATCTGATAAAGTCGCGCACGGGCCAACTGCATTACTGGCATTGGCAAGATTTCATGGCACCAATCGCTAGCGGATCGTTCCTCACCGATGGCATGGTTGTTTGCCCCTGCTCGGGAACTACACTGAGCGCGATCGCGACCGGCGCGGCCGGGAACTTGATTCAACGTGCCGCCGAGGTCCATTTGAAAGAACGCCGCAAGTTGATCCTGGTTCCGCGCGAGACGCCGCTTTCGCTGGCCCACATCGACAACATGCGACGCGTTACCGAGGCCGGCGCCGTCGTGCTGCCCGCCTCACCGGGGTGGTATCACGGGGTGAAGTCGCCCGGCGATTTGGTCGACTTTGTCGTGGCACGAATCTGCGATCAGCTTGGTGTGAAGCACGAGTTGATGAAGCGGTGGGGAGAATAGACATTGCTGATTTGGGATTTGGGATTTGGGAATGGTGGACACGCTTAAGCAGTTACTGGGTCTGGTGCGGTTTAGCCATACGCTGTTTGCGCTGCCGTTTGCGCTCATGGCGGCCGTGATGGCGTGGGCGCGCCGAGAGAGTGAAACCGGTCAATTCCCTGTGCGATGGCAAGAACTTGTCGGCATCCTCCTCTGCATGGTCACGGCCCGCAGCGCGGCGATGGCGTTCAACCGGCTCGTTGACCGCGAGCTAGATGCTCACAACCCTCGCACTATGGGCCGGCATCTGCCAGCGGGGATTCTAGGCGTCCGCACCGTGTGGATATTCTTCGCGGCCAGCGCAGTCGGCTTCATTGCTTCAACGCTTCTGTTCGTTCCTAACCGGTTGCCGCTGTACCTATCGGTGCCGGTGTTGATCTTCTTGTGCGGCTACAGCTTCGCCAAACGATTCACGTCGCTGGCCCACTTCTGGCTCGGCACGGCGCTTGCGATTTCGCCCGTGGCGGCGTGGATCGCCATTCGCGGCGAAATTGTGATGCGTAACCCCACGGACCTGCTGCCAGCGGTAGTTCTCGGCGGAGCCGTGCTTGCGTGGGTGGCCGGATTCGACATCCTTTACGCCTGCCAGGATTACGAGTACGACCGGGCGAGTCGTCTGAATAGTGTGCCGGTCAGGTTGGGAATCCGCCGCTCTTTGTGGCTCGCCGCCGCTTGCCACGCGGTCACAGTGGCCCTGCTGGCGTGCCTGCCGCTGGTCTACCCGCCGCTGGGCTGGATCTATGGCGCGGGCATCGTGGGCGTTGCAGTTTTGCTGCTCTACGAGCACGCGCTGGTGCGGCCCGATGACCTGACCCGCGTAAACACTGCTTTTTTTCACGTCAACGCGGTGATTAGCCTGGGCCTTTTCGCGGTTAGCAGCCTGGACCTGCTTGTGGGCGGCGGGCGATAATGTTTGATTCGATTACGACAATAGCCGATGACCTACGCGTCGCCGGAGTTCGGTAAGGCGACATATAATCGTTTGCAAAGAACTAGCTCTATGCTCCGCACTTCAACTCCGATTCTGCAACCGATCCGCGAAAAGGTCGAAGCCGGCGAACGGTTGTCGTTCGACGACGGCCTCGTGCTCGAACGGCCCGAAGTGCCGCTACCGGAGCTTGGCGAGCTCGCGAACCTAGTGCGCGAGCGGAAGAACGGCAACTCCGCCTACTACAACATCAATACCCACTTAAACCCCACGAACGTTTGCGTTTATCGATGTACGTTTTGTGCCTTCCGCTCGGATCTGCGTGACCCCAAAGGTTACTGGATGAACGACGAGCAGATTCTCGCGCGCGGCGAGGAGGCGATGGCCGCCGGCTGCACGGAGATGCACATCGTCGGTGGGTTGCACCACCAGGCGAAATACGACTGGTACCGCGCCGTTATTCAGGTTCTGCACGATGCCTATCCGGAGCTACATCTCAAAGCGTGGACTCCGGTCGAGATCGACTGGTTCTGCCGGCTCACGCAGAAGCCAGTCCGCTGGGTGCTGGAGGATATGATCGAAGCCGGCTTAGGCAGCTTGCCGGGCGGCGGGGCGGAAATTTTCCACCCCGAAGTCCGCGGCCAAATCTGCGAGCATAAGGCCGACTCGCGGCGTTGGTTCGAGGTTCATTGCACCGCTCACGAACTGGGCTTACGCTCCAATTGCACAATGCTGTACGGCCACCTTGAGCAACCCTATCACCGCATCGACCATCTTGTGCGGTTGCGAGAATTGCAGGACGAGACCGCCGGCTTTCAAACATTTATCCCGCTGGCGTTTCACCCAGAGAACACGGGCCTGGCGCACCTCAAAAAACCTTCGGTGCTAATGGACCTCCGCACGATGGCAGTCAGCCGACTGATGCTCGACAACGTGCCCCACGTGAAGGCGTATTGGATCATGCTCGGCATTGGTACGGCGCAGGTGGCGTTGGCTTATGGCGCGGACGACATCGATGGCACGGTTCGGCATGAACTGATCTACCACGACGCCGGCGCCACGACGCCCGAAATCATGAGCGTCGAGGAAATCCGCCGGCTGATCGTCGAAGCGGGTCGTGAGCCAATCGAACGCGATACGCTCTACCATCGCGTCGAGCGTTCCGGCACCGCTTGGCAAGCGGGCGCGGCGATTGTCGCGGCGGTGTGAGCGGCACTATTCGCCCACCATTCCGGCAACCAGGGGCGATTCTTCCTTGCTCCGCTCGGCCAACCGCTTCCACGTTTCTACTTGCAATGCCAGCAGATTGAACTCATCGGCCAGGTCGTGCCAATAATCGCCTTCGCGGAATTTAAGCTCGCCTCGAAACGTTTCATCCCGCAGGTCGCGCAAAGCCCGCTTGAGGTGGACGACCGGCCCTGCGAAGCGGTTGGTAAGCCGCGTCAGATCGCGCAACACCATCGGCAATAGTAAGAGAAAGGACGCCACGACGGGGAACACAGCGGCCTGGGCACGGCTAAGCTGGGTGAAAAACGGCGTCAGCGGGTCCATCACACACTGCACCACGACCATCATGACAAAGGCCATTATGATCGAGCACAGCCAGTATACCGTCAGCCTTAAGGCGATCCCTCCCTGCACGGCTTGATCCACAAGCAGTCGCTGGCGCTTAGTTTTCATTCGCTTCAGCCCCTGGATCCACTATGATCATTGCACCAGTCGTGAAGTTGGTGACTTAATGATTTTCTCGAATATCTCCGTGAGCGTCGCTTCGTATTGAGTGGGATTTCCGCTGCCGCGCGGGCTTTGACCCGCCGCGTCGGCGGTGCCGCCGAGACGCGCCAGGCGATCCATGAAGTCGTAGTCGGTGCCAAGGCCAATGCCAACCGGGAACAGATCGGTTCCGTCGGCTTTCAATAGGGAGGCCTGCATGAGCGGCGCGTCGTACCAGTAGTATCCGCCACCATAGAACTCGGAATCGCTATTGCTCGCCAAGAAGCTGTCAATCGAGGAGTTGCTGGAGCTATAGGCATTGGGCACGCCGTCGGTGAGTAGCACGACAACCTTCTCGGCGCCATCGCGGCCGCTTCCGCCTTCGGACGTCGGTTTCAAATGTTTTCGCGCGAGAGCCAACCCTGCCTCGGTGGCCGTCGAATTGCCTTTATCGCCCACCGCCTGCAGCGTGGTGCAGGCCTTCATCGCGTTGGTGTAGTCGCCCGTCAACGGCTGTGTCACCTGGGCGCCTTTGCCTGCGAGGGTATCGAATGTAATCACCGCGACTTGATCACGATTCCCAAACGATGGAACCGCGCCATTGCGGTCCTCGACCACGGCCATCGCAGCAATGAGCGACCGCCGGGCGGCGTGCATCGGCTGTTCGCGGGGTGGGAATTGGAACGTTCCGCCCGCCGTTTTTTCATTGTGCAGCGGGCAAGACGAGCTGTCATAGGCCAATGGGACCAACGTCTTTGCTTCGGGTGCCAGGTCACGACCGTGGTCCATCATGAACTGCACGTAGGTGAGATAGCCGATTTGATTGCGATAGCCGCGCGGCAAATTACTACTGGCCTTGGGGAAAGTCGATTTGTTGGGATTGTTGAACTGATCGATACGGTCGCCGTCTTGGCTGGCAGGGATCGTGCCACGGTTATTCGGCGGCGCGCCTGGCTTGGCAAACAGCATCCCCTCGAGGCTAATCGCCGCGGCGCTGAGCACCGCCGCGCGGGTGGTGGTTTGCGCGACGGTCGCTGGTCTTGCCGACGACCAGGTTCGCGCAATCTGTTCGAGTTGCGTCCAAGTTTTATCACCACCGGGCAACACCCGGCCGATTGGCGGCTTCGGCGGTGGTGGGAGTGGCGGCGGGGGTGGAGGAGGTGGACTTCCGCCTCCACCGCCACCGCCTCCTCCACCGCCACCACCAGGATTGGGCGGTGTTGGCGGCTTCGGCGGCGCTGGGGGCGCTGGTGGCGCGGGCGGCTTGGGAACGGTGATGCTCACCGGCTCCATAATGTAGTCCAGATACTTTTCCCAATAGGCGTAACTCTTGCTGCTATTGGGGGCCGGCTTTGCCTTAGGCATCACCTTCTTGATCTGGTTGTCGATGATCCAGCTATAGGCCTTCTTCTTCCGCTTTGATTCGTCGTCATTTTTGTCGATCCGATACTTCTTCGCAGTCTTCTTGTCGGCCAAAGGTCCATTGTCCTTGGTAAGTTCGGCGTAGGCCCACTTGTCTTTAGCCACGCCCAACGGCTCGCCGACCCACTGCAGCGTGCCGGGATACTTGCCATAACCAAAGTCCTTGTACAGGTCGACCATCAGGTCAGTTCCCGCAGCGGGAAAACCTTGCGGGCCGAATACCGAGGTAATCGCCGACGTGGCCCAAGCCGGTTCCGTGTCATCGTTCATCGAACCCGAAAGATCGACGACAAATGCGATGTCGCGTGGATTGGCCATGGCCACCGAGGAGGCTTCCATGTTGAACGCTTTTTTACCTAATACCGGCGCGAAAAAGTAGTTCGCGCTCTCGCGGCGCGCCGTCACGCGGACGGCGTTGCTGATAACCTTGGTGGGAGTGAATTTGCTTGTGTTCGCGTCCCACGTACCCAGTTCCACAAGGGTCTCTTTGGCCGTTACGGGCCGACCACCGGCGGTGTGATAGGTCGTATACTCGATTGCCTTAGCTTCAATTTCGTCGGGCGTCATGTGGAGCGAATTGCCGGCGGCCATCGCGCCGGCATCCGCCGCTAGCTGCAACTGCGTGCGGATGAGCATCATGTATCCGATGTCGATCGCCATCGCGGCCATTCCGAAGACGACGACCATCAGCAGCGCCGATAGCACCAAGATAGCGCCTCGGCGTTCGTGGGAGACGGGTCTGCGTTTCATCAGCAGGGTATCCGAAAAAGGAGGCGTGATGGAATCAATGGAAGGTCTGAGATACGGTCTGCGTCCAGACTTGCTGGAAGACACCCGGAATTACTTGGCGGAGGCGAGCGCTGCCTCTTGCTCGCCCGACTTGTGAATCGCGTGATCGTCACGCGTTTCCAGCCGGTCTAGCCGCTCCGCAAGACGGTTGAACTGCTCGGCCAAGTCGTACCAAAAATCGCCTTCTCGGAAGTTGATCGGTGCGCACGACTCGCCCCCAGCCAGGCGCTTCATCTCCCGGCGCAGACGGTGCATCGGGCCGGCAAACTTATTGCTAAACCTCAACACGTCGAACAGAATCAACGGCAGCATCACCACCGCCGCAATGAGCGATGGCCCGAACGCCAGTAGCGTGCGGTTCACGACGAGCGAAAAAGGGGCGTGCCGAGTTTCAATCGCCACCTGCACCGCGGCGAGCGTGCCCATAATGGCCACCGCCAGGCACCAGTACAACACCACCCGGCAAAGCAAGCGGCCTTGTACCGGGGAATCAACGAACAATCGCTTACGCTTGAAGGTCTTCATGAATAACTCTCCGACGGAGGGCTGTTGGAATTTCTGCCGCATTGCCGATCGCGCAGGGGACCGGCCCGGGATGGGGACGGTCATTCAACCGTTTCGCGTCGCATGACGGCTTCGGCGGATAGCACCGTCTTCTTAATGAAGAACGGCGCGGGGAGCCAGCTAACGTCATCAAAGGGAATCGAAACGGTAACGGTCACCGGCTGGTCGAAACCGGCCGAACTTGGAGGATCGGGAACCACTTTCACTTTGGCGCTTGAAAGCGATGCGGCCGAAAGATATTGCTGAACTTTCGCACTGACGGTGGCTTGAGTGGAATTGTCCAGAATTCCCACCCGTGCCCCTTCGCGAGCGGCATTGGTAATGATCTGCTGGACCATTGCCATCCGTCCAAATTCGATGATGCCCAGCACCACCATAAAGAAGATCGGCGCAACGATCGCAAACTCAACGGCCGACGCCCCGCGACGAACGCCGCGAGGCTTCGCTGATTCTGACGCACCGCGTTGATTCATCGTGAGCATGTTCTTGGAAGGACCAAACGTTGTCAGCCAGACGCAATGGATTTGCCCCTCTGGTAGAAGATTTAATGAACCTTAGCTCACATTTGTTAGGCGAGACGATTACAAAGTTTCTGTACGGAGGTCCAAATGTAAGGGTTGCGAGGCGTTTCCCTTCAAAGCGGCGACGCGAATTGGTCGCGCGGCGACCAACCGCGGTTCTTCTCGAGGGATTCGGCGTTCGGCCACGCTCTGCGCGCCACGAAGTTGGCCGGCCCGTGCGCAAAAAGGTGAGAAGGCTATCGGCTATCCGCTGTCGGCTGTCGGCCAGAGAAAGACTTCGCCAACTTCTGGCCGACAGCCGATCGCAAGATTTCCTTCCCTGACCCCTGAATCCTGACCCCTTCTCCCTTCCTTCAGCACTCCTACCTGTATGACGGCCGTGAGTGAGGAGCCACGCACGCAACTGGCCGACTTGGTGCGAGAGCATCAGGCGGGGGTCTGGCGGTATCTGCGCTATTTGGGCGCCGGTCCGCCCGAAGCGGACGACCTCACGCAGGAGACTTTCCTAGCAGTCGCCCGCGCGCCGTTCGAGGAGCGGTGCCCCAAGCAAACCGCGGCCTACCTGCGAACGGTCGCCGGCAACCAGTTGCGGATGCTTCGCCGCCGGCAGAAACGCGAAGGCGATTGCGTTAGCCTCGAAGCGGCCGAAGCCGTGTGGGCCGAAGCAGCCGGCGACGACGGTTTGGAAACCTACCTCGACGCCTTGCGCGAGTGCCTGGCCGGCCTCGACGGCCGTGCCAAGCAAGCTATCGACCTGCACTATCGCGAAAATGTCAGCCGCGAGGAAATATCCGAGCGACTCGAAATCCAACCCGAAGGCGTGAAGACGCTATTGCGTCGAACAAGACAAGTACTACGTGAGTGCATCGAAAGATGCGTGCGCATCGAATTAACACAAGACACAAATCAAGTTAACCACAGTGTCACGGAGAGCACCGAGCAATAGCAAAGATTGAACGTATGACGCACGCAATTCAGTTCTTATTTGTCTCTGTTTTTTCCGTGGCCTCCGTGCCTCAGTGGTGAATCAATTATTCTCGAGGATTGAACCATGAACCAGCACGATGAACTTCACGACCGTTTGGTCGACAGCGCGCTGTGCGAGGTCGCTGGGGGCCATGCGCCGCCCGATCTATCGGCGCGCATTCTGGCCGCGGTTGATACTCCAGTTACTCCTAGGGAGGATACGAAGATGGAACTTCCCAGACGGACGCGGCGTGTTTGGATTGCGCTGGCAATTGCGGCTTGTTTGCTAATTGCAACAGGCTTTCTTTTGCCTGCAATAGAGTCGGCACGCGAAACGGTTCGAAAATCGGCGGGCCAGTTGATTTCGGACCACGTAAACGGGCCGCCAAAAAACTTTTCCAATGACTCTAAGTCGGTGGACCTGACTTCGGCGTCGCCGCAGCATAAATCGCAAGTCACAGTCGAATCCGCGCCGGTCCCACGCGAGATTGAGGACTCGCTTGCCAACCAACCCGTTCGGGATAATCAGTACCATGAATCCATGCTTCAGTCAGCGGGCAAGCCCATGACAGACACGCTTTCCACAGTGCCGGCCGCATTTCCAGCAAGTGCAAGCGTGAGCGATTCGCCAGGACGTGGCTACGGAGGTGAAGGCGGAGGCCAGCAAGCTGCTGCAGAGAGCCGTTTGAAGCCGTTGTATTCGATTCAGAATTCCCCCGGGCAGCAAGCGGGTATGGAATACGGTGGTGATCGATATGCCAGCGCAGGCAAGAGAGTTACGAGTCAACCATTCTTTTCGACTTTGGACGAACGAAACTTCGATCAAATTCGAGTTCCCACGCCCTTCGGAGCTATTCCACAACAACAACGCAACGCCCAAGGCGAAGGCCCCGGCCTTCCTGGCGACCAGTACGCTCGCATCCACGAGAACCGGTTCATCGAAGCCCGCGGCGAGCAGGCGGTGAGCACGTTTTCGATCGACGTCGATACGGCCAGTTACGCTAACGTGCGGCGGTTCCTCGAGTCGGGCCAGCTGCCGCCGCCCGACTCCGTGCGGCTCGAAGAGCTAATCAACTACTTCGACTACCAGTATGAAGCACCTGCCGCCGATAGCGAGATGCCGTTCTCGACCGCGATGGAAGTCGCCGGTTGCCCGTGGGAACCGAAGCATCGCCTCGTGCGGATCGCCCTGCAAGGCCGCGAGCTGGATAAGTCGAAGCGGCCCGTGTCGAACTTGGTGTTCCTCATCGACGTGTCTGGTTCGATGAACGATTCTGCAAAGCTGCCGCTGGTGGTTGAGGGGATGAAGCAACTCGTGCGCGAGTTGGGCGAGAACGACCGCGTGGCGATTGTGGTTTATGCATCGAGCGAAGGTCTCGTGCTGCCCAGCACCCCCGGCACGGAGCAGTCGGCAATTCTCGAAGCGCTCGACCGCCTGCAAGCGGGCGGCTCGACCGCCGGCGGCGCGGGGATCCAGCTTGCCTACCAGATGGCCGAGGACCATTTCGTGACAGGCGGCGTCAACCGCGTCATCCTTTGCACCGACGGCGATTTCAACGTCGGCGTCACGAGCACCGCCGACCTAGAGCGCATGGTGGAGCAGAAGGCCAAGGACACCAAGGTGTTTCTGTCGGTCCTCGGCTTTGGCCGTGGCAACCTGAACGACGCGATGATGGAAACCATTTCCAATCACGGCAACGGCAACTATCACTACGTCGACAACCTGAGCGAAGCCCGCAAGGTGCTGGTCGAGGAGATGACCGGCACGCTCGTGACGATTGCCAAGGATGTGAAGATTCAGGTCGAGTTCAACCCGTCGCAGGTCGCTGGCTATCGGCTGCTGGGCTACGAGAACCGAATGCTGCGGACGGAGGACTTTAACGACGACAAGAAGGACGCCGGTGAAATCGGCGCGGGACATCGTGTGACGGCGATCTACGAAATCGTGCCGGCGGGCGAACAAGTCGATCTGCCGCCGGTGGACGACCTCAAGTACCAGCAGCCCGCCTCGGTAAAGGAGCCAGCCGCGGACAACAAGGAGTTGCTCACGCTCAAGCTTCGCTTCAAGCCGGCTGACGGCGACACGAGCACGAAGGTTGAGTTTCCGCTCTCCGACGACGGCAAGACCTTCAGCGCCGCGACGCCCGACTTCAAATTCGCCACTGCGGTCGCCAGCTTTGGGATGCTGCTTCGCGATTCAGAGCACAAAGGCAACGCCACGTTTGATGCCGTGCTGGAAATCGCCACCGAAGGCGCGAGCCACGACCCGCACGGCTACCGCGCGGAATTCTTGGAGTTGGTTCGCAAGGCGAAGTCGCTCGGGAAAGAGTAATGTGCAAGTAAGTTTTCATCCCGGTGAAATTCTTCATCCCGGAGGGATGACAGCCATTAGCCGGTGGTCGCGCAGCGCACCACCGGATAGGGCGTCCGTCGCGCACGACCCCGGAGGGGTCGCAGCCATTCGGCGTTCCAAAATTGCTGGCACCCCTCCGGGGTGCTGATTTTCAATCATCGCTTTACCGGCGGTGGCGCTGCGCTTACCGCCGGCTAATCGCTGCCAAGCCTCCGGCTTGAGTGGCACGAGTCGCCGAGCGCGTGAATTTACGACTCGGAGAGTCGTGCTTCGCTATTTCTGCGCCTGGAACTTGGTTTTCGGCGAGGTTAGCATGTAGGCGAGTCAATTTACTGTCTAGCCTACATGCGGAGTTGCTGCGATGCGTTGCCTTAAGCTGTTTGTTGGAGTGTTCATTTTCTTCGCTGCTCTCTCGAATGCAGTCCATGCCGCCGAACTTCCCGTCGTCTTTAGCGACGATTTTGAGCAAGGCATCGATCGCTGGGAAATGCTCGATCCGGCGAGCTGGAAGCTTGCCGAGGAAAACGGCAACCATGTCCTCAGTCAGCATGTGAAGAAGTCGAGCTACAAGCCGCCTTACCGCAGCCCGTTTCATGTGGCGCTTGTAAAGGACACGGATGTTGGCGACTTCGAGCTTACCGCACGGGTAAAAAGCACGCATAAAGACTACGCGCACCGCGACGCGGTGCTGGTGTTCGGCTTTCAGAACCCAGGTCAGTTTTACTATGTCCATTTCGGCCGCAAGACCGATCCCCATGCGAATCAAATCTTTGTCGTGGACGACGACCCGCGCGTGAAGATCTCGACCACTACCACAGACGGCACCCCGTGGACCGACGATTGGCACACGGTGCGAGTCCGCCGGACCGTGGACGACGGAACGATCGACGTTTTCTTCGACGACATGGAGAAACCCGCCATGACCGCCACCGACAAGCGGTTCGCGTGGGGCCGCGTGGGCGTTGGCACGTTCGACGACACGGCCGATTGGGACGATGTCGAGCTGCGCGGGGAAATCGTTAAGCCAACGGATCGGTGACATCCTGCGGCCAAATTTGATCGGCAGTCAATTTCGCTGTGGGCAGGGCGAGAGGCGAGATCGCTTGATCGCCCTTGAAGGATTGCACGTCGATATAGACTCCATCGCGCGGCGTGCGATGGACTTCAATGGCCTCTGCTTTCACGTTAGCGATCCAGTAATCCTGAACACCCGCTTCCGCGTAAAGCCGTGCCTTTTTGCCGCGATCAAATCTCAAGCTGGTGTCGGAGACTTCGACCAAGAGGAGAAGATCGGCCACGGTGGGGCGAACGCGGCGGTAATCGATTCGGCGTACCCAGGCTAGATCGGGCTGCGGAACGCTTTCAAGTTCCGGTATTCCCAGCGAGTTTTGAACTCTCACTCGAATACCTTGGCCCGGACATACGGCGAAGCTCCATTCGACAAGCAGATCAAGCGCGTCCTCGTGTGGCGGATAGATCGGACTCATTTCACAGATTTCCCCTCGGATTAATTCCACATGATGCTGTTCGACCGGCTCGAACTCGCCCCGCTCGATCATGCGGTCGTATTCGGCGACGGTGGTTTTCGTGCTTGTGCTCATAGCGGTTTCCTCGAATTATCCCTACCTAATCGTACTCTGCGGCGGATTGGATTGTCAAAGCGAAAACGCGGGCCAGTCGCGTTAGCCCACGTCGCTTAAGTCGAGCGCTGCGCCGTAGCGGGTAATCATTTGCCGGCGCAAGCGTGCGTTCTCCGGTTGCTTGAGCCCCGGATCGAGCGCGTACAACCTCTGTGCTTCGGCGCGGGCTTCTTCCAGAACTTCGCGGTCGCGCTGCAGATCGGCAATGCGCAGCGGGGGCAGGCCGTGCTGCTGCGTGCCAAACAAGTCGCCCGGCCCGCGCATCTGGAAATCAAGCTCCGCAAGCTCAAAACCATCGGTTGTGCGGGCGAATGCGGTCAGCCGTTCGCGAACCGGTTCGGCCATGTCGATCGTGAGCATCACGCCGCAAAACCCGGGATGCGCCCCGCGTCCAACACGGCCCCGAATCTGGTGTAACTGCGCCAAGCCAAATCGCTCGGGCGAAGCGATCACCATCACCGAGGCGTTGGGCACATCGACGCCCACTTCGATGACCGTCGTGCTCACGAGAACCTGGGTCTTCTGGTCGCGGAACTCAGCCATCGCTTGTTCCTTCTCCGCTGGCGTCATCCGGCCATGCACAAGACCGACGCGGAATTCCGAAAGCACGCCGTTGGTCAGCCGCTCGTAGGCTTGGCTCACGCTGACTGCCGTGACATGCTCCGATTCCTCTACGAGCGGTACGACGACAAATGCCTGCCGACCCTCGCGGAGCTTGTTTCGCACAAAATCCCACCACCGCCCGCGTTGGTCCGGTTCAACGAGATACGTCTGCACCGGTTGTCGTCCCGGCGGCATCTCGCGCAGCACCGACACGTCCAAATCGCCGAACAGCGTCATGCTCACCGTGCGCGGAATCGGCGTGGCGGTCATCACCAGATAGTGCGGCGCGGTGTCGCCGCGGCGCAGCGCGGCTCTTTGCCGCACGCCGAATTTGTGTTGTTCGTCGATTACCACGACGCCCAATTTGGCGAATTCCACCGCGTCCTGCACGATCGCGTGGGTGCCGATTACTAAATCGACGGTTCCGGTGGCTAAACCGGCAAGCGTCTGATTCCGTTCCGCTTCGGGCAGTCCGCCGACGAGCAGGCGGTGCCTCACGCGGCTTGCTTCCAGCAGGCTTTGGAGCGTGCGGGCGTGCTGTCGGGCGAGGATTTCCGTGGGTGCCATTAAGGCGGCCTGGTAGCCGTGGGCAACGCACAGCAGCATCGCGTAAAGCGCGACTGCCGTTTTGCCGCTGCCGACGTCGCCTTGCAGCAAGCGGTTCATCGGCCGGTCGAGCGCCATATCGGCTGCAACTTCGTCGATCGCCTTCAGTTGATCGGTCGTCAGCTCAAATGGAAACAGCCGCTTGATGCGGGCATCGACTTGCGCCGTGGCGGAAAGCTCCGGCGCACGGAAGCCAACCTGTTGTTGAAACCGTCGCGCGGAGATTGCGAGTTGCAGCACGAACAATTCTTGGAACACAAACCGCCGTTGGGCTTGGGCGAGTTGCTCGGCATCGCGCGGGGTGTGAATTGCCGGCAGCGCTTCGGCCAACGGCAGTAAATGGAACTCGCGCAGCAGGCTTTCGGAGAACACTTCCTCCGGTACGTGCCCAAAGTCAGCGACTGCCGCGGCGACCATCCGCCGCATGTGATATTGCGACAGTCCTTCGGTCAGCGAATACACCGCCAGCAGTTTCGTTTCGGGTTCTTTCTCGTCGTCGTCGAGCCAGGTGACGCGCGGGTGGGCCATTTCCCAGCGGCCGCCGCGCAGCCGGGGCGTGGCCGAGAACTGCACTTGCTGGCCGACCTTGAACTTGTCGCGCATGAACGGTTGTCCGAACCACATTGCCCGCAAGTGCTCGCCCTGGTTCTGAATCAACACGCCAACCATGCTCCGGCCTTCGCGAGTCGTGTAGCCGTCGATCTCCTCGACCCGCCCGCGAACGGTTTGCACTTTGTCGGCGTTCAACTCGTTGATCGTGCGCAGGTCGGAAAGGTCTTGATAATCGCGCGGGAAGCAAAACAGCAGATCGCGGGCGGTGTGAATGCCGAGCCTAGCAAGTAGCTCGGCACGTTGCTGGCCGACGTTGCGCACATAGGCCGCCGGCGTGGCGAGCAACTCGACCGGAGTGCGTTCGCGTTGGGGCAGGGGGGCGGCCATGCGGTTATTGTATGGATAAATTGCCGTTCGCGGGTCACGTGGCCGCGTCTCTCCGAGACGCGAATTCGAGTCTCGGAGAGACTCGTCCACGTGGCGCTACCTCCGCAAATACTGCTGGTATGCGGCGACGGCCAATACGTCGCAGCGGTCGTTCTCCGGATGGCCGCTGTGGCCCGCGACGCGGGTGTACTTTACACGGTGCTTGGCAATCAGCACGTCGAGTTGTCGCCACAGGTCTTCGTTCTTCACTTCGGCCCAGCGGGTTCCCTCGCGGCGTCGCCAGCCGTTGGCCTTCCACTTGGGCATCCACTCGCTGATTCCCTTGCCGACGTAAACGCTATCGGTAAACAGCTCGACCTGCGTCGGCCGGTTGAGCGCCGACAGCCCTTCGACCACGGCTTGCAGTTCCATGCGATTGTTCGTCGTCACCGACTCGCCGCCGGAGCCTTCGACCTCTTTGCCGGTGGCCGGATGCCGCAGAATAAACGCCCAGCCCCCCGGACCAGGGTTTCCGCTGCACGCGCCGTCGGTGAAGAGATGAACTTCGGACATGGAGATCAGGTATTCTTACAGGAGGAAGCAGAGGAAACAGAGATGGGAATTTACACGGAGTCCGCGGTTTTCGCTATTGTGGAATGGTGGCAGTGGCGTACCTGCGGCCCTGCGGGGCGGGAGGTGCTGAGCCGTCTATTGAAGCGCGGTGTGGGCGTCTCTCGTTCGCAGGAGTTATACTACGGGGCAATTCCGTCTGCATCGCCGCTGTTGACCGGCTAGGCACAAGTGCCGAATCGGCGTTGTTCCTTTGCAACGGTTCTCCTTCTTGCAGCTCGCGCTGACAGACGATGGTTTCGATAGTATAATTGCGGCATGACTACCGAACAGTTCCGTGCGACATTGCACCAGCAGCCGTTTCGACCATTCACAATCCGCATGGCGGATGGGCGAGTGTTTGAGATCGCGCATCGGGATTTTGTCGCGCTGTCTCCTTCGGGCCGGACGACGATCGTATTTCAGACGGACGAGAGCTACAGCGTGCTGGACCTGCTGCTGATGTCCGAATTGCAGGTGGCAAATGGGCGGCCAGCCTAACGTGGCGATGCAATTGACCCACGTCACGAACTGCGATTTGGCGTTTCTCCACCGTTATGCCGTAGGCAGCCCCGAGCGCTTGATAAAGCGAAGCTTGGGAGTTCAGCGGCGAAGCGTGGAGGGTGCTGGCTTGTGAGCCCCTCAACAATCGGCGAGTCGTTGCACTGGAGCTATGCCAATTTAGCGATGGCTCACGCAGCCGTCTCGAAGCAAGCGGTCGTCTACGGCAAGACACATTACATGGTCCTAGCGCGCCTTTTTAAAGGCTTTCGCGACGGATCGATGGACATTCGGTCGCTGCTCGACGATGAACGGCTGAAGCTCGTCCTTCCGCAAGCGTGTTGCTATTGCGGAGTCCGTGATCACTTGTCGCTCGACCACCTATTCGCGTCGAAAGCCGGCGAGCAAGACACTGGCGATAAACAAATCCAAAAAAGGCACTGATGGATTAGTGCAAGGACAGAGAGTTGAAAAGCATTCCGATTTCACAGTGCGCTACTAAGCCTTGAGTTAAGGAATTTTTGCGTGCCTGTATCTGGTTCAGACATAAGAGATTTGATCGAAGCGCGTTGGAAAACTCTCGGTTACAATAACCTGCTGCCGGCAGAACGAGACTACATCCTTGTGTGGTGGTTGCAGGCCGAAGTCAGCAATGGCGCTTTACATCAGTACTTTTACAACTCCACAGGCGATAATGTCTTCGACACGCTTTTGGCACTGCAATCGCTGGGCGCGACCAATTGTCATCGCATCCTCAACGAAGCTGTTGCAGCATTCGGCGAGCAGGGATATCCCATTGATCGCAACGAAAGAATCAAACGGCTTGACTCTTTTTCCAAGGTGGATTCCAAACTCAAATGCAACATTTTCACGGCTTTGTTTTTGGGCGTTTTCGAGGCGCGCGGCGCGAATGATCGGTAATCATAAGTCCAACTTGCTAGCACGCGAAAAATGACCCTAGAAATGCCGATCCAAAGTGTTGCGTTTGAGTTTAGAATCCACCCAACCAAAACGACGCTTTTCAGAATCTCACGAACGAACTCTTTCAGCAGTCCGAAGACGTTATTTCATTGGCAATTGATCGCGTCGGAGACGCATACGAAGCCCTTGGTATTTCCGTCGATATTAAGGAACCGTCCACGCTACGAGGCTTCTCACGCATCGTGCTTGCTATGCTGATTGTGTTCGGTTGCGTTGCCACATTTTTACTACTCGCCTTTACCTGAATAATCCGCGGCCGTCGTGGTCGTAATCGCTTCCACAACCTTGTCGTTCTTAGGTTGGGCGTATGGGATTTGAGATGCCCTTGCTTGCGCGTCGGGCTACGATTGGGCGGCCAACGGTTCGGAACTCGCCATGACGTTGTGGCCGAACAGGTCGGTCAGCCGCGCCTGCGAGAAAGTCAACACCTCTTCATTCATTTGCGCGTCGAGGTCGCTGTCGGGTTCGATTTCCCAGGGCAGTTCAACCGTGAAGGTGCTTCCCTTGCCGAGGGTGCTGCGGAGCGAGACTTCCCCGCCGAGCAGCCGGCACAACTCGCGAACGATGGATAGACCCAGCCCCGTGCCCGAGTGTTCGCGGGTCATCGTGTCGCCGGTTGGGGCGACCGCGGTGCCTTGCCGGAACTTCTCGAAGACCATCTGCTGCTCGCTCTCGCTAATGCCGATGCCCGTGTCGGCAACTTGCAGTTGCAGCCGGCCTTCCGCATCCCGGTCGGCGGACACGGTGATGCGGCCACCTTCCGGTGTGAATTTGATCGCGTTGGAGAGCAAGTTGTTCAGAATCTGTTGCAGCTTCGCCTGGTCTTGCCGAAGCTTGGGCAACCTCGGCGTTACGTGGCAATCGAGGTCGATGTTCTTTCGTTCGGTTAGCGGCCGAGCCATGTCGCACTGAGCGGCGACTACCGAATCGATCGGAAACTCGGTCGGCCGCACGTCCATCCGGCCGCTTTCCATTTTGGCGAGGTCCAAAATGTCGTTGATCATTTCGAGCAGCATCCGCCCCGAGCGCTGGATGTTTCCAACGTACCGCTTTTGTTTGTCGTCGAGTCGATCAATCGTGCTCAACACGTCGCTAAAGCCGAGGATGCTGTTGAGCGGCGTGCGCAGCTCGTGGCTCATGGTGGCGAGAAAGTCGCTCTTGAGGCGGTTCAACTCGTAAAGCCGCATGTTCGCCTGCGCGAGCTGGTCTAGCTTGCCGTCGAGTTCCTTGTTAACGTCCTGCAGTTCGTCTTGCTGGCGCAAGAGCTGCCGCAACATGCGGTTAAAAGCGGCGCCTAGCTCCTCAAACTCATCGCCCGTGCGAATCTCTGCCCGCTGCGTGACATCGCCTTCACGGACCGCGTCGCTCACGTCACGCAGGTGGGTAACCGGCTTGACGATCACATAACGAATGATGAAATACAGCAGGAACATCGAGACAAAGCCGATCGCCACCGCCACCGACCAAAGATAGGCCTTGTTCTTGGCGATCTCGTTGTGGGTCGCCTGCTGATCGGTGGTGATTCGCATGACGGCCATTAACGCGCCTTCGGTGAGCCGATCGCCCTGCGGCGCTTTGCCGAATGCAATGCGATGGCAGGAAATGCATGACGCCTCGGCATAAATTGGCTGCCAGTAGTGATAGTGTCGCTGACCGTCCTCGGCAACTTGAATCCGATCGTCGAAGCCTCGCTGCACGACTTGGTCATCGGCGACGCTGGGATCGTCCTTCGGCTTGGAAAACCTGGCAAGTAATTCTTGCTCGAACGGGGTTTGCGGCGGGTTCACGTTTTTGGCGTTGGGCGGCAAAATTGCATACGCCTTGAAATCGCCGGCGATGTCGCGGTTGCTTTCGATCAGGTCTTTGAAAAACTTGTGATCCAGTTCGGCCGTCGCCGCGGCGCTACCCCCTTCGATTTGGCTTCGCGAGCGCTCGAGTTGCTGTTCGAACCAGGCATGTTCTTCCAACCACGCCGCTCGCACGAGTTCCCGCCCCATCACGCGGTCGCGATCGTACACCAGCATTGCCGTTCGATTGCTGTACCAATAAAAACTCAGCCACAGCAGCACGGCCAGCGACACGCCAAACCACCATAAGCACTTCCGCTCCAGGCTCGTCTCGCCCAGGACTCGTTTGAAGGTGCGGTAGGACATGGGGGAGAGGTCGGAGGTCAGAGGTCAGGTATCTGGTTAGCCGCGACGCCCACCACGGCGGGCAGGCTACGTCTTTGGAGCGGAGCGCGCCGGACGCTTCCATTCTAAGGCAGGCGTACCTTCCGCACCAACCGCAGTGCGTCCAAGCTTCCGACCTCCGACCTCCGACCCCTTCCTCCTCACATCATGTCAATCGGGTCAACATCCACGATCCACTGCACTTCTTCGGGTGGGGTGGCGGTCGCCAGCACGGGGCGGACCGCGCGACGCAGACCGTCGGCGTCGGGCGATTGAAGCTGGATGTGGTAGCGGTACTTGCCGCGGAGCTTGGCGATTGGGGCTGGGGCGGGGCCCATCATGCGGTGCGGGACTTCCAGCCGCTGGAGCGATTGTGTCACCAATTCCCCCAACCGCTCGGCGAAGGCCTTGGTCGTGGCATCCTGCTCGCCGCGAACGATAATTCGCACCATTGAACCGAAGGGCGGATAGCCGAGTGCTTCGCGCTGCGGCAATTCGCCGGCGGCGAACAGGCGGTAATCGTGTTTTACGGCGGCCAGGATGGCGGGATGCTCCGGCGAGAAGGTTTGCACCAGCACGCGGCCGCCACGGTCGCTGCGGCCCGTGCGGCCGGCGACCTGCGTCACCAAGTGAAACGTCCGTTCCGCTGCGCGGAAGTCGGGCCAGTGAAGGGCCGTGTCGGCGTTGATCACGCCGACGAGTGTGACGTTGGGGAAGTCGAGTCCTTTTGCGATCATCTGCGTCCCCAGCAGAATCCGCACGTCGCCGGCGCGAAACTTGGTCAGTGCCGCTTCGTGGCTGCCGGGGCGGCGCATCGTGTCGGTGTCCATCCGCAAACATTCATGTTGCGGAAACCGCGCCCGTACTTCCGCCTCGAGCTTCTGCGTACCCTGTCCGCTGTAGCGAATGTTAGCGTTCTTGCAATCGGGGCAGACATCGGGCGGCGCTGTGTGAAAATCGCACCAGTGGCAGAGCGCGGCGTTGTCGTGGCGATGAAATGTCAGCGCCACGTCGCAGTCGGGGCACTTGAGCACAAATCCGCACGCCGGGCACTGGACGTGCGTGGAGAAGCCGCGGCGGTTCAATAACAAAATCACTTGCCCATCGTCCCGCAGCGCGGCTTCCATCGCCTGACTTAGCGGCCGACTGATCGCCCCGCTGCCGGTGCGGCGATGGGTTTCCTCGCGCAGATCGATCGTGCGCACCGTCGGCATCGGAAGGTTGAGGACTCGCCGCGGCATTTCGACGAGCGAGTAATCGCCGCTCGCCGCGTGTTGCCACGATTCCAGTGACGGTGTCGCGCTGCCCAGCACGAGTGGCACGCCTTCCGCCATTGCCCGCTCGATCGCCACGTCGCGGGCGTGGTAGCGGGGTGCCGAGTCTTGTTTGAAGGATGACTCGTGCTCTTCGTCGATGATGATCAGTCCCAAGTGGGGCAGGGGGGCGAAGATCGCGCTCCGCGCGCCGACAACCACTTCCACTTCACCGCGAACAATACGCCGCCAGTGGCGATGCCGCTCGACGTCGCTTTGGTGGCTATGCAGCACGGCCACGCGGTCAAATCGCTCGCGGAACCGGCCGACCGTCTGTGGCGTGAGGCTGATCTCGGGCACCAGCACGATCGCCTGCCGGCCGAAGCTCACCGCCTTTTCAATGGCTTGAATATAAACTTCCGTTTTGCCGCTTCCGGTCACGCCGTGCACGAGAATGGTTTGATGCTTCCCGGAATCGAAGGCGGCGAGAATTGTAGCCAAAGCCCGCTCTTGTTCCGCGTGAAGCTGCTTGGCGGGTTCGCGGGCGACCGCCTCCGCGGCAACTTCACGAGTGTCAAGACGTTCCATTCGCCGGTCGATCAGCCCCAATTTGCGTAACGCTTGAATCGGCGCCATCGAGCACTTCGCGATCCGCGCGAGTTCCGGCGGACTAAGGGGCTTTGGGCTGGTGGCGAGCGTTTCCAGCACTTTGCGCTGCGTGTCCGTGACATCGAGTTGCGTGAGCCGGGCGGCAACCTTCGTTGGAAGGAACAGCAGCGTCACGTCGCGCGTGCCTGCCTGAACGCGAACGCCCGACGGCACGACCGCTTCCAGCACCTGGCCCCACGGGCAAAGGTAATATTCCGCCATCCAGTGCGTGAGCCGCAGCATTGCCGGCGATAGCAGGCTGACCGAATCGATTACTATCGCGACGCTTTTAAGCTTTCGCGATCCCGATGGTTTCGTTTCCACGCGCACGCAATACGCGGTGATTAGTCGATTCCCCTTGCCCATCGGCACCCGCAGTCGCCGGCCCGGTTCCACGAAGGCGTCGCGTGAGCGGTCGTTCCGCATTTCAACGGGAACGAGATAATCGAATTCCCCCGGCGGGCCCGTTGACAGCACCACTGTTGCCACGACTTGCTGCGCCGCATCATCCGCCTCCCACGGCAGCGGCTCGGTGTCGAAGAGACTTTGCTGTTGCGGCATGAACGTGGGGCTATCGGCTGTTGGCTGTCGGCCATCGGCCAGAAAAGAGAACAATGCGCACAGGCTAGAAGCCTATGCCGTGAGCAAGTTACCATACCAACGTATCTCAAACGTCCTCATTCCGAAATCCGCAATCCCAAATCCCAAATTACATGCGTCTCGGCCTGTTCGGTGGCAGCTTCGACCCGGTACACTTCGGCCACCTGCGGCTGGCGGAGCAGTGTCGCGCGCAAGCACGGCTCGACGAGGTGTGGCTGACGCCGAGCGCGGTACAGCCGCACAAACTGGGTGGCGCGCAGGCTTCCGCTCTCGATCGACTGCGAATGCTGGAACTGGCAGTCGCTGACATTCCTGCTTTGAGCGTGTCGCGCCTCGAAATCGACCGCGGCGGTGTGAGTTACACCGTCGATACGCTCCGTGCGATTCAAGCGACACACCCTCAAGCAGATTTGTTTCTGCTCATGGGTGCCGACACGCTCCGTGATCTGCCGAACTGGCGTGAACCGACCGAGATTTGCCGGCTCGCAACCCCGCTCGTGGTTCACCGCGTCGGTGAATCGCCGCCCGATTTCGACGTGCTGGCTCCGCTTGTGTCCGCCGATCGGCTGGCTCGAATTCGCGCGCTCGAAGTGGAAATGCCCGCGGTCGATATCAGCAGCACCGAGATACGCGAGCGTGTGGGGCGGGGGGAATCGATTGAGGGAATGACGCCGCAGGCGGTGGTGGAGTACGTTGCGGAATACGGGCTGTATCAATAACGAGCGTTAGCGTTCATAAGCGGCTTCTCGTCGCCAGCGATTGCCGGTATTAGGTGCTCCGCCAACGAAGGGCTGAGTGGCAAATCTGTAATTGAGTTCCCGCGCAGCACCCCAGCGACGCACTCCAACTGCTCCGCCAGCGGCTGGGCCAGGTCCACGAACAGCCACTTCTCGCCGCGGACGACGCACGGTCCGCCGCCGTCGCCATCGAGCCATTCGTGACGGACGCGATAGCCGAGCTGCGCCGCTTGCGTGAGTGCCTCGTCCAGGAGTTCGGCGGTATGCATGCGTTTGTCTCTTGCGCGCTCCGCTGCGAGGACGAAGCCTGCCCGCCGTGGTGGGCGTCGCGGCTAACGATACTGCGCGGCGGATTCTACTGGCTCGCGCTACAGTTGCCCACGCGGGTTCGACGATAGATCAGTAACGCGCTAACTCACGAATTGACAACGAGTTAAGACGATTCGTCTCGGCAAGTGAGCCAGTCGGTGCCCGTTGCGGCAAAGTGGGCGGACTGGCGTAAGACCCGATCGGAGAGTTTTCATGCAGAATGGTTCGGAGAACTCCGATGCATCGCTGGCAATGCAAGTGCAAGCCCTACGCGACGAACTGCGTCACGCCCAGAAAATGACAGCACTCGGAGAACTTGTCAGCACCACGACCCACGAATTCAATAACGTGCTGACGACGATCCTCAATTACGCCAAGCTTGGTCTGCGGCACACCGATCAGGCGACGCGCACCAAGTCACTCGAAAAAATCCTTTCCGCCGCGCAGCGGGCGGAGAAGATCACCAACAGCGTGCTCGGCCTCGCGCGCAGCCGCGGCAACGATCCGGTGCCAACCGATCTGGCGTCTCTTGTCGAGGAAGCGCTCGTTCTGCTCGAACGCGAGCTGATGAAATATCGCGTGCAGGTCGAGCTGCGGTTGGAGCCGGCGCCCCGTGCAATGGTCGTGGGCAACCAGATTCAGCAGGTGCTATTAAACTTGGTAACGAATGCTCGGCAGGCGATGCCGCACGGCGGGCAGGTTCTGATTCGCGTCGCCGAAGACGTGGAATCCGGGACGGTGGACTTGGTGGTTCGCGATACCGGCGGCGGCATTCCGGCCGACAAACTGCCGCGAATTTTCGATCGCTTCTTCACCACCAAGAGCGGCCCCGACGCCAGCGGCAAGGGGGGCACTGGCGTCGGGCTGTCGATGTGTCGCGATATTGTTGAAGCCCACGGCGGCAAGATTCGCGTCGAAAGCACGCTGGGCAAAGGGACCGCCTTCACGCTGAAGCTGCCGATCGCGAAGACGCCAGCGGAGGCAAGCTCGCAGCCGATTGCAAAGCTGGGATTGCCTGTCGGCGCGTTGTAGAAGCGGGCAGAGGGCAGCGGGCAGCAGGCAGTAAAAACGATGCATGCCGTTTGCGGGCTTCATTGCGTGCAGAGCCAAGCCCGTATAACGATCTTTTCTGCCTGCTGCCCTCTGCCTACTGCCTATTTGAATCACGGCGTTGGCGTCGCCAATCGTTGCCGAATATCTGCCAGGATTTGCTGCTCTAGCGCTTGATCGCGTCCGAGCGAAATCCACAGCGGCGACGGCCGCGATCGATGCACCCTCGCCACGCGATCTTGGGGCAGGGAGTTGTCGTTGCGGAACGACGCCGCTCCAGCGGTGGAAGTTTCGGGCCGCGGCAGATCTTCGAGTTGCTTCTCGACCTGGACCTCGACGAGATACCCCTGCTGATCGGGCAGCACCCGCACGCTTGCGCGGCGGCGGATCGTTTGGAACGTACTTTCCCACTTGTTAAACGATCCGACCGAATCCCGTCGCTGAGGTTCGAGAATCGTCGAGCCCGATTGAAACGGCGTTTCAATGCGGCCTTCGGTCAGCACGTTGCCGACAAGCTGCACGCGCTGTTCGCGCTCGATCGGGAAGTAATCGCTGACCACGTCGGCAATCTGGTCCCAGGCGAAATCTTGACTGGTGACTCGGACGGGAAGCGGATTGGGAATCGTGCTTACCACCGTTTGTTGCGCGGGGAGACCAAATTCCGTGCTGAGCGGCCCCCCGCCGATTAGCGGAGGTTCGCTGAACTGAAGCGCCTGCGGCGGCGCGACAGGCACCGGCGCCTGGTGCGGATAATAGATTTGCGGCGAGCTCGGCACCGCGGGCGCGCAGCTTGGTTCGGGCGGTGGCGGCAGCAGCATCATCGGCACCGCCACCGGAGCATTGGCAGGCAAAGCCGGCATCGGCCCCGTCGGCGGCAGCGGGTGACAGCCCACGCACGCCAATAAAAGCCAGAAGCTAAAGCGAATCTGTTTCAACCGGTTAAGCTCGTAAGGATTTGTCCGCAGATTTCGCAGATAGTCGCAGATGGAAAAGCAATGAGCTGGGAGTTCCGCGTGGATGCTCACTAACGCGATTTTTATCTGCGCAAATCTGCGTCATCTGTGGACAAATAATGCGGGAATAGGGCCGCGAATCTTCGCGGAACCCCCGGGTGCGGGCAAGGGCGATAGGTCAGCAATCTGCGGCGGACAGGGGAACTGGATAATGTTAGCCGTTTGTGCCCTCCGGAACTTTTCTTCCAGGACCATCGTCATAACTCTGGCAAAATACTCGTCCTCACCAGGAGCCTTTCCATGTCGCCCACTTCGCCCCGTCGTTTGGCCGCTGCGCTGGTTTTCGCAATTCTTATTGGCTCGACTTGCGCTGCTCAAGGGCTGCTGGTTCACACCGGGCCGGGCCAAATTCGGCTGCCGCGGCCGATTCCGGGGCCGCAGCCCGAAGTACCGCCCGGCAGTTACAAGATCGAGTCAATCGAAGTCGATGCGGATCTCAAAGATCAAGTTGCCAAGGTGCAGGTGACTCAAACGTTCGTGAATACGGGCAGCCGGCAGATGGAAGCGTGCTTTGTGTTTCCACTGCCGTATGACGGCGCGATTGACAGCCTCACGCTGCTGGTCGATGGCAAAGAGTTCTCCGCCAAGCTGTTGCCGGCTGAGAAGGCGCGCAAGTTGTACGAAGAGATCGTCAGCAAAAACCAGGATCCCGCGCTCTTGGAGTGGCTCGGCACCGGCTTGTTCCGCACGAGCGTGTTTCCGCTGCCGGCGGGCGCGAAGCGGACCGTGACGCTGCGTTACTCGCAGCTTTGCCGCAAGAGTGCCGGGCTGACCGATTTCGTGTTTCCGCTGGCGACGGCCAAATACACGTCCGCGCCGCTCGATAAACTGCGACTTCGCGTGGCGGTAAGTGCCGCTGCGCCAATTAAGAACGTTTATTCCCCCTCGCACGCGGTGAACATCGAGCGCCCCAGCCCTGAGCAGGCGGTCGTGACCATTGAGACAAAGAACGAGATTCCGTCCGCCGACTTCCGTCTGTTCTACGATACCGGGAATGAGTCCGTCGCGGCGAGCGTCGTAAGCTATCGGCCCGATAAGAACGACGAGGGCTATTTCCTGCTGCTGGCCAGTCCCGAAATCAAGGCCGCGGACGAGAAGCCCCAGGCGAAGACGGTCGTGTTTGTCGTTGACCGCTCGGGAAGTATGAGTGGGGAAAAAATCGAACAGGCCCGCGGGGCGCTCAAGTTCGTGCTCAACAATTTGCGCGAGGACGATCTGTTTAACATCGTCGCCTACGACAGCGAGATTACCGCGTTTCAGCCGGAGCTTCAGAAGTTTAGCGACGATACACGCACGGCGGCGCTCGCGTTCGTTGAAGGACTGTATGCCGGCGGCAGCACCAACATTGAAGGGGCACTCCAGCGCAGCCTTGGCATGCTCCAGGATAGTAGCCGGCCGACGTATGTGATTTTCCTGACCGACGGCCTTCCGACCGCGGGCGAAACGGGCGAAGCGGCGATCGTGGCCGCCTCGGAAAAAGCGAACAACGTGCGTGCTCGAGTGTTTTCATTCGGCGTTGGTTACGACGTGAACAGCCGCTTGCTCGACAAGCTGGCCCGCGCCAACTTCGGCCAGAGCGAGTACGTCCGGCCCGATGAAGACATCGAGGCCTCGGTCAGCCGGCTCTACAACCGCGTCGGCACGCCCGTGCTCACCGACGTGGATGTCAAGTTCGACGTGGAAGGTGCGTCGAGCGAGTCGTCGACCGTCAGTCGCGTTTACCCCAAGGGCAAATTCGATCTCTTTGCCGGCGACCAAACGGTGATCGTCGGCCGATACCGCGAAGCTGGCAAGGCAAAAGTAAAACTCGCCGGTACCGTCGGAGGCAAAGAGCAGTCGTTCGACTTTCCCGCGGAGCTTGTCGCCGACAGCGACGACGATACCAATTCGTTCGTCGCCAAGCTGTGGGCCACGCGCCGCGTGGGCGAACTGATCGACGAGATCGATCTCAAAGGCCGGAATGAAGAGTTGGTGAAGGAGCTGGTGGACTTGGCGACCAAGCACGGCATCTTGACGCAGTACACGTCGTTTCTTGCCGATGAGAACGCCGACCCCCACGCCGTGGCCCAAAACCGCAGACTAGCCGAAAGCTCGTCGGAAGCGCTTGAAGAATCGGAAGGGCGGCTGGGCTTCAACCAGCGCCTCGCGAAGGGCCGATATCAATCCGCGCCGGCATCGGGGCTACGCGCAGGAGGCGGACTCGGAGGCGCAGCCGCCGCGACCCCCGAATTGCAACAAGCCCAAGTCGATAAGAACGCCTATTTTTATGACGCAGCATCGGATCGCGTGCATGTCGCAAACAACATCCGCCAAATCGGCCGCAAGACGTTCTTCCAGCGCGAGAACCGCTGGGTCGATTCCGACGTGACGCCGGAGGAGGAAAAGAACGCCCAGCGGATCGAACGCTACAGCCGCGAGTACTTCGATCTCGTGGCCAAGCACGGCAAGCACGCGAGCCAATATTTGGGTCTCGACGAGCCGGTGGTCGTAAAGCTGGACGACCAGGTTTACACCTGGTAGTTGGACACCGTTGTGCGCGGGTCTCCCGACCCCGCACTCCGCCGACCGAAGGTCTCCCGCATCTTGGAGACCTGCGGTCGGAACGGTGGCATGGTCGGGAGACCATGCCACAACACGATCGTGCTCCCGGCCAGGATGGCCGGGCTATTTATACGTGTTGGGATCGCCCATGATGAGGAAATGAATGCCCTCACTCGCGAGCAAGTCCGCGAAATCGACCGCCGGGCGATTGAAGAACTTGGGCTTCCTGGCATTGTGCTAATGGAGAACGCCGGTCGCGGTTGCGTCGATGTGTTGGAGCACCTCGGAATCGGCGGTCCGGTTGTCGTCCTGTGCGGTCGCGGCAACAACGCCGGCGACGGTTTTGTGATCGCCCGGCATCTAGCGGTCCGCGACTATGAATGTCGTGTCTTGCTGTTGGCTCCACCGGCCATGCTCGCAGGCGACGCAAAGACCAACTTCGACGCGCTACTCAAACTGCGGATTCCGCATATCGATTTGTCGCCAGATGCGGCCGACTATGAAGCGCTCGTGAGCGCGCTAGACGACCACGGTGCGGGCACCGCGTGGCTGGTCGACGCAATGCTCGGCACGGGCGCTCAGGGGGAGCCACGCGGGCCGTTTGATGTCGCGATCGACTGGCTGAACCGTCGCTCCACGAAGACGCAAGCGATGGCCGTGGATGTGCCCAGCGGCCTGAATTGCGACACGGGACAACCGGCGAAACACACGGTCCGGGCCGATCATACCTGCACATTCGTGGCGGAAAAAATCGGCTTCCGTGCGCCCGAAGCGCAAGTCTACCTGGGGCGAGTTCACGTCCTCGATATCGGCGTGCCCAAAACTTTCCGAGGCTAACCACCTCGCCGGATCGCTACGCTTAGACTTACGCAGCGTTGGTTTTCACGCTCGGATCGTCGGCGACATTGACCCACACGTGAACGTGGGGTGCGCCGCGCCAGTGCCAGACGAACGACGGGCCTTCGAGTCGCCAGTTGTCCCATGTCGTGTCTTTGCCAATATTCTCTTGCTCGAAGAATGCCAACCGGCACTGGTCGAGGCCGCCTTGTGTGTTGAGGCACGCAACCACTTCGTCGCGGTCGCTCTGGCGATACGGCTCGATGAGCTTCTGCAGTACCTGCTGCATGTGCTCGCGCTGGTCGCTCGATAGCTCGGTCACCGAAATGCCAAGGAATTTGTCGCTCTGGCCTTGGAACGCAATGTCCGACTCGCCCGGCATCCCCGTCTTGACGAGTGCCAGTTCCTGCTGCTTGCCATCGAGCGCTTTGTACAGCTCGTTCGCCGCGACGGCCTGCGGCCAAAAGACGTTGCCCGGGTGGTCGGGCGCTTCGTTGAAGTTCGATGCCGCGTGGCCGTAGAAGATCGGGCCGCCGAACGCCAAGTGATCGGCGCTGTTGCCATCGCACCGCAGGGTCATGTGGCGACCCGACATGACGAACGCGAACTTGTCGGTTCCCGGCTCGCCGAAGATGGCGATCGCGTTCGCTTCGCCGAATCCGCCGGCGTCGTCCAGAAGCTGCTGGTCGAACCGCTCGTGCCACTCGGGTTGAATGATCCCCTCAAAGACTTTTCGCACGAGGGCTTGTTGATCCTTGGTGTAAAAATCGCTGTGGACGTATTCGTCAGTGATTTCCCAGTTGGCATCGACATGCGACCGCAGCAGGCCGCGCGCATCGGTGTGGTCCCAGCCGAAGCATATCTTCTCGCGTTGGCCCGGCGAGAGCGATTCATAGAGCAACTTCACGAACGATTCGGGTGTCGAGGCCGCAACCGTTTCCGTGGCTTTGGGTGCCGCCCAAACCCGCCCGGCGGGCAGCGTGCTCGCGGCCCCGGCGGTGAGAATCACGCCAGCCGATGTTTTCAAGAAATCGCGTCGTCCGTAACAATCGCAAGATTCGTGGGCCATGACCTTTTCTCCGTCGGGCTGAATGGTGGACTGGTTACCGCATTGTCACCATTAGAACCGATGCGGCCACGAATTGCAAAGTATTTCATTTTCCCGCATGTCATCGCCGGTTTTGACACGTCGGGCAATAGAACGTCGAGCGCTGGGCCTGCACGCTCCTCACGATCTCCGAGCTGCATCGCGGGCAAGCCTTGCCGGCGCGGTCGTACACGCGGTGGTGATTCTGATATCCGCCCGATTCATTGAGCGCGTTGCGATAGGTTCCGTCGCCCAGCGTCGAGCCTTCGTGCTCAATCGCATCGCAGAGTACCAGGTGTGCTGCCTCTGCAATTGCCGCCCACCGCTTGCGGCTTAGCGAGCTGCACCGCACGGCTGGGTGAACCCCCGCGACATGCAATATCTCCGAAGCATACAAATTGCCAATTCCTGCCACCGCCCGCTGGTCGAGCAGCGCCACCTTGATCTCCCGCCGGCTGCCGCCGAGCCGCTCGCGATAGAGTTCGGCAGTCATCACGAGCGCATCGGGGCCGAGTTTCTCCGGACCAAAAGCGGCGTCGAACTCATCCGACGAAAACAGGCGAACGCACCCCAAGCCGCGGCGGTCCCAATAGTAGAACTCGCGGAGCTGGCTTCCCTCCACCGCCAACCGTAATCGCAGGTAAAGCGGATCGGGCGGATTGGCCACCAGCACGAGGCCCGTCATGCGCGGCTCGATCACCAGCGCATCGCCCGTATCGAATCGCAGCACGACTCGCTTGCCAGCGCGATCGACCGATGAGATTCGTCGGCCGACGATCCGCCGCCGGCAGGAGTCGATCCGCGGCGAAATCAGAATTAGCTTGCGCGGGCATCGCAGCCGTTCCACTTCGGTCACCCGGCCGCCCGCAATGGCGGCGATGCCGCGGCGCATCGTTTCGACTTCAGGAAGTTCGGGCATGGGAGGAAAAGCGGAAAGCGGACAGCGGAATGAATAAAGTGTGAGCCACGTCGTCCTCGACCGCGGCGTTTCCCTAGAATACCGCCTCTACTGCTGCACTTGACCCCCCATACCCCCAAGCTGAGAATCGAGTGCATGAGTACCGCGACTTCGCCATCGACTACACAGATTCCCGACAGCGCTGGCCGCTTCGGCGACTTTGGCGGGCGCTACGTGCCCGAAACGCTCATGCAAGCTCTCGAAGAGCTTACGGTCGAATACGACCGAGCACGCCAAGACAAAGCATTTCAGGCAGAGCTTGACGAATTGCTGAAACACTACGTTGGCCGGCCTTCGCCCCTCTATTTCGCGAAACGGCTCACGGAAGAGTGTGGCGGAGCGCAAATTTGGCTCAAGCGCGAAGACCTCAATCACACAGGCGCTCACAAGATAAACAACACGCTCGGGCAGGCGCTTCTCACGCTGCGGATGAAAAAGACCCGAGTGATTGCCGAGACCGGCGCGGGACAGCACGGCGTCGCCACGGCGACGGCCTGCGCCCACTTCGGGCTACCGTGTGTCGTCTACATGGGCGAAGAAGATATCCGCCGCCAGGCACCGAATGTGTTTGCAATGAAACTGCTCGGTGCGGAGGTGCGGCCCGTCACCAGCGGCAGCCGGACGCTTCGCGACGCCATCAACGAAGCGATGCGAGACTGGATGTCGAGCGTCGATAACACGCATTACATTCTCGGTTCGGTCGTCGGTCCCCACCCCTTCCCGCGGATCGTTCGCGATTTCCAATCGGTCATCGGCCGCGAAACGATCGAACAGTCGCGCGAGCGAATCGGTCGACTTCCCGATGTGGCGGTGGCATGCGTCGGCGGCGGCAGCAACGCCGCCGGCATGTTTTTTCCATTCATCGAGCACAAGGACGTGGAACTGGTGGGCGTCGAAGCCGGCGGCCGCAGCGATCAACCGGGCGATCATGCCTCGCCCCTCACCTACGGCCGCCCCGGCGTGCTTCACGGCAGCTTCAGCTACGTAATGCAAGACGAAGATGGCCAAACCAGCCCGGTTCACTCCGTGTCGGCCGGTCTCGATTATCCCGGCGTCGGTCCCGAGCACAGCTTCTGGAAAGACGCCCACCGCGTCCGCTACACAAGCTGCCGCGACGACGACGCGCTGCAAGCCTTCGACGCGCTGGCCCGCACCGAAGGAATTCTGCCCGCGCTGGAATCCTCCCACGCCCTGGCCGAAGCGATGCGCATCGCGCCGACCCGTGCAAAGAGCGACGTGATCGTCGTCTGTCTCAGCGGGCGGGGGGATAAGGATGCGAGTGAGATTGCGCGGCTCAAGGGCGTGAAGTTTGGGTAGCTCTCCGGTAAACCATGCTCCCACTCATACTGATCTTGATATTTGCCATCGTGCTGCCGATTGCATGGCTTGCGTCTGAATTCCAACCTCGAATCTGGCTGCGAATCTTGCTTGGCTTTGGGACGTTGGCGAGCGCCGCAGCAATCGCCTTCGCAATTGCTAGTTACAATTCGCTTGTATACGAAATCGAAGCAAACTCTTACTTTGGATTCGAGAATAAGCGACTGATCGAAGAAACGATTGACGCATTGCAGAATGGAAAGTCGGCCGAAGTATTAGAGCAATTAGAAACCTTCAATGCCCAATATCATCCGTCGTATGAAAGTCGTGCCAGCTATGACGAGTTGATTACGAAGTACTCCGAGAACTTGAATAACGGACCTGCGAATGCCCCCGATTGATACGCTCTTCTCCGCCATTCGCGCCGCCAATCGCAAGGCGCTCATGCCATTCGTGACGGCGGGCGATCCCGATTTGCCGTTCACGGCCGCGGTACTGAAGGAACTGTCCAAGCGGGGCGCGAGCCTGTTCGAGGTTGGCATTCCTTACAGCGATCCAATTGCCGATGGGCCGGTGATTCAGGCCTCGTACACGCGGGCACTCGATCACGGGGTGAAGCTCGCGGACATCCTGGCGATGCTCGGCGAGACCACGCCGCAGCTTACCGCGCCGACGGTGACGATGGTTAGCTACGCGATCATCTACCGCCACGGGCCGGAGAAGTACGCCGACGAAGTTCGCGCTGCGGGCGTCGCGGGACTGATTGTGCCCGACCTGCCCGTCGAAGAGTCGCCCCAGCTTGCGGCCATCTGCGCGAAGCGGGAGTTGAGCCTGATTCAACTAGTGACGCCCACCACGCCGCGCGACCGGGCGCTGCGAATCTGCGAGACTTCGACGGGGTTTGTGTACTACGTATCGGTGGCCGGCATCACGGGGGAACGCCGCGATTTGCCGCCGGAACTTTTGGACAACGTCGGTTGGCTGCGCGAGCAGACGAAGCTGCCGATCTGCATCGGCTTCGGCATCAGCACGCCCGAACATGTGAAGCTGCTTGCGCCGGTGGCCGACGGTTTGATTGTCGGCTCGGCGATCGTCCGCCGCATCGCGGAGGCGGCCACCAGGCCTCGCGATGAGGTCTTGCGCGACGTGGGCAACTACGTGGCGTCGCTCTTGGCGGCGTTAAAGTAGTTCGCCCCTGGGTGGCACGCCCGTTTTCTCTTTTCAATCAGCCATTGTGCTGCCGATGAGGGAATAGGCGTCGCGATTGGCAACAATCTTTTATTGACCTGCCGGCGCTCGCCAAGTTAGAATTAAGAGGGTTGAAGCTCGCGGCCGTCATGGGCCGGTTGCTTTCAGCCGACCCCCCGTGAATCGCAAACTGGCGGCGGTCGCTCCTTCTCCCGCGCGGCCCGACTGCGAGTTGCGACTCGCGACGGCTAGTGGTGTTGTGGTGTGGGCACCGGCCCAGCCCGGCCTCCCCGATTCAGGGGGAGGGAACTGAGAAGGAGGTTCAAGGTGCGAGAAGTCCGCCGCGCGCAAGTGCTCCGCCGTTTCTTTGCAGGTCTCACCGAGTACGCCTTTCACGCGAGGCTCGGCGTCACGGATCCGCCTTTGGTCGACTACGTCGCCGAACTGCTCGTGCGGTTCGTTCACAACGACGAAATCTACCCCGTTCGCAGCGTCCGGGGGCAGCGCTTGATGCAGGTCGCCGACATGATGGAGGAAGCCAATCAGCGCCGCGGTCCGGCGAAGTGGCAGGTCCATCGCCACATCGGTGACTATACCCTCTTCTGGACCGGCGTTTACCCCGAGGTCGCCGACCGTATGCGCCGCAGCGGCACGAAGGACAGCCTGCTCGACTACCACGACCAAGGCAAACGCAACTACTATATCGCCAGCACGCTTCCGGTGGAACAAGAAGGGACGCCGCGCGACGTGTTGCAACGACTTAGCGAACAGTTTGAGTTGTGCGTGTACGGATTGGGTGAGGTGCGGCGGCAATGGGAAGAACGGGATCGGGATTCGCCGGGGGGGTTGATTGTGTGATAGAATCGAAACATTCATTGAGCACTCGATTCGGGTAAACTCACACGATCCGCTCATGCCCACTGTCCTGCGAATTGGCCGATATCGCTTTCATTTTTATTCGGATGAAGGCCATGAACCGGCTCACATCCATGTACGGACTTCTGATGGCGAATGCAAGTTTTGGTTGGACCCGATTGCATTGGCGAAGAATTGTGGTATCCCGACTCACAATTTGCGGGAAATTGAGCGTCTGGTTTACGATCATCAAGAATCCTTAAAGGACAAGTACAATGAGTACCATCATTCGTGAACCAGCACTTGAGACCGAGCCTGCTGCACTTCGAGTCTGGGTAGAAAATCGGACTGTTTTTCTTGAGCTAGTCGACGGTCGAATTGTTGGTTTTCCCGCTGACCGTTTCAAAATCTTGAGTGCGGCAAGTGACCAAGAACTTCGCGAAGTGCAACTTGAATTAAATGGTTACGCGTTGCGTTGGGAAAAGTTGGACGAAGATATTAGCGTTCCCGGGGTGGTCGCAGGGCATTTTCAATTACCACGTCCAACGGCCTTGTTGACTAACTCCACTCGAACTTTGGCAGGCCAAGATGGGTAAAACG
>JBBDYG010000070.1:0-25439 GCA_040901765.1 Pirellulales bacterium
TGAACGACTGCCAAGAGCATACCATCCATCAGAATAAGAGTGACAGAGCACTAGGATGCTCCGTCAATCCAACCATTTTTGGGAGAAGTCCGCATTCCGACACCAAGGCTTCAGCAAGCTCAAAAAGTAGCTTGCCGGAGCACGAGTTCTGCCACGCGAACCAAGAAACAAGGGCGGTCGGGCAAAAAACGGAGAAGAATTCACTGCGCCTTAGACGCGGGAGCGCGTCGTTGCAACCGTGGCTCTGGCGAATCCCAATCGACTCCAGGCTAAGGTCATATGGGCCATTTGGGAAGCGTCGGCTTATACTGGGCGAATGCGGCACCAACACGGCATATCATGCAGACTGCGCCGGCGGCCGCGTGCGTGCGAACCGATGGACGACGCGCGCGCCGCGATTTGCAGGCAATCGTTTGGCGTAGTGTGGCTTTTATTAGCCGCGCTGGCGTTTAGCGTGGTTGGCGAGAGCGCAGCGATGGCCGATGACGTCGCGCCGGCTCAGCACGGTCAATCGGGGATGTGGGTTTCGGACGCCTTGCCACACCTCTCCCAGTGCGTGGACGATATCGCTCTGATTCGCTCGCTGTATACGACGAACATCACGCACGAGCCGGCGCCGTATCTGATACAGACGGGGCACAATTTCGGCGACCGATTCACTCGACTTATCGCAGGAACCGGCGTCGACGTCGGAAATGTACGGAATTGGCCCCGCGAGCCAACCGATTCGTACGGGCGGCACTGCCTGATTGCGCGTCGCTTGATCGAGCGCGGAGTCCGTTTCGTGCAGCTTTATATCAAAGGGCAGATATGGGACAATCACGCGGGGCTGGCGACTTGCATAAAGGAGGCCTGCGACCGCACCGATCTCTCCATCGCCGGGCTGTTGCGAGATCTGAAGCAACGGGGCTTGCTCGGCGAAACCTTGATCATGTGGGGAAGCCTAACAGGTGGAGAATTGTGGCATGGAAATCGGGGACGCTGACGCGATTCTCAACGCCACGAAGAGCTTTTCGTCAATCAAAACGGTTTGAAAGAGAAACTGACCGGCGTGAATCCGGCGCGGGTCGTCCACGAGGTGCTGATATGAAATCGTTGTCCTATGTCACGTCTGCGCTGCTCGTCGGCTGCTGCCTGACTTTCGCGGTGGAGGCCGCTGAGCCCGTTGAAAATCCGATCGTCCCTGCGGGCGCCCAACTGGAGTTGCTCCACACGCGCCAAGTGAAACTCAACTCTGGTTTGACCGAAGGCCCCGCAGCCGCTCCCGATGGGAAGATCTATTTTACGGACCTTCCCTTCGGCAAAGACAACGGCATGATCCTTTGTTTCGATCCGAAGACGTTGAAGACCACCGTCTTCACCGACAATTCGGGCAAGTCCAATGGCCTAGCCTTTGATGGAAACGGAAACCTGTTGTCGTGCGACGGCGCGGACGGCGGCAGCCGCAGCGTACGACGATGGGATCTGACGTCCGGCAAAAGCGAAACGCTCGCCGATCGGTACCAGGGGAAGCGGTTCAATTCGCCAAACGACCTGTGCCTCGACACCAAGGGGCGGATTTACTTTACCGACCCGCGCTACGGTGGAACTGAGCCCCGTGAACTTCCGGGCGAAGCCGTCTATCGCATCGAGCGCGATGGAACGGTCGTACTGATCACGCGCGAAGTGGAGAAACCCAATGGCGTCTGTCTCAGCCTAGACCAGCGGACCTTGTACGTGGGGGACCACAACAGCGGCAAAAACCGTCTCTCGCCCGATGACCCTGAGCCGGTGCGCGGTGCAATGAAGATCTACGCCTTTCCGCTCGATGAGCAAGGACTGGTTAGCGGATCGCGTAAGACGCTGGTCGATTTTGGCAAGGAGAATGGTTCGGACGGCATGCGAGTCGACACGCACGGAAACCTCTATATTGCTGCGCGCAGCCTGGCGCGTCCAGGAATTCTGGTAATCGACCCAACTGGCAAGGAGCTGGTGTTCATCGCAACCGGACCGACCAAGCAGGCGGGGCACTTTGAGGAGTGGCGCGGCATTCCGAGCAATGTCGAGTTCGGTATTGGCGACGACAGCAATATGCTCTACGTCACGATTGACAAGAGCTTGTATCGTATTCGCCTCAAGACTCACAGGTTCCCTCTTCCGACAGTGAAAAAGTGATTCAGGCTGCGACGTCTGTCCCGACCGCTCTCCCGCCCGATCACCTGCCGCCATTCGGCCAGGACGTCACGCGCTTGCGTGACCTTTCTCCGCAGCAGTGGAAGTCGGGCATCGCGGCGTGGCTCGGCTGGCTGTTCGACGGCCTGGACATGCACCTGTACGTCCTAGTCGCCGGCCCGTTTGTAGCAGAGTTGCTGGGCGCTGCGAGCGCTAAGGATCCGGAGGTGGGCTATTACAGCTCGTGGATCCAGGCTGCGTTTCTGATCGGCTGGGCGCTGGGAGGCGGTTTCTTCGGATTGATCGCGGACCGCATTGGGCGCAGCCGCGCCTTGATGTTGACGATCCTCACGTACGCGCTCTTTACCGGACTCTCGTTCTTCGCGCAAACCTGGTGGCACTTACTTATCCTCCGATTTCTGGCGGCCTTGGGGATTGGCGGTGAATGGGCCGTGGGGGCGTCGATGCTTTCAGAAACCTGGCCACGCCGCTGGCGACCGTGGATGGCGGCTGTGCTGCAGACCGGAGTCAATCTCGGCGTGATACTGGCGAGCCTGGCGAACTTCGCGCTGGCCGGCTTCCCCTACCGCACTGTCTTCTTGGTCGGAGTGCTACCTGCGTTTCTAGTGCTTTGGATTCGCCGAAGCGTGCCTGAACCGGAGGAGTGGCAAAGCGCCCGGCGGCAATCGGCCGAAGCCCGTCCGAAGTTTGCGGATTTGTTTCGCGGCCCCGTTCGCCGCACGACCTTGTTAACGCTCGTCGTCTGTGCCCTCGCGCTGACCGGACACTGGGCTTTCTTGTTCTGGTACCTGCAACAGCTCAGAAACTTGCCCGACCTGGCGACGTGGAGCGACGTGGAGGTTGGGCAACTTGTTAGCAAGATGGTCTGGCTCGTCATGGTCGCGTCGATCGTCGGAAACTTTCTGGCGGCCTATTTGGCGCGTCGACTCAGATACCGGCGAGCGATCGCGCTACTCTGCCTGGCGTATTTTCTTGCAATGCTCCACACGTACGGTGTACCGCGCGAACATACAGACCTGTGGTTCGGAGTCGCGGCCATCGGCCTTTGCCAGGGAGTCTTCGCCTTGTTCACGATGTACTTACCGCCATTGTTTCCGACGCTTTTGAGAACCACGGGGGCTGGCTTCTGTTATAACTTTGGCCGCATCGTCGCCGGACTGGGAACAGTCTTCTTCGGGCTTTTCTCTCAGGTCGGCGACTATCGTCACGCGCTGCTCTACGCAGGATTTCTCTTTATTCCAGCGGCGGCGGTAGCCTGGGTGTTGCCGGAGCTGCCCGACGAAAAGACGCTGTTATCCACCAACCTAGGAACGGCCGAGCCATGCGACTAGAAGGTTTTCCGTCATCCTCCGCGAACGTCGCCGGCAAGACCTGTCGCGATTTCGGCTATGAGGCCCAGGATCAGTGGGGGGTGCTGCCCGCGGGCTGGAGTTGGAATGAAGTTGTCGCCGTAGCGACCGACTCAAAGGATCGAGTCTTTGTTTTCGACCGTGGCGAGCACCCGGTGACGATCTTTGATCGCAACGGCACCTGGCTTGGCTCCTGGGGAGAGGGCTTGTTCGCCCAACCGCACGGCATCGTGATCGGACCCGATGACTCGGTCTATTGCACGGACGACCTGCAGCACACCGTCCGCAAGTTCACTCCCGACGGCCGACTACTGCTGACGCTGGGGACCGCCAGCAATCCATCGGACACCGGCGCTACCAGCATGGACTACCGCACCATTTTGCGAGCAGGCCCGCCGTTCAATTTCCCAACTAACCTGGCGCTTTCGCCCTCCGGGGAGTTGTACGTCGGCGACGGCTACGGCAACGCGCGGATCCACAAGTTTACCCCCGACGGTCAGTTGCTTTTATCCTGGGGCGAACCGGGCGCAGGCCCAGGCCAGTTTTATGTGCCGCATGGCATCGCAGTCGATCGACATGGAACCGTGTATGTGGCCGACCGAGAGAATTGTCGCCTGCAACTCTTTAATCCCGATGGCGTATTTATTTCCGAATGGACCGATATCGCCCGGCCATGCGAAGTCTTTATTGACGAACAGGAGGACGTGTGGGTTGCCGAGCTCGGTTTTCGCGCAGGGATGTGGCCCGGTACCACGGCCCCCACACCTGACGCCACGGGCGGAAGAGTCAGCGTCTTTAACCCTCACGGGCAGCTCAAAGCGCGCTGGGGCGGCGGTAAGAATCCGTGCGCTCCCGGCGACTTTTTCGCCCCGCACGATGTGTGGCTTGATTCGCATGGCGACGTGTACGTCTCCGAGGTTGCCATGTCTGCCGGAGGCGCTCGAGGGCTGGTTTCACCGACTTGTCACACACTGCAAAAGTTTGTTTTGCGCGAAGGGATCCAACGATGAAAGCTTGGCGGTTCCACAACTTTAACGACATGCGGCTAGACGACATCCCACCTCCTACTTGCAAGCCGGGTCATGTGCTGGTTGAACCGCTCTGCGTGCAACCGAGCGTCACCGAGGCGCAGCTTGCGAAAGGAATACCGACGTTAGCGTTCGACCGCATCAAACGTCGCCTTGAGACCGAAGCGCCGGTGCAACTTTTCGGGCACGAGTTCTGCGCGCGGATCTTGGAAGTCGGCCAAGGCGTCAGCCGGTTCCAGGTGGGAGACCGCGTGGCGGCGCGGGCCAAGTTGCCTTGCGGCAAGTGCCCACTTTGCAGCTCAGAGCAGAGCAATCTTTGCCGCCGTGGGCCGGTCATTGGGTTCGACCTGCCCGGCTGTTTTTCTGAGATCGCATTGCTCCCCGAAATTGCGCTCGTAAAAGTTGACGCTCGAATCTCGGATAGCGAGGCCGCCTGTCTGCAGTCGCTCAGCGATAGCGTGGCGGCTGTCGAAACGGCGCAACTGCAAATGGGAGACGCCGTGGTCATCCTGGGCCAGGGAAGCATGGGTCTGGAATGCCTGCAAATCGCCCGCCTGAGCGGGGCCGGCCTGATCGTCACCGTCGACGTCCGCGACGAAGCCTGCCAAGTTTCGCGCGAGCTTGGAGCGGACCACACGCTGAACGCGCGCACGGAGGACGTTGTCGCAGTGATCCGCGAATTAACCGGAGGCAACGGCGCAGAGGTGGTCTTCGAGTGCGCTGGCGGCAGCCCGAAGCAAGGGCTCGCCGGCTTTCAAACGCTCTATCAGGCGGCGGAGGCGGTTCGCTCCGGCGGAAAGATCATTGGCGTGTCTTGGTTCGGCGGGCCGGTGCAGATCGACGTTGACCTTCTGCGCGAGCGCAGCTTGCGTTATCTGTTCCCCGACATCAGCACGCAGGCGCACCTGGAGCACACTGTCCGCCTCGTCGCATCAGGGCGCGTTCGCCTTAAACCGACGATCACGCACGTCTTATCCGGAATCGATTCAGTGCCCCAGGCTTTCGAGATCACGTCGAACAAAAGCCAGTTTAAGGCCATCAATCCGGCTCAGGTCATGATGCGTGCTTGAAGCTTCACTGGTGTGGGCGAGGGCGCCGATGCACCTTGAGCCGGTCTGGTTACTTGAGGCGCTTGGAGCACCGATCCCGACCGAGCGTTGCTTCCGCTGGCGATTAACCTACCCGCTGAGGATTGGAGCTACCGACACGTGTGGGTCTACCTGCCGCCGGTTTACTTCATCGGCCTTGGCGACCGGCAGGCTGGTTGTGGACGGTCCGATCATGGCTGCGGATGAAATCATCGCGCAAAAAAAAGACCTCCACTGTTAGCTCGCCGAGGCGTTCCCCTTCGCCATAAGCTGGGGGGAGTTATGTAGAACGGCCCGACTTTGCAGGCGAGCCGGCGGCCAGAGTAACAGCACGCCGCGTGCCAATTCAATGATCAGCCCGCGACCGATTTTTGTATCTCAGAGTCGTGAATCATTAGCGTCGAAGTCTCGCAGAAGCTATTCAGGGTCACCCCAATCTAGCGGCGCAATTGCTATGGGCATTCTGGGCGGCTATTCACCACTCTCGCATAAACGGTCGATGGTTCGTTGGTTTGCTTCCAGCCACTCGGTACGAAGTCGTTGCGTCTCGGCTTCGAGAGCACGAATTGCCTCAGCGCACTTGACTGGGCCCATCATTTCAAGAAGCGCACGTTGCTTCGCGTGGATTTCCCGCAGCCGCAAGAGCCATTCGCGTCCTCGGGCAAGCATTGCACGGCTGCTAGTAGCGTTAGGCTCCATGACGCGCGGATAATCCAGCGAGTCCCATGCCAATCGTCATGCTTGATATCTCGCCACGCGTCGCGCAAGATAGCCTCTGTCGGCCGGGACACGGTGTCCCTCTAGATTGAACTGTTACGAGATCAATCGACAACTTTAAGTCGAGAAAGAAGCGCCCCCTATGCCATCGGCAACATCGAACCTTCGAAGCATGGTCTGCGCCGCCGTACTGGCGGCGATCGCACTAGCTCTGGGGCCCAATGCAGCGTCGGCCGTTAATCATCGGGGAAGAACTGTTTACGTTTCGAAACTCGGCGATAACTCCGACGGCGCTTCATGGGCCAAAGCCTACCGCTCGATTCAAGCGGCTCTCGCCGCAATTCCTGACGATCGGGGCGGCCATCGCGTGGTTATTCGGCCCGACACGTATATGGAGGCTAATCTTTATCCGGCCCATAAGGGGGCACCGGATTCGTACAACGAACTGGTGGGCGACTTCGACGGCAGTCTAGGTTCCGGTGCCAAAGGGTGGGTCGTGATCGATTCAGGCGACCCCGAGCGAGGGTTCAAGAGCTACGACTGGCACGGCACGATTCGCTCATATAAGAAAGGCTGGTCACCGGAGCATAAAGCTGAGAGCTTTTCGGCGGTCGTCTGGGATCGTTGGACGTTCCGACGGCTGTACGTCACGGGCGGAGATGCCGGACTGTTCTTCGATCTGGTGGACAAGATTCAGCCATTCACAGTGGTGGTAGAAGATTGTGTCAGCATCGGTCGCGCCTTCGGCGGCGGAGTTGCAAGCTGCCTTTCACGTCCCGAGGAACCGGTGGCGTTCCGGCGTTGTTCGCTGTGGTCACTTGATTTCTGGGGTGATACCTCAGGCGCCTACGTGCGGTTCGAGAACAAGACTATGCCCGACCAGCCTGACGTGGTGTTCGAGGACTGTACGATGGTTGGCCCACAGTGCGCGCTAAAGGCCAACAATTTTGGCTTTCATACCTTCACACACGCGAGGCTCGCGCGCTGTCGTCTCGCGGCGTTAAATTTCTCCCAGCCCCATGGAACGCCCACCGACGGCGTTATCCAAAGTGTGCAGGAGGGAAAGCTCTTGAAGGTGGACCTCGAGGACTGCACGCTCATGGGCTATAAGGTGTTTGGCGTCATCGTGCAAAAAGAAACCACTGACCAAATCGCCTACACGACAAAGGGCGACAATCAGGCGTACGTGCAGTTCCAGCAAGAGTTGCCCCCGGGTATGAAACGAATCAATCATTGGCCCGTCGAACTGTTTCAATCTCTCTCGCCCCCAGCGGCGTTGGCGCGCTAGCTCGGGTGATGTGTTTCAGCCGCACAGCAGGATGAGATAGAGCAGGCTCTCGGCCGGTTGGCGCAGCAAGACAAAGTGTTTCAGGACCGATTGGAGGCGGAACTCGAGCGCGAGGAGGATGGCCAGTTTATGGGACTGTTGGTGAAAAACCTCGTAAACATCCAGGGGGACGAACGGGACATCATCATCCTGAGTATTTGCTACGGCCCGGCCGCTGACAGAAAAATGCGGATGAACTTCGGCCCGATCAACGTCAGCGGCGGCGAGAAGCGGTTGAACGTTGCTTTTTCGCGGGCGAAACGCCACATGGTCGTCGTCAGTTCCATGACGTTTGGGCACATTACGAATGACTTCAACGACGGCGCAAACTGCTTGAAGAAGTATTTGCAGTACGCGGAAGCAGTTTCGTCTGGGAACGCCTCCGTTGCTCAACGCACGTTACAGGGTCTCTCTCGCTGGAGGCAGGATTCCTGTGCTACGTTACATGCGGGAGTTCGCGGTCGAAATCGCTATGCACGCGCGGCAAGCGGCGAAAGACCCTTCGCCGCCGAGTGTGCTGCCGATGCGGTCATCGCAGAACGAGATGGGAGCGCGTCGCGGGCGATAGCCGTTTGAAGTGCTGTACCCGCAATCAGTCCGGGTGAAGGCGCGTCAACGGGATTAAAATCGACCGCGACCCTATTAAGCGGTCGGCGGGAGCTTGCGTCCCCGCCCGTTGGCGCCGGCAACTTCCTTGGCATGGCGACGTGCTGCGGCCAGCGTTGGCACGACCCCTGCGGCACATTGACTTGCCAACCAGTGCTCCAATTCTGCTCGTGTCAGTGCTGCCAACTGCTGCGCCCGGTGAGAGACTGACCCGGTGACATGGAGATCCCGTAAGTAGCGTGGTCCATTTGCAGCGTGCGAACGGTCCAACTTTTTTTTGCCCGTATATTGGTTGCCCGGTGCGGCCTTGGCGAGATCGGTTTTTGACAGTGCCGTCCCCAATTCGTGCTCCGCCCGGATCGTGAGGCACGCTGCGCAAAAGAGTGTTGCCTGCTCGCCGTTTGCGCGGCGGGCGTAGCTCCGCGCTGCCTCCGCCAAATCTCGTGCGTGCTTGATCTCCGAAACATTGCGCGCGGCGACGAGCGCCCTGCTAGCGCCGGCTACGAGTTCCGCCACCGATGGTCCAAAGTTCATAACAGGCAACTGGTTAGGCAAAAGTGTGTTTCGCGATCGAGCGAACTGAAGCGACGTTCGCCCCTCCCCCTATTAATCGAGATTGCGGGCACCCAGAGCCGTCGCTTCTCGAGGTTTTCCAAGAATTGTCAAAATTGTTGCTGGGTCTTGAAGTTCGTCCAAGTCAAAGCAATTGGCCGTGCCTAGCGCGGCAATTGGGCAGCTTAGGTTCGCCCCGCGGAGCGGTGATTGGGTCGCTTCGGTCAGTGGGTTTCTCGTGTTGCACGGGTCCGGAGCAGATTTTTTTTCTTGCACTTCTCCCACTACCCGGTATAACTGCCACCTATCGGAATGTGGGCGTTTACGCCGGTGCGGCCAGCCACGCTCATCGTTCCGACCCATCTCAGTGCCCGAGCTGACATCCTGCATGCGCCAGCAACCTGTCTGGCGCCAACCGCGAAACCTGCTACTTGCGAGGGATCCGCAATGCGTCGTCTTCCCATCTCTTGGACCACGACTCTCACGCAGCTTGGCTTCCGGCGGAAGCGAAAAAAGAGCCACCGCAATAGCTGGCGGACGCGCCGTTCGCTCTTCGAGTCGCTTGAGGAGCGGCGGATGCTTTCGGTGACTCCGTCAGGGGAGCCATTGCAGTACGAGGCGATCGCAACTGCGAGCGCCCTGGGCGGCAACGCGATGACCGAAACGCGCGTCGAGTTTTTGTTGCTCAACGAATCGGACCTCCCGTCGGACCAGTTCCGCGTCACCACTGAATATGGCAGCGACGGCGCTCCACGCGCAGTTATTTCGCTCCGCGACGGGCTGGAGGAGATCGACGACTCGCTCCACACCTTGCAGCTCGAGCTGCGTGTCGGCGAGGTGGTTCTCCAGCGGCAGACGGTGCTGATCGACATTGAGTCGGCAGAGTTCCGTGAGCAGTTTTTAGAGGGGCGCGTGCAACAGGCCCGCCGCGATGCGTCGGCCGGGGAACTAGAGCAGATCGCAACGTGGCGTTCTCAACTAGATTCCGGCATGGAGGAAGAGGACGAACTGCTGCTCGCTGAGTTGACGACCGAGCACATCGCCACTGCGACCGGCGTTATCGAGAATGAGCCGGAGCCCTCCGTCGCAAGCCTTAAGTCCGACATTTACGCGGAGCTTGCCGATCGAGTTGAAGTTGCGAAATCGGAGTTGCAGGCGGCGAGCGACTCCGAGAGCTTCGCGGAAGCCCAGTATAGTGTCGCTAAACTTGGCCGGTCGGCGCTTCTGCTGGCGGACCGTCTGGCGGCCGACTTGGCCAGCGAGAACCCGAACGTCGTCGCGGCGGCGGCGGAACTGCGGGATCAGTTAGCGGACGTCAAAGATCATTACTACACGCTGTTTGCGGGGCTCGGCATTGATCATGTCATGTCGCAGACCGTGAGTGACGACGGCTGGCAGGAGTTCGTGCTGGCGTTTGTGGAGACCGGTTCATTCGCCGCCAATGCCTACCTGCAGATCGAACTAGGGACGCAGCAAGCGATGGTGCAGGCGACGCTCGAGAAGGGAGGCGTTAGTAGTTCGGCCAGCGGAGCGGCGTTGACCATGGGGCTGGACGATGCCGACATCTTCGATACGTACGTGCATTCGAGTCAGGAATTAGCTTACGGCACAAGTGCAGCTCTACAAGTCCAAGGCTCGAGCTCTAGTGACTCGAAGCACACCCTTCTGAAGGTCGATCTTTCAACCTTGGCCGATCAGGTCGAACTACCTCAAACGGCAACGCTCAATCTCTTCGCTACGAACTCTACCATTGCGAACGATACGACGCACGTCCTCTCGGCCCATTGGGATACGTGGGCTTGGGACGCGGACCGCAACTGGCCTGAAGATACGTTTAAATGGGACGGCTATGAGTCCGAGTTGGACGGTGGGTTTGGAAACGCGCTCGATACGTGGGACGCGGTGCCGGGAACCAACGCCGTGGACATCACCCAGGCGGTACAGCGAGCCTTGCTATTTGGCGACAGCAATCTGAGCGGCGGCTTGGACAGCACTAACGTTCGCGGCAAGGCCCTGGGAGACATCGAAGCCTTTTACACCGCCGTGCGATATTGGGACCATTACGTTTCCGACAACGAAGCAAACGAGCTTGTGCCACAAGGGCTTGTTTACCGGAACGACGGCAACTGGGACGGCCAGGTAACCGTCGCCGATCAGGCTTACTTCTTTGGGCGCCACGGCATCGATGAAGGCAATTACAATCTGGACGGCTCCGTGAACGGCTCCGATTACTCGATTTGGTCGGCGAACCTCGGGCGCTCGGTCGAACGTTACACGCAAGGCGATGGCGATTTCGACGGCGTGGTCACCCAGGCCGACTATTCCGTTTGGTGATGTCAAACTTCAAATGCGACAACTTTGAGGCTGAGTCGCGGGCTGATTTTCGAAGCTGCTAGCAGTTCGGCTCTAGAATTTTCGGGGAATCGTGAACAAACGTCGAAAACCCCTTCAAATCCAGGGCGTTTGGCTTGTTGCATTTGAAGTTTGAACTCACCGTTTGGCAGAACAACCAGCAGCCGACCATGTCGGTGAAGTCTCCTCAACTTACGTTACGGATCTCGACGGTCGATCCCGAGGAAACAGAGTCAGTCAACTATGCCTCCACCGAAAGCGCGAACAATAAGCCGACAATCTCGTTCGACTACGACGCCCAGCTACAGATTACCGAGTTCGTCGGCGTCGATTCAGTGCTGCGTGTGAAGTACCGTATCCTGCACGAATCCGCTGTAAATCCGCAACTCACCATTTATCAAGTGATCGACGGCGTGCGTCACGCAATCGCGACGCCTAGCGTGCAGTCGACCGTCGGACCCCACACGGTTTGGATCACGCCCGATGCGCTATCGAACCCTACTGGCGACTACACGCTGATCGCCGAATTCTCCGCGGACGATGTGGCGACCGTGGAGCGGGTCTTTTCCGGCGGAGCCTTTCGGGACGATTCCGACGCGTGGCACGTACACGGCGGTCGCGGAGCGAACACCGTTCAGTTCGACTCGGGCGACCTCACGATGGGCGGCGACTTTGACGTTGTGCAACACAACCTCGAGGGAGACACAGATACGGCCTACGTGCGCACCGCCGGGCAAACCGACAAGATCGAACTCATCGACGTCGGCGGCACCTACTGGTTTTCCGGCGGCCTCGGCAACGATACCTACATCGTTCGCGACTCACTACTTCATAATCTCGACATCACTCTGCAAGATAACGGCGGCCTCGATACGCTCAACCTCAAGACCGCCAGCGGTCATTGGGCAGGTGTTAATCTCGATCTGGGCGCGACCGACAAGCAAACCGTGGCGACGGATGGGAATATCGACTTGGCGGTAACGTTCATAACGCCCAACGCCATTGACGTTGTGACCGAAATTCTCACTTCGGCCGTTACCGGTCGCGGCTATGGACTACCGATCTTGGTGGGATCCTTGACCGATCTCTATGGCGCGTATGCCGCCGACCAGTTCAGCCTGCGCGAAGCGCTCTACCTGGCGAATCAAATCCCGGCTGCCAATTCCATCGCGTTCGATGCCACACTTTTCGCCGCTGGACCGGCCACAATTGCGCTAGCAGGTCAGAAACTCGGAATCAGCAGCAGCGTGACGATTAATGGCCCCGGCGCCGATCTGCTAGCCATCAGTGGCGGAGGAGCGACTCGTGTCTTTGAAGTCGCGTACAACCAGGACTTCACAATCTCGGGAATGTCCATTATCGATGGCAATGCGGCAGACGAGAGCGGACCCGACAGTCGAGGTGGCGCAATTTACAACATTGGTGGGCGTCTGACTTTCGAGGGGGTGGAATTCCGAGGTAACACTGCCGGCACCAATGGGGGAGTCCTTTATTCCGTTGGGGGCTCGCTCACCATCCGTAACTGCACCTTCCACGACAACGACGCCGATACCGGAGGTGCGATCTACACCAATTCCGGCGCACTTTCTACGCCAACCAAAATCACCAACAGCACGTTTTCCCGCAACCAAAGTATCGGCGCAGGCGGTGCGATCTACGTCAGTGGGGGTGCCTATGTTGAATTCGTCAACGACACCGTGACGGACAACACGAGCGGTGGACCGGCAGGCGGAATCTACGCCAGCATCGCACTTCCACGCATCACCCTGCACAACACAATCGTCGCCGGCAACACCGGTAGCGGAGGAGTTGCAAGTGACCTCGGTGTTAATGGTTTCACCACCGCCAGCTCCTACAATCTAATCGGGGTCTCGGCCAGCAGCGCGGTTATCGGAAACAACAATCAAATTATCGGCAGTGCCGATCTAGGCTTGGCTCCCTTGGGAGATTACGGCGGCCCGACGAAGACCCACGCCCCGCTGCCCGACAGCCCCGCGATTGACGCGGCAAGCGCGTCCGTAGCGATGAACTACGGACTGCTGCTCGATCAGCGCGGCGCGGGATACTCGCGCGAGATCAACTCGCACGTCGACATTGGCGCGACCGAAGCGCATGTGATTGACGACGAAGGAGTGGTGGTCATTTACGGCACCAGCCACGCAGATGACATCGCTATCTCGGCCACCGACATGACGAGCAGCACGCTGGGAACGATCCCGATCGACATCGCCGGCGCAACGAGCCTGACGATCTATGGCTGGGAGGGGGATGACAAAATCAAGGTAAACCCGGCAGTCGAGATTGATGCGATCCTTTGGGGCGGTGCCGGCGATGACACCCTTCACGGAGGCAGCGGTGACGATTATTTGATCGGTGGGGACGGAGATGATCGACTGTACGGCGGCAAAGGCGACGACGAACTCTCCGGCGAGGCGGGAGATGATTATCTCTTCGGCGGAGAAGGTATCGACACTCTAAGTGGCGGCTCGGATGCAGACGTACTGTTCGGCCAAGAAGGTGACGACGAGTTCTCCGGCGGCGACGGCGACGATATAATCTACGGAGGTTCTGGCGATGACGCGATTCATGGTAACGCCGACAACGACCAACTGTTCGGCGGCGAGGGGAACGACGATATTCACGGTGACTCTGGAAACGACCTCCTCGACGGGGGCGCGGGCACCGATTCGCTTGAAGGTGGCAACGACGACGACACGTACGCCTTCGGCCCTCACGACGCGATATCACATACGATCGTTGACATTCACGGCAGCAACGTCTTGGACTTTTCGCAGGCCGGGTCGGCCGTCACCGCGACGCTTGGCGCCCAAGCGACGTACGTCGCGGCCGCGATCGTGTTGACGGGCGCCACTATTGGCCGCGTGATCGGCAGTGAACACGATGACGAATTAACGGCACCAACCTATGGCGTGATTCTCGAAGGCCGTGGCGGCGACGATCGGTTGATCGGCGGCGCCGGCAAAGACAGCTTGCTTGGCGGCGCCGGCAATGATTTTCTCCATGCCGGACCTGGGGACGACGAGCTGTTGGGCGGTGTCGGCGACGACACGTATATCTTTGAGTTCGATGACGTGCCGGAACTGGACATCGCAGACATTGCGGGCAGCAACACGCTCGACTTCTCGCTAGTGCAAACCAGCGTGGTGGTCCAGTTGGGGGTCAATGCCGTCTTCGATGACGCAGATATCGATCTTGTCGGCGTCCGGATCGGCCGAGTCATCGGCAGTGAATTCAACGACACGCTCATTGGCGATGCAGGTGATAACGAGCTTTCCGGCGGAGCCGGCAACGACACGCTAATCGGCGGCGGTGGGTCCGACATCCTCCTCGGCGAGGCCGGATTCGATCAGCTCGAGGTGATCGACAACGCCGACACGTCGTCAGGCTATACCGAAACCAGCCAGGGTCAGGACGTTTGGGAAAGCACGGCGGACGACCTCGGCTTCAACCGCGGCCAGCGCTACAGCGACGCCGACAACGCAAACGTTAACACAACGTGGACCTTCGCGGACTTGCCTGCCGGCGATTACGAAGTCTACGTCACGTGGACTCCCGAATCGGCTGAGGCTCTCGGCATGGCGAATATCGCGACAAACGCCCAGTACTCGATCAACAGCGTCAATCAATCGACGGTCAACCAGTCGCAGCTTCCTGATGGGCCACTCGTCGAGGGACGTCATTGGCAGCATTTGGGCGACCTGGTCACGCTGACCGAAACAGGAGACATCCAAGTCGAGCTGAGCAGTGTGGCTGATGGCCGGGTTTATGCGGATGCGGTGCGCATTGTCCGCCACTTTGAGCCCGCAACGGTCATCGTCACATCAGGAAGCTCGACGGTAGGCGCCCAGACTGATCTGTCACTTACTTTGGGCGTCGATCAGACAGCCGTCGGCGAGTGGAATTATTCTCTCATGGGCAATGCGCCGGACAGCGTAGTTCTGGTGGGGAATGCGCTCACTTGGGATGCGGATGACCGTCCGGAAGGGCAATTTAGGCTTTCTGTGCGCGCTGTAGACTCTGGCGCGCCGGAACGAGTTGCCTATTGGTCTGAGTTGGTCACTCTGGGTGACCCGGAAGAACAAAATGAGAACGCACCCGATTTGACGATTACGCTTAACAGCATCGAAGTCACAGCGCCGGTTGAAATAGACGAGCATCAGTTATTGGAATTCCTTCTCGAAGGAGACGACGAAGAAACTGATCCGAGCAATCTGAGATACTCGCTGGGTCCGGGCGCTCCCGCCAGCGCAGAGATCGTTTACGACAACGGCGACCACTACTTCCGCTGGACGCCCACCGAGGACCAGGACGGCGAGTACGACATCGCAGTTCGCGTCACCGACAGCGGTAATCCGCCCCTGCGGACGACGAAGGTCATTCACGTCACGGTGAACGAGGTCAACGCACCCCCGGTCATTGACGCGGCACAATTGCGATTGAAATACGACACGGGAACCTACTATGACGACGAGATCACGGCTGATCCAACGATTGTCGGCGTTGTCACCAACGACAACGGCTTCGAATTCGTCGAAATCGAAGTGGATTATGGCTACACTAGCCCGAATTTTGCAGCCGACGGCGTCGTAGAGGTGCGGGTGTCGGATGACGATCCCACCCGCGGCGAGTTTGTCATTGTCCCGTCACGCCTGCAGTTGCCCCTTGAAACGCTAATAATAATTGGCGTGCGAGCACGCGAGTGGGATCCGGCGACGAACGGTTATGTTTACTCAGACGTTGAACACATCGACATCACGCCCGACCTCGAGGAGAACGACCCGCCCGTAATTGTTAACATCGTCCCGTCTGCCGAGGGTACCATTCCGACGATTACCCACCCGAAGCTGACTGGTACTGTCACCAACGATGGTCCTGTGGAAGGTTTGACGGTGCTTTTCTACACTGAAGACTATTTTTCGAATCCAAGCCGCACATCGGTTGGCTCGGTCGTGACAGACGCTGACGGAGATTTTGAATTTGTTCCCACCGGCCTGACCGCTGGCACTTCTCCTACCCTCTACACCTACTACGCCGTCGCTGAAGAGCGAACTCCGCTGATGGCGCCAGGAATCTCAATGCGATCGGCAGAAGATGCCAGCGACTTCGCATTTTACTTGGCAGAGAACAAAGCACCCATAATCAACTCGCTCGAACTGCAATCTGACACGGGCGCAGATGACGACGACAACGAAACTTCCAATCCAATGATCACCGGTCAAGTCAGTAATCCGTATGGAAGTGTCGCCGGCATTACAATTGAGTTCGATGAGGACGGAACCCCAACTACGGTCGAGGGAATTGCTGTTACCGACGCCAATGGCCAGTTCACTTATCTTCCCACCAGCGTCATCGAAGACGACGAGCCATTCACGATCAATGCCCGTGCGGTAGAGTGGGACGCCTACCGGCAGATTCTCTTGCCTGGAGAGTGGCTGGAATCGGAAGGTCCGGGCACGGAGCCGCTGACGTTCACGCTGTCCGCGACAGAGAACGCGCCTCCAACGCTCGGCCTCCTTTCACTGAAATACGGCGACGAAGTAAGCCCAGTCGCCGACCCCACGATTATAGGTGCGTTGGCTGCAAACGATAACGGCGACTACTTGGGAGGGATCCTCGTTCTGTTCTCACTCAACGGCGCGGACCCGGAAACAGATCGCCTGACCGACATCATCGGCATGACGATGACCGACGCGGAGGGCAACTTCGAGTTTACGCCGGTCGGTCTGCCGTTCGGCGAGGAAGTAACGATTTATGCGCAAGCCGTTGAATGGGACGCCGACGCCTGGGATCCAGAAGGAGAGGAACCCGCGGGTTTGGCCAGTGGTGTGCAGGCACAAGAGCTTATCCTCTCCGATTCGCCTCTCGCGGCTGACGAGGATTTTGGCTTCACGCTGGCTTACGATACCGGCGAGTATAACGACGACGATGTGACCGCCGATCCCACAGTGAAAGGGACGATCATCTACGCCGGCGATATGTCCGACGTAGTCGTCGAGCTCGACTACGGCGGCGACTACACTATCGACGCCACGATCACGCCCAATGCCGACGGTACGTTTTCTCACACGCCACTAGGACTTGTAGGCCTGGAACAGGTAATCGCCGCCCGCTTGCGGATTCGCGATTTCGAAGTGACGTCACCCGAGTTCGAGAACGACTCGTTCGAATCGTATAGCGGCGAATACAACTTCGGGAACAATCAATGGAACCTGGAATCGCTCGACGCCTGGTTCGACGACCTCATCGGCGAGGATGGCGTGACGCTCGAAGGCGACTGGTACAACAGCGACTTCGTGCGCGACTGGGATTCGCTGTTTGCCGATTACGTGACTGGGTGGTCGACGGTGACGTTCATGCTCGATCTAGAGGAAAACGAGCTGCCCGAAGTCGACACTTTCAATTACGCGACCGACTCCCAGAACCCCACCGTGACCGGCACCGTGGACCACGACGATGGAAACCTCGCTGGTCTCCGCGTTGAAGTCTACTACAACGGCACGCTAGACGGCGAGACATTCACCGAGGAGACGGGATTCTTCGCCTATACGGCTCAAGGCCACAAAATCGGCAGCAACGTCGTGACGATTCAAGTGTACGAACCGCGCTACGGCGGCGGCGAGTACGACGAGGTACCGTTTGTTCCCACGCCTCCAACTAAGACGATTGAGGTGGACTCCGACCTCCAAGTTGGGTCGCTATCGCTCGTCAATGGCTGGCAAGAGGACGACGATTGGTTGGCCATCGATCCCACGCTCCGGGGCCAGATTGATGTGCCGGGCAACCTTGCCTTGCGGACGGTCGAATTCGACATTGACGGCGACGGCGCGCCCGATGGCAGCACCCTCTCCGACGGGTCAGGCCAATTCCAGTTCACGCCGGAAGACCTGGAGATCAATGTATCGAATGAAACTGCGGTCTTTGTTCGCGTTATCGAGGAACGGGTCGATGAAACCACCGGTTCCACGTACAAGGTTCTTGGTCACTGGGTGTCGCAGGAGTGGCAAGTCGTCACAAATGTGGCTCCAGAAATCACCCGCTTCGAACTCGCGTACGACACGGGGCTTACGGAGGAAGACTACGAAATCCTCGACCGAGTGACGTATGACCCGACGCTCATCGGTCGCGTGGTCGACGCCAATCACTTTGCCTTTGTGACCGTCGAATTCGATCACGACAGCGACAACGCCGTCGATGGAGTGACCACCACTGATAAGGACGGCAACTTCCGCTACACTCCCGCCGGCCTGACCCCCGGCGGATGGGATATTCGGGCGCGCGTGCAAGAACTCAATCCCGTACCCGCAGAGCCGATAATTCTGGATTCGGGATGGAAATCGATAACCGCCGATGGCGATCCGGAAACTCCCAGCGCGTTTTTCGGGTTCACGCTCGTAGATCCCACGAGCGCGCCAAGTGTCGCACTCTCGACGATTCCCACTGGTCCGCAACTGGATCCGACCATAACGGGTTCGATTAGCTCGACCGAATCGCATCCCAATGCGATCATCGAATTCTTCCTGGTTGTCGGTCAATCGCAGGAATCAATCGGCAGCACCAATGCGCGCGCTGACGGTGCTTTCTCCTTTACTCCGACGGGACTTGCGTTCACGCCGCCTGAAACCGAGCACGTCATTATCGCAAAGGCGAAAATTCCGAACTACTTCACTGGCGAATTTGTGGAAGGTTCGGTATCCGACTCTGTGAGTCTTGAATTTCAATCCTCCAATGGAATTGCGGCCCAATTCACGAGCAGCGATGCGTCGCCCAGTCTCTTGAATTTGACCGTGACTGGAAAAGTGACCGTCACGACACAGAACGTGGCAGGAGTCGACTTTGAGACGGTCGCTCCGCAGCACGTGGAGATCATGCACGGCACGAGCGGCCCTGTCGTGGCCACCGTGCCCGTCGAAGCCGTAGTCATCGACTCCGCCACCACGGAGTACCGTTTTAGTTATCAGCCCCAGCTTCCGTCACCATCTACCAACGTAACGATCCAGGCCCGGCCCGTGGGTGCCGACGAAAATGGATTCGTGTTCGGCAACTGGGCGCAAGCTATCGTTAGCTACGACCTTGAAGCTCCAGCACTCGACCCCGACTGGATACTCGAAGGAGACATCGGCGGCAAGAAATCGATAACCGCCGTTATCAGTGGCACCGTGTGGGACTCCGAAGAAGATCCATTTGTGGATGCTACGGCGCCGCTGCCGGAAGTCGAGTTCGACCTCGACGGCGACGGCATTGCCGACGACTCCGCGACCGCGGATGCCCAAGGCAACTTTACCTACACCTTCGACGGCCTGACGCCTGGCGACATCAAGGTCCGTGCTCGCGCGGTTCGGTTCAACGAATACACCGAGGACGATGTCGAGCAAGTCGAAGCGATCGCCGGGGAGTGGCAGGACATTGAGTTCGAGCTTTTGACCTCTGTTCCGCGATTTGCCACGCTGGCATTAGTCAACGAAACTGGCGGACCCGAATCGGGCGTAACGACCGACCCGACGATTCGCGGAACAGTCGCATCCTATGCCACCGACTCGCTCGTCGGCATCACGATCGAAGTCGACGAGAACCTGGACGGTGTCGCCGATGGCACGACCGTGGTGCGAGGCGACGACTCGTTCGAGTACACGCCGCGCAACTTGCAGCCGGGGCCGGTGACGCTGCGCGTGCGGGCGATTGATCCCTTCACGCAGAATGAACCACTGGTCGGCGAGTGGACGACGCTCGAGTTCACGCTGTTGGCAGTGGCGGCGCCCTCTCCCACCAACCCCGAGTCGCCTTTTGATTTGGAAACTTTCGTAATCGTCAATAACCAACCGCGGTCGTCGAATCCGGTGTTGGTTGGCTCCATGATTCGGCACGAGACCGTCACGCAACTGCTGGTCGAGTTTGACCAAAACGGCGACGGCCTCGTCGATGGTTTCACCACGGCCGACTTGCTCGGCCAGTATAGCTACACGCCGCAGGGACTTTCCTACGGCACGAACACCGTGCGCGCTCGCGGAGTGGCGATTGCCGGCACGGAAATCCGCGTCGGCGAGTGGAGCAATCCGGTCGACTTCTTCTACGAAAGCACCGACCCGCCGGTCGTGAGCGGCCTCACGGTTACCGACGAAGCAACGGGAGCAATCTCCGGCCGCGTTACCGTGGGCGGATTCGGCCGCTCGGCGGTTGTTGAGATCGCCGTCGGTATAAGTGATGACCCACCTGTTACAAACGGCTTCGCTCAGACCAATGCCAGCGGCTATTTCACTTACCAGCCTCGCGAGCTTGCAGCAGGAACTTCCACTGTGGTAGTGACGGTGAAGGCGTCGTTTGTCGATTCGGCAACCGGCTCGGAACTCACGGGTGAGGAGCAAATCCTTCCGGCGTTCACGTACAATCCACCGCAGGCTCCGACGCCCCAGATCGTCGCGTTTGAACTGGCTCACGATACAGGCACTTCGGCGACGGACGACGTCACCGCCGATCCGACGCTCCGAGGCACTGTGACAGGCTATTCTGTAGACCTATACATCCAATTCGATCATGACGCCGATGACGATGCCGACGGCCAGGCGCTGGTGCGCCCCGATGGCAGCTTCGAATATGTTCCGCAAGGTTTGGTTGACAACCAGAGCTACTCAATTCGCGCAGCCACCAAGGTCTGGGATTCGGGGCAATACCTCTATCACCTGGAGGACTTTGATGCGAGCGCAACTCCGCCGGTTGGGTTTGCGTTGAATGCGGCGCACAACACCGCGGCCAGCGTGGCCACGCTCGAATTGCGGCAGAATGACAGCGGCGTGGGCCAGACGCCAAGCTCTGCCGATCCCACGTTCATCGGCACGGTAACCAACGATGGCCGGCGCAGTGGGCTGGTGGTCGAGTTCGACCACAACGGCGACGGCGTGATCGATGGCACGGCCGTGACCAATGCCGATGGTGAATTTCTCTACCGCGCGCAGGGGCTGAGCCCCAGCGCCGTGCCGCAGGCGATTACGGCCCGGGTTGTCGAATACGATTATTTCGGCAACCACACGCTGAGCGCGCTGAAGAGTTATGAATTCATCCTTAGCGAAGCGCCGCTTATCGATGAGATCGAGTACGCGAACGACTTCGATCCGCCGCCAGCTACGCATACAGTCCAGGGTGTGGTCCTATCGTCCGCCGATCCCAGTGACTTGTACGTCGAGTACCAGGTCTTCGGCAACGGCACGCCGTTCACGCCACCGCCAAGCCTCACTTATTTCGAGCCCGACTTCGAAATCCTGGAAGCCACAGTCGACCCAGGAAATGAATTCACGATCAACGTCTCGAGCCTCGGCCTGGGCGCCGCGACGGTGATCATGCGGGCGGTTGATACGAGCGGCGCCACGCCGTTGGCCGGGCCGTGGACACACTTTAACTTCACGATTCAGCTGGAAAGTGCGACGCCGCCGGACATCACCGGCTTTGCGCTGGTTGAAGACACCGATGGCTCAAATGATACAGGTAGCGACGGCATTACCAGCAATCCGACCGTTAAGGGAACGGTCGGCAGCGGCGGCTCCGGGGCATATGCGGTCGTGGAAATCACGGTCACGATCACCAGCGGCGCTCCAGCCCAAACCTGGAAATCTCGTGTCAACGCCGACGCCACGGGCTACTTCGAATTCACACCCAACTTGCCCGTTGGTGCTGGGGCCTCGATGACTGCCCACTCGGTGGTCTACAACCCCGTCACTGATGCAGAAGATCCAAGCAATGAAACGTCGGCAATCAATATTACGTTCATCGCCAATGAGACGGCCACGATCATCGGCTTCGAGCCAGTCGATGAGACCTGGGAAACTTCACAAATCAGCGACCCAACGGTTAAGGGACAGGTGACAAACGACGGCCGCGTATCGGGGTTGCGAATCGAATTCCGTCACGACGAAAGCACCGAGACCAGCGGTTTCGCATTTACCGACGAGTACGGCAACTTCGAATACACGCCGTTTGGGTTGAGTAGTGGACTGCATACCATCCATGCCCAGGTCGTCGAATGGGATTTCGAGACGCAGGAGTACGCACCAACGGGTTTCAATTTCTCAACGGAAGAGTTCGATCTCTCCGCAGCCGGCCCTACCGAGCCGGAATTCGACGAGCAGTTCGCGGCCAACCTGGACGTGATCCAAGTGGCCGACGGCGGGTTCAAGGACGCGCTGTTCTCGGTTTTGGACCAGTTCGACTATGCTTCGGCCTCGGGCGCGCTCGACCTGGGCTTCGGCACGGTCCAGCTCCTCCACCGCGCCGGCGGCGACGCGGCGCGGGATGCGGACATCGAGTTCTCCGGCACGATCTTCGATTTCACCGGCGGAGCGCTGCCCACCAGTTATTCCGATAACGATCCCCACTTCGACGTCTACACCGCGGACGGCGGCTACTATGAGGCCGATTTCGAGTGGGACAGGACCGTCACCGCAGCGTCTGAGACCGACTACTATAACGTGACGTTCGGGTTCACCCTGGACATCGACCCGGGCGCGCAAACCCAATACGAGCGGGCCGTCAACACCGCGTCGTCCGGCGACGCGCTCGATGCCACCTTATCGCTCTACGGCGACTACGTATTTTACTTCTCCGCATTGGTCTACGCCCCGGGCGGCATCGTCGAGGGCGGCAGCGATGCGTACTTCACGGAAACAATCTCGTACGACTACCGCCACTCGACGGACATCGATTCCGACCCCGGGACCGACCAAGGGCCGGGCCATCATCACTCCCAGCGGATCACCGCCGGCGACTACTCCTATTCCGATACGCTCGCACTGGGGTTCAGCGATACCAACACGCAATTGATCTTCTCCTACACCGAAACCACCCGCCAGGAAACTTGGATCGACGAGCACGGCAGCGAATCGTCGGACGACGGCGTTCACGCCACGTCGCGCACGTTCCGCAAGCAGGAGCATTCGCTCTACGTCGAGACGACGAGCAACTCGGGCACGATCTCGATCATCGGCGGTGTGCAGACCATCAACGGCACTTTGGAGATCACCGCCACGGGCGATCTCACCTCCGACGAGTGGGAGACGGTCGCCTACACGAACGACTACGAGGCGGACGACCACGAATCGGGGACCCACAGCTCGCAATCGAGCGGCCTCTACCACGGGCAGCTCGACGCTACGATCGAGTACACGGCCGGAGCGTCGATGTCGTCCGATGCCACCTTCACGTTCAGCGACCACCTTTCCGGCACCTTCCAGGAGACGGGCAGTGGCACGTCCACGATCGGCGAGACGCACGAGACGTGGCGGTACGCCGTGGGCGGCTCGCTGGGCGAGTCGCTCGAGCTGTCGGGGACGTCGTCGTTCACGCGCGACGCGGGAATCGTGCAGCGGTCGAGCCAGGTCGAGAGCCACCTCACCAGCCAGGCCCATCTGCACGGGTTGAGCGGGGGCGAGACGACGTATAGCACCGGCGACGGCCAAACGTACTCCGACTCGGGCACGGCGCACGGGTCTTTCAGCTTCACGTCGACCGCCCAGTACGGCGAAAGCGCGCTCGCTACGCGGGTGGACGACGAGTACACGATCACGGGTGCGGCAATGCTCGCCTACAGCGGGTCGGCGACGCAGACGGGAACGGTGCGAGGGACGAGGAGCGAGGAGCGAGAGGGTTTTGAGAGCGACGTCGATTATGCGGTTCGCGAAGGGGCCAGGGCCACGGCCAGCGGCGGCGGCCAGTTTACGTTCACGATCACGGGCGGTGGTACGCAGGCCGCCGGCAGTTATCACAGCACCCAGTCGGCGAGCAGCAGCCGCGCCTCGCAGAGCGCGGGCACGGTGACCGACACGGTGGAAAACGTGACCACGCCGATCCGCGACAACCAGGCGGGGACGCATTCCTTGGACGTGACCGACCGGGGGACGTTTACGTCGGGGGCGGGGGACTTGGGGCTGGGGGCTGGGGGTTTTGAAAACACGCGTCAGGGGCACGCCACGATCGTGGAGGTGTTTACGAACCGCTCGGCGAGCTTTGCGGGGTTGGCGGGGGTGTTGGAAGAGCCGCCGCCGGACTGGGAGGAAGACCCGATCGTGATCTACTTCACGGGTGGCAGCCTCGACAAGGGAACGTACCAGCGGACGATCACCGAGGATTTCGACTACGAGGAAGCGAACGGACAGTTCGCGCGGGAGGGGACGATCTCGGACGTCACCGAGCGGACCGCCGACAGCCTGCGGAGCATCAGCGGCCAAGACCTGGCGGAGCTGGCCGATTATGCTTCCCGCCGGGACGGCGGCTGGGTCGCGACCGAGCGGTTCGACGGCGCGTTTACCGAAGACGCCGGCGGCCGGCGGATGAGCGGCGTCGCGACAGGGGACGAAGAGCGGCACGGCGCGACGAAGGATAGCTACGCGGTGAAGGAAGAGGATGCCCAAGGCGAGCCGACAGGCAACAGCCTTAGCTCGAATTCATCGAGCAAGTTCCGCCGGACGGGAACGTCCGAGGGCGCGGTCGAGATCGGGTCTGGGGATGGGGGGCTGGGGGCTGGGGTGGTCGTCGGGCCGATCAACTTCACGGGCGACGAGCTGAGCCGCCTGCAGAGCCGCGGCAGCTCGTTCCGCGTGAACGAGTCGAGCTCCGACGTGGACGGCGTCGAGACGAAAACCCTTACCGCCGAAGGGGGCACCGGCCACACGCAGGGAGAAGTGACGGGCCACAGCAGCGGCACGAGTCAGGGGACAGGGGGCGGGGCTGGGGGCTTGGGGCTGGGGGCTGGGACGAGCACTGCCAACATCAGCGCCACCACCGACGGCAACACGGGCGGCAACGGGTTCTTCATCAGCTCGGCCGTCGTGACGGGCGTCGGCACGAAGGAGACCGAGCTGATTACTTCGCGCGGCAACGACACGGCCAAGAGCAACGGCGGCTCCAGTGGCACAATCCGCACCGGCCGCAACCCTCTAACCGACCTCAGCGTCAACGGCGGCGGCGAAGGGGAGAATGAACAGACGACACGGCGCGTTATCACCAGCTCCGCGCCTGGAACTCGAACCCACACGAGCGTCACCCGCACCGACACGGGTGACGGCCACACGAACACGAATGGCACCGTCACCATCGAAGATGGCGAAACGGAGCGCACCGGTTCGTTCAACGGCAACTCGGATAACGACGCCACGGTGACCTACACCCATCGCGGCAACTTTGCGCTGGCGAATCAGCCCAAGTCGTATGAATCGGCCGACGGCGTGATCACCAGCGGCGTTGACGT
>JBBDYG010000071.1:0-120001 GCA_040901765.1 Pirellulales bacterium
GAATCCCGTGGACATATGGTAAGCGGCTTGGAGAGAATTTCAACGGGCTGCTAGGTAGAAACCACGTTGCGTTAGCATTGCGGGGAATGTTGTCGGGGTTTGTAGGGAGTCCTCCTCCGCCCACTATAGTGTAGGCGCCGTTATCGGTGTCGCCATTGCCTTGGCCATTGTGTAGCCAATTGGCAAAGCGGATCGCGTCAACCCAATTAACGAAAACAACTGGATTGTTGCCGCGGCCCGGCTTGACTTCATATTTGGAGCCTATGTTGCCACGCTCGTTAAAGATAATTCCTCCAATCGAATGAGTAGACATTAGATCACTATAGAGCGCCAAGGTATTCGCGCCGGTCGGGTCCTTGGCATTAAGAAGCTCCACATATTGGCTGTTGGACACCTCGTATTTGCCAATACGATACTCATAGGCGACAGCGCCGAAATGCTGAACACCTTCACTGATTCGATCTCCATCGCTGGCATCGTTCAGGTTGCCGGGATTGCTGACGAGCACCGTTTCAATAGAAACGGCGTAGCCCGAGCCGGTGACAACAGCACCGATTAACACGGTCGACACGACATAGCCAACGATCCGAGTGCGCGCCATCAGCGTCCCCATTTCCGTTTGAAATTCCGCCTGCCCCGTTACGACCGTGAGATGTTAGTTTACTTACCTGGTGGCGGATTTCGACCCCTTACGGTGAATACGGAAGGGTCGCGTCATTGGCCGGGGAAGAATTCCCCCTGCGAGCACCGCCCTCGCGGCCAAAATACGCTCGTTCGGGTTGTGACGAACAATGCTCGCAGTGCCGCCTTTATCGGGCTTCGATCGGCGGCATATTGTAGAGCGGCGGTCCACTCCGCCGTTTTTGGCAAGCTACTCTCTGTGTGGACCTAGAATTTGGTCGGTCGGCTTCGACTCGCACTGGAAGCCGACACATAGCATCCTGTTCGATGCCTCAAGGAGTTATTAAATGTTGACAGCCGGCGCGATTATGACCACCGAGTTGACGACGATTCGTCCGGAAGCGTCTGTCGAGGAAGCGATCGGGCTCTTGATCTCTGGCAATATCAGTGGATTGCCGGTTACGAATTCGCTTGGCTGCCTGGAGGGTGTTATCACTGAGTTCGCCCTTCTGGCGACGGTCTACGATCAGCAAGTAAACGCCCAAACGGTCGCCCAGCACATGACGCGCGAAGTGATTACGGCGGACGTGGACGACCCGATCAGCCAACTTGCAGACCTCTGTATCGTCCACCGCGTTCGGAGATTGCCCGTGACAAAGAATGGCCAACTGGTCGGACTAGTGGCCCGCCGCGACGTGCTTCGGGCGCTCCATCTTTCGCATGGGCTTGAGCGATTCATTGGCAATCTGGAACCGGACCCGCAAGCCGCTAAGATAGAATCGAAAGAACCATCTCGCTACCTCCTCGAAACAGAAGTTCAAGCAACGTAACGAGTTGAACATATCAATCACCATTTGACACGCCCCAAAAACTGCCAGAAGTGACAGCTACAAAGGGCTGGGGGCAATGGTTACGGGTGACCAAGCGTGTCCATCCCGAGGCTCTATCGCCGCCCATCCTGTCGTGCCGTAGAATGGCCGTATGGATTGCAAATCTTTCCCCGGACGCTGCCTAATCGGCGTTGGTTTGACGCTCATCGGCATTACGCTATTGGCGGCCCGCGCTGAAGTTCCCACCGCATCGACGCCGGAATCGGCAGCCGACACGCCAACGAAACCGCTCGACGCGGACCGGGCCTACGCCTACTTGAAGCAGATTTGCGAAATCGGTCCCCGCCCCAGTGGCAGCCGCGGGATGCAGCGCCAGCAGAAGATGCTCGAGGAGTTCTTCACGAAACTGGGAGCAAAGGTCACCAAGCAAGTGTTCCTCGCCCCCAATCCGCTGGGCGGCGCGAAGGTGCGCATGACGAACCTCATCGTCACTTGGCATCCCGAACGTACGGAGCGCGTCTTGCTGTGCGCCCATTACGACACGCGGCCGTTTCCCGATCAAGATCCTAATCCGCGCTTGCGGCGGCAGGGCCGATTCATTGGTGCCAACGACGGCGCGAGTGGGGTCGCGGTGCTGATGGAGCTTGCGCACTTAATGCCGAAGCTGGCAGGCAACCTCGGTGTCGATTTCGTATTGTTCGACGGCGAGGAGCTCGTTTACGTCGAGGGCCGCGACCGGTACTTCTGGGGCAGCGAGTGGTTCGCCCAGCAGTACGTTGAAACACCGCCGGAGCATACCTATCGCTGGGGCGTGTTGCTCGATATGGTGGGCGACGCGGACTTGCAGATTTACCACGAGCAGAACAGCGTCACGTGGCCCGACACGCGACCGCTGGTTGTGGACATTTGGAGCACGGCGCAGCGACTGGGCGTTGAGGAATTCGTGCCACGAGCAAAACACCTGATCCGTGACGATCACTTGGCGCTGAGAAACATCGCACTCATTCCGACGTGCAACATTATCGACTTCGATTACCCCTACTGGCATACCGAAGCCGACGCCCCCGGCCGCTGTTCCGGCGAGTCGCTTGTGAAAGTCGGTTGGGTGGTCTACGAATGGTTACGAAAAGAGGTGAATAAGTGAGTGGTGAGTAAGTGAGTAGGTAACTTCTTCACCGCTCACCGCTCACCGCTCACCTACTCACCTACTCACCTACTCACCTACTCACCAAGATCATGCTCCTTACCACTATCCTTTCGTTGACACTGCTCGGAATCGCGGGGCTATTGATCGATACGCACCGTCGGCGGTGGCGGGGGGTGGCTGCCGACGGGAACATCACCGAAAGCAACCTGCGATATGCCCGCGCCGAGTACCGCCGGCGGATGCGGGCTAGCAGTGCGATCGGTGTCGTGGGCGCGTTGATTGGCGTCTGGCCGCTCGTGCCGCGGCATCCGCTCTGGATTTCCACCTATCTCGCGCTATTGTTGCTGGCCACGCTGGGAATTGTGATGCTGGCCGTGCTGGATGGCTGGGCCACTTCGCAGCGCTTCCACCGCTTACGCACCGCCCAACAGATTCTGCAAGCCCGCCTGGCGCACGAACTTGAACAACAAAAAGCACAGTCAACTCCAGCCACGGATACGGAAACTTCCCAAAGAAAAAAGTTGTGAGCCACGGATCGAACACGGATGCAGCACGGATAGAAAGAGGAAAACCGCTGATGAACGCTAATGGGCGCTAATACAAATAGGCTATTAGCCGTCAGCTTTTAGCCATTAGCCAGAGAAGAATTTATTTCTGGCTATTAGCAAATGGCTAACAGCTAATCGCTTATTTCTCCTTGTTCCATCCGTGGCAAAGAAATCGCCTCCCCATGTAATTCTTCATCTGGGTGATGTCAAACTTCAAATGCGACAACTTTGAGGCTGAGTCGCGGGCTGATTTTCGAAGCTGCTAGCAGTTCGGCTCTAGAATTTTCGGGGAATCGTGAACAAACGTCGAAAACCCCTTCAAATCCAGGGCGTTTGGCTTGTTGCATTTGAAGTTTGAACTCACCTCTGCGATAATCGGTGTTATCTGCGGACAGCGACATTGATTTCTTCGCACCAACTCGAACCGATCGAACTTGATGGACCCCTTTCGCTTTGCTCTGGCCGCGGTTCCGCTCGCAGCGTACTGCGCTCTGCTGGGCTTGATTAACTTGCGGCGCAAGCCGCTGGTGACGAGCGGAGCCAGTGACTTGGCCGTGTTAGGGGTCGCGCTCACCGGTGCGGTGTGGATCGGCCCGCTGGAGCTTTTTCGGCCTCAAGCCGCCACCGCAGAGTTCGGCAATTACATCTGGCCGATTTTGATTGCGTTCTACTGGTTATGGGTGTCGCTCGCCGTGCTCACGGCTCGGCCTCGGCTGGTGGTATACAACACCAGCACCGAGGAACTGCGCCCGGTGTTGGTCGAGGCCGTCGCGCCGCTCGACCCCACCGCCCGTTGGGCGGGCGACAGCCTGTTGCTGCCGCGACTAGGCGTGCAGCTTCATCTCGACGAGTTCTCGCTCATGCGAAACGTGTCGCTTGTCAGCACCGGCGGAGATCAGAATCTCGAAAGCTGGCGGCGATTGGCGAGCGCCCTCCGCCGCGGCATGGGCTCGCTGCGCGTTCGGCCCAACCCGCGTGCTGCGGGTTTTTTGATTGTAGCCCTGCTGCTGTTCGGCGGCTGCGTGGCGCACTTGATAAATCACCCGCAAGAACTGGCAGCAGCCATTCGGCAGGTCTTTGCCTATGGCGCCGCTTGATTTCGTTGGACTGCTCGTCTAGCCCGCATAACTAGCTCAATCCTTCCCGCCGCTACGGCTCTCGCCGCGCCACGTCCGCATCAGGCGGCATTTCAAGCTACATATAACCGTGGCACATCGCGCCGAGGGCACTTGCGCACCGCGGATGGGCTACGCACACTTCGCGCGCTCGCCGAGAGGCGAATGAGGCTGCATCGATGATTGTTCTCGTGGGCTGCTTCGTGGTTCTGGGTGCGGTGATTGCCGGATTTACCATCTCCGGCGGTCACGTCGGCGCGCTGATCCACCCTGCGGAAATTCTGACGATCGGAGGCGCCGCGACGGGCGCATTGATCGTCATGTCCCCAGCCAAAGTCTTGAAGGATCTCGCCCGCGGCATACTTCAGGCCATTAAAGGAGGCGCCTTCAACAAGCAGACTTACGCCGAGCTATTCGGCGTGATGTACGAACTATTCCGAAGCGCACGTCGCGACGGTCTGCTGGCTTTGGAGCAACACGTTAGTAATCCGCACGACAGCGCCCTGTTCAATAAGTATCCGCGGATTGTGAAGAATCATCACGTCACGCAGTTCATTTGCGGCAGCTTGTCGCCGCTGGTGGAGGGTTCCGCTAAGGCGGAAGACCTGCCGGCACTATTTGCGGCCGAACTGCGGGTCATCGAAGACGAGCACCACGCGCCGATTTCGGTCCTTGCGAAGACCGCCGACGCGCTGCCAGGATTCGGCATTGTCGCGGCGGTACTGGGCATCGTCATTACGATGGGACACATCGATGGACCGGTCGAAGAGATCGGGCATAAAGTCGGCGCGGCGCTGGTTGGCACGTTTCTCGGCATCCTGTTGTCGTACGGATTCGTCGCGCCGCTGGTGGGGCGCATGGAAATGCTAAGCGCGGAGGAAATGAGCTTCTTCCGCACGATCGTGGCTATGGTCAACGGCTTCGCCAACGACCGCCCGCCGAAGATCGTCATCGAGCAAGCCCGTCGCGGCGTCGGCACTCAATACCGACCGACGCGAGACGAACTCGATGAATTGTTTAAGGCGGCGGAAGCAGGTTAAGGAAAGCGATGAGCGATAAACGATGAACGATAAACGTTCATAACTCATCGCTTATCGTTCATCATTCATCGCTAGAGGGCATATATGGCCGGTAAAGGTGGCGGAGCTTGGAAGGTGGCGTACGCGGACTTCGTGACCGCGATGATGGCGTTTTTTCTGGTGATGTGGATTACCTCGCAAGACGCGGACACCCGCGAGGCGATCTCGCACTACTTTCAAGACCCATTCGGCTCTGGCGCGCACCACGAGCCGGGGAGCACCTCGGTGGCCAGCGAGATGAAGCACCGCTTTCCGGGCGTGGACCATCGGCAGGTTGGCGGTCACAACCGCCACCGCGGCGATGCCGGTCCGCAGGTGTCGCCCGACCCACACGCGCAACATGCGGGGCTAATCTATCGCAAGAGCGGCAACTCCGATCTCGGCGTGACCGTGCTGTTCGAGGAAGGCTCCGCTGCGCTCACGCCGCGGGCCGAGCAGCAACTCGATGAAATCCTGCCGACGCTGCTGGGCAAGATGCACCGCGTGGAAATCCGCGGCCATACCTCGCGGCGACCGCTGGCATCGGGCGGCCCGTTCGCCAATCCCTGGCAGCTCTCTTACACCCGCTGCATGGCGACCATGGACTACCTGGTAAAGAAGGGCTTGGAAGCCGACCGCATTCGCTTGAGCCAATCGGCCGGCCACGAGCCGATGCTCACCGGCCTGGAGCCGCAGTCGCTTCGCTACAACTCCCGCGTGGAGGTGCTTCCGCTGCCGGAAATACTGGAGGAACCTTCCTCCGAACCGGTTGGCCCCGCTTCAGCGCCGCACGGCGACGGCCACTAGCCGCTCGCGGATCAGCGTTCTTCGTTCGCGAATGCGCGGGCTTGCCGCGACGCCCACCACGGCAGACAGGCTTCGATTTCGGCGCGGGGTATTCAAGCCGAAGGCTTGGCAGCTATTAGCCGGCGGTAAGCGAAGCGCCACCGCCGGTGAATCGATCGGTACGAATAAGCACCCCGGAGGGCGTGCCAGCAACTTTGTGGCAAGCAAGATTGCTGCGACCCCTATCGGGGTCGTTCGCGAACAATGATCGCTTTCCGGTGATGCGCTGCGCGACCACCGGCTAATGGCTGTCATCCTGCTGGGATGAGGTGGTCGTTCAAGAATCAGGATCGCCGATGAAACGGTTACCGGCATTGAGCGGAACCCCGTTACTTCCACGCTAATTGGCGTGGCGGGCAGGGCGTGGTATCTTGGGGACCGGTATTTTGCGGTCGCTGGGCGTGCAGCTTTTGATCGGTGAGGCCTGTTGCGATGAGCGGTTCCGACGCTTCTCCACCCATTTCGTTCTCGCGGTTGCTGATGGTGCTCGTGCCAATCGCGGCGCTGGCGGCTGTGGGATACTACGTGTATCCGTCGTTCACCGAATCTCGCGCTCGCGACGAGATGCAGACCCGTGTGTTCGATCGACTGTTGGGCGATGCCCAGGCGAATCCGGCGGCGGCGATTGAGTTTGTGGATCGCGATGGCGATTTGCTCAACGATCCGCCGCCCGAGGATCAATGCATCGCGCCGGAGTCGCTTGTGGTTTCCTACGTTGCGACGGCGGAGCCGGGAGATGCGGCAACGACTTGGCAGCCCGTTATGGATGCGCTCGGCGAGCGGCTGGGCGTGCCCGTGAAGTATGTCGACTACGCGAATACCGACGATCAACTTGAGGCACTCGCCACCGGGGAATTGCACGTTGCCGGATTAACGACCGGTACAGTCCCCACGGCGGTTGCCCAGGCGGGGTTCGTGCCGGTCTGCACCTTCGGGAAGGACGATGGCACGTTTGGCTATACGATGAAGATCATCGTGCCGGCCGACAGTCCTATCAAAAACGTCGAAGATCTGCGCGGGCATAAAGTCACCTTCGAGCGGCCGAATTCCAACTCGGGCTTCAAGGCGGCGTTGGTGTTATTGATGGATAAGCACAAAATGCTGCCGGAGCGGGACTATGACTGGGGTTTCTCGATGGGGCACGACGAATCGATTCGCCGCGTGGCGAGCAAAGACTACGAAGCCGCGCCGGTCGCAAGCGATTTGCTTGATCGCATGGCGGCGCAGGGAGAGGTGAACCTCGACGCGATACGCACGGTGTATGAATCGGAACCGTTTCCGCCGGCGGCGATTGGGTACGTTTACAATCTGAAGCCCGAGTGGCGCAAGGCGATTGAGGAAGTGCTACTCGCGATCGAGTGGCAAGGAACCCCGATTGCCGAGGAATATGGCGCGAGTGGGGCGACGAAGTTCGTGCCGGTCAACTACAAGGATGCCTGGTCCAACATCCGCCGCGTGGACGCCACCGTAGCCGCCGCCCGCAAGAATTAAACGAGAGCAGAGAAACTAGCCACGGATGAAACGCGGATTGAACAGGGAGAGTAGGCAGTAGGCAGTAAGCAGTGATGACAGCAAATCGCTGCCGTCTGCCCGCTGCCCTCTGCCTGCTAATGTCTGACAGCTAATTGCTCATTCATCCGTGTTCAATCCGTGTTTCATCCGTGGCTAAATTGAAATTGATGTAATCCGTGGTTGAAGTGAGGGAATTGTATGGCGGTTTCGCATTCGGATTGGTATCGCGCGCTCGACCCCGAGAAGCGGGAGGCTATTCGCCAATTGCATCGCGTGAATCCTTATTGGAATCTCGTGGGGGTGCTGTTCGTGCTACTGTGGATCGCCACGGCGGCTGCAATGTTGTACGCCGACTCGTGGTGGGTGTACGTGCCGGGTTACATCGCGATCGGCCTGTTGATTCACGGCATGGCCAACTTCATGCACGAAGGAATCCACGGCACGCTGTTCCGCGTGCGGCGGTGGGACCGCTGGTATGGGTTCCTGATGGGCGCCCCGGCCATGTTTCCGCTGACGGCCTATGGCATCAATCATCTGCTGCACCATAAGTACAACCGCACCGAGCGCGATCCCGACGAGTTTACGAACGTCACCAAGGACCGCACGCTGCTGTCGATTTTCTTTTACGCCTGGATCGTGCTGGGAATGGCGATGTATTCGTTACATTTTCCGTATGTGGCGTTGAAGCACGCCACGCCGACCGAGCGGCGTCGAATTTTTCTGGAGCGCGGTATCTTGCTGCTGGTGCTCGGGACCGTGCTGGGAACAGCTTGGTGGTCTGGCCAACTCGCGGCCGTGGCCCACGTGTGGCTCGTGCCGCTGGTAGTAGCGGCGTTCTTAGGCAACATGCGCGGCTGGGCCGAGCACACGCTCACCGTGCCGGGGAATCTGCTCACCGAAACCCGCACCGTAACGAGCAACCGGCTCTTTTCGTTCCTCAACATCAACCTGAACTACCACCTGGAGCATCACCTATTCCCCGGCGTGCCGTGGTACAACCTGCCGAAGGTCCACCGCATCCTGCGCGACGACTATGCCGCGGCGGGGGCTTCGATCTACCGTTCCTACACCCGATTTCTATTCGATGCCTTCCGCATGGGCGTACATGGCGTGGCCCCGCCGGTTCGGGCCGCCTAAAAGAAGACTCAGCCACGGATGAAACACGGATGGAACACAGATGAATGAGCGATTCACTGTTAGCCATTAGCAGGCAGAGGGCAGCAGGCAGAGGGCAGCGAATTACCGTCATCACTGCCCTCTGCCGGCTGCCCGCTGCCTACCGCTTCCTGTCCGTGTTCATTTCGTGTTTCATCCGTGGCTGATATTCACCCGCGTTGCCGCAGTGCTTCGTAGAATAACACGGCCGCGGTGACGGAGACGTTGAGGCTGTCGGCAAGGCCGTGCATCGGTAGGCGAATCGGTGCGATGTCGGCCGCATTCCACTGCTCGCTGAGACCAGTGGCTTCGGTTCCCAGTACGATGGCCGCGCCGTGCGATAGGTCCGCTTCGGTGTAGAGCCGGGTTGCGTCGGGACGGGTGGCGAACGTGGGGATGCGTAGCTCCCGGAGCCACGCGATTACTTCGACAACCGGGGCGCTGCACACGTTATCGCGGAACACCGTGCCCAGGCTGGCGCGGATTGTGTTCGGGTTGAACAGGTCGGTGTGCGGGTCGGCGAGGATCACGGCGTCAACGCCCGCGCCGTCGGCGCTGCGGAGGATCGCGCCGAGGTTGCCCGGTTTCTCGACGCCTTCGATAATCGCGATTAACGGCTCGGCAGACAGGTTGAGATCGGCCAGCGATCGCCGTGGCAACTCGGCTACGAGAACCACGCCGTCGTTGCGCTGGCCATAAGCGAGTTTTTCGTAAACGCTGGGCGTGAGCGTAAACAATTCGGGAGCCGTCCGTTGAAGCTCGGCGACAGCGGCGCGGGCGTCGTCGCCCGTGGCAAGCTCTTCGCACACAAACGCGGCCAGCGGTCGCACGCCGGCGGCGAGTGCCCGGCCGATCTCGCGGCCACCATCGATCAGAATCTGGCCCGAGCGTTCTCGCGCGCGGCGCTCTCGTAGCCGGGCGGCTTCTTTCAGGCGCGGGTTCTGGCGGCTGGTGATATGCATGAATCGGTTAGCCGCGACGCCCACCACGGCGGGCAAGCTTCGTCTTCACAGCGGAGCGCGTTAGCGTCTCTCCCTACTCACGGACATTGCAGCGCGTATGATGGCGACTGCCGCCGCTCGGCGGCCGCTAACGCGGGCACTTCGAGTATCGGCCCTGGTTGCGCAAATGTCGATTGCCATTCCACCCGCCAGCCACGTGTTCGCCTATGGAACTTTGATGTTCCCGGCAGTCTGGCGGCTAGTCACGGGCCGGGACGAGCGAGGCCTTCCTGGGCGACTCGCGGGCCATGCAGTGTTTCGAGTTCGAGACGCGGTCTACCCGGGAATGATCTGGACGGGAGGGGCGTCGACCGTGCCGGGCGTGGTGTATCTGAACGTGGACGGCGCAGCGATCAAACGGCTCGATGAGTTCGAGGACACATTCTACGAACGACGTGAAGTATCGGCGGTGTTTGCCGATGGTGCCGAGTGCCGGTGCTGCGCCTACGTCGTCCCGGCACATCGGCAGCAGTTGCTCACTCGCGAGCCGTGGACCGCCGAGCGATTCTCCGCCCGTGGCGACCTCGCCCGGTTCTTGAACCGCTATCCCGGGTTTACGCGATTGCACGAGCGTCCACGCCACTTGATTACCTGACATGCGGGCTAACCATTGCTCGACCGCTCACGATGGTTTGATCTCCATCGGCGACGTATTCAGAAACTGGGGGCCGCTGACGCCCATCGAGACGTAGATGCTCATGAACGCATCGACGGAAAGCTCCGCGGGGTGGACGGCACTCACCGGCACAAACAACAGGCTTCCGCCCACGGGAACCGGTGCCGAGGGGATGAGCACGGCGTGGTAGTCGATCTCACCGATGCGAAATCGCTCGGGCGTCGTCAGCAAAGCCAGGAAGGCAGCGCCGGTGTCCGAGCCGAACACGCAGAACACGACCCGCATGCCCTTGAGCTCCGCTGTCTCTTTCGTGTCGAGCATGCCGGTGAGTTGACGCACGGTGCCGTAAACGCCGCCCAGAACAGGAATGCGTTTCGCAAGCCCGTCGACTTTGTCAAACAGAAATCGGCGGGCGCCAATTTCCACGATCGCGCCCAGTCCGAAAATCGCCGCCAGCACGATGAGCCACCCAACCATGTAGGCCAGCGCCTTGTCGGTGGTGAAATTCACGCCGATCGCACTCAGCAGTCGCCCCATCTCCGTACCGGTACCGAACCAATTGATAAAGAATTGGGATACCCAGACGACCACCCCCACCGTAATCACCAGCGGAAGCACCGCGAAGGCACCGACCACGAAGCAGCGAACCAGGGTGTGAAGAATTCGCGACATACTGAGGCTTTCTCGGGCGTCAAAAGGGCCAGCCGGATAGTCAGACCATCTACCTGGATTCCTAGCTAGCGGATTCTGGCACATTCTGCAACCGCTATCGCCATAAATCTGCGGATAGCGATCCGCATTGCCACTATTTTTCCGTATCGAGGCCGTGCTCGGAAAGTAGCTTGCGGAGCGTCGTGCGGTGGATGCCCAGTTGCCGAGCGGCCGTGGCGCATTGGCCGTGATGCCGGTCTAATGCCGCTTCGAGCAATGGCGGCTCGATGACGTCGAGCAACCGCTCGTAAACGCGGCCATTCCATTGGGGATCATCCAGTTTTTCCCGAGACCAATTCTGCACTACGACTGCAATCTGCCCGTCGACGTTTTCCGTCGGCTCGATTGTGGTAGTCAGGTTCACTGGCGGCGGCAGATGCTCGGACATAATTGCCCGCCCGCGGGCCAAAATCAAAGCGTGTTCGATCGCGTTGCGAAGTTCGCGGACGTTGCCATGCCAGGGCCGTCGCTCGAGTTCAGCGAGCGCCTCGGGAGAGACGACGCGGCTCGCTGTGCCGGGCGAGCTGGTCAAAATCATCGCGAAATATGAAGCCAGTTCGGCGATGTCCTCGACCCGCTGACGAAGTGGAGGCAAACAAATCTGGAACGCGCACAATCGAAAGTAAAGATCGTGGCGGAATGACCCTTCCTTCATGCGTTCATCCAGACTCCGATGCGTGGCCGAGACCACGCGGAAGTTGGTTTGCACTAGCTCGCGACCGCCGACTGGAAGCACCTCTCCATGTTCCAGGGCGCGGAGCAACTTAACTTGAGTGGGGAGCGGAATGTCGGCCACTTCGTCGAGAAATAGGGTGCCGCCGTGGGCCTGGGCGAGCAGCCCCACTCGAGCTACTTCAGCCCCGGTAAATGCACCTCGGACATGGCCGAATAGTTCGCTCTCGGCCAGCGCCGGGCTGAGCGACGCCACGTTGACGGCAATGAATGGTCCGTCACCACGATCGCTGTAGCGATGAATGGCGCGAGCAGCAAGCTCCTTGCCGGTGCCGCTTTCGCCGGTTATTAGCACTGGCGCATGGGCCGCGGCAACTAGCGCGATTTGTTTGAACACTTCCTGCATTGCCGACGAGCGGCCGATCATTCCCTCCACTTGCGGCAAGCGCTCGGGGACAAGCAACTCTAGGCCGAGCCGACTAGCCAACGCCCGCACGAGCGCCGCGCGGATTTTGTCTGCGTCGAACGGCTTGGCGATGTAGTCAAACGCCCCACGGCGAACGGCGGCGACGGCCGACGGCAGATCGCCAAAAGCGGTGATTATAATAATCGGCACGTTGCCGCACAAATCTTGGAACCGCTCGATCGCGGTCAGGCCGTCCATCCCTGGCAGGCGCACGTCGAGGATCACCACATCAGGCTGCTGCTTCTCGACCTGCGCGAGCGCCTGCTCGGCGGACGAAGCGGCGAGTACCTTGTGGCCAAGGCTTTCGCCCAGCCGCGTAATGCCCCAACAGATGGCAGGTTCGTCATCGACGACTAGGACGCTAGACATGCTGCATCTCCAGAGGCTGACAGGGGTAATTCTACTTCGAAGCGAGTCACGTTTTTCGTGCGTCGCCATCGGATATCACCACCGTGGCGGATTACCACGTCCCGAGCCACAGCCAGACCGATCCCGACGCCGTCGGGATGCCCAGTTACGAATGGCTCGAACAAATTGTCGCGCACATCTGCCGACGGGCCGGGACCGGAGTCGCTGACTGACAGTTCCAATCGTTCGGGCGACCTCCGCGCAAGTTCGATCGTCACGCGGCCAGCCGTGTTGGTTTGCACTCTACCTTGAGAGGCGGCTTCGATGGCGTTCGCGAGCAAATTAATCACAAGCAGGCTAAGCAACTGGGCATTGCCGTTGATTACATTCGCGTTTTTGGAAGGTCCTTCATCCCATCGAAGCTCGACGCCGGCATGCCGCGCCGCGGGCTGCAACAGCGGCAACAGCTCATCGATTAGTTTGGCCAGATTGACCGGCTCCAGCAGAGGACGTTCGGCCGGTTTGCCAAGTTGCAGGAACCGCTGTAGATATTCTTCCATCAGGCGGAGTTGTTGCTTCGCGACGCTCAGGCTCTCGCACGTTGCACCCGTGACGCATTCTACCGAATGCAGATCGAGCGCCAGATTGCATCCCGTGGCCCAATTTCGAAGTTGATGGGCTATTCCGCCGCCCAATAGCGCCAGGGTCCGCATCCGCTCCGTGCGGCGTACCTCCTCTTCATATTGCGTTAGCATAGCGGCCATCCGGTTCACCGATTGGCCGAGTGCCCGGATTTCGTCATCGCTCTCGCCGAGCGACAACTGTTGAAAATCTCCCCGGGCGATCTGCTCGACCTGATCTTGCAGGCGGGACATGCGACCACTGATCCGTCGCGCCGTCACCGATGATACGAGCATGACGACTGGCAGCGCTAGCGCCGCAAACGCGAGCGAGGGATACACCGCTCGTTGCCAGGCGCGGCGATAATCTTCCTCGGGGTAAAAGAGGTGCAGAGTAGCGCTCGAACTAGCCCCTCGCCGCTCCGCAACAGGAACCACTGCGTGGAAGTAACCGCCGTTGCGTTTCCACTGCCGGTTCCCCATCGTGACGTGCGCCGACTTGGGCGCGCCTTGGTTGGAAACATGCTCGATAAATCGCTTGGCTGAACCGCTCGTGGCGAGAACTCCGCCGGTTCGGCCGACGAGAACGTACTCGGCCCCGGACAATGCCCGCATTTGTCGGAGCACGGAGTTGGTAAGCGGGAAGCTCGACTCCTCGAGAATCTGCGTGACACTAAAGAGCTGCGAAGCGATGCGGTCTTCGGTTGCACGAATCGCCAGCATCGCCCCGAGCGTCGCAACCACCACGACGGCCAACAACATGATGCCGGCCATGGGCAGCATGATCTGATATCGCAATGGACGGCGCATGGCAGGGTTTTCGGAGACGGTGGCGAGGCTGTCTCATTCTAGGAATGTTGGAGACGGCCGGCAATTCGACATGAGAACTGGTGGCGCAGTCGATTGCGTGGCCACCACTGTCGGTTGCATCGCCAACGATAGCGGTGCAAATCGGGAACTTGGCATCAATTGCAGCACAATCCGCCGCATTTTCCATCATAAAAGACTTCGAGCTAAGCTTGGCATAACCATTGCTAACTGCACCAGCCGTAGCTCGCGCGTGCCTTCACTAAACTCCCACGCCTCGGAGATGCAGACCAAATGGACTATCGCCCCGCAACGTTGAACCGTTCTGAACAACGCGGATTTACTCTCGTCGAACTCCTGGTTGTCATCGCGATCATCGGCATTTTAGTGGCCTTACTGTTGCCTGCGATTCAAGCGGCCCGCGAAGCGGCTCGGCGGAGCCAGTGCCAGAATCATCTCAAGCAGCTCGCGCTCGGTGCGCTGAATTTCGAGAGCGCGCATAAAAAGCTGCCTCCGAGTGTGGAGCTCAACCTGTCGTCTGGATCAACGGCCAACAACGTTGCCTGGGGTGTGCATGGCTATCTGTTGAGTTACCTCGAAGAGGAGAGTCTGCGAGGCTTAGTGGACCTGAACGCGGCTTGGGATTTCCAGACTGCGATCAACAACCTGCGGATACCAGTGTTTTCGTGTCCCAGCGACGACCGCGCGGGCGAGGTTCGTGACCCTGGCGGCGGCAAGGCATTTCTCTATTCAACGACCTATGGCTTCAACATGGGCACCTGGTTCGTATTCAACCCAGCAACCTCCAAGGGAGGCGACGGGGCGTTTTATCCGAATAGCAATCTGTCGCTGGCCAAGTTTAGCGATGGCACGAGCAAGACGGTGCTGGCCTCGGAAGTGAAGGCCTGGACCCATTACGTCCGCAACGGCGGGCCGTCCTCGACGACAATCCCCAGCACCGCCGACGAAGCCGCCGCGATGGTCGCTTCCGGCAGCGAATACAAGAACACCGGCCACACCGAGTGGCCCGACGGGCGCGTCCATCACACGGGCTTCACGGCCACCATGCCTCCCAACACGCTCGTGCCCTATCCCAAAGACGGACAAGTGCTCGACGCCGACTACAACTCGTGGCAAGAGGGCAAGAACGGCGTAAATGGAAGTCCCAGCTACGCCATCGTTACTTCCCGAAGTCACCATTCGGGCATCGTCCAGGCCGCGATGGTTGATGGCTCGGTGCAGACATTCGCCGACGACATCGTACTCGCCGTGTGGCGTGCGGCGGCGACGCGGGCCGGGGCGGAAGTGGGACAGTAACCGTACTGGATCGCCAGCCCCATGGGGGCATCGTGCCGTTTGCGCAGAATTATATCGTGTTCGCGTAAACTGCGTGGAGCGTCAGCGACGAGCGCGTCCTGCGTTGTTAGACTGCCGGTATGGACTGGCGGGGTGGTTCTTGCGAACAGAGTGGTGCGACGAATTTGCCGCCGCCTCGGCCAGCAACAATAATAGGTTGGGGCACGGCAGGAACAGGCATGACTTTCGGAACAGCTCGCCAGCTCGCGAATCGCTGGATTTCTTTGGTTTGCACGACGTTGGCAACGGCGGCGCTCGGCATAGGTTCGGCCTGCGCGCAGCAGGCATCCGTATCTGCTTGGGAGGCGGCTGACTTCCGCGTCTGGGGCTTTGTGCCCTATTGGACCTCGCAGTCGCAGCTCAATTCTTTTCCGGCCGACGGCGTGTACCAGCATGTTTCCGACGTGCTGTATTTCGGTGGCGTGCGGCCCACGGCCTCGGGGGCGCTCAACTACCACGCAAACGCTAATGGGCATCTTGCGGCGCTCACGACTCACGCGGCGCAGCAGGGCTTCCGTCTTCACATGAGCATGTTCGATGTCTCGGGCGGTAGCGTGGAAACCGTTTGGAATTCGATCACGGGCAACGCCACCAATCGGGCGAACTTCGTCGCGAATGTCAAGAATCTACTGCAAACCCACAACATGAAGGGTTTCAATTTCGATTGGGAGCGACCCGACACCGTCGCCGAGTGGGCTAACTACACGCAAACGGCGAAAGACCTGCGGGCGGCGATCAATCCGCTGGGCATGGAGATTTCTGTCGACGACTACGGGTTCGCCAGTTCGTTGTGGGACGACAGCGCCGTATTCGATGCTGCCATTTATGACCAGCTCTTCATCATGGGCTACCACTACCCGGCGTTCGGCGGCGGCTCTCTCAATAACAACCACTTTGCGAACACAAAACTCAACCTCACCGGTCAGGGCGCCGCGAAGGCGTTCAAAGACGAACAACTCGTGTTGGGAATCGGAACGTGGGGCGACAACGGCCCCGCGACCGTGAGTCTAAAAAATATCGTGGCGGCCAATCCCAATTTGCCCTACGACGCGCTTACATTCACCGGCACCGTGAACGACATCAACGGCGTGTCGCGGACCGGAACTTGGGACATCGAAAGCCGCAAGCAAGTCCGCGAAAAGACGCAGCTCGCGCTCGACCGCGGCATGGCCGGCATGATGAGTTGGACGTTGCATTACGACGCGACGAACAACTTGAGCCTGCACCGCGTGATGCACCATTACATCGCCTTTCAGCGGGGCGTGCCCGACCTCAACCTCGACGGCAAGGTGAACTCGGCCGACGCCAACACCCTGGCCAACAACATGGGCACGGTTCCCGGCTCGACCGGAACTGCGACCGCTGCTGAGTTTGAAGACTTCTACATCAGTGGCAACTGGGAGAAAGGCGACCGCGACGGAAACGGGTTTGTGCACCAACTCGATGCGGATTGGTTGGCGACTCGATATGCGGCCTTGGGAGTGAATTTGCCCGATCGGCTGGCGTACAGCGGCACGTTCGAGAACTTCGCAGGTTCGCAGGGTTTGACGGGTCGATGGCGCGGCATCCGCGACGGCGTGAATCTGCGCGAGACCGGCAACTACACCCAGCACGCATTGGGGTTTTTGAGCTTCACGGGCAGCGGCGCGGGCATCAACAAGCATAGCGATCATGCGGTCACCATTCGCAATCAGAACTCCGCTGAGGCGTCCAAGTCGATCAACGCGCTCACGCGCGTGATGCAAGTCGATCTTGCCACGCCGATCGACCTGGGGCAAAACCAGGAAACCTATTTCACGTTCTTGGTCCGCGAGAACACGGCCCCGCTATCGGCGTCGCAGCTTTCGTCGCCTCATCGCACGCTGTCGCTACAGTTCCTCAATAGCGCGGGCGCGAATCAGTTCGACTTCGCACTTCGTGGCAGCCAGCAGCAGGTCGCGATTCAAAGCCAAGCGGATACCGCGGGTCAGGATGTTGCCGCCTCAGGATTCCTTCCGAACACCACTTACACGGTAATCGGCAAGCTTTCGGGCAATGACGCCGCCGCCAACACGATGCAGGCCTCGTGGTTTGCCAGCGGTTCGGTCATTGATAATTTCACCAACCCAAGCTTCCCGTGGATGCTTACCGCCAACAGCAGCGCGAATTTTAATCCCACGATCGACATGCTTCAGTTCACGAGCGCGGCGGTTGCCAACTTTACGGTGAGCAATGTGTGGATCGGCGGCGCCGCCAGTTTCTTCGCCGCGACGCCAGCCTGGTCGGGAGACTATAACGGCGACGGCGCGGTGGATGCCGCGGACTACAGTGTCTGGCGCAGCACGATGGATTCGACAAGCAACCTTGCCGCCGATGGCAACGGCAACGGAGTGATTGACGCGGCAGACCTCGGCGTCTGGCAGGCCAATTTCGGGCGCACGCTCGACAGCGCCACGGGAACGACGGCCGCCGTACCGGAGCCAGCCTGCTTATGGCTCGCAGCGGTTGCACTAATGGGACTATCGCTCGTTCGTCGCTGCCGCAAAACATCGCCAATTAGTTGCTGTACTCGGTGACGTATCGAATGCGCCTCATTTTGCTCATCTGCCTGGTTTCATCGCTGGTTACACCCGGTGTGCTCGCCGCAGTCAACGAAATCACGGAGCCTTTTCAGGGCGTTCGGCTAATCCATAGCCGTTCCACCGTGCCACGGCAGGTGGACATGTACGTCGTAGAAATCGAAATGTCAGCACCTGGCCTTGCGTTTCTGGCCACGCCCTCCAATGGAGCGCTCGTCGGCGAAACAACACCGCAAACCACCCGCACGTTCGTCACGCAAGCCGGCGCTCAAATCGGCGTGAATGCTTCCTTCTTCGCGTCCGCCGGCAGCGGCCAATATCACGTGCTCGGCCTGTCCGTTTCCAAGGGCGATGCCTATTCGCCGTTCGAAGCGGGGTTTGTCGATGCGATTAACGTTTCGATGAACAATGTGGCGACGATCATCCGCGCCATCGGCAGCACGGGCACCGCGCATCAGCCGGCAACATCGCTTTACAACGCGGTGGGCGGCAACACCCGCCTCGTCACCGAAGGCGTCAACGTCGCCAACGGCGATCCGGCGATCCACCCCCGCACGGCGGCGGCCGTCACGGCCGATGGCAAGCTGCTCTTGTTCACCGTCGATGGCCGCAATGTGGGGCACAGCGAAGGTTTGACCTACCGCGAGATGGCCGAAGTTCTCATCCGCTGGGGTGCCCGAGACGCCATCAATCTCGACGGCGGCGGCTCGACGTCCCTCGTTATGGACAATCCGCTCACTTCGTCGCACGATCCCCAGGTCGTCAATTTGCCCAGCGACTTGCTTCCCAACGGTCAGCATGGCAAAGAGCGGGCCGTGGCGAATAGCTTTGCCGTTTTTGCCAATCAGCAAGTCGGGCCGACCGACAATGTCCTGGTGTATTCCGACTTCGAAGGGGGCGACGAAGGCTCGTTCAACTCCGCTTTGTCGTTTTCCGGTTCCAATCGCGGCTTCAATCGCGATTCTTCAACCGCCGAAGCCGTCAGCGGGCAGGCCTTCGACGGCCAGTGGTCGCAGCGCTTGACGATCGTGGACGATCCCAACTCGGATGGCGATGTGCTTCATCCCGGCGGCGCTTGGTTCGCGCGTCACGTTTCGGGCGGCGGCAATCCGGCAAACAACGTAAGCCGGCCCGCACGCGGGTCCGTCGGCTTCTGGGCCAAGACCGTCGATCCCAACATCCAAGTTTCGCTCGTCGTGGACGACTTCAGTTCGCTGACGGGCGAACGCGGCACGCTCAAACCCCTCGTCGCCGACGGCCAGTGGCATCCCTACTTTTGGGATCTCGAGGACGACGCTCAGTGGGATGGTTGGGTGAACGGCGACGGAGTCGTCGACGCGAGCTTTACGCTCGATTCGATCCAGTTGTTTGGACCACCGAACACCGGTTCGAATCTGGACGGCGTCGTGTACATCGATGCCGTCTCGCACATCCTGCCCGGGCTTCTGCCCGGCGACTATAGCCGCAACGGCGTCGTCGATGCCGCCGACTACGTAATCTGGCGCGACACGCTCGGTTCGTCGACCAATCTCGCCGCGGACGGCAATGGGAGCAGCGTCATCGATTTCGGGGATTACGGTGTGTGGAAAGCCAACTTCGGCAACACTTCTGGAAGCAGTGCGGAGGCTGTCGTGCCGGAGCCGTCGTCACTGACGCTGCTCTTGTTGCTGCTTTTCGTCGCACGTTATCGGCAGTCGCGCTATGCCGCTCCGGCGGGTGCCCACTCGATGCCTTCGCCGAAGTAATACTTGCGTGCTTCGGGATGGCGGAGGATTTCTTGAGGCTGGCCGTGGCACAGCACGCTGCCGGCGCGGATCACGTAGCTGCGGTCGGTGATTTCCAGCGTCTCGCGGACTTGGTGGTCGGTGATCAGAATCGCAATGCCGCGGTCGCGCAGGTCGCGGATGATCGCTTGAATGTTGTCGATCGTCACGGGGTCGATGCCGGTGAACGGCTCATCGAGCAAAATGATCTTGGGGTTGGAGACTAGCGAGCGGGCGATTTCTAACCGCCGGCGCTCGCCGCCGGAAAGGGACATCGCGCGGCTGCGGCGAAGCTTGGAGATGCCGAACTGTTCGAGCAGTTCGTCGCAGCGGCGGCGGCGGGTGCGGCGGTCGACGCCAAGCATCTCCATCACGCCCAGCAGATTGTTCTGCACGGAAAGCTTGCGGAAGACGCTCGACTCCTGGGCGAGATAGCCCATGCCCCCTTCGCTCGCGCGGCGGGACATCGGCCAGTCCGTTACTTCGTGGGCGCCGAGCCGCACCGTGCCGGCATCAGGGTCGATCATCCCGCAGGTCATGCGGAACGAGGTGGTCTTGCCAGCGCCGTTGGGTCCGAGCAGACCGACAATTTCGCCCGGCTCGACTTCAAAATCGACGCCATCCACAACGCGGCGACGGCCAAACGATTTCACAAGCCCGCGGGCTTCCAGCAGGGACATGGGTCGATCCTTCGTAGGGGGCTGTTAGCTATCGGCTGTCGGCTATCGGCCAGACAGTATTTTTTCCTCTGGCCGATAGCCGAAAGCCGATAGCCGACAGCCTTTACCGCACCAGCCGCATGTCGCGGAAGTTGGGCCAGAGGGGGATGGGGGTATAGGGGACGCTCCACCAGGAATGAGGCCAGTACACGAAAACGGCCTTCCCGATCAAGAGGTTTTCATCGAGATAAGAACCGCCGGGACCGCCGCGCGGGTACCACAGTCGGGCGTCGAGGCTATACGGGCTGTTGTCGCCCATCACGAAGTATTCTTTGGAGCGAAGCGGGAAAATTGCCTCGTCCCGGCCACGGAACTCATCCCACAACTGGGGGGTCAATCGAATCTTCGCGTAGTCGCTGCCGCGCGGATAATCGGTGAGGAGGCGTTTCTCGTCTTGCGATCCGTCGTTCGCGGCAATGTAATAAATATCGCGCGCCAGATGCAACCGATCGGCGGTGAGCGTCGCATTCCGCGCACCGATTGCGGCCGGGGCCAAATCGCCGGGATCGCTCGCGCTGGTTCCTGGAATTTCATCTTGGCGATCGCCGAAGAGCTTCTCGTAATCGTATGCCGTTGAGTCGGAGAATTCGATTAGGTCGCCGTCCACCCAAAGGAGCAACTGCTCGTCCACGTGGGCGAAGCGAAGCTGGTGCTCGCCGGCGCCGTCGATGGATGTCTCCGCTTGGGGCGCGAAACCGACAACCGGCGCGCGGGTCTCGAACTCCTCGATGCCGAGCGTGGCCTTGCCCGTGGCGACGTCGATGCGACAGACGAAATGCCGGCCCCCTTTCACGAGGTCGAGCAGTAGCTCGCCGGTGTCGCTGGTGATGTTTACATCGGCTTCGAGAATCAGATCGCCCACCCAATGAATGCCGTTGCCGCCATCGATATTCTCGAGGCCTTCCACATTGGGCAGCGCGTTGAGTTGACGCCGTTGAACGTTTGAGTTATACGGGTTGAAGTCGCCCACTAGTTCCGGCTCGGGAAATGAATCGCTTCCTTCGACAAAGGCCTTCTCGCCGGCGGGTCGCGTCTGGCGAAGTCGCAACCAGTCAGTAAGCTCCGGTGGTCGATGACGATAGCGGAGCCATGCCGCATCCTGCGTCGGTTGGTTCAATTCGTATTCTTGCACCACTCGCTTTCCAGACGGTTCCGCAGTCGTCTTCCATTGATCGCCGTCCGCTTGCCAGCGCAAGGGCCAGCCAGCATCGTAGAGTGCCGCCGCATCGTGGTCGGTATCGTGTACCAATTCGCGCATGGCGAGCACCTTGCTCGCCGGCTTTCGTTCGATCGCATGGGCCACTTGAGCGTCTTCGTCGCGCTCGCCAATGAACAAATCGCCGTGGTAGATGCGAACCTCTTCGTTGGGAAGCGCGACGAGCCGCTTGATGTAGTTGGTGTTGGCGTCTCCGGGGAACTTAAACACGACGACATCCCACCGTTCAGGCTTTTGGAAGTCGAGCACGTATTTGTTCACGAGAATGCGATCGCCGCCGTAGGCGCGGCCCAAGTCGACGATGTCCAGCCCGGAGCTACGAACCGCTTGCGGAATGTCTTTGGAAGAAAAGATCATCGTGTCGCGGCAAGTGGGGCAGGTACCGGCGATCGTGGCAGCCTTCCATCGTTCGTCCGCGCTGACTGGGCCGCGCATTTCCCGATTGGGGTTTTTGAGAATCGTCTCGTCTTGTTCGTCACTCGCGCTAACGCGGTATCGCTGGCCACACTGCTCGCAAAACACATCTTGGTGCTGCCCCATCAGGGTGTTGGCCATCGAGCCGGTCGGGATTACGAACGCCTCGGCCGCGAACGTGCGAATCAAGAACGCGAGCACAATTGCAATTGCGAACGACTCGACCGTTTCACGAAACGGTTGCCCCGAGGTGGGCGTTACCGGTTCGGCCTTCGCCGGAACGGGAAGCTTCGGAGCCTGCGGGCGAGGGGCGGGAGGTTTCTTGGTCTTAGCCATGGGGGCAACGAGACGAGTGAAGTAGTGGTGAGAAACCCGATTGTAGCCGGCGACCTACTGTCGCCGCAGTGCAGTCCGATAAGGTTCTACGGAATGGGAAGAGCCTAGGGTTCTGCGCTAAGCCGCAAGCGATGAAAGTGTATCCGTCAACTCGCTCCAGGCTACGGGAATCTAGAACCTCCAAGCCGGAGTCTCTGATAATTCTGTCGTTTGCGGCTTACCGTGACCTTCCCTGACCAGCTTTGCCACCAGGGTTGCCACCCCCCCTGAACGTGGCATTGTGGCAATCCTCTACAAAAACAGGGGTTTTACGCCGACACGTGGCAAAGCTGATGCTCCTCGTGGCAACCTAATCCGCGTGGCTCCGCCGATTCTCATCCGACGAACTGCGCGGTCAGCGCTTTTCCGGATAGCCTCCGTGGCCGATGGGTCGGCCCACGAGGAGTTTCGGCGGTAAATCGGGGCCGCTCGGCCAGTTGCGGCTATCGAGCGAAACTGCCTGATTGTCCCCAATTACAAAATATCCCTCACCAAGCTGCCAGCTTTGCTGGCTGGGATCGAACTCCGGTTGGCGGATTCCGTCGCCGGAACGAACCTGGTAATCGATGTCGAACGGTTTCGCCATGTGCTGGCCGTTAATAATGATGTCGCCATCGCGAAGTGCGATTCGCTCGCCTGGCAATCCCAGCACCCGCTTCACGCAAAGCTGCGAGGCATCGTCCGGGCATTGAAAAACGACAACTTCCCAGCGCCGCGGAGCGCGCAGCACGAATGCGGTGCGGTCGATCCATATCGCGTCGCCCGCCGAGACGGACGCGTCGTCGATCGACAGTAATGCCGCGCAGCTCGAACAGGCCACCCAACCTCCAAGGGGTTGATCGGTTCCGACCTTTGTCGCCGATCCGCATTTAGGGCAGGCCGCTTCAACGTGCGGACCGATTAGCATAGGGGCCATCGAGCTGCCGGCCACCATTACGGGCACAATCAAACCCATCAAGAGAAAGACTCTCGCGAGGATCGCGACGAGAACCAACCCCACGGCAAATTGAATCCCGCTGCGCATGGTGTGTTACCTCACTCGCCGGCGGCGGAATCGACCGCGAGCTTGCGCGGCTGAAGGGTCGCTTCGTCGAACAGCATGCCATCCATTAGAATCGTTCGTATGGTGAGGCCATCGCGCGAGAACGTCAACAGATGGATATGGTGCCCCGAGCCGGTCTTGGCTTGCGGGGAGTTAAGATACCAGCGATCGGCCTTGGGAGTCCGCTGTCCGACGCCCAGCCCTCCTTCGCCGATGTAGACGACACCGGTCGGGTCGATCTTGTAGTCGCGGATCGGCGCGGTGCGTTTGATGCAGTGTCCGTCCGCTTCGCAGACCAGATCGACGTTGTATTTTTCAAATAGCGGCACCCAACTCTGCAACGCCCCGCCGGGAACCTTGACCGCCGGGAAGGCTGGTATGTGATACTGGCAAGCGACCCAGCGATGCTTCGGTCGCGCGGCGGCTAGCTCGCTATCGAGCCAGCTTTGCTGATCGCCGGCGGTACTCACTTGCGTGTTCAGCGTCACTAACCGCACGGCAGGCGTGATGTCCATCGCATAGTAGTTGGCGTCGTCGGGCGGAAAATCAAAGATTTCGTTAAACAACGGACCACTATCGTGGTTGCCTCGGGCGGCGATGATTGGCAGCAGCCGGCCCGCGGGGCCGACGGTTAGCTCGTGGTCGCTCAGCCACCGCGACCACTCGGTAAGGTAACGGCCATCGCCAATGTAATCGCCACCGTGGGCCAGCGCCAGCACCGGGGGGCGCTCGGCTTTCGATTGCTCTTCGCTAAGCCGCACCATCAGTCGGTTCATTTGTTTGCGTTCTTCCCAACCGGAGCGCGAGTCGCCGCCAAAGAGCAGGCTGACTGGCGCATCGTCGGCCGGCGCCGTGTAGAAATGCAGTTCGGGCGACTTGTGGCCGTCGCTTTCCATCTGCACGTTGTAGCGTGTTGCCGGCTCTAATTCCGTCAGCCGCGCGTGGTGGAAATGGAGCGGCTGGTCGTCGATCGTGCCGGTGTACATGCCGCTTCGCTGGCAATCGACGATCGTGGCCTCCGCGCTGCCCTCTTTGCGCAGATGAACGCGGTGGACTTCTCCTGCTTCGCCGGTTGACCACGAGAGAATCGCCTCATGGGCAGGGTCGTTTTGCCAGACGACGCGCCACTGCACCGGATTAAGCCCCGTGATTTTTTCGGGCGGAGCTTCGTCAGCGTTGGCATTGAAAGCAAGGGCTGCGCAAGCAACGGCAACAAGAAACAAAGAAAGCGGTCGGCGCAAGAGGGGCAACATAGTTGGGACTTCAATCGAGCGGGGAAGCGGTCGGGGCGGGAACCGGCGGGCGCGCCGGTCGATGCCACCAATATACCGCAAGTGCGGCCGGCAGGCCAAAGTGGGCTGTCCGAATGAGCGTCTCGTACCAGCCGAACTCCAGGCCGTGGGCGGACATTCGGCTGCCAGCCGTCACCAACCCCCACAATGCCGCGTAAATCGCCACGGCGCGCCAGCGTGTGGTAACCAGCAGCGCGGCCAGCAGCAAGTCGATGACCCCAATTCCGGTGAGCAGCGTTTGGGCGGCGTGTTCTGTCATCGCGGTCCCAATTCGGCGAGCGGAGAACAAAATCAAATCGGCAAACTGCGGGGAGTGCCACAGGGCCTCCAGGCCGTGCCCCGCAAACGCAAAGCACGCCCCCCCGCGAGCGACCGCTTCCCAGGAAGTGTGCGGAGTGCGCTCGGGGCGATCGTAGAGACATAGCGCCAGCGGCGCGGCAACTCGCGCCCCTTGGGTCAAAAATGGCAACAAGGCCGTCACAGTCGGCGGAAGCCATCTGGAAACGATTTGGAACCCATCGGCCGTCTGCCACATCGCCACCGCGAGCGCGACCTGTACGGCCGACACGGGCAACAGGAGCAGAGCGACCGAACGGAAGAACGTCACTATCGCAGTAACAACCAACAGAGAGGCCACCGCGACTTGCGATTGCAATGCGAATGATTCCGAGAGATTCCAGCCGCCCACGTCGCGCGGCGAGTGGAGCCAACCCACGAGCGGCGTTTCCTGCACGATCGCCAGCCACCACGCCTGGCCGAGGCACATTGCGATCACCGTCGCGCGCAGAAGCCAACGAATTGTGCGGCATCCAGCGGGCGTTGTCGGTGGTTTGTCTATCATGGCAAATCTGTCTCACGGTCCGGTCGCGAGCGCCTGCTTGACGGATTCCAATGCATGTTCTCGGCTCGTTAACGAACCCGCCAGTTGGGAGTCGCGAATCTGCTCGAGCAGCTTTCCCACACCAGGCCCCGCAGGAACACCCGCAGCCAACAGGTCGCTGCCGTCCACCAAAGGTGCTGGGTTCAATTCTTCCACGGGCATCGCGAGCTTCTCGCGGCACAGTCGCGTTGCGGCGGTCTCGCCGGTAATTGCCACAAGCACTTGCACCAACTCCGGGCCGCCTTCGTGAACCAGAATGCGTTGTAACTGCGGCCACGCCAATCGGTCGGCCGCCGCAACCTGCTCTAAATGGCTCAGCAGCCATTCGGTGCGGTCGGCTTCCTTGTTGGTGAATCGCAACCGGCGAGACACTTCGCGGGCAACATCGGGTCCGCCCGCACGATGTAGCGCCGCCGCGAGCGCGACGGAAAGCGTCGGATCGTCCAAATGGCGCAACACCGCCCGGGTCGCCTTTTGAATGTCGCGCGGCAGACGCGCCACCTCCGGCAGCACCTCGACCAATAAATTGCAGGCTTCCAACTGCTTGAGCGCCGCCGCCCGGCGGGGGTCGAGCAGCATTCGCCGCACTTCCATCCCGATCCGTTCGGCGCTCACCTGGTGGATCTCCGCCGCATGACGCTCGATCGCGGTCAGAGTCGTTGGCTCGATGGTGAAATTGAACGTCGCCGCAAATCGCACGGCCCTTAGCATCCGCAATTTGTCGTCGGCGAACCGCGCCGTCGGGTCGCCGATCGCCCGCACGATCCGCTCGGCCAAGTCGCGTTGGCCGTTCACGTAGTCGATCACCTCGCTCTTCATCGGGTCGAAAAAGAGACCGTTGATCGTGAAGTCGCGCCGCTGGGCGTCGTGCTCCGCGTCGGTGAAATGAACTTCACTCGGGTGTCGGCCATCGAGATATTGCGACTCGCCGCGAAACGTCGCCACTTCGACCGACCCGGCGCTGCGCGGTCCGAGCACGGCGATCACGCCGAACGCCGCGCCCACGGCAATCGTCCGCCGCTGGCCAAACAGCTCGCGAATCTGCTCCGGCCGGGCGCTGGTCGCAACGTCGTAATCTTTCGGCAACAGCCCGAGCAACTGATCGCGCACGCACCCGCCGGCCCACAACGCTTGGTGCCCCACATCGCGCAACCGGCGCACCACCTCATAGGCAAAATCGCGATGCGGACCTAGCTCAAACTCGTTCATGGCGGAAATTACATTATGTCCGCAGATGGCCGCAGATAAAAAACACACGCACGAAGTTATCTGCGTTTATCTGCGCGATCTGCGGACCATGTTTATGTTATCACACTCATGGCGTCGGCGATGGCCTGGTTGATTTGCGCGATCGCACTCGCCCGGCTGGCTTCATCCCACGAGAAGTGGTGCTCCTTGCTCGGGCGGAGGAAGTGGAGCACCAACTTTGCGGGCCTTACGCCGAGCGACTGCTCGATCGCCAGGGCGTACACCCCAAGTTGCATTTTATATTGCTCCGCCACTTGGGAGAGGTCTTTGCCCTCGACCCGATTCGTCTTGAAGTCGAGCAGGTGCCACGCGCCGACGGCGTCGCGGTAGATGCAGTCAATATAGCCTTGCAGAAATTGCGCGTCGGGGCTATTTGCGTCCAATGGCCAGCGGAGCAAGAATTCGATCTCGCGCTTCACGCTCGCCGCAGACACTAGCTCCGCGCACCGGGGCGAAGCGAGGAACTTTTCGACCAATTCTTCCGCCTTCGTTGCCGCGGTTGATTCATCGTCGTCCATGTGGAGCGGCGCGAGCAGCTCGCACCAATCGCGCACGGGGTTCTTCTGGCCGAACCGTGCCCGCTCGAGCACCGCATGCACCAGGGTGCCGAAGCCGAGCGGGTCAAGCCACTTCCCGCCGCCCGCCGCTTCGGCCCGAGGGCCGTCGGCATCGGCTCCCGTCCCATCGTGGCGGACGATCTTGCCCGACAACTGCGTCACCGAAAACCGCTGCCGCATTGCGCGGTCCGCCGCCAACCCGTGTGCGGCGGGCGGCACTTCACCGTTTCCCTGACCGATCAGCAATTCCGTTTGAGCGACTAACTTGAGCAAATCTTCGCGCGCGTCGCGTTGGTGCTTGATGCCCGCTGCTTCGATTTGGCTTAACCTTGCTAGCGGCTCATTGGGCGAGACCCCGAGAAACGCGCCCGTTCGCAATTCAAAGTGTTGCCCGAGTAATTTGAGCCACGCACCTGTTGGGGCGTCCAAGTCTTTGGCCGCCGCGCTGAGCACGAGATAGTCTGCCGCCCGGGTACAGGCTACGTAGAACAGTCGGTTCAGCTCGTCTACTTCCTCGGGCATGTGAATCCGTTGGTAGAGATCGCGCCCGACGGCCGAACGATCCTCTTGAAATGCGGGCAACTTCACCAGCGGGCCAAGTTGCGGATCGAAGGTCGCCGCGGGCCAACGAATCGCCAGTTCGCGGTCCAGATCGGCGACGACCACCACGGGAAACTCCAAGCCCTTGGCCATATGCACCGTCATCAGTCGCACCACGTCGGCCGATTCGGGGTTCGTGGCGGCCAAGGCCTCTTTGGGATCGCGGGTGGTGAACTCGGTAAGTTGTTCGAGAAACGCCTCGAAGCCCCCGCCGGCGACCTGCTCGGTGGCGCGGGCCTGCTCCAGCAGTTTGTGCAGGTTGGCGAGCTTTCTTTCGCCGAGAAACTCCGCCAGCAACACCGCGTCGTAGCCAGTGCGATCGAGCGCCGTTTGCAACACCACCGCGGGCGATGCAATCTCTTTGAGTCGCCGCAACTCGTGGATGGTTTCCACCGCGGCGCTAAATTTTTCTCGCTCCGCGGATTCAAGTTCCCGTGGCGGTGTGCCCGCCGCGATGGCGGCGTTCAGGCTGCCGTAACGCTCGACGAGCCAAAACAGCGTCTCGTCGGCCAGCGAGAAGAACGGGCTGCGCAGCACGCCCGCCAGGCTCACGTCGTCGCATGAACTGCTAACCGCCCGCAGCAGGTTGAGCACGTCGAACACTTCTTGCTGGGAATAAAACGCATGGCCGCCGACTAAGTAGTAGTCGATGCCCGCTTCTTCGAGTGCCTTCTCGTAAAACTGCACGTCGCTGAGCGCGCGGAACAGAATCACGATATCGCCCCGCTGGACCGGCCGCGGCGGGCCATCTTTCGCGACGATCGGCTCGCCGTCGTCGATCATCGCCGTCAGTCGCTGCGCGATCCGTTTTGCCTCCTCGCGCCGCAGGGCTTCCATGTTGATTTTCGTCTTCTTGCCCGGCTCCGCCGTTTCTGGCCCGGCAGGCGCCGTCCATAAAAACTCTACTGCGGGGCGGGGCGTGGTCTGCGACCGCTGCGGCACGAGCGGCTTGTACTTGTCCGGCCACACGCGGCCAAACAGCGCGTTCACAAAATCTAAAATCGCCGGCTGACTGCGGAAGTTCGTCGTCAACAGCAGCCGCCCGCCGGCGGGAACTTCTTCTGTCAGCGCCTCGAACACCCGCGGCTCCGCGCCGCGAAACCGATAGATCGACTGCTTGAAGTCGCCCACAAAAAACAGCCCGCCGGAAGCCAGGCCGTCCCCCACAAGCGCCTTGACGATATCGACCTGCACCTGATCGGTATCCTGAAATTCATCTACCAGCAGCAGCCGCACTTGCTTTTGCCATTCCGTGCGCGTTTCTACGAACCGCTCGTCGCTCAGCAATCGGTGCGCGTGGAATAACAGGTCGTCGTAATCAATCGCGGCCTGGTCGCGCTTTGCCTGCTCGTAGGCCGCGGCGACTTGGCTGGAAACGCGCATCAGCCGCAGGCCGTTTTCGGCAGCGATTGCGGCGATGTCGCCGTGGAACTCCAATTTGAGAATCTTGTCGAGATCGTCGCGAAATGATTTGCACGCCGCCGTATACGCTTGGTAGCAATCGTCGTCCGGCCAATCCTTTTTCGTGCAAATGCCCTGCACCTTCGCCGCCTCCCGAACCGCGCGCAATTCGTCGGGCCGCTCCGCAAAATCGGCCAGCCGGGGCAGTCGCTCGAGCAGCATGTCGCGCGCCGCGGCAAGCGCCGGCTTAAGCGGCACGCCAAAGGGAAGCTCTTCGAGCAGTTGCAGAATTTCGCGCACCGCGGGTGAATTGGAAAGTTCGTTCAGGTTTTGAGGGAGGACCACGGAATACAGCACGGCCTCCCAGATTTTGACCGTATCCGCGGGTGGCTTCTCGCTCCATCCTGCGAACTCGGCCAGCCGGGTTTTCGGCAGCATGTCGCCAATCATCGTTTTCAGAAGCGATAACCCATAATCGGCCGCCAACCGCATTACGTCGTCGTCGCGGCGGGAAAGCAGGTCGCGAAGCACGTCGTCGACCGCTTCGATTTCGAGTACCGCACTGGCCGCGGCGTCGCTGACGCGAAACGTCGGGTCGAGGCCAAGCTCGACCGCATGGGAGCGAATGAGCCGCGAACAGAGTGAATGGATCGTGCTGATCCGCGCCGAATCGAGCGAACGCAGCAGTGTTAGCCACGCTCCGGGGTCTTGGTTCGCCGGGTCTTGAAGCCGCGCGACGCACTCTCGCCGCACGCGGTCGCGCAGCTCGCGGGCCGCGGCGTCGGTGAACGTGATCGCAACAAGCTCGCCCAATTTCACGTTCGGCGCTGCGTCGTGCGGGTCGAGATGCGACAGAAACCGCCGCGTCAGCACAAACGTCTTTCCACATCCCGCCCCCGCGGAGAGCGCCACCGACTCGCTCCAAGTCGTCAGCGCCGCACTCTGTTCGGAAGTGTATTGGAGTGTGTTCACGACTATTTACGAATGACTAAAGAAGAGAACCGCTAATGGACGCTAATGGACGCTGATAGGGGGAACATTTTGAAGATTTGGGCAAACCCGAATTTCCTACAAGAGACTGTCAAACACATCTCTCTTTTATTAGCGAACATCAGCGTCCATTAGCGGTTCTCTTTGTTCCTTCGGCCACACTTTTTCCATGTTGCGCGCGACCGCTACGCGGCAGACGGTTTTGAAATCACAAAAGCTCGTGCATTTGGGATCGGTGTTGTGCATCGGAAATTCACCGTGGCGGATGCCGTGGATGATGTCCGTGATCCGCTCGCTCGTTGCCTGCCATGTCTTAGACCAGTCTTCGTTTAGCACACACTCACCTTCGACCAACTGGTGGAAGTCCACCCACCGCTTCGTCTGCCGGGTTTCGAGTTTTTCCTCGGCCAATGCCCAATAACCTGCATGAATCGTCTTCGCCTCATCGCCGCGGAACAGGTGCTGCTCGGCGGCCATTGCGTACAGCACTAGCTGCAACTGTTTTCCTGCCTCGACATCCGCGGTCACATACTTCACCGTGCTGCCCGATTTGTAATCCACGATCGTAAGCACCGTCTGGCCATTCATGCGGCCCACGTCGATGCGGTCAATGCGCCCCGTGAACCGCAGCGCCTCGTCGCCAATCTGGAGCACGAACGGCTCATCGGTCGAGCGCTGATCTTCGCCGGTGGTGCTGCCGCGGGCCGGGCCGAAGCGGACCTCGAAGTGGCTTGGCCGCATCGGTTCATCGAGTTGGCGCCACTGCTCGTCGTAAGCGCTGTGTTGCTGCGCATAGGCTTCCGCCCAGCGGGCGATCTCGGCCCGTTCCAAATCGGCCAGCGCCCCGATGACCCCCTCGGGCGGCAATTGCTTGCGGGCTTCGTCCAGAGCCGAAAGGTACTCCTCGCGCAGCGTGTCCGCGCCCAGGTGCGAGACGGTCATCCGCTCCGCCACCCGCTCGCGCAATTTGCGGTGCAGGATCGCCAGCGCCTCGTGGGCGAGCGTCCCTTTGCGCAACGGATCGGTATCGAGCAGCAGTTCGCCCGGCGGCTCGAACCGGCAGACTTGTTCCATCAAAAACTTGAACGGGCACTGGGCGTAAAGCTCCAGTTGGCTGGGACTCCACAGATGCTCTCCGTCGAACCGCTTCGCCAACTTGAGGTGCGCCGGCCCTGGGGCGAATACCCCCTCGAACGGCCCGAAGCTATCCCCCCGCGCGCGGTGATGCGTCGCATCGAGGCCCGCCAGCAGCGAACGCGCGGTGCCGACTGTGCGCTCATGGCTGGTTAAACCCGCCAGCAGCGCTGGTGCGCCCTTCAGGGCTCGATCGACGGCTTGCAGCCGCCAATCAAAATCGCTCGCCGGCGGGCCGCTCGGCACGGGCCGCAAGCTTTCTTCCGGTTTCGTGCAACGAATCGCGCCTGGACCGAAAATGCGTTCCACGTCCTGCAAATAGGGGCTCGGAAACTGCGGCTGCGCCTTTTCGTCGAGCGCCGCATAGCTAAAGACGACGCTCTCGCTGGAGCGATTCACCAACTCGTAGAACAGCAACATCTCGGCGCAGCCCCGATCGGGCCGCTCATCGTCCGTACGCCGCGCGCCGGCCAGCGCATCAAGCTCCCGATCGCTGTACAGCTCGCCGACGGGTTCGGGCGGCGGGAACGATTGCTCCACCAGGCCCATCACGAACAGGTGCTTTACCGGCAACAGCCGCGCGGTCGGCGCGCCGATCATGCGCACGCAGCCCGCTTCGTCGGTTCGCTCCGGCAACGATTCGTGACTGGCAATGTCGCGCATCAGTTCCAGCAGGGTGCCGCGATCAAGCTCCGGCGGCGGATCGTTCTGCCACGTCGCAAGTTGTTCTGCCGATCGCAAGGCGTGCCGCAATTCCTTCAGCGTGTCGGAATACTCTGGCGCAATGCCCAACCGCTTGGCGAGTTGTTCCAGCGCCGCGCACCAATCGAGAGGCGTTGCTTGCGGAGGTATCGAACCGAGTGCGTCGGCAAGCTCAATTAACAGCGATTCCGCCAACGTCGCTCGCACCTGCCGTGCTGGGGTGCCACTGGCTCCGCCAGTGTCTTCCGAATCGGTTGAAGCACTGGCAGAGCCAGTGGCACCCGAATTCGCGGCCAGTTTGTTCACTGCCTTTAGAAGCGACTCGCGTCCTTTGGCGAATTGCAGGTCACGAACGATCCACTCGGTCGCGCCGCGGCGACCGTCGCCGTCCCACGCCGCGATACGGCGATTCGTCAGCAGCCGCACGAGCTTACGAAACGGCCAATCGCTTGCGTCCAGCTCCAGCAGCGCGATCAGCGTCCGCACGAGCGGGTCTTCGCCAAGCGTGCGCCAGCGCTGGATAGCAAGTGGGATTCCGAACTGCTCGAACACGTCGTGTATCCGCGTGCCCAGACCACTAAGCGATCGAGCGGTCACGAGAATGTCTCGCGCGGGCACGCCATCGACGAGCAGCCGCTTCACCCGCCGCGCCACCTGCAAGACTTCGTCTTGTTGATTGGCCGCCGCGATAATTTCAATTCCGTGGGCGCGCGGTGCATCGTTCTGAAGCGTGCGCGGATTCGTAAACAGATGTCGCGCAAGATAATCAAGCGCTGCGCATCTCTTCCCTTCCTCCGTCCGCGGGGGAATTTTATTCGCCGTGGGCGGGACGCCACGGCTCGCTGGGAGATGCTCGACGCGCACTTCCGCAAACCGCTCGCGCAAATCCTGCAGCGTCTCCCGCGTCGTCGCAAAAAGCTCGGGGCGATCGGCGTCTTCTGAAAGCTCGAGCGAAATCACGATCTGCTCGACGTGCCCGTCCCAAGCCTGAAGCAGTTCGAGTTGTCCGGGTGTGAACGTGGGTAAGCCGTGAACGACGATCAATCGCAAGTCGTCGAACGCCCCCAATTCTCCGCTGCGGACAAGTTCGCTGGCCCGGGCGAGCTTGTCGTCCGCGTCGTACAGCTTGTGTGTGTCGAGCCGCGATTGGTACTCGGCGTAAATGGTTGCCAGCTCGCGGTCGCGGGCGGAAGCGGTCTTCCGCTTGGCATGCTTGGCGAGTGTCGCGGGCGAGATGCCGCGGCGTTTTAGCTCGGTGATCGACCGTCCGAGGGCTTCGACCAGTGAGGGGCGATCGGCCAGGGCGGCGAAGAAATCGAGTTTATCAGCGGCGTGAAGCTCGCGGAGCACCTGCCCGAGGAGGCGGCGTTTTTGGAGCTTCGACAGGGGCCGGCCCGCTTCGACGGCACCCCCCAGCATCGCCTCGGCAAACTGGTCGAAGGTGCGTAAGCTCAGCCCCAGCACCGCCGGCTGGCCTGCGGCGAGCAGCCGCTGGCGGATGCCGTCCATTGCCCGGAAGTTGGGCGTCAGCCACAGGGCGGTGCCGAGCAGCCCCTGCTGGCGGCCGCGGGCGAGTTCCGCCGCCACGAGGGCCACCAGCCGGGCGGTTTTGCCCGACCGGGCCGGCCCCGTGACAACGGTGATTTCGGAGGGCATGGGAAGGCGCAAGTCCGTTCGGCGGGTAGAGAAGTTGCTCTATTGTCGCGTGGAGGAGGGGTCAGGGGCAGGGGTCGGAAGCTGGGGGGCTAGGGGTTGGGGGCTGGTTGTAGGTCTGGCGATTCCAAGTTTGTGCCACTTGCCACGCACGCCAAGTTGGCACAAACGGGATTGGCCGCTTATTTCAAGGCGTTTTTGAGTTTTGTGCCACTGTGCCACTGTGCCACGCTCTGCGCGCACGATGTTGGCACAAAGAAATTTGCTCTCCGTTTTGCGCATGGGGGCGCGGGGATTGATCGACGGGTGGCTGGGGTCGAAGCCAGCAGGCGCAGCCCCCAGCGAACCTGAATAGGCGAACTAATCTCACGCGGCAGAGCCGTGGGCCAACAAGTTGGTTTGCGCTTCCGCTGGGGGCTTCGGCTGGCGCCTACGACCCCAGCCACCCCCCAAATCCCAAATCTGAAATCCCCAATCCCAAATCATTGACAAGCCCCCTGGTTTTAACGTACACTCTTATATCCGTAGGGGCAGAGCTTTGCGCGGAGGTTCTTTTCAAGCAGGTGCAAGGTGCCGTTGCCGTCCATTTCATGAATTGGCTGAGCAATGGAGCATGCACCAGGGTCTCACTGCTGGGCAAGCCAGCAGTGGCACCCGCCGAGAATAGGCATTCGCCCGAGAGCCAATTGTTCGTGGCAAGATCCGCTCACGGCAATAATCTCAAGCTCAACCAACGCACCTATACTGGCTGACTGCTTTCTGGCCGACGGCCGATAGCCGACAGCCGATAGCTAGTGAAGAGGCAACGGCGTCTCGGAGACGCCCGATTTATTCGTCTCATTTATTCGTTGTACTTTGTTTGGAGGAACTCTCATGAGAGCGCCCGTGTTAGTAGGGCCAAGCCGATCGCGACCCGGCTTTACCCTGGTTGAACTGCTGGTCGTGATTGCCATTATCGGCATCTTGGTGGCCCTGTTGCTGCCCGCCGTGCAAGCGGCCCGTGAAGCGGCTCGGCGGAACGACTGTCTGGCCCATCTGCGCGACATCGCCGTCGCCCTGCAAAACCATCACGATACCAAGGGCGCGTTTCCCTTGGCTTCCACCGCGCCGCTGCTCCAGGGTGGTGCCGCCGTGCAGTACGGCGCCTCCACGGACCCCGCGGTGGCCACGATTAAACGCTCGCAAGCGGGCGACGGCTATAGTTGGATCACCCAACTTTTGCCGTTCATGGAAGAGAACCCGCTCTACAACAAGCTCGCCGACGCGGCTTCGTCCAATAAACTGCAAAACAACGCGTATAACTCCAAGGATACCGTTGATAAAGAGCGAACCCAGAATCCACCCCTGATTCACAACCAGCAGACCAACCCCTACATCTGGGAAGCGAAGATCGGACCGCTGGTTTGTGCGAGCTTTCCCGGCGACGAAGACGTCGTTGCGTTTGGTGTTGCACCGTCAAAGTTCGCCCCGCCTTCGCGAGCGGCATCCGGAACCTATATTGCAATCGCCTCGACGCATTACGTCGAAAGCCCGGTCGGCGGGCTACGGACGACGGCCAGTGCGACTCCTGCTGACCCCAGTTGCACGAGCGGCGCTTACTGCGGCAATGGGGCGATCGTGTTCCCCGGCGTTACGGGGGGGCGGGTCACTGCCAAGGGGCACGGCATTCGCAGCCTGAGCGACGGCACTTCAAAGACCGCGATGGTCGGAGAATCCCGCGAAGACGTGCATAGCTCGTGGTACAACGCGCTGGCGAGCTATGGGGTCGCGATTTGGCCCCAGTCGACCATGCCGGTGCTGAATACGACCGCTGGCGCCAACAACGGCACGTGGTGGTGTACCGCCACGCCGAACTGCGCGGTTTCGCTCAATCAAGGTGAAACTCGCGAAGGTACTACCGACTTCGACAAGAAGCACTACCAGCCCAAGACAGGGACTGGGAAGAACCCTCACGGCACTTTGGCACGCAAGTGGGGCCCCAGCTCGAATCATTCGGGCGTGGTTCAGCACGCGTTTGCCGACGGGCACGCCAAGTCGCTGGGCCAGGACATTGCCCCCGAGACCTACATGGCGCTCGTGACCCGCAACGGCCGCGAGGTGATTCGCGAAGAGTATTAGTAAGGTAGTCAGGCACAGCCTGACCTACAACCCACGCAGCCGCCGCGATGCCAAGCATCGCGGCGGCTGTTTTTCATTCCGTAGCATGGACACTCATGTCCGTGCGTCACCTACTCGGACGGGCAGGAGTGCCCATCCTACGCCCGCGATGCTTCCCCTTGAAATCACTTGCCGCGACTTGCACGCAAAGCTTGCGGCCGGGCACGATCTTGTGATCGTCGATTGTCGCGAGCCGGACGAACATGCGATCGTGGCGATCGAGGGGGCGGTACTGTTGCCGCTAGGCGAGTTGCCCGATCGCGTGGCGGAGCTGGCGGCGCATCGCAACCGGCTGGTGGTGGTCCACTGCCACCTGGGCGTCCGCAGCCTGCGCGCCGCCCGCTGGCTCCGCGAGCAAGGTTTTGCCCAAGCCCAAAGCCTGGCCGGCGGCATCGAGCAGTGGGCGGTGGAGATCGAAGCGGGGATGAAGCGGTATTGAGAATTGCGGATTTCGGATTGCGGATTGTGGATTGAAATCAGTTCTTTAATCCGCAGTCCGCAATCCGAAATCCGAAATTGTCAGCCCCTTGCGAAATCGGCCTCCATCTGAGACTGTAGAACTACACCACAACTCGGCCGCTGTGGCGGAATTGGCAGACGCGCATGGTTCAGGTCCATGTGCCCGCAAGGGCGTGGGGGTTCAACTCCCTCCAGCGGCACTGAGGAAGCGTTGAACGATCAGCGATGAGCGATGAATTATTATGCTTATCGTTCATCGCTGATCGTTCATCGTTGCCAAATATCCTTTCACGCCGCGTCTAAGCTCTTCAAGCTCAATCCACTCCTGGGCCGTGTGGGCTTGGGCGATGTCTCCGGGGCCGAGGATGATGGTGGCGAGGCCGGCTGCGCCGTAGTGGTTGGCGTTGGTGGTGTAAGGCGCACCGGTGATTAGCGACTCGATGCCAACAGAGCGCAGGGTCGCCACGCACGACTCAGCGAGCGGCAGGTTCGGCTCGGGATCGAGCGGCGGTGCGGTCTCGACGGCTTCGTGCGTGATGGTAAGCTCCGGATCGGCGGCCCGCAGCGCGCCCAACAGCCGATCGACGGCCGGCACGATGGTCGCTAAATCTTCGCCTGGCGCGACGCGGCGGTCGATGTCGATTGCGCATGTTTCGGGCACCACGTTTACTTGCGTCCCGCCATGGATCCGGGTGATGCAGCAGGCCGCCTTGCCGGTCAGCGGATGCGCGATCGCCAGCGGCGCGATGTATCGGTCTTCGATCGCGGCGATCACGCGGGCCATGTCGCTGATTGCATTGCGGCCCTGGCTGGGGGCGCTCGAATGGGCGGCTCGGCCGCGAGTGCGAATCTGCCAGCGCACAAAACCATTGGTGCCGGCGACGAGCTGCATCCGCGTCGGCTCGCCGACGACGATCGCCGCCGGCCGCCACGACAGCATCGGCAGGTGCTCGTCCACGAAGGTGCGGGCACCGATCTGCTGATCTTCTTCGCCGACGCTGAACAGGATCGCGACGTTTGCTGCGCGCTGGCCGCCGATTGCCGAGGCTTGTGGGGAGGGTGAAGCCTGCTTTGCCCCCTCCCCTAGCCCCTCCCCCGAGTACGGAGGAGGGGGAACATTGCGGGCGTATTCGCGGAGTGCCCAGAGCATCGCGGCGCCAGTTCCTTTTGTGTCGCACGCGCCGCGGCCATAGAGCCGGCCGTCGCGGATGGTTGCCGCGAAGGGGTCGATCGTCATGCCGGCGATGCCGACCGTGTCGAGATGGCTGTCGAACAGCAGCCACGGCGCTTCGGGATTCGCGGTGTGTTCGATCAGCAGATTCGGCGCGCAGCCTTTGACGGGCAACCAGCGACAGTGAAAGCCCCAGGCGGTCGCGACTGCGAAGACGTATTCCGCAAGCGGGCGTTCGGCCTCCGCACGGCCCGACGTGCGGGGCGTTACCGAATCGAATCCGACCATCGCCGCCAGGAGTTCAACGCAACTGTTGGGCGGCATGGGGGGAGGGGCTGGGGGCTGGGGGTTGGGGATTGGGGGCTGGGGTGTTGGAAAGCGATGAGCGATGAGTGATGAGCGATGAGTAAAAAGCAGTTCATCGCTCATCGCTTCCTCTCTAGCTCCGCAGCACCAGGACGGGGCAGTGGGCGAACCGGACTACGCGCTCGGCGACCGAACCGATTAGGAGATGCGTCAGGCCGGTGCGGCCGTGCGAGGGCATGACGATGAGTCCCGCGCCCAGGTCTTTCGCGAACTCCGCGACTTGGTGGCCGGGGTCGCCGAACAGTATCTCGAACTTGAGGTTCTTGTACTTCGGGTCGGCAAACCGCTCGTGGAAACTGGCGATAAGATTCTGGCGGCGGGTGTCGTCGTTGACTTCGCTCCACACGATGCCCGGCTCGAGCACGTTGAGGTCCGGCGCGACGTGAACCACGGTGATGTCCGCGCCGCGGGGGGCGATTTCGAGCGCTGCATCGATCGCGCCGTCCGCCTCGCGGCTGAAGTCGATCGGTACCACAATCTTGCGACCATCAAACCACGACATGCCACACCTGCCTTTCCACTCGAATTTGTCGGTGCTGTCTCCAACTTCATTATATTCCAAACCGGCCAACCCGTCAGGGATGCCTCGAGACTGATCGCAGATTGAACGGAAAGAAGAGGAATCGCTAATGAACGCTAAACGACGCTAATAGGAGAGTGACCGGCCGTCGAACCACAGCGTTCGCGAGCCAATTGCAAATTCTTCATTAGCGCCTATTAGCGTCCATTAGCGGTTCACTTCTTTCTTGTCCGTGTTCGATCCGTGTTTCATCCGTGGCTGAATAATCCCATTTTATCTGCGACAATCTGCGGCATCTGCGGACAAAAGTCCAAGGGGCTTGCCATCTTCGCCTGGCCAAGTCACGTTGTATATTCGCGTCCCCTGGCTTCCGACCTCTGACTTCCGACGTCCCCATGAAGATCATTCGGTTTCTTGACAAGTCGAATCGCGAACAGCTTGGCCGGCAGCATGAGGGCGGCAAAGTGACCCGCATCGAAGGCGATTTGCTGGGCGAGTTCCGCGACACGGGCGAGGCGGTCGAGGTGAAGAAACTGCTCGCGCCGATCGAACCGGCGGACTTTTTATGCATCGGGCTGAACTACATGAAGCACGCCGTGGAAGGCGGCGTGGCGGTGCCCAAGTTCCCGATGCTGTTCATGAAGTCCTCGACTGCGGTCCAGAATCCGGGCGACCCGATCGTGTTGCCGCGGGGACTGCGGAGCGACAAGGTCGATTACGAGGCGGAGCTGGCGGTCGTGATCGGCAAGAGCTGCAAGAATGTTTCGCGCGAGCGAGCGCTCGACTACGTGCTCGGTTACACGTGCGCCAATGACGTGAGCGCCCGCGATTGGCAGCAGGAGTGGGGCGGCGGCCAGTTTTGCCGGGGCAAGACGTTCGACACGTTCGCACCGCTCGGGCCGTGCCTGGTAACTCGCGATGAAATCGCCAACCCCAACGCGCTGGCCATTCGCACCACGCTCAACGGGCAGGTGATGCAGGACGCGTCGACCGACGACATGATCTTCGACGTGCCGCGGGTCATTGAGTTTTTGAGCGGCAGCACGACGCTGCGCCCCGGCACGGTGATTCTGACGGGCACGCCGTCGGGCGTCGGTTTCGCTCGCAAACCCCCCGTGTGGCTCAAAGCGGGCGATACGGTGAGCGTGGAAATCGAGGGGATTGGCACGCTGACCAATCCGGTGGTGGAGGAACAAATCGGCGAGATTGACCAATCCTAATCCTGAACTGATTCCTACTCTTCCTCTTGCCCCAGTCCCCAGCTCCCTGTGTGCCACTGCTGGCTCGCCCAGCAGTGTGAATCGGGTACCAGGGTGCCACTGCTGGACAAGCCAGACAGTGCCACCCAGCAGCCAGACAGTGCCACCCACACTGCTTTCCGGTTAAGCCGCGACTGCCGCCGCGCGTGGCATCGCCACCACCGACAGCTTGTGCCGCGCGGCGGCAACAGACTAACCGCGATTAGATGGGAAGCACAGGTACCGGATAGGCTTGAATCAACGGGTCCACTGTCACCAGTGTCATCCCGTAGAACAGTGCTTGCGCAACCAGCAATCGGTCGAACGGATCGCGATGAAGTGGCGGCAGGCTGGCGAGTTCTGCCAAAGGGGACTCCTCAATCGGCAAGCTGTCTATCCGATGCCCCCGCCGTTGCTGCGGTAGATACGCTGCAGGCGATTGGGGCAACGCCAATTTTCCGATCGCGTGCTTGATGACTGCTTCCCACACGGAAGCCACGCTTAGATAAACGCGATTTGACGGATCTCGAATCGAGTCTCGATGATGGAGCGCCAGACGCGCGTCACCACTGATGTACCACAGGAAAATGTGAGTATCCAGCAGCAGGTTCATGGCCCCTCAAATCCTTGGAGAAGCTCCTCCGGCAGCGGCGCATCGAAATCGGCAGGAACTGTAAACTCTCCGTCCGCCAACCCGAATGGACGCGGTTCAGTCGAGTTCGTTGCCAGCGGTCGCACCTCCGCAACCGGCTGGTGCCCTCGCAAGACGATGATCGATTCACCTTCCTCGACCCGATGGAGGATGCCTTGAAGATCGTTTTCCAGGTCTTGGATGGTAATGGTGCTCATGGTGGCATTATACCACATCTGTACGTAGCAGGCACTTTCCGTGCGCGTTCCGAGCACCGCGGATTAAGGTCAGGAGCAAGACCAAGATGGTGATTCCCAATCCTAATCCTGATCTGAATCCTACTCTTCCTCTTACCCCAACCCCCAGCCCCCAACCCCCAGCCCCCTCAACTCATCGATTCAAGCCGCGACCGCCGCCGCGCGTGGCATCGCCACCACCGACAGCTTGTGCCGCGTCGCGAACTCGCGGAACTGCTGTTCGTCGAGCAGAATCGTCATGTCGCCTTCGACGGCGAGCACCTTGCCGCCCGCTTCGAGCATCGTCTCGAGCGTACCCACGCCGATCGTCGGCATGTCGAAGCGGAGATCCTGTTGCGGCTTGGCGACCTTGACCACCGTGAAGCCGCCGTTGCGGCAAAGCTGCCCCGCGCGGCGGATGCAATCGTCCGTGCCTTCCACCGCCTCGACGGCGATCACCGTCCGGTCGCGCACGCAGATGCTTTGGCCGATATCGAACCGGCCCATCTCCTTGGCGATTGTCCAACCAAAGTCCACATCGGTGCGCTGTCGATCGGTGAGCGGGTTGCCGGCGATCAATCCAGGTTTCACGAGAAGCTCCGGGGCAAAGTGAGTGGCGGGCTGGAACACGATCCCATTACGAGCGAATCCCTGAACGACCGCGCCGAGCAACGTGTCGTCGCGACGGTCGGCCGTGTTGGCAAAAAAATGCGGGCCAAGCGCCCGAAGGAATCCCAGATCGGGCACGTGCTTAAACCACATCCACGGTTGATAAAACAGCGTTTTATGAACCTTCCCTGCCATCACCGCCTGCCGAACCCCTTGGCGGCGGAAGTAGCGAATTGCATAACCCAATCGCGCCAAGCCCATCCACGAAAAGTCGTCGCACACGTCCCGCAAAACGGGATCGGCGAGATTCTTCACCCCCAGGCAACTTACGCGATAGCCATCGCGCTTAAGCGTTTCGGCAACGGTAACCGGAAACCGGCCCCAAGCGGCAAGCAGGCCGACATGTTTATCGTGGCTGGTGGGCATAGCGAATCATCTGGCTGTCGGCTATTGGCTATCGGCTATCGGCCAGAAGAAAGAGATGACCAATGTCTGGCCGACAGCCAATAGCCGATAGCCGAGAGCCAACTACGCTGCGTGGTCGTGTGGCGCAGGCTGGGGTACGACGGAGTGCCCCAGCAATTGCTGGAGTTCCTGAATCGTGCGGCGCATGACGCGCATTTCGCGTCGCAATTCGGGAAGTTTGGAAATCGCGGCTAAGCGAACCTTTTGCTCGCGCTCCGTGGTGGCGGGCAAGCCAAGCATGATGGTCTGCTCTTTCACATCGTTGGTGATGCCCGACATTCCGCAAACCACCGCATGGGCGCCGATGTGGACGTGATCTCGAAGACCGGCTTGCCCCGCCAGAACAACGTAATCCCCCGTCGAGGAGCTGCCGCCGATTCCAACTTGGGCACAAATGAGATTGTGACGCCCGATCTTGCAGTTGTGCGCGATCTGCACCAGATTATCGATCTTGGTTCCCTCGCCGACGCGAGTCGAGCCGTAGGTGCCGCGATCGACCTTGGAACCGGCACCGATTTCGACGTCGTTTTCGATCACGACGTGGCCCAACTGCGCGGCCGGCTCGTGGCGATCGTCGACGGACGTGTAACCAAAACCGTGAGCGCCGATGACCACGCCGCTGTGAATCGTCACGCGGTCTCCAATAAGGCAGTTTTCATAGAGCGTGACATTGGGGTAGATCGTCACGTCGCGGCCGATCCGGCAGCCGGCCATGAGTTGCACAGAGGCATGGATCGTCGAGCCGGGACCAACCTCTACATCGTCACCCAGATTAGCGTGGGGGTGAATGTCGACTCCCTCGGCGATCTTGGCCGTGGGGCTGATGATCGCCGTCGGATGAATCCCGATGCGGCTGCGCTGGCGGGGCGGATGCAACCGGGCGAAGATGATGCGAAACGACTCGTGGGCGTTGTCGACGCTGATCGAGGGTCTTCCGGCGTACTCAATCTGCCGGGGAACCAACACAGCGGTGGCCGCCGTCGCGTTCAGTTGTGCAATCCGCTCGGGCTGATCGATGAGCGTGATGTCGCCGGCGTTGGCTTCGTTGAGCGGTTTGGCGGCGGTAATGCGGAGCGAACCGTCGCCACGCAGCGTGCCGCCGACCAATTCTGCCAGCTCCGCCAGCGTCGCTCCACGTGCGTTGTCCATCAAGGCGTCCTTTTTTCCATGAAAAACGCAGCGCTATGCTGCATTCGCCGGCTTTGTCCGTGCCGCGATCATTCGAACCAGTCGGAGGCGAGATACTACCCCTTTACGCAGCTCGCCAGCAAGATCAGCTACTGTCGCCCATGCACGCTAGCTTGCGTCTTCCTCATCGAGAAATGCCAAGGCTGTCTCGAAGTGCTGCTGAAGACGGAGAAACTTGGCCCGGTCGCCACCGCGATCGGGGTGCAGCGATTTCACGCGTTGCCGATAGGCCGACAGCACCGCTTCCCGTGAGCTTGGCAACGACAGGCCAAGAGCAATCAGACAGGCCGGCGTGTCCTGCCTAGCCCAGGTCGGAAAACTGGGTAAGACTCGCTGCACGACCACGAGCGCCCGGCGGAGCGAACGCAGGTAGGCACGAAAATCGAGCACCATGCAACAATAGCCCAACACCGGCAATCCCACGAAAATGCACAAGTAAAGTCCGATCACCGAGCGGTCGATGCCATCCGGCCAACTGTCCAAAAATGTAGTCGCTAGTACCATGCTCGCCGCTCGTCACTCGCCGTACAACCAATTCAATCAGCCGCCGCATTAGCGCGAGCCTGCTGCCACGGCCAGCGGCCGTCCACTTCGACCTGTAGTGTCATGCTGAGCACGGTTCGGATCAGCACGATGAGCGCCAGCACGTACAGGTTTTCCAGCGTCGGTGACACGGCCACCGTGCGGATGATGTCGCCCGCGACGAGAAACTCAAGCCCCAACAAAATCGACCGTCCCAAGTCCTGTCGCAACCAGCGATAGGCCTGCTCGCCGTTATGGGGGGCACGGTGCAAAAACCTCCCCAGCGAAATCACGAGACCGATGACGATCACCAACACTCCGACGGCGTCGATTGCCAAGCCGATCGACTCGGCAATGCTTCGGAAATCACCCATCGAGTTCATCCGATCCGGAAGGTCGGTTCAATTGCATTACCGCAACCGCACGCTGGCGCTATACCTGCTCCAGCCACGATTCATCATCGTCGTCCTCTTCATCCTCGTCAAAATCTTCCTCGTCGTCATCAAAGAAGCCCATCCGTCCGCGTTCGTCCTCGAACTCGGAATCGACCGGGAAAATATCGAAGCCAAATCCCAATCCATCGCAGCCCGGCATCGGGCAGCACCAGAAACCCTGCCGTTTCCCCTCGCTATTCACGCTCTCCCGCCACTCGATGCGGTAGCTGTCGTACTCCTGGCCGCAGTGAATGCAATGGACCAGGGTCGAGATCGCCGGCGGGTAAAACGGGTCGCCGGAGGGGTCGAGATGGTCGTCCTCGGTCATGGGGCAATCCAAGAATTGAAGGCCAGTTCTCTGTTGACGTATTCTAACCGGATCGCGCGCGAAATGCAGCTAACGTCGTCTCGCAAAAAGCTCCCAACGAAAAAAGCCAGCCGAATCGAGCGCAATCCATGCACTCGCGGCTGGCTCTGGCGTGAGTCCTTTCACGCGTTCCGATTTGTCAAGCGAGCCGGTCGGCGCAACCGCCGGAACACGCCTGCGTCCCTCAATACGGCCCGATCGAGGGCGGATTGCTCCGCAGGAAGTCGCGCGGGCCGCGAGTCGTGTAGTACGGGTACGCGACTTGGCCGGTCGGCGGGCCTTGGTTGAAGTTGTAGTACTGATCGTTGGCGGCGCACGGGCCGTCGAGGACGGCACTCAGCGTGTTGTCCACGCAGCGATTACCGGCCGGGTCGCAGTATCCGCCGCACAGACCTTGCCCCGGGCCGCAGCCATCGGCGGCCGGGTAATCGAGAGCCCCAGGCACCGGGCAAGCGTTGCGACCTATCGCCGGGCGTGGCGCCATCCGCGATTGGGCCACGTGACATGGATCGCACGAATCGCCGCATCCCGCGCCGCGCATGCCGCGCGGCCCCACGCCCTGGCAGCCGGCGCTCGACACCGCGAGCGCCACAGCCAGCGCCGTGTACAGAGTCTTCATCAGATTGTCCCCCCTTCAACTCACATCGCCGCGACAGCCGTCGCACCACGTGCGACATGGCGGCGTCTAATGTCCGTTGTGGTGGTATCGGCGGCATAACCCGCAGAGTTGAGTGAAAGAGAGGGCTGTCGGCTCTCGGCTGTCGGCGTTCGGCCAGAAAAAAATGGCAGTCGCTCTCCTTCTGGCCGATACCCGACAGCCTTATCCGCTAGTTGCTATCATCCCCGCTGATCTTTGTGCTCGCAGCGGCTTCTGCTACAACGGCCAACCTTGCTGGCACCCCCGCCCGAACCCTCCCCCGCCCTCTGCGCATGAGTCAATTCGCCCGCGCGCTGAAACTCGCCCTTCGCCATCGGCTGAACGTCGCGGCCTGTGTGGTTACGTCGCTATTGGTGGCAGTGCTGTGGGCCGCCAATTTGGCCGCCATCTATCCCATCGTCGACATGGTGATGCTCAAAAAGACCATCCCCATGTGGCTGGCCGAGCAAGTTGACAGCAACACCGCCAAAGCCCGCGAGCTCGACCACGATTTGATCGCTCTCGACAAACAGCTTGCGGCTGCCAAACCCGATGATTTGATGAGCCTGCGCGGCAAGATCGCCAACGCCAAGTTCTACCGCGATCGTCACCAGGAGAAGGCCGAATACTACGGCTGGGTGCTGCCCTGGGCTCAGCGATGGCTGCCCAATACGCCCTTCAAGACGCTGATTGCGGTCTGCATCTACGTGCTCGTCGGCACGCACCTCAAGAATGTATTTCGGGTCGCCAACACGCTGCTGGTGGCACGGTTGGGAAACATTGCCACCCAAAATCTTCGCAATGAGTTCTACAACCACATGCTGCGGCTCGACATGGCCGACTTTACTGACCAAGGCCGGGGCGATTTGATGAACCGCTGCACGGGTGACCTGAACAACGTCGGCAACGGCGTGCAGGTGCTGTTCGGCATGGCAGTCCGCGAACCGCTCAAGATGATCGCCTGTCTCGTGATGGCAGCCTGCGTAAGCTGGCGGCTCCTGCTGTTGACAATCCTCATCGCGCCTCCGACCGGGCTGGCCATCCACTGGCTCGCCAAAGCGCTCAAGCGGGCCAATCGCCGCGCGATGGAAGAGCTCTCCTCCATCTATGAAACGCTCACCGAAACCCTCAGCGGCATCAAGCTGATCAAAGCCTTTACCATGGAGCCATCCGAGCGAAGCAAGTTCCATCGGTCGTCGCGAACTTACTACAAGCGGCAGATGAAGATCGCCTGGTACAATGCGCTTGTTAGCCCCGTCACCGAGAACCTGGGTATCGGTATGGTGGTGCTCGCCGCGCTCGCGGGGGGATACCTCGTTTTGAATGAGCAGACCCACTTGTTTGGAATTCGCATCAGCAACGATCCACTGACGCACGGGATGATGAGCGTGTTCTTCGCGATGCTGATCGGCATGAGCGACCCCGCGCGGCGGCTGTCGGAAGTGTTCAACAACCTTCAATCGGCCGTCGCAGCCAGCGATCGCGTGTATCAGGTGCTCGACCGCGAGCCGCAGATTCTCGATCCCGAAGATCCGGTCCGCCTGCCTGAGCCGGTGCGATCGATTCGGTTCGACAACGTGTCGTTCAGCTACGATCCCGAGAAACAAGTGCTCCGCGAGATAAATCTGGAGGTGTCCGCTCGCGAGACGATCGCCATCGTCGGCCCCAACGGCTGCGGCAAAAGCACGCTCCTGTCGCTCCTGCCGCGGTTTTTCGATCCGACCGATGGGGCGGTGCTTCTGAACGGCGTCGATCTACGCACCGTGCGGCTACGCGACTTGCGGTCGCGGATCGGTGTCGTATCCCAAGAAGTGCTGCTGTTCAACGACACGGTGGCGGACAACATCGCCTACGGGGCGCTCGACGCCAGCCAGCAGGCGATCGAGGCCGCCGCCCGCAAGGCACACGCCCACGGCTTCATCGTCGATAAACTCGCCGACGGCTACCAGACGCTCGTCGGCCCCGGAGGCAACCGGCTCTCCGGCGGCCAGCGGCAGCGGATCGCCCTCGCCCGGGCGATCCTCCGCGACCCCGAGATTCTGATCCTCGACGAAGCCACGAGCCAGATCGACCTCGAGAGCGAACAGCTCATTCACCAAGTGCTCGAGGAATTCACCCGCGACCGCACGACGCTGCTCATTACCCACCGCATGAGCACCATCTGCCTGGCCGACCGCGTGGTCGTGATGGACAAGGGCCAAATGCTCGACGTCGGCACCCACGACGAACTTGCCGAACGTTGCACGCTCTATCGCCGGCTATGCGACTTGGGATATCGCGAGAGCGCGTAGCATTAATCACGACGACGATCCTACAAATAATCCTTGTCCTGAAGGATCATGCTGGGCAGGTCCATGTTTGACCGCTTGTCGAATAGGGTCATCAGCGCTTGGTACACGCGATAGTCGATATCTTGCCGTAGAAAAATTGCCCGGCCGCTACCGAAAACGACGTTGACGCCATTGGAGTGATAGCTCGACGGCCGGGCGTTGATCGAGTTGAGCTCGCTCTCGTTTTCTGCGCCTTCCTTACACGTTCCCCTTGTAAACCGCCTGCTCACTGAGTTCTCGCACTTGCCACCGCCAGATGTGCGGTACAGTGGCTCTTCGTTGATTCTGGCCCCTGTGGGCGGTATTCCTTCCTTGGTGTTATGCCAGAAAAATACGGGATTCCAGGTGCGATCCTTCAACTGCGGAAAAAAACTTGGATCGGTCACGAGCGCCGGCGGGTTGTTCTCATCGAAGCCATTCCAGCCGATTTCGTCGAAGAAGGTGGCGGTCGTGCTTTCGGAGTAAATCAACGTGTATTCTCGCCCATCCCGCCAATGTCCTTCCAATGTTTCGTACTCCGGATGGAATATCCGATTATGGAAGACGCCATCGGGAATGTTATCGTCCACCACACTCCCGGCACGTCCGCCATTGGCAACATAGGAAGTCACAGATCCTTCACGAGGTTTCGCTGCTTCGCTCGGGCATAGCAACATGCTCACATACCCGTCGGGACGGACTCCCGTGTGATACGCTTCGTACAACTTCTGCTGTTCGAGGCCGGGAAGCAGTAGGACCGCCCAAGTCGTTGTCAAATCAGCGTTCTTCGACACGGTATTTGCAGCCTGCAACTTGTCGAACAGCCCCGGAAACCTACGCAACCGCTCTTCAAATTGAAGCGTTGCAAGTCCTAACTGCCGCAGGCTGCTGAGACACTGAGTGCGCCGCCCACTTTCCCGCGCACTTTGCACCGCAGGGAGCAACAACGCCATCATCGTCCCAATAATGGCGATCACCACCAACAACTCGACGAGGGTAAACCCGCGTGAATGCGACTTGGCCATGACACGTTTCTCCTGAGTTCCTCCGCTGTTCCGAACCGGCCGCCGGCGCACGACCGGCAACCCTGACTCGCAATCAGTCTACCGATTTATTCACCGTTTGTCGAACTTTTCCCCCAGCCTGGTTGGGCAGGGCATCCGCCCGCCGGGGGCGAGGCTCCCGCCAACCCTGAGGCAAGGTACACGGATCAGGCTCCGCTGGAGCGTCGCTCTCCCAGCCGCGACTGGATACGATTAGAAAGATCGCCGTGGTCGCGGACGACGCGGCTCGCGCCGCCCAGCACTTGTCTTCCAATCCTAAATCCCAAATCTGAAATCCCAAATCCCAATGCCCGCCCACCAGCTCCACACCCTGCACGAGCGTTTGTTCGAGGCGAACCGCTTCGCCTATCCCGTGCTCAGCCGCCGGTCGGGCGGGATTTCCGTGGGCGTTAATCTGAACCCGGACAAGGTTTGCAACTTCGATTGCATCTACTGCCAAGTGGACCGCCGCTCGCAGAGCGAGACGCGGTTTGTTGAGACCGAACAGCTTTTGGAAGAACTGGACGCCGTACTGGACGCGGTCACGAGCGGCGCGATTTACGAAACCGAAAAGTTCGGCTCGACCCCACCCCACCTGCGGCGACTGAACGACATCGCCTTCTCCGGCGACGGCGAACCGACAACATTCAAGAACTTTGACCAGATCATCCAGGCCTGCGCGGACTTGAAGCGCCAGTTCGAATCGCGCATTCAGCAATCCGCAATCCCGGGTACCCTCTGGGTGCCGCAATCCGCAATCAAACTCGTTCTCATCACCAACGCCAGCATGTTCCACCGGCTCCACGTCGAGCGCGGACTGGCGATTCTCGACCAGAACAACGGAGAGATTTGGGCCAAGCTCGAAGCGGGCACCGACGAGTACTATCACCTCATCGAGCGCACGCCGATTCCGTTCCGGCGGATTCTCGATAACATCACCGCCGCCGCCCGCGTGCGGCCGCTGGTGATTCAGTCGCTCTTCATGCGCGTCGCCGGCGAGCCGCCTGCGGCTACGGAGTTGGAAGCGTTCTGCGACCGCTTAAACGAAATCACTGCCGCCGGCGGCCAGTTGAAACTGGTGCAGATTTATACGATCGCCCGCCGCCCGGCGGAATCGATTGTTACGCCGCTCGAAGATGCGGAGGTGGATGCAATAGTGGACTTGGTGCGCCAGCGGACGGGGTTAAATGCGCTGGGATTCTACGGCAGCGCGGAGTATTAAGGAGCGGACGCACAATAACTTCCGCAATTTCGGAGAAAGGCGAGATTTGAACCGCGGCGCCGCAGGATTGACGTTCCGTATAGCTACACGAAGGCAAGAAAACGACGCAAGTTTTAGCCACGGATGGAACACCGATGGACACGGATGAAAACAAAGAATAAAGAACACTAATCAGATTCAATCGGCACTAATCCAGAAGAAAGCAGTCCGTCGGGTTCCTGATTAGCGAAGATTAGCGCCGATTAGTGTTCCTTAACTCTTCCTTGTTAATGCATCCGTGTTCAATCCGTGTTTCATCCGTGGCTAGCATCTTCTCCCCCGTATATCTGTGGCTCTGCGGCTTTTTTCATCGAGGGGAGTTGTGTTTGGGTCGGTATTAAGAGTACGTCGCACGCCCCGTTGTTGTCGCCCCTTCTCCGCGTTAATCTACGAGGCATGAACGACCCCTACTTCCAATCGCTGTTCGCCGACCGCATCGGCGGGGCCAATTACGGCAAAGGCACCGCCATCTACAAGTTCGAGAAGATCAAGCGCGCCAAGCGCAAGGCGCTGGCGGAGCACCCGGAGCGGAAGCTGCTTGACTTTGGCATCGGTGAGAACGACGCGATGGCCCCCGAGAGCGTTCGCCGCGTGATGGCAGGCGAGATCGACAAGCCCGAGAACCGGGGCTACGCCGACAACGGCATCGCCGCGTTCAAAGAAGCCGCCGCCCGGTTCATGCACCGCGAGTTCGGCGTCGCACTCGACCCCGTGACAGAAATCAACCATTGCATCGGCTCGAAGCCCGCGCTCGCCATGCTGCCGGCCTGCTTCGTAAACCCCGGCGACATCACGCTGATGACCGTGCCGGGCTACCCCGTGGCCGGCACCCACACCGGCTACTACGGCGGCATTGTTTACAAGCTGCCGCTGCTGGCCGAAAACAACTTCTTTCCCGACCTGAAGAGCATCCCGCTCGATATTCGCGCGCGGGCCAAGATGCTCGTGCTGAACTACCCCAATAGCCCCACCGGCAAGACGGCCACTCGCGAGTTTTACGAACAGGTCATCGAGTTCGCGCTGGCGAACCATTTGATCGTCGTGCAAGATGCCGCCCACGCGATGCTCTCCTTCGACCGCGAGCCGAACAGTTTTCTTTCGGTGCCCGGCGCGAAGGACGTCGGTGTCGAAGTCCACTCGCTGTCGAAAGGCTTCGACATGATCGGCTGGCGAATGGGCTGGGTCTGCGGCCACGAACGGATCGTCCGCGCGTTTGCCGACGTGAAGGACAACAGCGACTCCGGCCAGTTCATCGCCATTCAGAAAGCCGCCGCCGCCGCGCTCGATGACCCCGAAATTCCCAAGCGAACCCGCGCCAAGTATCGCCGCCGACTCGAAAAACTCGTAGCTACACTTAAGCGCTGCGGCTTCAATTGCGAAATGCCCGGCGGCACGTACTTCCTTTATACGCCGGCGCCGAAGGGCCTTGCGGATGGCTCCAAGTTCGAGAACGCCGAAGCGGCAAGCCAATACCTCATCACCGAGCAATCGATCTGCACCGTCCCCTGGGACGACGCCGGGGCGTATCTCCGCTTCAGCGCCACCTACGAAGCCGCCGATAAGGCGGCGGAAGACCAGTTGATGCACGAGACGGAGGAGCGGCTGAAGGGAATTGGGCCGGTGTTCTGACGGCGCAGTTAATCGCCTCATTGTTTCCAAAGCGTTCCCCACATTTGGCGCGTATTGGTGTTGCCCTCTGCGTTTGACCCACATTGAAGGGCCGCTTGTTTTGCTTCAACCTCCTTGAAAACGTGGTAGGAACCTTTGGTCGTCTTGAAGACGATGTACGACTCACCTTCTTTGCCGTCGAACATTCGAATGTCGAGTCCTAGCCCCTTACGTTTTCCTTTCGTCGCCATCGCAGAATTCTCCAAATGTGCTAGACTCCAAGGCGTAGCTAGCATTAGGATACCAGTATGAGTTATGAATTCCAAGCAATCTACGAACACGGCATCTTACGCCCCCTGGCGCCGCTTGCTCTGCCCGAGGCTGCGAAGGTCATTGTGGCTGTGCGCGCCATCTGCGGCCCAGTCGGAGGAGGCTCGATATTGACTCCCGATGAGTTATCGCGGCAGCAAGAGGCTCTCAACGCCATGTTCGCCAGGGTGGATCGCTTGCCACAGACCCCTCGCAATGATGGCCTCTCGAACCGGGACCACGACCAAATTCTGTACGGTTCACCAAAATGATCTTCGTCGATACGGGAGCATGGTACGCGCGATACGTCGCCGAGGACGATGATCATGAAGCAGCGGTGAATTGGTTTGCAGCCGTTCCGGACCGCTTGATTACCACCGACTATGTGATCGACGAACTGCTGACGCTTCTGAAAGTCCGCGGTTATCCAGACGTCGCATTCGACGTCGGAGGCCCGCTTATCTCTGGAATAGCCTGCCAGCTTGAATACGTGCAGCCCGACGACATCCAGCGATCCTGGTCAGTGTTCTCGACTTTCCGCGACAAGGAATGGAGTTTTACTGACTGTACAAGCTACGCAGTTATTGAGCGGTTGGCAATCAAGGTCGCATGCGCTTTCGACCAGCATTTCCGTCAATTTGGGAAGATTGTTGTTGTACCGTAGAGCGCGAACCAGCTAGCCGCTGCGCATGTCTCTACCCCATGCGATGCCCTGCACAAAAGTCTGCCCGCAAACGATCCGAGAACACCGATTCCGCGCTGGCCAAGCCCTTGGCGCCGGAAGACGTGCGCTGCGGAGATTTCGTGGCGGTGCTCCACGTCATCTGTGAGGTGCCATCATACTTCTGGTCCGCCGAGTCGTTCCGCTTGCCACACGATGAGCTGGTGAGGCTCCAGCACATCCCCGATGACGCGGGCGTTCCGCTCAAGGTTAAGTCCGTTTGCTTGCCTTTCGTTTTCGCGACAGATTCCGCAGGCGAGCGAAAGACGCTCGACCTACGCAAATGCCGGCTCGCTCGGCTCGATCGGGCGTACGCCAAGGCCGCATGGAAGGCGTGCCGAAAGGCCCATCGCAAACGGCAAAGCGCAAAAGCAAAATGAGACTTCATGCCTGAACCGACACGGCTTTCAATCCTTGCTCAAAAACGATATAGAATTTCGTTGTGCCAACTTCGTGCGCGCAGAGCGTGGCACAGTGGCACAAACTGAGAACACCGGGCAGCCGTCCAGGCGGGGTGGCTCGAAACACCGTTATGCCAGAGTAAACTCCGGCAGCCGCACGATCTCGCCCCCCTTTAGCGCCGATTCGTGCGCGCAAATGCCGGTGCAGGTCCAGTTGGCGCTCTGCACGGCGTTCGGCCAGGGGTCGCGGTCGGCGGCAAGCGCTTGCAGGAACTCGTTCACCAGATGCGGATGCGAGCCGCCGTGACCACCGCCCTGTACGAACGACAGGTGAGAGGAATCGTGGATCGCCCGCGTGAACTGCTGGATTTCCTTCGGTAATAAATGTGCATAGTCGGGCACCTCCACATGCGCGGCGATTTCCGGTTCGGGCTTCTTCGCCGTGTGAATTACGTGCTCCTCGTTCTCGACAAGCGTCCATTCAAAACTCTTCTTCGTGCCGTACACGTCAAAACTTTCGCGGTACTGCCGGGCTACGTCGTACAGGCAGCGCCAAATGTGGGCAGCGATGTCGGAGTCCTTGATCTTGATGTGACAGCTTTCGACGGCAAACTTGTTGCCCGACTTCCTAGCGATGTCGTCGCGCACCGTGCCAGAGCCAAAGCAGCTCACGTACTCGGCCCGGCCGTTCACGATGCCCAGCACGGGGCTGACGACGTGCGTGGCGTAGTGCATGGGGATCATCTTTTCCCAATAGGCGGGCCAGCCGTCCATGTCTTGCGGGTGCGAGGCGGCCAAGTGCTGAATCTGGCCCAGCTCACCCTTGTCGTACAGTTCCTTGAGGAACAAAAACTCGCGGCTATAAACCACCGTCTCGGCCATCATGTACTTGAGGCCGGTCCGCGCGACCGTTTCGCAAATCTGACGGCACTCGTCGATGGTCGTGGCCATCGGCACGGTACACATCACGTGCTTCCCCGCCTCCAGCGCCCGCAGGCTCATCCAGGCATGGTCGGGAATCGGGCTGTTGATGTGGACGAAATCGACGTTCGGATCGGCCAACACGTCGTCATAGTTTGTGAACCGCTGTTCGATCCCAAAGTGGTCGCCGATCTTATTCAGTTCGGCCGCATCCCGACGGCAGATTCCATAGATGTTTCCAAGCGGGTGCTTCTGGTAAATGGGGATGAACTCCGCGCCAAAACCGAGACCGATCATTGCGACGTTGAACTGCTTGGCCATGCCCGTGTGTCTCCGTTGGAAACTGTTTAGTTTTTGATTCTTCCGCTTGTTATACACAAGTCGCCGCAGGATGGGAGCCGTATTGTAGCTGAACTCGCAAGAGTTCAGGGCGTCTGCAATCGTTGAATTCTTGCGAATTAGCTACAGCAATTCCGGCCACATGGCGTCGCTCACGAGCAGCCCGTCGCGGGTCAGGCAAACCCGATGGCCGTCGTCCTGGAGCAAGCCCATCTGCACATAGCGCCTCAGCTCGCGGCCTGCGAGTTGGTCGATCTCGAAACCCGTAGCGCTCTGAAACGCGGCTCGATGGACGCCTTCTAGCCGCCGCAGGCCGAAAATCAGCCGCTCGCGAGCACGCTGTTCCGGATTGAGCCGCTCGCGCTCGGCAACCGGCGACTCGCCGGCCAGAACATGCTTAAGATATGTCGTCGTGCTGCGGTGATTCGTCTCCCGCATGCCATCGACGTACCGCGCCGCGCCGGGGCCGGCGGCATAGTAGCCGCCGCCGCTCCAATAATTCTCATTGTGGCGGCTGCGCTTGCCGGGCCGAGCAAAGTTGGAGACTTCGTAGTGCTCGAAGCCAGCACTCGAAAGCTCGTCGATTGTCCACTCGTACATCTCCCGCTGCAACTCTTCGTCGCTTTCCACCAGGTCGCGTTTCTCGCGGCGATTCCAAAACGTGGTGCCACGCTCAAACGTAAGGCCATAAGCGGAAATATGTTCAGGAGCAAGCTCGATCGCTTCGCCCAAGTCCCGCTGCCAGTCGGCGAGCGTTTCACCTGGGGTCGCGAAGATCATGTCGAGCGACACGTCGAGACCCGCGCCACGGGCTAACCGCACCGATTCGGCAATTGCCTCCGGCGCGTGGTCGCGTTCGAGCAGCTTCAGCTTTTCGACTCGAAAGGATTGCCCGCCAATGCTCAGGCGAGTGACGCCAAATTGAACGAGCGCCTCGACCAAGCCTGCGGAAAGATCGGCGGGATTCGCTTCAACCGTCCACTCGTTTCCCGCGGCCAGTGGGTGCCAATTGCGAACGGTCCGGACTAACCGGGAAAAGTCATCGATTGCGAGCCGCGTCGGCGTGCCGCCGCCGAAGTAGAGCGTATCGACCTCGCGCGGCGTTTCGAGCCACGACAGTTCTCGCTCGATCGCATCGAGATACGCGGGCACCAGATCATCGCGTCCCGCGACGACAGTGAAGTTGCAATACCCGCAGTGGTGCCGGCAAAACGGGACGTGAATATACACCGCTCGGGGCGGGGCATCGACCGCGGCGATGGTGGCCGCCGCGGTCATGGCGACTCCTGATGGCGAAACGAAGCGTGAGTTGGGTCGCCTTTAGCTTCGACGTAGGCCAACAAGTCGAGCAGTTCCTCTTCACTTAACACATCGATCATGCCCGCGGGCATCGCCGAAGTTGTAAGCGGTTCTGGCTCGTCGTCTAGCTGATGGCGCTCGACGCGCTGCGGCGTGCAATCGTGCATCGGATCGGCAATTACGACAAGGTAGTCCTTTGTTTGTTCAGTCACTAGTCCGGTGATCGGTTTGCCATCTACCACCAACAGGAACTGACGATAGTTCTCAGCGATTTTTTTATCGGGAGCGATGATTGCCTCGGCCAATTCGCGGCGGGATGGCCGGTATTCCGCACTCGTAAGATTCGGCCCGACGAGCGTATCGTGCTCGCTCTTCACGTGGCATCGGTGGCAACCGACCTCATGGTACGCGCGCCGGCCGCGAGCAAATGATCGCGAACCGGCTGGCCAATCGAGTGCGGGATCCAGATCGCTCATTACGTAGCGTCGCACAGACAGACGGGGCGATTTGAGCAATTGATCCGTCGCAAATCGCGGAAGCGTTGCAGTAGCCACGGCGCTCAACGCGAGGTCATCCTCCGCGGCCTCAAGCGCCGCGCGGATTTCCTGCTCCAGGCCCGGAACCGATCCGAGAGCGGCAATCACCGCCTTGCGGGCGCCCAGCCGTTGCTCATCCGGCCAACCGGACAGCAGGCTCAACGAATCGTCGTCCAGAAGCGGCACAGCCCTCTCTGCCAGTGCAATCCGTAGATAATCATCCATCAGCAGCGGCATCGCAGCGAGCAGATTGATGAATCCGTCAGATGTTCCCCAGGCAAGTTCCCACGCCGGGTCGATGTGGCCATCGACCGTCATCAGTGCCGCGAATGCAGTCGCGGCCAAATCGGAATCATCGCCCACCGCTAGTTTTTGCAACCGCGCACGTTGGGCGTATAGTGCGTCGTACTTGCGGGATGCCATCAACGCCAGAATCGAACTAGGCCAAGCCGAATCGCTTGCTACATTGACTGGAAGTTGACTTGCAGTAACGATTTGCTTTGTCTCTCGGTCACAGCCGCCCAAGGACACGACGACCAACCACAATAGCACCGCACAGCGCACACTTCGCAGGTGAGTCGGAAGTGTGCGGAGACTTGTAAACATCATCGAATTTCGCAACAGGTGCCGGTTGGGTTCATTATGAACCACCTTGCGTTTCTTGGCCATGAGTAGCATTTTGAACAGAAGGTCGCCAAGTTCGCGAAGGAGTTGGAAAAAGTCTGGGCTGAAACAGACTTTCTGACCTTCCTCATTCTTTGCGGACTTTGCGGCCTTCTGTTCAAGCGTTCGGCAGTTTTGTTCCGGCGGCAATTCTCATGGCAATCGACCCGATTTGCGGCATGCAGGTGGACGAAGCGACGGGCCTGTCGGCCGAGCGCGATGGGGAGAAGTTTTATTTTTGCAGCCCGTTCTGCCGGGAAAAGTTCTTGCGGGACGAGGTGCCCGAGGAACCTTCTCCTCGCCACATGAAGGCCGAGCCGGCGGTGGTATCTATCGCGATTCCCAACGCCGACGCGGCAAAGTACATCTGCCCCATGTGCCCCGGCGTGGAAAGCGACCGCCCCGGCCCGTGCCCTAAGTGCGGCATGGCGCTAGAGCCGGCGACCGTGGCGCCGCCGACAACGCGGACCATTTACACCTGCCCGATGCATCCAGAAATCGAGCAGGACCACCCCGGTGCGTGCCCGAAGTGCGGCATGGCGCTGGAACCGAAGTCTGTCGTTGCGGCTGAAGAAGACGATCCCGAACTGCGCAGCATGACGCTACGGTTTTGGGTGGGTCTCGTCTTGGGCGTGCCGGTCTTGCTGCTGGCAATGCTGCCGATGGTGGGCATCGACTTGGGCATCTCGATGGCAACCTCACGATGGTTGCAACTGACGTTGGCAACTCCGGTGGTGTTGTGGGCCGGCTGGCCCTTCTTCGAGCGCGGCGGGCGGTCGGTCATTACCTGGAATCTCAACATGTTCACGCTCATCGCGCTCGGCGTGGGGGCGGCGTACTTGTACAGCGTCGTTGCGATGCTCGTCCCCGATTGGATCCCCGACGCCTTCAAAGACCATGGCCACGTCGCGGTCTATTTTGAAGCGGCGGTAATGATCGTCGTGCTGGTGCTGCTCGGGCAAGTGCTAGAGCTGCGTGCGCGCCGGCTCACGAGCAGCGCCATTCGTGAACTGATGTCGCTCGCGCCGCCGACGGCGCGCCTCGTTCAAGATGGCGTGGAGCGCGACGTGCCGCTGGCCGAGGTGCGCACTGGCGACCTGCTTCGCGTGCTGCCGGGGGCAAAGGTTCCGGTCGATGGCACCGTCACCTCCGGCCGCAGCACGGTCGACGAATCGATGATTACCGGCGAGCCATTGGCCGTCGCCAAGCAAGAAGGCGACACGCTGATCGGCGGCACGGTGAACCAGACCGGCTCGTTTGTGATGCGGGCCGAGCGCGTCGGCCAAGAGACCGTCCTCTCGCAGATCGTGCAACTCGTGTCGGAAGCCCAGCGGAGCCGCGCACCGATCCAGCGGCTGGCCGACCGTATCGCGGGATGGTTCGTGCCACTGGTGGTGCTCGTGGCCGTCATCACGTTCATCGCCTGGGCGCTCTTCTCGCCGCGAGAACCGCGCCTGGCGTATGCGCTGGTTAGCGCCGTATCGGTGCTGATCATTGCCTGCCCCTGCGCTTTGGGCCTCGCTACTCCCATGTCAATCATGGTCGGCGTCGGCCGCGGCGCACGGGAAGGCATCCTGATCAAAAACGCCGAAGTGCTCGAAACCTTGGAGCAAGTCGATACGCTCGTGGTGGACAAAACCGGCACGCTCACCGAAGGCCGGCCGAAGCTAACCGAATTGCACACCTCAGAAGGCGTTTCCGAACAGGACTTGTTGCGCCTCGCGGCATCCGTCGAACAGCAAAGCGAGCATCCTTTATCGCGGGCGATTGTCGAAGCGGCACAGGAGAGAGGGATCGCCCTCGCCCACATCCAAGACTTCAATTCGGTGACGGGCGGCGGGGTGCTCGGCATTGTCGAGGGGCGTCGCGTGGTGATCGGTAATCCCAACCTGCTGCGTGAGCAAAGGGTGACGGACGACGATCCGTTGCTCTCCGACGCGGTCCAGTTGCAAGAGCAGGGACGAACGGTCGTGTTTGTGGCGGTCGATGGCCGCGCGGTGGGATTGCTCGCGATTGCCGATCCGATCAAACCGACTACGGCCGACGCCGTGCGCGAACTGCATGCCCTGGGTCTGCGGATCGTAATGCTTACCGGCGACAACGAGCGAACCGCGAAGGCCGTTGCAAAGCAACTCGGAATCGACGAGGTGGAAGCTGGCGTCAGCCCGCAGCAGAAGCACGAGCGCGTGGTGGCTCTCAAAGCTGCCGGACGCAAAGTGGCGATGGCGGGGGATGGCATTAACGACGCCCCCGCGCTCGCTGCGGCCGATGTGGGCATCGCCATGGGCACCGGCACCGACGTGGCAATCGAAAGTGCCGGCGTGACGCTCGTGAAGGGCGACCTGCGCGGCATCGTGAAGGCGATCCGCCTCAGCCGGCGCACGATGCGGAACATCCGCCAAAACTTGTTCTTCGCGTTCATCTACAACGCGCTGGGCGTGCCTGTGGCCGCGGGAGTTCTTGTTCCCTTCGGGATCACCCTGCTCTTGAACCCAATGCTCGCCGCCGCCGCCATGAGCTTTAGCTCGCTATCGGTGGTGGCGAATGCCTTGCGGCTGCGCCACTCGCAGTTGTAATCTCACGGCAGCCGGATGTCCCCCGGCGGAGCCGGGGGCTGGCAAGCGCAAATCACGGCTCGGCCATGAATCGATAGATCATGGTTCGTGCGCCGTTGACCTCTTCGGCGCGAAGTTTCAGTTCACGACCCACCAGCTCTTTGCCCTTGGGATATTCGTAGATCTTAGTGTCGCCTTCCGGGCCAAGCATAAATACCTGCGTCCGCTTGCGGCGGTTGGGCGGGGCATAAAGCAGGCATTTGAAGTCGGCCGGAGTTGCGCCGCGGTTGGCCATCCATTGTTCAATCACGAGTTCGTTATTGTCCCCCAACCGCGTGGTAAGGCGAATGTCGATGTCTTCCTGGCCGACGAACAGGTCGCGCCACACGCTGAAGCTGTAGTGCTTGTCGGCTTCCAGTTCAAAGTCGAGCCGCACCGGTTGGCGGCCGTAGGTGGCCTCATCGAGCTTTATTTCGAGCGGCAACTGGAACGTGCCGTCGGTCTTGATGGCGAACTGACCGCGCTCGGGGGTGATCGACCAACGTTTATTCGGCATGGCGGAACGGTCGCCGCGGTCGCGAACTTGATCCGGCACGAAGATCGTGACCGTGCCTCCGATGCCCTGTCCGAAATAATTGGCGAGTTGCAGGCTGTTGGAGTGGGGAACGCCAAAGATGCTGGGGACGCGCAGCGATCCGAAAGCCACGTTGATCCGCCAGCGGGTGATGGCTTCGTGCAGCCCCAGTACGTAGGTGGGGAGGCGGCTGACGCGCAGTGTCACTTCGCGGTTGTCACCCGCGGTGAGCGGAGCGGGCCGGCCCCAGATGTCGAGTTGTTGCACGTTGTCGCCAAGAAACAATGTCTCTTCAACCGGATGGTCGGTCGTCGCGCTGTCGTTCCACACAACCATCACCACGAGGCCATCATATCGCCGGAAAACGTGGTTGGGGCTGCCCTTGGGAAGTTCGAGCTGGCCGAGATACCCCGCTCCGCCGAGCAGACTGGCGGTGGTGCGCCAGGGAAGCAGCAGTTCGCCTGGCTCGCCCTCGCTGGTCATCAGGCCGCTCACATCGGTGAACGGATTGGGGCAATAGATGCCGGTCGCGCCGTGAATCTTGGCGGTGATCATCAAGTCGGTGAGTTGGCGGATACGGGCCTCTTGCAGTTCGCCCGGAGTAACACGCTCGGCTGGTTCTGGCGCTGGAGCCGCCGAAGATTTGGCATGGCTTGCAGAGTGATTGATTGTTGGATTGTCCGCTAAGTTGGAATTTGGAGCACTGGCGGAGCCAGTGGCACCCGAATTGTCGGGTGGGAGTGCCTGACCTATGGCGGGGATGCCGGTCAAGGACTGGGTGTCGATGAGGATCCAGGGCTTGTGCTTCGCGGAAATATCAAGCCGGTCGCGCAGCTCTTCCAGCGAGAGAGCAGGGTGCGACGACATTTGAACGAAATCGCAAGCACCTGGAATCAGGTCATGCGACCACCGCCAGTTGATGCCAAGCTGCACGTCCTGGCCAAAGCGAAACAAGCTTTTCCGAATCGCCGCGACACGGCTCGTCAGATCCATGTCGCCTACAAAGCTCGTGTCGTCGTCGATTCCAAGCTGCCACCATCGTACGCGCAGCGAGAGGCGGGTCATCACGTGGTCGAACATCGTGAGCCAGCCCGTCGTGTCGCCCGAGAACAGATCGGCGACGTTCATCGGATTCTTAACAGATTGCTTCGGTCCCTGCGGGTCGGTGATCAGACCCACGACGTCGATGTAGGAAGCTGCGAGCCGGTCGGCGAAGTGAATAAGTCGCTCGCCGCGGGCCGCGTCATCCGGCGCGAACCAGATGGGCAGCTTCACCCAACTGACGCCGAGTTGCGGCAAAAGCTGAGTTAGTTCCTCGAACGACAGGGGCTGGTCGGCATCGGGTAGGGTCCAGCCAAACTCACCACCCCGAGGACCGTCCAGCGGCGGCAGCACGGCCAGCGTGATCGTTTGCGATTCCAGCTCCCCTTGATGCTCGCTGTCGAGCATGGCCACTCGCACGCGATAAAAGCCAAAGTCTTTGATGGGCGGCTGCCAGTGCAGCACGCCTTCATAGCCGGCAGGGACCGCCGATGCTTGCTCGAGGACGGCGGCGCTGCGGCGATGGTCTTCCTCGATCAACGTTCCGTCGAGCCGGAGCCGCGCCTGGCCTCCGGCAATTGAATCGCCCACGGAATCAAGCAGTTGAAACTCGATCTCGGGATTGCGCTGCCGAATGCCGCGGAGTGTGCAACTCACCTCGATGTCTTCAGGCAGTTGATAGATGTGGAGCGGGTCGCTGGCCGCGATCGCCATGCTCGGCAACCGCGCGAGCCGTACCCCGTCAACCCACACGATGCCATTGAGGTCGCCCCGTTCGCCGCGGCGTGTGGTTATGCGTAGAACCGCCCGGTCGATGTCGGCGTGAGCCGGCTTCATGGTTTCAAGGCGGATCGGAACCCAGCCATCGGTTGAAGTCATCGCCGGCGCGCGGACCAGTTGCAACGACTTGCCATACGCATCAAGAAAATCTACTTCCACGGTCACGTGGCTATGCGCGACCTGCTCGGTGCGCACCCGCATGTCGAGCGTGTAGCTGAACCGCGGCAGGACGCGAATCGGTGGGCTGGAAATCTCGGCGCTCGCGCCGTCAAGCGCGATTCGCAGGCACGGATCGCCTGGCGTCAGTGTGTCGTCTGCGATGCCGATGGCGACATATTGGGGGAATCCCGGGCCGGAGTTCCGCTCCCAACGATCGGGCCAGCCATCGAAGTTCACGTCCCAGGATGCATCGAAGTCGCAGTGAAAGATTTCGACCGTTTCGCCGGCGCTCGATTCGGCGACCGCATCATCGGCGGCAGGGGTTGGCGTTGAGAGCACCGCGGCGAAACAGGCGACGAGCAGCGGAAGATAACGAATAATCATGGAAACGGCTTGCGGGGCGTGACTTTCGGGGCGCGACACGTGAAAATGTACCGCAGGCCAGGGGCGCACCCAGTTGGCCGCGGCAATTGGGTCGAACTGCAAGGAACGCACAATCGTGTCAGAACTTAAAATCGGCATTCAAACCCGCAGCCTGCGGTTGCCGTTGAGACAGGCGATTCGAGTCGCGGCGGAACTCGGCGCCGCGGGGGTCGAGATCGATCTGCGATACGAGCTGCGGCCCGAGGAACTGTCCCAGACCGGATTGCGGGAATTTCGCAAACTGCTCGCCGACCAGAATCAGCGCGTCTCGGCTGCGGCATTCCCCACGCGGCGCGGCTTCGGGGATGCAGCCGATCTCGATCGCCGCATCGCGGCAACGCAACAAGCAATGGAATTCGCCGGTCGGCTCGGTGCGCGGGTGCTCGTAAACCGGGTCGGCGCTGTGCCGGCCGACGAAAGTGACCCCCGTTTTTTGCGGATGGTCGAGGCGCTCACCGCGCTGGGCGTGTATGGCGACCGCGTTGGAGTGCGGCTCGCGGCGCAAACGGCAAGCGAAAGCGGCCCGCAGCTTTTGCGGTTGCTCGCGCAACTGCCCGAGGGAACTATCGGCGTGGATTTCCACCCCGCTGCGCTGATTCAAGGCGGTTTCTCCGTTCCCGAAGCACTCGAAGCCCTGGCGCCGCACGTGATTCACGTCCACGCCTGCGATGCGGTCCGCGACTTCGGCCAGCAACGAGCCGTGGAGGTCGAATTAGGGCGCGGGGCGGCCGAAATTCCCGAAATCCTTGGCCGGCTCGAAGAGTTCAACTACCAAGGTTGGGTAACCATTGAACGCAGCGATACCGCGGATCCGCGAAGTGATATTGGAAACGCCGTGGCGTATCTCAAAGCGATGTAGAATGTGAGATGTGAGAAGGCAGAAGTAAAAAAGGACTCTCGTTAGCTGCGACGCCCGCCACGGCGGGCAGGCTTCGTCCTCGGAGCGGAGCGCGTAGGGCACCGGCTGTTGGATAAAATGCATGCAGTACCTCCGCCTTTTGTGGGACGATGCAGACGACCTTCGAGGCAATCTGCAGCACGTCCTGGATCATGGGCTGAGTATCGAGGACGTAGGCGACGCAATGCACAACCCGCCGCCCGTGGGACCAGTAAATCAAGTGGCCTGCCGTGCTTGTGGGGATATACTAGAGATGGCACGTACCTCTTTGTAGTCTACGAGGAAGTCGAGAAGACGCGGCTCGTGTCGTTACAGCCTATGAAGTCCCTGAACCGAAATAGCTGACGCCAGACAAATGGAAACCAGACAAATGGAAACCAGAATCGAACACGTGTTTACTCATCGAGGGCGGACGTCCGAAGAAGCGGCCCGCGACGATGCCATTCGTCGAGCCGTGAAGGAGGAGTTTCCTCCCGCGCGCTCTGCGGACCTGCACGGCCCAGGCACGTTCAGCGACACGCTGCGAGATTCGCTCAGGAGCAGCGAACGTCCCTTGGATCAGATCGCGGCCTCTGCGGGCGTTTCACCCACGCTTCTGGCGCGCTTTCTGGGTGGCGAGTGTGACATCCACATCACCACTGCGGACAGATTGGCGAAGGCTTTGGATCTAGTCGTCGCGGCAGTTGAATAAGGTGGCGGGTTGCGGACTGTCATAGAAAAGTGGCGCAATGACCCAAAACTATCACGTCCGGCTCGCTAAGGAACAGTTTACCTTCAGCGCCGCGCATTTCATCACGTTCGCCGGCAACATCTGCGAACGACTCCATGGGCACAACTATCACGTCGCGGTCGAGGTCCACGGATTACTCGATGAAAACCAGTACGTGATCGATTTCATCGCCCTTCGCGATGCGGTGCTGGCCATTACGCGAGCATTGGATCACCACGTGCTGCTGCCCACAACGCACCCGACGATCAAGATCGAAGCCGACGATCGCGAGGTGACGGTCACTTTTGAAGAACGGCGATGGGTCTTCCCGCTCGACGACTGCGTGCTGCTGCCGGTGGCCAACACCACCGCGGAACTGGTAGCGCGATACATCGGCGAACGTCTCATCGCGGGAATGCAGCCGAAGCCCGAGAAGCTGATTGTCTCCGTCGATGAATGCGATGGTCAACAAGGCGTTTGCGCGATGTCGTAGCAGCTCGCAGCCCCCGCAAACTCTTCCTAATCGGCAAATTCTTTCAACTAACTCGGCGCTCGTGGCCGATCTTTCGATGGAAGCTGCCATGCGATCGCAGCTAGCATCCCTCGTGAGAGTTTGCCGCCATGCCCGACCTGCATAAAGCCGCGGTGCTGCTGATGAGCCTACCGGAGGATGAGGCGGCGGCGGTGCTGTCGAAGTTGGAACCGAAGCAGGTCGAGCAGGTTTCGATCGAAATCGCCCGCACCGTCCGCGTCACGAGCGAAGAGCAGGAACAGGTGATTCGCGAATTTGCCGAATCGAACCCGGCCAGCGGCGCCAATGGGGGCGGGCTTGAACTTGCCAGAACGCTCGTCAAGAAAGCTCTCGGCGGCAGCGCCAACAGCACGCTCGACAACATTCGCCAATCGATCGAGGCGATTCCGTTCGGCTTTCTACGGCACGTTGACAGCCAGAATATTCTTACCTACCTAATTGACGAACACCCGCAAACGATCGCGTTGATTCTGTCGCACTTGCCGCCGACCTTCGGCGCGGAGGTGCTCGCCGGACTTCCCCAGGAACGGCAGCTTGCGGTCGTACAGCGCATGGCACGCATGGGACAGACGAACCCCGAAATCATCCGCGAAGTAGAGCGAGGGCTCGAACGGCGAATGTCGAGCGTGATGTCGCAAAGCTTCCAAGCCGCTGGCGGCGTGGACGCAGTGGCGGCCATGCTCAATGTTTCCGATCGCGGTACCGAACGGGCGATTCTCGAAAGCCTAGCTGTGGAACATGCGGAACTGGTCGAAGAGATTCGCCGACTGATGTTTGTCTTTGAAGACATCAGCAAATTCGGCGATAAGGACGTTCAAACCATTCTTAAAAACGTCGACAACCAGCAATGGGCAATGGCTCTCAAAGGCGCTAGCACCGAACTTAAGGAGCGAATCCTCAGCAACATGTCGCAGCGCGCGGCCGACATGCTCAAGGAAGAAATGGAGTATCTCGGCGCGGTGAAGCGCTCGGCCGTCGAGGCTCAGCAGCAAAAACTCGTCGACGTGATCCGCGCCCTGCAAGAGTCCGGTGAAATCGAAATGGCCACCGGCGACGAGCAAGAGCAACTCGTGCAGTAAATAGCCCGGCCATTCTGGCCGGCGTTACGCCGACCCAGGATGGGTCGGCTATATGGCCAGCTTTCGCGCGTCTTGTCCATCGGCTAGCATAGCGTTGCACCCTAGCGGAGCCGCGCGCCGATGTCTCTCAGCCCGATGATGCAGCAGTATCACGACGCCAAACAGGCGGTCGGCGATGCGCTCTTGCTGTTTCGGATGGGCGACTTCTACGAACTATTTCACGAAGACGCCAAGACTGCGGCGCGAGTCTTGGGCCTGTCACTTACCAGTCGCGACAAGGGCGAGAACCCGATCCCGATGGCGGGGTTTCCCCATCACCAGCTCGATCAGTACCTGGCGAAGATCATCCGCTCTGGGCACCGCGCCGCGATCTGCGAACAGCTCGAAGACCCCAAGCAAGCCAAGGGCATCGTCAAGCGCGACGTGACTCGGATCGTAAGCTCAGGCACGCTCACGGACGATTCGCTGCTCGACCCGCGAGCGAGCAACTATCTGGCGGCCGTTTGCACGCGACCCAAGCACCCGGATCGCGTCGGCGTGGCGTGGGTCGAGCTTTCGACGGGAAGGTTCTCGGCGGCGCAGTTCTCGCGCGGCCAGCTCGCCGATGAACTCGCGCGGATTGCTCCCAGCGAATGTCTCGTGGCCGAAGGGCTGGGCGAACTGGTGCTGGCCGATTGCCCCGAGCGGATGGCAATCACCACCCGGCCCGCGTGGTCGTTCGGTCGGCAGGCGGCGCTTGACGTGTTGGGCCGGCAATTCGGTTCGCATGCGCTCGAAGGATTCGGCTTCACGGTTCACGCGGAAGACGATCCGCTCGACTTGGCCGCTGCGGGGGCGATTCTTGAATATCTTATCGAAACGCAAAAGTCATCGCTCGAGCACATCGAACGACTCCTGCCCTATGCACCGGAAGAAACGCTGCAGATCGACAGCGCCACGTGGCGCAGCCTGGAAATCACGCAAACCTTGCGAGATGGACGCCGCGAGACGGCGCTGCTGGGCGTAATCGACCGCACGGTGACCGGCATGGGCGCGCGGCTGCTCGCCGATTGGCTCTGCCATCCGCTGACCGACGTGGCGGCGATCGACGCCCGGCTCGACGCAGTCGGCGAACTGGTGCAGCATACTCCGACAACAACGGCGATACGACAGGAACTCACGGGCATCTACGATTTAGAGCGGCTACTCGCACGCGTCACCACGGGCCGAGCCAGTCCGCGCGATCTGTCATTCGTAGGCAGGACGCTCGCCGTACTACCGAAGATCAAGGCCAAACTCACCGGCCGCGCAAGCCCGAAGCTGGTGGACCTTGAAGGGCGGATCGACCTGTGCGGCGAAGTCCGCGGCCGGCTGGAACAGGCACTCGTCGAAAACTGCCCGCTTAACACGCGCGATGGCGGGTTCATTCGCGCCGGCTTCCATCCGCCGCTCGATGAACTTCGTGAACTGATGGTGGGCGGCAAACAGTGGATGGCCCGCTATCAAGCGGCCGAATGCGAGCGAACCGGCATCGGCTCGATGAAGGTCGGATTCAACTCGGTGTTCGGCTATTACCTGGAAGTCACGCATACTCATCGCGATAAGGTGCCGCCCGAATACATCCGCAAGCAAACGCTCAAGAACGCCGAGCGATACGTCACGCCGGAACTCAAAGAGTACGAGGAGAAAGTTCTGTCGGCCGAGGAACGCGCAAAGCAACTCGAGTTGAGATTATTCACCGAGTTGCGCGATCTAGTGGCATCCGCGTCGAAGCGGATATTGAGCACCGCGGCAGCACTGGCGGAACTGGATGTGCTCACAGGCCTCGCCGACCTCGCTACGTCGCGCAACTACATTCGGCCCACAGTCGTCGCCGAGCCGGTTCTGGAAATCGAAGAAGGCCGCCACCCCGTGCTCGACGCACTCGAAGCGGCCGGAACATTCGTCCCGAACGACTGTCGCTGCGCGGGAGGGGCTAGGGATGGGGAGCTGGGGGCTGGGGAAGAAAAAGTGCCAAATTGCCAAACGTCGCTCCCCAGCCCCCAGCCCCCAGCCCCCAGCCCCTCGCTCCTCTTAATTACCGGTCCCAACATGGCCGGCAAGAGCACTTACATCCGCCAGACGGCGCTGCTCGTGCTGCTCGCGCAGATTGGCAGCTTCGTTCCCGCGCGGCGAGCAATCATTGGCGTCGCCGATCGGCTGTTTGCCCGCGTCGGCGCGAGCGACGAACTTTCCCGTGGCCAAAGCACGTTCATGGTCGAGATGACCGAAACGGCTCGAATTCTCAACACGGCAACCCACCGCAGCGTCGTGATCCTCGACGAAATCGGCCGCGGCACGAGCACCTACGATGGCCTGTCGCTGGCGTGGAGCATCGTCGAATACTTGCACGACCGCATCGGCTGCCGCGCGCTGTTTGCGACGCACTATCACGAACTTACCGACTTGGCGGGCGAACTACCCGGAGTGGCCAACCTCAACGTCGCCGTGGAAGAACACGCGGGGAAGGTCGTGTTCCTGCATCGCATCGTGCCGGGCGCTGCCGATAAGAGCTACGGCATCCACGTCGCGGAACTAGCCGGCGTGCCGCGGGAGGTGAACCGCCGCGCTGCGGAGATTCTCGCACAGCTTGAAGCGCAGCACCACGGACGGCAAGACCATGTCGCACGTGGTGCGACGGCTTCAGCCGCGACACCACGTGTCGCACGAAACGGTCACGCGCTGCAGCTTACGCTGTTTGAGCAAACCAACCACCCGCTGCTGGAGGAAATCCGCACGGTGGATGTGAACCAGTTGACGCCGATGGAGGCACTGATGCGGTTGCAGGCGTGGCAAGAAAAGCTAACGGAATCGCCGTGACTGTCGCGATGCACCCGATGCTATAATCAATATGGGCAAGTACGACAAACTCTTTCGCAAAATCACTAGCGGTCATTCCGATGCGAACATCGCATTTGACGAGTTGCGAAAGCTGTTATTACGTTTGAATTTTTACGAGCGGACCGAGGGAAGTCATCACATATTCACACGGGATGACATCGAAGAGTTGATCAATCTTCAGCGTGATGGCGCAAAGGCTAAACCTTACCAGGTGCGGCAAGTTCGCGACGTCATCACTCAAAACAATCTCAGTTTGGAGCCGTAATGCATAAGTACGAAATCATCATTTATTGGAGCGAGATTGACGACGCGTTCCTTGCGGAAGTACCGGAACTTCCCGGCTGCATGGCCCATGGTAATTCGCAGAAGACCGCGCTGGAGTCCGTTCAACAGGCGATCGATCTTTGGTTGCAGACCGCGGGAGAGCTTGGGCGATCGATTCCCGAACCGAAGGGCCGGCGTTTGATGCTCGCGTAGACCGCTCACTGCCCAACCAGCACCTCTACCGCTTGTTTCAGTTCCCGTCTCGTCGAGTGCGAATACTCGAGATCGAACCAGACGATCTTTCCCGCGACATCGAGCACGTACACCCGTGGCAGCTTTTCGCTGCCAATTTGCGCAAAGGCTTGGCCTTCGGGGTCGAGCAGCGTCGTCAGCTTCGACTCGGATTGGTCGAGCGTTGACTGCGTGATGTCCGCCGGTTGGTTCACGGCGATTGTCACCACTTCCACGCCCTGCTTGCGATACGGCTCGGCAATGTCCGGCCCGAGGTCGCGCAGCGCCGCGCGGGTCATCCAACCGTTGCCGTGCCAAAAGAAGACCACCGACACCGGTTTTCCGTAAAGTTCCGGGAGCGACTGCGCCGCGCCGGTCACGCTGGTTAATTCAAGTGCTGGGAATGCTGCGCCCAGTTTCACGACGCAATGTGCCGCGTGTTGCTTGCTGAGCACCACGGTCGGAATTCGTGGCGCGGCCGCAGTGGCTGGAGGCGTCGTTTGCGCGATCGCTGGCACGCTCGCAGCCAAGATCGCAAACATCGCCGATGTAGATAATCGTAGAACATTCAACATCGAACTAGACTCCACCTTTTCAATTGACCACGGATTGCGCGGATTGCACTGATAGTAGAAAGTCGCGACTAGCAAGTTTTCCTTATCCGTGCCATCAGTGTAATCCGTGGTTCGTTTCTGATTTACAAATCAAGCTTGATCGCCAGTTCTTTCAATTGCTTCGTATCGACTGAGCCGGGGGCCTCGGTCATCAGGTCGGTGGCCTTCTGCGTTTTGGGGAAGGCGATCACGTCGCGGATGTTGTCGAGATGCGCGAACAGCATCACCCAGCGGTCGAGGCCCAGGGCGATTCCGCCGTGGGGCGGGGCGCCGTACTGAAGCGCATCGAGCAGGAAACCGAACCGCTCTTTCGCGGTCGGCTCGTCGATGCCCAACAGGCCAAACACCTTCTGCTGCGTCGCGGCGTCGTGAATTCGGATCGTTCCGCCCCCCGCTTCGGAGCCATTGATTACCAGGTCGTACGCCTTCGCGCGGCACTTGCCCGGGTCAGTGTCGAGCAAGTCCACGTCCTGATCTCGCGGGGCGGTAAAGGGGTGGTGCATCGCGACCCAGCGGCCTTCTTCCGCGTCGTGCTCAAACATCGGGAACTCGACGATCCACGAAAAATGCATTGACTGCGGATCGTACAGCTTCATCTCCGCGCCGATCTTTTGCCGCAGGGCGTACAGCGCCTTGCACGTGACGGCAAACGTATCGGCTACGAACAACAGCAGGTCGCCCGGCTCCGCGCCGAGCCGCTGGCCGATCTTCGCGAGTTGCTCGGGCGTGAAGTTCTTGGCGATTGTCGAGTCAAGCTTGCCTTCGTCGGTGACGCGGAACCAAGCGAGGCCCTTCGCGCCATAGTTCGCGACATATTCGGTTAGCGCGTCGATGCCGCGGCGTGAATAGTGGGTAGTGCCTCCCTTGGCGTTAATCGCCCGCACGCGGTTACCGGCATCGGCGATGCTACGGAAAACGCGAAAGTCAGACTCGGCGGCAAGGTCGGTGCAATCGACGATCTCCAGGCCAAACCGCAGATCGGGGGCATCGTGCCCGAATCGCTCCATCGCTTCGTCGTAAGTCATCCGCGGCAAGGGGAGCGGCACGTCCATGCCCAATTCTTCCTTGGCGACTTTCACCACGAGGCCGTTGATCATGTTCATGATGTCTTCGGCGTCGATGAAGGCCATCTCCATGTCGAGCTGCGTGAACTCGGGCTGCCGGTCGGCCCGCAGGTCTTCGTCGCGAAAGCAACGGGCGATCTGCACGTAGCGGTCGTAGCCCGCGATCACCAGAATCTGCTTGTAAAGCTGCGGCGACTGCGGCAAGGCGTAGAACGAACCATGATGGACGCGGCTCGGCACCAAGTAGTCGCGCGCCCCTTCCGGCGTGCTGCGGCCGAGGATCGGCGTCTCCACGTCGATGAAGCCATGTGAAGCGAAATAATCGCGCATCGATTTGACGATGCGATCGCGCTGCATGAGCGCCTTCTGCATCGACGCGCGGCGCAGATCGAGATAGCGGTACTTGAGCCGCATTTCCTCGCCCGGAATCTCCTTCACACTTTCGCTCGGCGAGACGGGCGGCGTGAGGCTCTTGTTGAGGAGCTTGAACTCCGTGACCCGCAGCTCAATCCCGCCCGTGGCGTGCTTGGGGTTGGCCATCCCTTCGGGCCGCGGAGCGACGTTGCCAGTAACCTGAATCACGTACTCGGCGCGGAGCGACTTGCTGACTTCGATTAGCGCCGGCGGCGTGTCGGGCGGATTGAACACCACCTGCGTAATGCCGTAGCGGTCGCGCAGATCGACAAACAGTCCGCCGCCGTGGTCGCGGTAACTATCGACCCACCCGCAGAGGGTGGCTTGGGTGCCGGAGTGTGACGGGCGCAATTCGCCGCAAGTATGGGTGCGTAACACGCGGTTCCTCAGAAATCGGACCGGGCAAATTCGCCCGAAAGCAAAGCTGCGATTGTAGTTGCCGTAGGTCAGCCTTTCTAGGCTGACTTGGCAGGGCGGACGCTCGTGTCCGTCCAGAAGCAGGCAGTAGGCAGAGGGCAGCCGGCAGGGAGAAATTCGGATGGACAGCGGCGAATCAGACATTTTGGCGGCGAATCCGAATCCGGCCGCGAGTAATCGTCACAATTACCGGGCCGGTCAATTCATGCGGGTAATTCGCAAGCAACTCGCCAATCGCTGAAACTTGCTCATCGACGGAAAGTTCGACCACCCGAACCAATGGCCCATGCGGAAGTTTCTGAACAAACACCAGTTCCCCGAAATCCTTGTCTTCGGTGATCAGCACACGATCATCGCCCAGAGCAACATCCATGAGTAGTTCGTCAGTGGCGCGCGGATTGATTGAGAATGCCGATAGAACGTCATGGCCCTGCGCCACAAGAAAATCAGTGAGCAATTGCGACGAGACGCAGACATCGAGCAAAAATTTCATGATGCCTGAGCTATTACGAGCCGTTCATACACCTGCTCGCCGGCAAGCGATCGATGCGCATAGGCAAGGCAAGCTTGAATGTCCGCCGGCTCCAAGAACGGATATTCAACCAACAATCTCTCAGGCGTATCTCCTGCTGCCAGCTTGGCAAGCACATGCTCGACCGCAATCCGCAAGCCACGGATAATCGGCTTGCCACCAAAGATGCCGGGATTCACAGTGATACGCTGGAGTAATTCGCCTTCGGCCGGATGCTGGTCGGTTTTAGTCATGATCGGTACTCCGTGCTTTTGTTTACCCAATTCTAGCTGAAGGTGGGGAGTAGAGTCAAAATCAAACTCGAGCTTCTTTGAATTGTGTGGTCTACGCACGCAGCCACGCTCCCAGCCGCTCCATCCCCTCCGCGGTCGTAACCCGTGGCTGGTAGCCGAAGTCGCGCCGCGCAGCGGAGATGTCGAACCAATGGCTTGTGGACAGTTGCCGAGCGAGAAACCGCGTCATGCGCGGCTCGTCCGTCCGGCCTAATACTCGATATGCACCTTCCAAGACCGCGCCGATCGCATAGGCGGTTCGCGCGGAGATCGACTTTCGCACCGGCGGCAAATCGACTAACGCCAGAATCTGGTCGATCCACTGCCAGCAGTTGACGGGTTCGCCCTGGCTAATGAAATAGGCCTTGCCGGCGACGGGCGACGCTGGATCGGCGAGCGCGTCGGCCGCCTGCAAATGTGCTGCCGCGGCGTTTTCGACGTAGGTAATGTCCACCAGATTTGTGCCATTTCCGACGCGGCGTAACTTGCCGGTGCGGGCGCGTTGAATTAATCGCGGGATAAGATGCGTGTCGCGTGGGCCCCAAATTAGATGCGGACGCAAGGCACAGGATCGAGTTGGTCCGCCACGTAGATTAATCTGCAATGTAGCGAGTTCGGCAGTTCCCTTTGTATAGGAATACCAAGCATTCCGCACCATTTGCCACAAGGGAGCGTATTCCGCCGATTCGTCGATCCCATTCTGATCCAAGCCGGCGAAGACGACGCTGGGGCTGCTCGTGTAAACAAGCCGTGGGACTTGATTGAAGCGGCAACCAAGTAATACCATTCGCGTGCCCGAGATATTTGGCAGCGAGTAGTCGGTGTATTCGCCACCAATACCCGCACGAGCAGCCGTGTGAAACACGCAGTCGATGCCCTCACACGCAGCTACGATGGCGTTGCGATCGGTAATGTCGCCCCGGACGACCTCGACGCCGATCGCTTCCAGTTCGGGATAAGCACCTCGGCCGAAACTGCGCACAGTATCTCCGCGCGCAACGAGTTGCTCGACGATGTAACGTCCCAAGAAACCACCGCCACCAGTGACCAACGCGTGCATGAATGAAAGTTCCGTTGAAGCCGTCGCACCACGTGCGACGGCTTAGCGTTTGAGTCTCTCCGCTGCCCACTCCGCAAGCTGCTCGCGAAAAATCTTGGAGTTGTGCCGAATATCGACGGGTAGTTGCTCGTGGAGCAGGAAGTGATTGATGTGTTGGGTGTGGAAATGTTGCTTGGCAAGTGTGTGAAGGTCTTGCTCAATGGCGGGCCACTCCGCGGGGGTCGGCGGCGACCGTAGGTCGCCGGCTATTGGATCGCGTTCAAGTTCTACAATGACGACAGGCGTTTGCGCGCCGCGCTCGCCGATGCCGACCAGTGCCGTGCGTCGCACGTTGGCATGAGTGTTGAACACCGCCTCGACACATTCGGTGTAAAGCGGCCCCGCCGCGGTCTCCACTCTCTGCGACTGTCGCCCGCAATACCAAAACCGCTGCTGTTCGTCGAAGTAGCCAACATCACCCATTCGGTGCCAAATCGTGTCTCCGTCACGGTTTTTTGAGAGTACATTTGCCAATTCCAGTTTGACATACTCTAGCGACACCTGCGGCCCGCGAACGATCAACTCGCCGACTTCGCCAGCGGGCAGTTCTTCCGCATCGCCGATTGTTTTAATCGGCTCGTCGGTGATGCGAATAATTCGCCAGTCAATCATATCGAACTTCCGGCCGACGCAGACGCCGGAACCCGTCGCGGTTTTCGCGGCAGTTTCACTCAGCACTTCTTGCGCTTCGATCGTCGCCACGGGCAGGCTTTCAGTCGCGCCGTAGGGCGTGTGCATATGGGCCGTGGCGTGAACGCACGCGAGTGTCCGCTGTAGCACGCTCGCGGGTACCGGCGCGCCACAGGAAAACACCTCGCGTAGCGAATCGATTCTCTGGCCCGTCTGCTCGCAGTGCCGGCTGAGATTATCCCACACGGCGGGCGACGCGAACGCCTGCGTCACCTGCCAGTCGTGAGCGGCGGCGAGCAGCCGCTCGGGGTCGGCCGAAGCGGGCCGCGAGAAATCCATTTCGGGAAACACGGTCGTTACGCCGAGCGCCACGTTGAACAGCCCGAACAGTGGAAAACACGCCAAGTCCACTCCGCCAGGCTCGATGCCATACATCGCCGCGATCTCGCTCGCCTGCGTGGCGAATGTACGGTGGTGATAGAGCACACCCTTGGGCGGGCCGGTGCTGCCGCTCGTGAACACGATCGCCGCCGGGTCGTCGGCGTGCGTTTCGGGCAGCGCCGCTTCGCTCTCCGCGCCTAGCTCGCGAAGCTGCTCGAGCTTCAGCCCGCCCCAGAACCATCGCCGTCCGACGGTGACATTCCATTTCGCACCACGAAACCGCCGCGGCATCAGCGTCCGCAGCGCTTGCGCGGCAGAGATCGCCACAAACCCTTGTGGCTCCATGTCGGACAAACAGTGGAAGATGTTCTTTCGGCCAAGACCCGCATCGACAAGCACCATCACCGCGCCAGCGCGGAGCAGAGCGAACACGAGCGTTACGAACTCAATGCCCGGCCGCACGAGCATAGCCAGCCGCGTTCCGGGCGTGACGCCCCAGGCCACAAAACCGCGGGCGAGGGTGGTTGCATCGGCATCAAGATCGGCATAGGTAATCGTCGCATAGCGGTTGCCCGAATGCTTTGTGAGCCGCTGATAGCCGTGCGACCACTTCGCCGGGCACGCCAGTGCAATCCGCCCAGGCATCCTATGGGCCATTTCGGCAAGGCGATCGGCTACATTCAGGCGGTCGGGCATGGTGGTATTGTGGGGAGGAAAAGGAAAAGCGGAAAGCCAAGCGATTTCGGAATGCGGATTTCGGATTGCGGATTGAATTGGGAGAATCCGCAATCCACAATCCGAAATCCGCAATTCTTTGACTCGGGCCGCCGAACGTGCCATATTGCCGGGTAACCCAGGCGGTCGGCATAACCGGAATAAGTCGCGGCATTACCCGCTCGCCGGCTGGCTCGACGCCCGCCACCCTTGCGGTATCCTTCGGAGAGCGGATCGGCGGCAAGATTCGCCCGTCAGCGGCGAATTGCTCTCAACGAATTCCAAGCAACCGAGAGCGCGGGCCAAGAGGCCTAAAGGAGGACGAAGCCATGCTCGACATGATATTTCTGATCACGGCGGTCGGCGGCGGCACGATCATGCTCGTGCAAGTCGCCCTCACGCTGTTGGGATTAGATGACGGCGACGGTCACGGCGATATCGGCGGGCACCACATCGACGGCGGCGATGGGGACGTGGACGCGGGCGCTGCGCTCTCCCACGCCGACGCGGGAAGCCACCTGTTCGACGTGCTTTCCTTCCGCTCACTCGTCGGGGCGGCCACCTTCTTCGGGCTCGCAGGCAAGGCGGCGACCTCGGCCGGGATGTCCGACTTTGCTTCCGTGGGCACGGCAACGCTCGCCGGCGTGGCGGCCCTGTACGGCGTCTACTGGATCATGCGCCAAATCTATCGGTTACAAACCTCCGGTAACGAAGACATCCGCAACGCGCTCGGCAAACGAGCCCACGTGATTGTGGCCATTCCCGCCGCCCGCGCGGGCGCTGGCAAAGTCCACATCCGCATGCAAAACCGACTCATCGAGTATCGCGCCGTATCGGGCGACGCGGAATCCTTGCGATCGGGCACCGAAGTCGCCGTGCTAGACTGTATCGGCAGCGACACTCTGGAAGTGACCCGCGCGGCTGTCGAGCCAACCACGACTTCCGCAATCGCAGTACCAGCGCCCGTTTAGCTTTCGGATCGATCATCGCGGAAAGACCTAACCAATCAAAAACAGTCAAACTCAAAGCAAGCAATCATTTGCACCACGGAGGCACGGCGGACACGGAGTAGAAATAGGGCGATCGAATAGAAATGGCGCGCTGCCCCGCTTCCTATCGTAAATATTCTCCGTGTCCTCGGTGCCTCCGTGGTGATTCACAGTTCCACGTCGCATAAACCAGGGGGATTCAGAAATGCTCGTAACACCGTTACTCATCGGTCAATCGCCGCTCGATAACCTACCGGGAGGGGTATGGACGGTACTGATGATCGCCGCGGCGGTCTTGTTCCTAATTGTCATGCCGCTGCTATTCATCAAGTCGTGCATGCGGCGGTGCAGCAGCAACCAAGTGCTCGTTGTCTACGGTTTGACCGGCAAGGGACGAACGGCCAAAACAATTCACGGCGGGGCGACATTCGTCATCCCGCTATTGCAAGATTACCGCTACTTGCGGCTGGAGCCGATTCAGATCGAAACTCCGCTGCGGGGCGCGCTCTCGGCCGAGAACATTCGCGTTAATGTTCCGAGTGTCTTCACGGTGGCAATTGGCACCTCGCCCGATGTGATGACTAATGCCGCGATTCGCCTTCTCGATCTTTCGACCGATCAAATTCGTAAGCAAGCGGAGGAAATTATCTTCGGTCAGTTGCGGCAAGTCATCGCCTCGATGCGGATCGAAGACATTAACCGTGACCGCGACACGTTCTTACAGCACATTCAAGAGTCACTGGAGCCGGAGCTAAAAAAGATCGGCCTGGTGCTGATCAACGTGAACATCACCGACATTACCGACGAATCGGGCTACATCGACGCGATTGGTCAGAAGGCCGCTTCTCAAGCGATCCAGCAGGCCCGCGGCGACGTGGCCGATCAGGTGAAGCTTGGCGAAGTGCATGTGGCGGAGGCGGAGCGCGAAAAGGTAGTGTCTGTCGCCAATGCCACTAAGTCCCGCGAGATCGGAACGCGGGAGGCAGTCCGCGAGCAGGCCGTGCGGATCGCGGAGTTGGAAAAAGAGCAAACCATCGGCGAGCAGACGGCGATCTTTCAACGCGAAATGCAAGTAAAGGAAGCCGAGCAACTGAAGCGCGTGAGCATCGCCGAGGCCGACGCGCGGGCGGTGGATGGCGAAAACATCGCCGAAGCGAAGATCGCCCAATCGCAGGCGACGCTGCTGGAACAACGAGCCGATGCGTACCAACGCGGTGAGACCCGTAAACGCGAAGCGGAGGCAGCGGTTATCGAATTTCAGAACCGGGCGATGGCTAAGGCGGCCCTCGCCGAAGCGGAGCGGATCGAAGCCGAGCAACGGGCGAAGCTCGAAGCCCCCGCCAAGGCCCAGAAGGCGCGAATCCTCGTCGATGCCGAGGCGGAAGCCGAGAAGCGGCGGATCGAAGCGCAAGGCGAGGCATCGGCGATCTTCGCCAAGCTCGAAGCCGAGGCCCGCGGCCACTACGAAATCCTCGCCAAGAAGGGCGACGGACTCAAGCAGATCGTCGAGGCGTGCGGCGGCGCGCAGCAGGCATTCCAACTCATGATGCTCGAACACTTGGAGCACCTGGCCGACGCCAGTGCCAAGGCGATCTCGAACATCAAATTCGACAAGGTCGTGGTGTGGGAGAACGGCGGCAGGAACGGCCGTAGCTCGACCGCCGACTTCTTGCACAGCATGTCTGGCGCGCTACCGCCGATGCTGCAAGTAATGCGCGACATCGGCGGTGTCGAGATTCCCGAGAGCCTGGCGAAACTCGCCGGGCACGGCGACGGCAACGGCGACATGAAGACTGAGACGGTCGAGCTGAAGCCAGAGAAGGTGCGGATTATCGACCCGGCGAAGAAGCAGAGCTAGGTCCGTGTCGCACGTGGTGCGACGGCGTAAGCCGCGGCACCACGTGCCGCATGGCAACTCCGCCACATTTTCTCCGTCTCTTCGCGCGCCCTTCATCAATTTCTCACATTGCTCGAATAAGCTTCCCTGTCGTTTCTCGTTCTTGTGCGGGTTTGGTTTGAACCTGACGCAAGCTTTCAGCAGGAAGCACAATGCAAAGTGAGGAGGGTGACACGTGGATATTCTCGCCGGAGGTGGGCAAAGACAGCAACGGAGTTGTGGCTTTACGCTGGTGGAATTGCTGGTTGTAATCGCGATCGTCGGCATCTTGATCGCGCTATTGCTCCCGGCAATTCAGGCGGCCCGAGAAGCGGCACGCCGTTCTCAATGCATGAACAACATGCGGCAAGTTGGAATTGCCATTCACAATCACGTCAGTGCGAGAAACACGCTGCCGTCCGGCGGCGAGGGCACCGATTGGAGAACAAACGCTACGGGGTTCGACGTCAATTCGACGTTTACGCAGTTGCTTCCCTATCTCGAAGAAGCGACCGTAGCCGACCTGTACGATTATAAGTATCCCTATAACCACATCGACCGCCCCGACAACCAACAGGCCGCCAAAGCCAACATCGCCAGCTTCCGCTGTCCGTCGAATGCCATCGGGTTGCCCGATCCTGCCGGCTACGGCGGCGTCGATTACATGCCGACCGCATACACCGATATCCACCCCACGACCGGCGTACGCGATCCCGCCACGTCGACTGCACGCAATTCGCGTGCTGACGGCGCACTCGCCCTCCTGCCGGTCAACATCGGTAAAGTCACCGACGGCACGAGCAAAACCATTGCCATCGCGGAAGACGCGGGCCGGAACTTCGAGACCGAGGAACCGTTTACTACATCCAGGTATCCCGACATCGCAGCGATCGCTCCCGACGCCAAGACCCCCAGCGGCAAACGTGCCATCAATCGTTGGGCCGAACCGGACACCGGCAACGGCGTCTCGGGTCCGCCCAACTCGCAATTGGGCGCGCTCAAGCCTGTGATTAACAATCACAATACGCCGGTCGGCGGACCGCCCGAGTGCCCGTGGAGAACGAACAATTGCGGCCCCAACGACGAGATATTCTCATTTCACCCGGGTGGGGCCATTGCATGCTTTGCGGACGGCAGCGCGCACTTCCTTGAAGAGTCGATCGAACCGCAGGTCATGCGGACGCTCGTCACTCGATCCGAGGGCGACGTGAACCAATGGGCGCCCTGATCTGCTGGCGCATCGACCCATGCCGCACGTGGTGCCGCGGATTAAACCGTCGCACCACTTGCGACATGGCTAGTTGCACCAAGACTCCTATGCTAAAGTTTCGCCTGGCTCGATCAACACCGTTGGTCCGCGAGGCGAAGCATGGGCACCCGAACCTGGAACCTGAGCGACCTTCCGCGCGCCGACGGCGCGTCTGCCTTTCATTTGCGCGGCAACCAGCTTCCCACGGCAGCCCAGGACTGCCAGGTATTTGCGCGGCGGCTCCATGGCGGTCGTAGCGAAGGGGTCGATGTTGTTGAACTCGACAACGGCAAGCTCGAGATCACCGTCTTGCCGACGCGCGGCATGGGGATCTGGAAGGCGTTTTCGAGCGACGGCCGCACGCTCGGCTGGCATTCGCCGATCCGCGGGCCTGTGCATCCGAGCTTCGTGCCGCTGGCCGAGCCGAGTGGCCTGGGCTGGCTCGATGGTTTCGACGAACTGTTCTGCCGCTGCGGTCTTTCGAGCAACGGTGAACCGGAGTTCGACGATCGCGGCAGACTGCGCTACGGTTTGCATGGCCGCATCGCCAATCTGCCGGCCCATCAAGTCGAACTGCTGGTTGATGACGCCACCGGCGTGATGACGCTGCGTGGGGTGGTGGACGAAGCGCGGTTTCACTTTCAGAAATTGCGACTCACGTCGAGCGTGACCGTCGAACCGGGTGTGATGGGCTGGCGGTGGCGGGACCGCGTCGAAAATTTCGGCGGCACGCCGGCGGTGATGCAGATGCTTTACCACTTCAACATCGGGCCACCCTTGCTCGCGGAGGGCGCTCGGCTGCACGCGCCCGTGGCAATCGTCGCGCCGCGAAACGCCGTGGCTGCAAAGTATATGAACGCCTGGCAGTCGATGCCCGTGTCGCAGGCCGGATCGGAGGAGCAGGTGTTGTATTTCGAGTTGCATGGCGACGACCACGGCGATACTGAAGTAATGCTCGCGCACCCCGGTGGGGCGGAAGGTGTCGCTATTAGATTCAACAAACGGGCGCTGCCGTGCTTCGCACAATGGCGTAACTCGGCGTCAGAGGCGGACGGCTATGTCAGCGGGTTGGAGCCGGCCACCAATTTTCCGAACACGCATAGTTTCGAGCGCAGCCACGGCCGCGTCGTGGAGCTCGCGCCGGGCCAAGCGTGGGAGGCAAGCGTGGAGGTCCAGTGGATGACATCCGCCGCCGAAGTAGACGCCGCACAAGAACGCATCGCCGCACTCGCCGACGGTCGGCCGACCGAGGTGCTCACCGCGCCGCGCCGCGGATGGTCGCCGTAGGTCAGGCTGTGCCTGACGAACACCGGAGCCGATGCCAGTTGAAGGGCCGGCAGGCTGAAAAACTTGAGCTACGCTACAATGAAGATCCCCGTCGCAGGCGTTTCCTTCTTGTAGCCGAGGCCGTATCGATGCGTTGCTTAATCCGCGGTATGTTTCTTTTGTGTCTTGCTTGCGCCATCTGCGGAGCGGTCTGCGCCGCGGAACCGGTGGATGCCGACATCGTGCTGCGTGGCGGGTCGATCATCGACGGCAGCGGATCGCCTGCCAAACTTGGCGACGTGGCGATCAAAGGCGACCGAATCGTTGCCGTCGGCGAATTTGCAGCCGGCAACATCGGTCGCGAAATCGACTGCACGGGGCTGATCGTCGCGCCGGGATTCATCGACCTGCACAATCATAGCGACGATTCGGTGGTCCAGGAGAAGACCCGGCCGGTCGCCAATTACATCACGCAGGGCTGCACGACAATCGTCACGGGCAATTGCGGCGGCGGGGCGGAGGATGTGGCGAAGTTCCTGGACACGATTGATAAGCACGGTGCCGGAACCAACGTAGCCCATCTCATTCCGCACGGCGCACTACGGGCCGGTGTGCTGGGCCAAGTGCGGGTAAAGCCTAACGACGAACAGCTCGCCAAAATGCGCGACCGTGTCGCGGAGGGCATGAATGCCGGCGCGTGGGGGATGTCGACCGGTTTGATCTACGTGCCCGGCGCGTATGCCGACACTGACGAGTTGGTGGCGCTATCGGAAGTGGTCGCCGAGCATGGCGGCATTTATGCAAGTCACATTCGCGACGAAGGGAGCGACCTGTTGGGAGCGATCGACGAGGCGCTCGAGATCGGCCGCCGGGCGAAGGTGCCGGTGCATGTGTCGCACTTCAAGGTGGTGGGCAAACCCTATTGGGGCACCGTGCGACCGGCTGCGAAGCTTCTGGAAGCGGCCCGCGCTGAAGGGATGCGGGTGACGGCGGACCAGTATCCGTACATCGCCACCTCGACGTCGCTCAGCGCGATGGTGCTGCCCGATTGGGCGCGCGAAGGGGGCAAGGAAGCGACCGCCAAGCGCGTTCAAGATGAAGTGCAGTTGGCGAGGATCCGCCCCGAATTGGAAAAGGCGCTCGAAGAAAAACCCGACATCCGGCCAGTCACTTACAAACCCAAGCCCGAGTACGCGGGCCGATCGCTCCGCGAAATCGCCGAGAGCGAGAAGCGGCCGGTTATTGACTTGGTGCTCGAGATTCTGGTGAACGGCGATGCCCAGGCGGTGAACTTTGGCCTCGCCGAAGAAGACGTGCGGTTCGTGATGCAATTGCCGTGGGTGGCGACCGCTTCGGATGGCTCTTCAAAGCTTCCTAGCGCCGATAAGGTTCACCCGCGCAGCTTTGGCACCTTCTCGCGGAAGCTCGGCAAGTACGCGATTCGCGAGCATGTCCTGCCCCTCGAACAGGCGATCCGCAGCTCCAGCGGTCTGCCCGCCGATATTCTCGGGCTGCCCGAACGCGGCTATTTGCGGCCGGGGCATTTTGCCGACATCGTTGCCTTCGACCCGGCGGAATTCATCGACCGAGCGACGTTCGACGAGCCAGACCTCTATTCGTCGGGACTGACCTGGGCGCTGGTGAACGGCGAAATGGCCGTGGAACAGGGTCGCCCGACCGAAGCGCTTGCTGGTCGCACCTTGCGACATGCCGCCGCTCTCGCCGAAAAGCCGGAACGGTAGGCTTTTCGCGTTATGGCGATGCGGTTTTCCGCGGTTGTGCCACTTTGCCACGCTGCGCGCACATGTAGCTGGCAAACAGAAGCCTCCTCTCGCATTTGCGCAGTGCGAAGGCACGCATTCCTCATCAGGGGGCGGAAAACTTATGATCGCGCTGCTCGTCGGGTGAGTTTCCGCGGATGACGTGGATCAGCATTGCCACGTGTCGGCGCAAAACCTGTGTTTTTGTAGAGGATTGCCACAATGCCACTTCCAGCGGGGGAGGCCAAGCTGGTGGCAACGCTGACCAGGGAGGATCGCGGCAGGCCGCAAGCGGCAGAATTATCCGGGGGACTCTATCCCCTAGGCAGCGACTTTTGGAGCCTTTGAGAACGATTCTCAAAAACCCCCCTGGAGCCCGCTTGACGCGGATAAGAGCATCATGCACAATCTCCGTGAGTTGATACTGAGTCTCGATAACAACACATGGAGTTACCCATGCAGCCCCTTGCCTCCGCCAAACGTGCATTTACTCTGGTCGAACTCTTGGTCGTCATCGCCATCATTGGAATCTTGATTGCCCTGCTACTGCCAGCAGTTCAAGCCGCCCGCGAGGCAGCCCGCCGCTCCTCGTGCCAGAACCAGGTCAAGCAGATCGCGCTGGGCTTCCACAATTTCGAATCGTCGCATCGCGAGCTTCCGCCGGCGATGATTTACCACGGCACTGCGGCGACGCTGGCAAAATGGTCGCCCATGGCCCGCGTGCTTCCCTATTTGGAGGAGGCCAATTTCGAGAAGGAGATCGACTACACCAGCCAATACGAACTGGTGCATTACGGCAACGGGCTAATCGGCGCCTACCGCGTCGCGACGTACCTGTGCCCCTCGGAAGAACGCGACGAAGTGCGACTAGCGGCCGATGGCACGCCCGAGCATTATCCGATCAACTACGGCGTCAACCGCGGCGTGTGGCGGACGTTCGACCCCACCAAGCAGCTTCCGGACGAAGGGGCATTTCAAGTGAACGTCGGCACGAAGTTTCGCAACTTCACCGATGGCATGACGAGCACGCTGATGCTCGCCGAGGTGAAGGGCTGGACGCCCTATTTCCGCGATCAGGCAATCACCCAAGCCACACCGCCCACAACGGTGGCTGAAGTTTGTGGTTTAGGTGGTTCTTTCAAAAAAGACTCCGGTCACACCGAGTGGGTCGATGGCCGTGTCCACCAAACGGGCTTTACTGCCCTGTTTCCGCCGAACTCGCGCGTCGAATGCGTGCAGGGCGGCGTGCCGTACGATGCCGATTGGACCAGCTCCCGCGAAGGGGTCAGCCCGACCGAGAAGACGTTCTCGGCGGTGACCGCCCGCAGCTACCATTCGGGCAACGTGGTGAATGCCGCCATGATGGACGCCTCCGTCCAGACCGTGAACGGCGACATCGACCCCCTGGTTTGGCGAGCACTCGCCACCCGCGCCAGCGGCGAAGTTGCTGAGCTGACCAACTAGCAATTTTGCCGAGCCGCAGAGCTTCTGGATTCCCCGCCCGGCGGCCAGAGGCTGCCGTTACTGGCAAAATCAGAACCTCTCTTGGCCGACGGGGTTAAACGCGTGGCGGAACGCGCTTTGCATAGCGCTCCGCCCCCGTCACCCCCAGGGAGGCGTTCCGTGCATAAGTTTGTTTCGGCTAATGATCGGCGCTGGTTCCTGCGCAAGATCGCGTTTGGCGCGGCGGCGTTTTCTACCACGGGCCTGCTGGCCGAAGAGCTTCAGCGGACTCCCGCCCAGACCGAGGGGCCGTTCTACCCGAACAACTTGCCGCTCGATACGGACAACGATCTGTTGATCGTCAACGACGGCCTGACTCCTGCCGTCGGGGACGTCACCCACCTCACCGGCCGCATCCTAAGTGCCGCTGGCGAGCCGGTTCGCAATGCCGTTGTAGAAATCTGGCAGTGCGACAGCAATGGCGTCTACCTGCACACGCAAGGTGGACCGCGCGACCGGCTCGACGCAAACTTTCAAGGCTTCGGCCGGTTCCTCACCGGTTCGGACGGCAACTACTATTTCCGCACGATCAAGCCCGTGCCCTATGGACCGCGCACGCCGCACATCCATTTCGCCGTATATCAGGGCGGCAAGCGCGCGCTCACGACCCAGTGCTACATCCGCGGCGAGAAACAAAACGAACGCGACGGCGTGCTGCGAAGCATGCGCGACCCCCAAGCGGCCGATCTGTTGATGGTCGATTTCAATCCGCTACCCGAATCAAACATCGGCGAGTTGACGGCCAACTTTGAAATCGTCCTGGGGACGACTCCCGAGCAGAGTTAGAAACCGCTAATGGACGCTAAAGTGAAGCGGCGTTAATTCACCACGGTGACACGGAGAACGCAGAGGAAGGCATGATGCAAATCTGGTCTCTGGCACCTCCTACTATTTGGTCAATTCATTTCATTCTCCGTGTTCCCCGTGCCGCCGTGGTGATATTTGATTGTTTTTCTGTGTGAATGGTGGATTAGCGCGAATTAGCGTCCATTAGCGGTTTACAAATTTTCGTTGCGTAGTGAAGTCCTCGTAACCTTGTCGGCGCGAGATGTTTGGCTTTTCGATCCTTTAGACGGAGTAACTGACAATGCGAAACTTGTTAACGAAACCACTGGCAGTGATGCTGGTGCTGATGTTGGCGGTGGCCGCCGGCGCGCAAGAGCGCGAGCGAGGAGAGCGCGGTGGCCGGGGCCGTGGTGGCGGCTTCGGCGGCCGTGGCATGTTCGAAGTGACACGACTCAGGCTCGTCGGCGTCGAGCCGGTGCAGGAAGAGTTAGGACTCGTGGAAGAGCAACTCACCAAGATCAACGATCTGCGAGACGAACTCCGCGGAGATCGTGGTGAACGAGGCGAGCGCGGTGAGCGGCCCAACTTCCAAGACATGACCGAAGAAGAACGCCGTGAATTCATGGCCGAGCGCCAGCGCGAAGCGTCCGAGCGCAGCGCGCAAGAGAAGGAGAAACTGGGCGAGGTTCTCATGCCCCACCAGAGCAAGCGGCTGGAGGAAATTTTCTTGCAGGTTCGTGGCGCCGGCGCACTGCTTGACCCCGAGGTAGCCAAGGAAGTTGGCTTGTCTGAAGAGGACCAGGACGAGCTGCGCGAAACGATTCAAGAAGCCCGACAAGAAATGATGGCCGAGATGCGCGAGCTGTCCGAGTCGGGCGACCGCGATCAAATCCGCGAGAAGATGACCGAGATGCAGAAGCAGGTCGAAGAACAAGCACTCGCCGCGCTTTCCGAGGAGCAGAAGCAAAAGTTCACGGAACTGAAGGGCGAGAAGTTCGACATGCCCCCCGACGCGCTGCGGGGCGCTTTTGGTGGCGGCCGGGGTGGTGAGGGCCGCCGGGGTGGTGAGGGCCGCCGCGGTGGTGAGGGCCGCCGCGGTGGCCGCGAAGGCCGGCCCGAACGCCCGGACGGCGATTCGGTTTAAGCTGGTGGCCGTTTCCATTTCGTTCGCCGTTCAGGAGCCAGAACACTTGTTCTGGCTCCTGTCGCGCGCCCACAATGGGAACTCAGTGAACCACTCATGAGAAAGAAGGTTAACCGCTAATTGACGCTAATGAGCGCTAATAAGAAAGCTGAGCCGTTCGTCATTGGCTTTCAGATAGAATCATTCCTTATTTTTTTATTAGCGTCGATCAGCGTTCATTTGCGGTTTCTCTTCTTTCACGATTCCTGTCGTTCGGACGATCAATATGACTCATTAGGGAGGCAATTATGACAGCCATTCTTTCTCGCACGATGTTTTCGCTTTTAGTGGTCGCGGGCCTTTGCTCGGTGGGTGTCGCCGCCGATGCGGTGACGGATCGGTTGGAGGATTCGCCGCGGCATTATGAGTGGGTCGAGGTGAAAACGCCCGAGGGGCGGACCGTGAAGTGCTGGGTTGTGTTTCCCGAAGTCAGCGAGCCGGCTACTGCGGTGGTGGTGATCCACGAGAACCGCGGCCTGAACGACTGGGCGCGCAGCGTGACCGATCAAGTGGCCGAGGCGGGCTATGTGGCCATCGCGCCGGATCTGTTGAGCGGCACCGGACCGGACGGCGGCGGCACCGACTCCTTCGCCAGCGACGACGATGCCCGCACCGGCATCGGCCGGTTGCCGCCCGAGCAAGTCACCGGCGATCTGACAGCGGTGGTTGCGCATGCGAAGACAATCGAATCGGCCAATGGCAAAGTGGCGGTGGCCGGCTTCTGCTGGGGCGGCGGCCAAGCCTTCCGCCACGCTTGCAGTGGCGACGAAATCGCCGCGGCCTTCGTTTTCTACGGCAGCGCGCCCGATGACGAGACGCTAAAGAAATCGAGCGCCCCCGTCTACGGTTTCTATGGCGGCAACGACTTCCGCATCACCAGCCAGGTGCCCCGCGTCAAGAAAACAATGGATCAACTGGGCCACGACTACGAACCAATAACCTACGCCGGCGCCGGCCACGGTTTCCTGCGCTCCGGCGAAATGGAAGACGCTAGTGAAGCCGATGTAAAGGGCCGCGAGGCGGCGTGGAAGCGGTGGAAGGAAATCCTGGCGAAGCTGTAGTTACGCAGAAAGTTGGAGCCTCGGATGACAGCCGGATTTATACACGGATGTAGGGGAGTTATCCGAAGCCATTCAACTCGCTGTTTGTTTATTAGCGCCGGTTAGCGTTGATTAGCGGCTTCCCCATCGAGCCAGCCACTGCATTCGTGTGATCCACGAGAGAAGGCCAAGAATCGTTCCGATGCAGATGATGGACGGCTCCGGCACCGCAATGCTAGTTGCTGCGTCGTTGTCGCCGCCCGTCGCTCTGTCGCGCCAAATCAGATAGTCCGCGGCATCGACGACAGTATTGCCGTTCCCGTCGGCGCGCAGCTCGGTAATCGAGCCGAAAGTGGATCTCCAAACATTGTAGTCGCCGATATCCACGTTGCGATCGCCACTATAGTCGCCAAGGAGACTTTGGTTCTTTTCAAACGCGCGGCGCAGCAGCGACCTTTTATTTGGATCAGGATGCATGGTGTCGGGGTGAACGTCCTGACCCAGCTCCCAAATGATAATGTGCTGTAAGCCATGATCATGCGCAAATTGGACTCGCTGCGCTGCCAGATTCGAGCTTGGGATCCAAACCGATTTACCTTGATACATGTAATAATTGCCATCGGTCGTCGTGCCGCCGGTGGCAAGTTCGGAAAACGTATAGGTCGCGTCGGGACTCATCACCGTGTGGCCATAAAACGGTAAGCCGACGCCGAGTTTCGCCGCGGGGGCGTTATTTCCCCACGTGCCGAATACCCACGGCCGATCATTCTGCGAGCCGGGCGGCTCGTTCCAGGCCTGGACGGCGTCCTCAACGTATTCGGGCAGTGAATGCTCGCCGTTGTTCGGGTTGCCAGGGTCATTTCCCCACCAGCCCAGATCGTAAGTCATTAGCGATAAACCATCGATCGCGTCGGGTCCACTGAAAACGCTGTTATTAATCACGACCGTTGGGTCGACCGTCGCGTACACGCGGAGATTGGCGCCGAGTTCTTGCTTGATTCGCGCAAGCATCGCCGGGTAGTGCGAGGTGCGTTGAATGCCGGCGGCCGGATGCTCCCAGTCGATGTCGACCGAGGTCGCACCGGTTTGATCCAATAGCGACTTAATGTCTTGCGCGAACATCGTTCGCAGGCCAGCGTTACCCGCGACGGTGGCGAAATTTGCCGCCTCCGCCGCGCCGCCAAGAGTGATGTTCAGCCGAGGCCGCTGGCCTTCCGGTAGTGCCGCGATCGCCGTTTTGATCGTCGCGATTCGATTTAAATGAGTGGCCATGTTCCCACTGCCGCCGCCGAGCGGGGCGACCGTTCCATTGCTGGCGGCGGTCAGTCCGAAATAGCGCACTTCATCGAGCAACGCCAATTGGGCGGGAAGGGTGCCCGTATTGTACGAGCTGTTCATTCGATACCACGGAACGTACCCGATTAAATCGGCGGCCGTGGCATACTGCGCGATCGATGCAATGTGAAGCACGACAAATAGAGCGATGCATCGGCGTAGAAGTGGGTCTGTCCTAAGCATGTTCTTTAGCAGTTGTGTAGCGTGACATCCGCTTTCAGCGGGCACTGGAGTTTTTTGTACGTCTTTTAATAAGATACCGATTCCGCGCGAATACTCGCAAGGATTACGCCGCCAAAACGCGGGGACTCGAAGGACACACTGCGGCTGTCAGGGCCAATGCCCGCCAAATTGTTCAATACCGCATCGGCAGCCTGACTTCATTAAGCCCCGGTCAAATTGGCAAAGAAAAGCCGCGCGGCTCCGTCGGAACCGCGCGGCCAAATACACGATTACTAATTTCAAGCCACAAACAGTAACGACTTAACGCTTGCGGCGTGCAATGACCCCCAATCCAACGACTGCTAGTCCAAGAAGCGATAACGTTGCTGGCTCGGGCACCACGAGGCGGACGTTGTCGATATAGACCGTGACCGGCACCTGGGTGTTTTTGCTGATGTAGAACTGGAAGGCCGTGGCGACGCTCAAATCGTTGGGGCCGCTGCCGAATATATCGTTGAACGACTCGCCGAAACGATACGGACCCTGAGAGAAATCGAGATCGAGCCGGAGGTCCGTGTGCGTGCCGACTCCAAGAGCTGCGATTGATTGGGTGTCAGCAAATTGGACCTGATTACCGAAACTTGTGCCCCCGATAGGGTTGAGATCATGACCGAACACGGTGATGCCGATGTCGGCAAACGTGCCCGCGTAGGCGTCGACGATGGTCATATCGAACAGCACGTGGCTGACGCCAGGCGGGTCGTTGAGATTGGCGGGTATTACCGTCTCAGTGCGAGCGCCGACGAAACCATCGTTGCCAGCAGCGTACTTCAGCGAACTGTCGCCATGCGTGACTCCAATCGTGGGTTCCTGCAAAACCGCCGCACCGAGTCCGAAGAATCCATCGATTCCGGCGTCTTCAAACGAATACACGGGCGATTGGGCTTGCACCCCTCTCGCCGACAACAAGATCGCGACCGCAGCCGCAACGTACACAAACCCGTTTCTCATAAGAACCTCCCCAGATGCAAAAGGACCGAGAAAACAACCATAATCGATCTCTAGCGAGCAAAAGATCGCCAACGCAATCGGGCTGCCCCCAACCCGCAGGCAGCGGCCAATGCCAAAAGCACCCCACTTGGCTCCGGCACTGCGCTGACGCCGCCACCGCTGCCCGATGTATTTCCGAACCGCGCGCGCCACTCGGTATAGTCGGCGGGACTGACCGTGCCGGGATCGGCAACTTCGTTCAGCAGTGCTCCGCCATCTCGCCACAACGTGTAGTCCGCCGCATTAACAGCGCCGTCGCCGTTGTAATCGCCCGGAACTCCCGGCGGATTCGTGCCTACGCGAACGTTGTCGAAATAGACTGTCAGCGGCAAATTGTTGGTCTTGTTCAAAAACAATTGGAAGCCGCTCGGAATGACGTCGTTCGCGCCGCTGCCCGCCTCGCCGAAAATTTCGTTGAAGGACTGATTGGCGACGAACGTCAGCGGATGGGTATGAGCGTCCGCGAGATTGATTCGAATGTCGTGGTACGTTCCGGCCGCAAGGCCATCGATGTGTACTTCGTGCTTGAACTGCGCCTGCAGTCCGAACTGTTGCCCGCCCGGGCGATCGGGCTGCGATGCGCCGAAGATGGTCACTCCCACAACGGCAAAACTGCCCTCACCACCGGGAAATTCATCGCCTGGAGCAACGGTCAGGTCTAACAGGACATAGTCGATCCCCGGCGGATCGCCGATGATCTCACCGGTCGGCGTGGGGTTCACATCCGTCGAGAGCGTGCCGGCAAATGTGGCACCGGCCACGAGCGAAGTCTTCATCGAATAAGTGCCGAGGGTGACGCCAGTCGTCGTATCGGCCGCAACCGTGATGCCGCCCCCATTGGGCCCGAACTGGTCGGGGTTCTCGTCGGTGCCGGATTCGAACGAATATGCTAGCGATTCGACTGCCCGCACTTTGCTCGCGCTAAATAGCAACCCGAAAGTCGCCGCGAGCAGGAGTACAATAGACGTTGGCATCGATGCGATGATGCGGCGCTTGCACAGAAACCTAATTTCCATTTCGTACTTTCTTGTCGCGCAGGATTTGCCGCGAGATGTTAATTGTCGAATCGTGCTCATTAGATCGAACTCCGTTTCTGCGACGCCTCGATTGCAAGCGATCCGCAGTCGATTCGAGTGACTACCCCAAAACCCCAGCCACTATTTATAGCAAGGCATAGAATAAGTGCTACTCAAAAATCATGGAAATTTCTTGACTTACGGGTTGCGCTGGACGGCGGCAAGCTCGTGGGCTCGGAACTGAACCGATTGTGCAAGTATCTGGCGATGGCCCTATCGCACGTGGTCAACCTGATTGCATGCGGCGGTCGAGCAATTAGCGGAGAAATCCGTCACAGCGACTCGAACGCCAACGGCCGCTCCACACCAAAGCCCGGGGTCGCCATATGCGGCGCACCCCGGAGTGCTTAGGTTGATTCCGAATCGACGCGTCCAATCTCCTTCCAGTCTTCAAACCCGGCATCGTCGCCCACGTCCACGAAAGCGCCGCAGTGTGGGCACGTCTCTACAGTTCCCAGGCGCGACGCCGGAAATGTAGAAGCCTTTTTGCATTCCTCGCAAACCACTTCCACAGGCGATCGGTCGCCATCAGCGTCGAGTTTCTCCGTTTTCTGGCGTTCAAACTCTTCAAGCAATTGTTCGGCTCGTTCAATGTCCGCCCGTTCGATCCACACTTGTGGCTTATGTATCTCCGGCAGAAGTCCAAACATCCACGCCCCCACTTGCGACACATCCTCGACGGCATGCGCTTCTATCCCGCCGGCTTGCAACATCTCACATAGGAGCGTCGCTTCGAGATTGTTCGCGGCATTATAAACAGCAACAGGATCGCGTATGGCCACTTTATTATCTCCGGAAGTCGATATTGGCGAACCGCCGACCGCTAGCGGGATTCAAACCATCTGCAAGACATGGGGGCAATGTTTATTCATGCCGCAGGGCTTCGATCGGGTCGAGCATTGCCGCGCGGATGGCGGGGTAGACGCCGAACACGACGCCAATGGCCACCGAGATTACGAACGCCAGCGGGATCGACCAGGTGACGAGTTGCGGCTCGACTTCCTGAATGAGCTGCGGGAGCTGCGCCATTTGCTCGGGGTAGAACTTCTTCAGCCCTTCGCGAAGCCAAATCGAGAGGGGGCGACACAGAAGGCCGCCCGCCACGCCCAGCGCGCCGCCGGCGAGCGACAGCACCACGCTTTCCACCAAGAACTGGCTCGTGATGTCGCGCCGCTTTGCGCCGATGGCGCGGCGGATGCCGATCTCGCGGGTCCGCTCCGTGACGGTCGCGAGCATGATGTTCATAATGCCGATGCCGCCCACGACGAGCGAAATCGCCGCGATCAGACCCAGGAACAGAATGAACATCAGCCGCGTCGTGCGGGCCTGTTGCAACAGTTCCAGCGGCACGGTGATCGCGAAATCGTTGAGCGTGTGATAGCGGCTGATCGTCTCCCGCACGAGGTCGGCGACCGCCAGCACGTTCGCTTCCTCGTCGGTCGCATCGTCTTCCTTCACGCGGAGGGTGATCTGGCTCACCTCGACGATGTCCCGGCTGAAGCTTCCCGGCTTCTGGGTGACCACTTGATCGCCGATCCGCCACCAGAGGGTCGTGATCGGAATGTAGATGTCGAGCGAAAAATCCTCGGCCGCCTGCGAACCGCCGATCCCCGCCGACGGCGAGCGGAACCGCATCACGCCGATCACTTCGTAGAACATATCTTCGACGAGCACCTTCTGCCCGAGTGGTGTGCCGTATGGAAATAGCTTCTCGGCGACTTCGGACGCGAGTACGCAGTAATTGCGATTCTCGTCCATGTCGGCATCGCTGAGAAACCGGCTTTTGCGCTCCTCGGTGTCATATTTCGTGTCGAGCGTAAGCTGAGTAACGGAAGCATAATCGGGCGTCGTGGCGACGATGCGGCCTTGAATGCGGCGCGTCTTGAAGCGGAACTCCCCTTCCAGCACGCGAATCGGCAACGCCACGTCGACTTGCGGAATCGTCGATACCAGCCGCAGATAATCCGCCCGGGTAAGCCCGTAGCCGCCGTCTTGAAAGTCATCGCTGGTGGGCTTGATCGTCCGCACCAGAATATTGCGGGCACCCAGGCTTTCGATCTGCTTCTGCGAAGCGCGGCTGATCCCTTCGCCGATCGCCAGCAGCCAAATCACGCTCGACACGCCAATGAAGATGCCGAGCACCGTCAGCGCAGACCGCATCGGATGGAGCAGCAGGCTCTTAACGCTCAGTTGCAGGGTGCGTAGCCATTTAGCGAGCATGGGTTGGAAGCTGAGCCCGCGGCGCGAGCAAGGGAGCGCGTGTAAACCCTTGCTTGCGCTGCGGGCTACGATGCTATCTCCTTTCATCCATCACCACTTGCCCATCTTTGAGCATGATTGTGCGCTTCGTTCGGTTGGCGACTTCAGGTTCGTGGGTGACCAAAATAATCGTGCGTCCTTCCTCGTTAAGATTCTGAAGCAGATCGAGGATTTCTACGGTCGTTGCGGAGTCGAGGTTGCCTGTCGGTTCGTCGGCGAGGATGAACCGTGGGTCGTTCACGAGGCTCCGCGCGATGGCGACGCGCTGTTGCTGGCCGCCGGAGAGTTGCGTCGGGCGATGGTCGAGGCGTTGCCCGAGCCCGACCATTTCCGCAAGCTCGACGCACCGCCGGCGAGCCAAGCGGTTGAGCCGACCACTGTAGTAGAGCGGCTGCTCGATGTTCTCGACCACCGTCAAATACGACAGCAAGTTGAACGACTGAAATACGAACCCGATCCGCGTGGCGCGGGTCTCGGCCAGTTCGTCGTCGTTCATCCGGGCCACGTCCCGCCCGCCGAGAATGAACTCGCCCGAAGTCGGCCGATCGAGGCAACCCAGCAGATTGAGCAGCGTGCTCTTGCCCGAACCGGAGGGGCCCATAATTGAAACATAATCGCCCTCGGGCAGATCGAATGTCACCCCTTGCAGCGCCCGCACCGTCTCGCCACCGAGATGGTAGTGCTTATGCAGCTCGCGGATACTCGCGGCAAGAGTTTCGGTGGCGAACATAGGCGCGTGGGACGGACACTTCTGTCCGGCAACTGAATTGAATTGCAAATTGCAAAATGGTTATTGCAAATTGAAAATTGACAAACTGGATCTTCAATTTGCAATGTTCGTTTTGCAATTTGCAATCACTTGCGTTGACCGCTCGGGCTAATAGAAATGTCCGTCTCACGAGGGAGACTCACCCCGCGCCCGCTTCGCTGCTGTTTGTAGCCGCGGCGGGCTTGTCACTTGCCACCGGCTGCTCGGGCAGCTCTACGCCGACCGTCACCGTCCGCTGCTTGTCTTCCCGCTTCAGCGCGGGCAGGTCCACTTGGTCGACGAAGCTACGCGGGTTCAGGGCGATGCGGTCCGCTTCGGTGAGTCCTTCCTCGATCACGAAGAAGCGATCGTTGGTCGGGCCGGTCTTCACGGGCCGCGCTTGGAGCTTGCCGCCTTCCATCACGAAGCAGTAGTGCTCGTCGCCGTGCGCATAGACCGCTTGAACCGGCACCTGCAGCGCGTCGGGCACGAACTGGCTGCGAATCGTCACCGAGGCGGTCATCCCCGAACGCAACTGGGAGGCCGGGTCGTCAATTTTCACATAGGCTTCGTACTCTTTCACATTCGCGCGACGCCAACCCGAGGGTTCCGCGTATTGGTTCACTCGCTCGACGGTCCCTTTCACCACCAGATCGCCTAAGCCGATCGGATTGATCGCCGCCGGCATCCCGGGCTGGACGTGGGTGATCATCGACTCGTTGATATTCAGTTCGACCCGCATCGACTCTGGGTCGGGGATGCGAATGATCGTCTGCCGCTCGCGCACCAAGGCTCCCTCCTGAACGATGAAGCCACCGTCGCGGGAATCTTCGTCGTCGTGAGCGTATTTCACGTAGCCTTCGATCGGCGCCGCGATCGTGCATTTGGCAATTTGCTCTTCGATCCCCTTGAGCTTCTGATTCTCGAGGTCGAAGCTGTTCTGCGCCGCTTCCCATTTTGCCTTCGTAATGCGGACTGTGCTCTCCAGCGTTTTGACCATCTTCGGCTTGGTGTAGTTTTCCAACACCTTGAGCTTCGTCTGCGCCACGTCGAGGGCCTTCTTCGCCTGTTCCACGGCGAACTGGTCCGCCTCAAGCTGCAACTGATTCACGTAGCCTTTGGCCGCCAGTTTCTTGCTGTACTCGTAGTATTCCTTCGCCCGGCTCAGCGTCTCTTCGGCGACGAACGCCTCACTCTCGATCGTTTGCCGCTCTTGAATAAACGTGCCGTCCAGATACTCGGCATGGGTGATGATCGCGGTCTCATGAAGATTCTGCGCCTCGACGACCAGCGCCTCCGCGTTGTTCTTAAAGATTTCCTGCGTGATCCGTTCTTCTTGAAGCGCCGAGGAATCGAGCTCGGCGAGAAAATCGCCCTGCTTGACCACCGTTCCCTCGGCAATGATGTTCAGAATTGCTAGGCCCGTCGTGTTCTTTGATTTGACTTCCGACTTGACGAGCGTGTCGCCGGCCGATTCGACTTCGCCCCGCTCGGTGATCGACAGCAGAAAATCGTTGCGGCGGGCGTTGTCGAGCAGCACTTCGGCGCGGCGATCCGGGCTGCGGCCAATGGTAAACCACCACGTCGCCCCTGCCGCGGCCGTGCCTAGTACCGCCACCGCGGCGAGCATCCCCACGAGGCCCAAGCCCCGAGCGGCACTGCCCCGAGCGGCTCGCGCTCGGCCGCACTGACGACGATCATACAAATTACTGATGGCCATAGGAGGAACACCTCCGCAAAGAGCAGCGAGCGGTTCTCCGACCCTAGAGAAGCCGTCTTCGCCACGAATGATCATTATAAGTGGTAGCCCATTTTCCGGCACCCCCATTCAATCCGTCGGGGGGCGTGGCAAACGCCGCGGGGCAATCGGCTCGGCCACGAACGCCGCCGGGGTCGCGCCGCGCCCGCTGCGCCCCCCCGGGGTCGCCCGGAGGTGGCAGCGGCTCGTTCAACCCCGGATCGATGTCCGGCATTAGTTCTAACCCCGGCGGATGCCCTTCGGTGGGCACACCGGGTGGTAATTCTTCGCCGGAAGGCAAATTTCCCGCGTCTTCGTTCACGTCCGAATCGATCGGGGTCGGAGGTGTGCCTAGGCACTCCAGGATCGCCGCATACGGTATCTCCTGCTCCACCCGTAGCCCGCGGCCATCGATCTCCATCAGCCCCAGGTCGAATTCCAGGTTCATCCGTTGGACCTCGTAGTTGACCCACACGCTCAAAAAATCGTTCTGCACGAGCAGCAAGTCCGACAACGACTGCACCAGGTCGCGGGCCGTGGTCACGCCAAACTGGGTTTCAATGCCCGGCTTTGGCGGCTCGGCCAATCGCAACTGGGTGATGTCCACCTGCGAAATGGCGACCATCACCGCCGCCCGACGCAGCTCGAAGTTCACTTCGTTCAGCTCGATCGTCCGCAGCGTGTTCCTCAGGCCTTGATACACCCGGTCCACATACTGGTAATAGCTGCGCCGGGCCTGCGAGTATTCGATGAGCGATTGCCGGTAGACGTTCCGCTCGGCCAGCCGGGTGAGCGGGGGATCCCACTGGACACCCATCCGCAAGCTGCCGTTTTCGCCACTGAGATTAAATGGATTGTCGCCCACGTTGCCAATGTCGCCTTCCACCACGATGTTCAAATCGCCCTTCAGCGCGTTGGCGTTGAACGTAATCAGCCGCCACGTATCCACAAGCTGCGATCGGGCATTCATCCAGTCGAGCCGGTAGCGGCTGGCGATCGCCAGCGCCTGCACCGCCGACAATTCGACCGGCTCGAACGTGATCGCATCGATCCGCGCCCGGGCTTGCTCGATCGTCAGCTCCAGCAGCAAATTGCTCAGGTCGGTGACTTGCTGCGAAAGTTCGAGCGTATTGGCCCCCGGCCGCGATTCCGCCGCCGCGACACTTTGTTCGAGCCGTGCGAGCGTTTGATCGAAGCGATTTTCCAGCAGCACCATGTTCTGTCGCACGGCTTCGACCCGCGCGTCAAGTCCCGCCGGGCTGAACAACTGGGGGTCAATTTGGGCGAGACGCACTTCTTCGCGTCCGGCCAGTCGCAGTAGGTGCGCGCGCCGCGCGGGCAAGGCCGCCTGGAGCGCCACGAAGTCCTGCCGAAGCGTTTCAAGTTGCACGCCGCTCTGGGCGATGATCTCGCGCAGCTCGCCGTTCAAGACGGGCCAATCGAGTTCCGCCGCCAATTCCGGCTGCGGGGCAGCACGCTCCTCGTCAGCCGCAAGGAACTCGCGCAGCCGCTCCAATGAGTTGCTCGTCCGCGTTTGCAAATCGGTAAGGTCGGGGTTGAGCAGATTGAACCGATCGAGCAGCGGATCCCTAATCACGGTCGGCATGTCGGGCGGCATGCCCATCTCGATCTTGAAGTTATCGAGCGTGGCCTCGAACGCCGCCTCGGAACCTAGTAATTGGCTCTGCGCGTTGTAGAGCGCCTGCCGCGCGAGATCGACTTGAAAGCGGTCGATGCGGCCGGCGTCGGTCGAGGCCTGCAACTGTTCGACGCTTTCGCGCAGCGCGGCGACGTTCGCATACTGATTGCGAAGCTCCTGCTGCGTTTGCAACAGTCCGATGTAACCGCCCGCCGCCGCTGCCCCGGCGCCGCCGGTGAAGCCGCCTTGTCCGCCGCCGCCGAAGCCGCCGAAGCCACCGACCCGGCCGAAGCCGCCGCCGCCCACGCCGCTAAAGCCTTCGAGTCCAGCCTCGCCGAAGAAGCCGCCGCGCCGCGATGGACCTTCCCCGGCATCGCGACCCGTCGCAATGCTCAAGTAAAACCCGCCGCGATACCGCTCCATCGTACGCACGTTTGCGAGCAGCGCCCGCTCCGAGAGCGTGAGCCGCTCGAGCACCCGCGCCCGGCCGCCGAACCGCAGCAGCGGTTGAATGAACGTGAAGTCGATCAGCGTCTGCCCGCGGTAGTCGTCCGGCCCGGCGAACTGCCACATCAGCGAGTTGGCGATCCCCGCCACGAACTCGCCGCCGAACGCATTCAACCGTTCAACGCGATACGGATTAGCGAATCGCGACGGGCTGACATCGAGAATGCTCGACCCGCTTGGTCGGCCCGATCGCACCGGGCCTTGCACCGTGTAAAAAATCGACGACCCGCCGAAGAATTGCGCGTCGAACCGGAACCGCTCGAACGACACGTCGAGCGCCGATAGGTACAGCTCTTCCAACTGGTCCTGGTACTCGGGCGATTGCAACAGCGCGAGCTGAACCGCGGCCGGCAAGTCGAGCACCACCTTTCCCTGGTCATCGTGGGGAACGTATGGCTTCCAATCGGGGTTCTCGATGTTCGGCGTCCGCGGCGCCTTCCGCCACTGCGGCGCGTTCCGCATGCCGTCCACCACTTCCATGTACCGATGCGACGTCGGATCATCTGGCGGCATCGGCGGGAAGTCGGGGTCATACGGGCTATACATCCGCGACCGCGGATCGATGTCAATGCGGAACTCGCCCGGCACATCTCCAGCCGCGGTCAACTTCTGATCCGTAAGGCAATACGCATCGCGATCGGCCTGCGTGCGATAGTGCGACCGCGTACAACCAGCCAGCACCGCCAGCAGGCTCGCGACCCAAAAGAAAGCGCGTACTCTCTCTGGCCGATAGCCGACAGCCGATAGCCGACCGCCAAATCGCGTTGATTTTCGTCGGCTCATTGACAGTGCGGTGTCAATCGTAGAGGAGGGGTCGAGAAAAGCGCGCGGCACCGCCGCTGCAAACTTTAATTCGGCCCCGCGCGCCGGCACACTTGAGCGCCACCGGCAAACTCGCCGCAGATTGCGGCGATGAGTGATGGCCTGCTAGCGATGCGGGCAATGGACCCCCTCCCCCGCCGCGGAGGAGGGGCTAGGAGAGGGGGCATTCGCTCGAAGTCCCGCCTTTAGGCGGCTTCGGCTGAGATGCCGACCAGAATTGCATTTCGGCCTGAGTGAGATACCATGAATTAGAGGTTCATCCGCCGTCCAGACCAACTTTACTTCTATGCCGCTTCCCCTCCAAGCCGATATGCCGCCGCTGACGCAGTCCCCAGACGGAGTGGTGCGCATCGCCGACACCCGCATTCCACTGGAGCGCGTCGTGCGGGCGTTCTTAGCCGGCATGACCCCCGAGCAAATTGTTCACGATTTCGATGTTCTGTCGGTGGAGCAGGTGTATTCGGTGGTCAACTACTACTTGCACCACCGCGCCGAAGTCGACGCCTACTTGGCTAATGCCGATCAAGAGGCGGCGCAAACTCGACTCGACGTAGAAAAACAGTTCGATCCGGTCGGAATCCGCGCCCGCCTACTCGCCCGACGATCCGCCCAGGCTGGCTGAGATGATTCGCTTCTTCGCCGATGAAGATTTTAACGGGCGAATCGTTCGCGGATTACTGCGTCGCAAGCGCGAACTCGATCTCGTCCGTGTGCAAAGTGTGGGGCTAGCCGGTGCCGGCGACGAAATAATCCTGCAATGGGCAGAAGAAACGGGCCGCGTGGTAATCAGCCACGACACTCGCACCATGCCTCGCCACTTCCGCGACCGTCTTGCCGCGGGATTGCATGTCCCCGGAGTTTTCATCGTGGACGATTTCGCTTCCATTGGCGCGTGCATTGATGATCTCGTTCTAGTCGCCGAATGCAGCGATCCAGACGAGTGGCGAGATCAGATTTTCTATTTGCCGTGGAAGTAAGAGTGCCTCCTGTCCCCCTCCTCGCCGATGTTATCCTTTGCAACGACGCGTCGCCACCGATACACTGATTGCGGACGCATGTCGTCTGTTAATCTTGGAGCGGACTGTAGCATGAATGAGTTGTTAGCCCACCATTACCCTCCAGAGTTAATGACGCTGTTGATTGACGCAATTCCGCGACTTATCAAAGGCAAGAAAGATGTGTTAACGTTTTTTCGTGGATGTGGCGTCAACCCACAACTGTATGCTGACCTTGAGCAAATCGTTAAATTCAATCGCGACACCATCACCAAGTTCGAGATCGTACGTCAAGTGCTTAGCCGCCTCAACGACAAAGGCGACGCGACACTTGCTTCGCGGCGCGAAATCCTCAAGAGAGTAACGCAATGGGATGATTTCTCTACCTGCTACGACAACCAGCGGATTGAAGCAAAAGGATACGTTGGAGAAATTCAAAAGCTCGTAAATGTTAAGGATTCTTTCACCAGAATTAATCTTGAACGAGAGAAGGAGCGATTGGATCGCGTAGCTCAGCATAAGGCTGAAATTGCCCAGCAGCAGCAAATCGCGACTGACCGTTCCCAAATCAAGTCTGAAATGTTTGGCTTGTTTGCGGAGACGAATTTCCACAAGCGAGGAAAATCGCTTGAGAAGGTGCTTAACGCTCTCTTCAAGTCGTATAACATTTTGATTCGCGAGGATTTCAAACGCATTGGGAACGCCGGGGAAGGTATCGTCGAACAGATTGACGGAGTTGTCGAACTTGACGGAGAAGTTTACTTAGTCGAACTGAAGTGGTGGTCCGATCCGTTGGGAGTAGCCGAGGTATCGCAACACCTGGTCCGCGTATTCACTCGCCATGCCGCACGAGGAATTCTCATTTCTCAATCGGGTTATACCGATCCAGCAATTACAATCTGCCGAGATTCACTTGCGAGAAGCGTATTTGTTCTCGCAACACTTGAAGAAATCGTTTTGTTGTTGGAGCGAGATGAATCACTTGTGAAATTGCTGCGCACGAAGGTTCAGGCAGCGATTGTCGAAAAAAATCCTTTCGTTCAGCCGCTGCGATAGCACATAGCTCCGAGCGATTTTGCGATTCCGGCGGGAACTACAACTGCCAGAACACGCCTTGCGCGTTGTGTTTGTATGCGCCCGCGCGATCTATCCAAGCTGGAGCATCAAATTCTAACGGCGATGCTTAGAGGCCTAATTGTTGAAGGTCCGCTATTCGATGCTGCCACACCCAGTCAATCCCCTCGCCGGCCTGCGTTCCGAGGTACCCCCCATCGCAGTACCCGCCGAGCATGAGTACGAAGGGTACGTTGTCTCCGTAATTCATACGTAGGCCGCCCGCAATGTCGTGTTGCGCATCCTTATTCCGAATAGCAGCTGCAAAGCTGTCGTGCGATTGAACATTCATCAGCACGGGCAATCCATCAGCGCGTTGTTCGTTTGGTCTAACAATCACGTCAATTGGCAACAGCCCTTTTCTTCCCATCGATGCTGGGACAATCGCATTCGTAAGGTAAGTACCTGATCCGCTAATGGAGTGAAATCCACGATCGGAGTCCACCAACTCCCGATATCCCCGCGATTCAAGATAAACCCTTAAGACATTTAACTGCTGACGCTTTCGTTCGGAGCACACGATGTCGTTGGCTACGCCGCCGCACAATCGGTCCGCGACAATCGTGGCCGCCCTGATACCGTTCGGTCTTCGTCGCACGTCGGCCGGCCTCAAGCCACGGAAAAATATCTTGGTCGAGCATCTGCTTGACAATGTTCAGAATGCTGTTAAGCTCCCGCACCAGCACGCCATCACCACGGTCGCGCGGCAGCGTACCTTTTTCCAAGGCACCGACGATGCTCTTCCGCACGTCGGCTAAACCGATCAATCGGTCGCGTGCTAACGGCGGACAGGTTGCCATCCGCAACGTCATCAAGCGGGCGGGATGCGCCTGAAGAAACTCGACCGAGATCGCCGAGAAATCTCGCGTCAATTGCAACGTCTCTTCGACCACTTCCGTGGTCTTAAGCCGTTGTTCGCGAAACGTCTTCGGCGCAAACTTGAGAAACCAGCGATTAAACAGGTCAACCGATTGAGCGATATCGGCCTTCCAAAGCGTGGGTTTGTCGGCATTGATGGCCATGAAGTGCGCTCCGTGCAAAGCACTATACCGCGAAGTATGTTCATCGTCCACGACCCAGTACGGTAGCAGGCAGAAACGGCCTCGCCGCGATTTTCATTGCGACATTGGATGCACCCCGACAATCTCCCAACTTTCTCCTAGAAAAGAGCCATCCGATTCGCTACACTACTATACATTCGTATCAACCCCGAATACCGGAGAGCGGAAAGCCAAAAGCGGGCCGGCGGTGCGCGCCGTGAATCGAACATCACTCCGCCCCGCTCAAAACTCGACTAACGCCCCCGAACCGCCCGAGAAACCCCACCAACAATGTAAGTAAAGTCGAAGGCTTTTGAACGCGCTGCGGGCCGCTTTCCCTGTATTTCCAGGCAAAAACCCGCTGGCCGCCGGACAAAACTCACCGCATTTTGAAAACTTAAACTCACTTTGCCACGCAGGGTCAAAACCCCGCAAACCCTGGAAGCAGCCGGCAGCCGGCAGCAGGCAGTATGAAGCGCAGCGGCCAGCGCCGCATGTTTTCCTTCACTGCCGTCTGCTCGCTGCCTGCTTCCTACCACTGACGGATTCTGCCCGCCTTTCGTTTTTCCGTGTCGCCCTCCACAATTACGACCATGCCAACCCTTAACGCCGTCACGCAACTGCTGGAGCAAGTTGCCCCGCCCGCGCTCGCGGAGACGTGGGACAACGTGGGTCTGCTCGTGGGGGACCGGGCGCGGGAGGTGAAACGATTGATGACATGCCTCACGATCACCCCGGCAAGCGCTCGCGAGGCGATCGATGGGCGAGCCGATCTGATTGTGACGCATCATCCGCTCCCGTTTCAGCCGGTGCGACAGGTGACGACCGACACCACCGCGGGGCGGTTGCTGTGGGAATTGATTGGAGCGCAGATTGCCATTTACAGCCCGCACACGGCATTCGATTCGGCGCGGGCCGGCATCAACGCCTATCTGGCTGAAGGGTTGAAACTAAAGAATGTTGCGCCGCTCGTGCCCGTTGCGGCTCAGGATGTGACCGAAGGCGCCGGCCGGCATGGCGAAGTCACCGCGCCCACCACGCTGGCGACCCTTGCGCGCGATGTCAAGCAATTCCTTCAACTCGATCGAATGCGCGTCGTTGGAGCGGACGATCAAGTGGTAACGCGGATCGGCATCGCGTGCGGCAGCGGTGGGTCGTTGCTCGACGCCGCGAAAGCAGTAGGATGCGATGCGTTTCTCACGGGAGAAGCGACTTTTCACACCTGTCTTGAAGCCGAAGCGCGTGGGATGGCGCTCGTGTTGGCGGGCCACTTTGCGAGCGAACACTTTGCCGTGGAACGGCTCGCCGATTGGCTGGCGGCGCAGCTACCCGAAGTGGAAGTCTGGGCGAGCCGCGACGAGCGCGACCCGCTGCGCACGATGTAAGCCGTACGACTTCTAATGAGCCACCGGCACGAGTGGCTCGATGCGAGTGATGTGCAAATTCGATATCTGGTGAATCAGGCCGTCGATGACCACCCCCGACGTACGTTTGCCGACTGCGATCGATCCCATTCGAGGGATGTCAACCGTCCGTCCGTCACTCAAATGAAGTCGCTTTGGCTCGAACGGCTCGGTGAGCACTGCAAGACGTAGTTCTTCTTCGTTCATGTATTGCTCGTTCTGTCGGTTCGCGTTTGCCCGCCGTGGAACCGGTTGGCCGTCAATCGCGGCTATCTGCATTATACCATTCGTCCATACGGCTTGCGAGGAGTGTCGCACGCCCGCTCAGGTTGACCCCTTCCCGGCCCGGTCTAGAATGGCACCAGTGGCATCGGCTAATGGAAACGAAGATCGGTGGCAAACGATGAAACAGTCTCTACGCTATCTGACTGCGTTGCCCGTGTTCAACGAGGCGTCGCACGTGACGCCCGTGCTGAACGAGGTCGCCCGTTACGCCGCCGATGTGCTGGTGGTCGACGACGGGTCGAGTGATGGCACCGGCGCGATGCTTGCGGCGCGAGACGATATTCGCGTCCTCACGCATCCCGAGAATCGCGGCTATGGCGCGGCGCTTCATTCGGCGTTTCAGTACGCAGTCGAGCACGAATACGACGCGATCGTTACGATCGACTGCGATGGCCAGCACGAGCCGCAACGCATCAACCAGTTGGTCGAGGCACTACGGCACGCGGACATCGTTTCGGGAAGCCGGTATCTTAACACACCGCTAGAATTGGCGCAGCTCGCGCCCGCCGATCGGCGGCGGATCAATCTCACCATCACGCAGGAGCTTAACCAACGGTTGGGCCTCACGCTGACCGATGCGTTTTGCGGGTTCAAGGCCTACCGCACGTGCGCGTTGCAGAAGCTGCAATTGTCGGAGCCAGGCTACGCGATGCCGCTCGAGTTGTGGGTTCAAGCTGCGCACGCTCGGTTGCGAATCGTTGAAGTTCCCGTGCCGCTCATCTATCTCGATGAGAAGCGCAGCTTCGGCGGTAGTCTCGATGACGCACAAACGCGGATTGACTATTATCGCCGGGTGATCGATAAGGCATTGGCGGAAGTGGCCACCCCGATGACAACGGTGTGGGACTGCGAACCTTATGTGGCGAGTTGCGGGCAATGCTGACTGAGCCGGCGACGAAATACCCGCGCTTCCGCGCTCCGCGCGAAGACAACCAAGCGCTGGTCGTGCCGCGTTGCGGCGCCGTGGGGCAACTACTGGCCGCCAATCGAGAGCGGATCGCCATTCACGACTATAACGTGCAAGGCCGCTCGATCGTGGAGCTTGCCCAAAGCGCGCGGCGGGCGGTCGTCGAACGGGCGGTGCAGTTTACCGCCGACTATCGCGATGTGCCGGTCGCGTGGCGCGATCCGCAGTTCATCCGTACGCAGCCGCTATTCATCGCGGGGCACCAACCGGAGCTTGTTCACCCGGGCGTTTGGTTCAAGAACTTTGTCTTGGGAGGTCTCGCACATCAGCACAACGGCGTGGCGTTGCAATTGGTGATCGACACCGATCTGTGCCGCGCGGCGGCGATACGCGTGCCGACTGGATCGATCAAAACACCTCGCATGGAAGTCGTTTCTTACGACGCACAACTTGCGGAACAGCCCTACGAAGAGCGGCGAGTGGACGATTTGGCGCTCGCCGCCGGTTTCCCCTCACGCGTCGAGAACGCGATTCGCCCGTTCATCGCCCAGCCGCTTGTGGCGCAGCTTTGGCCGCACGTGATGGAGTCGCTAGGTCGTCACGGCAATCTGGGCATGGCACTAGCGCAGGGCCGGCATTGGGTCGAGGCCCAGTGGGGTAATCAGACGGTCGAACTACCGGCAAGTCAGGTTTGCGAGTTGACCGAGTTCCGCTGGTTCGCGAGTCATGTGCTCGCCCAACTGCCACGGTTTCGGCAGGCCTATAACGGCGCGCTGGCCGACTATCGCCAGGTGCATGGCGTGCGGAATAAAGCCCAACCGCTACCGAACCTCGCGGCGGCCGACGACTGGTTGGAATCGCCATTCTGGGTGTGGACTTCTCAGCGGCCAGTCCGCCGATCGCTATGGGTGCGCCGCGCCGGCATTCGACTCCAACTCACGGACCGCGACCAGATTGAGTTCGAGTTGGAATTGGCCGAATCGGGCGACGCCGCGCGGGCCGTCGACCAGTTGACCGACATCGCCGCCAGGGGTATCAAACTCCGCTCCCGGGCGCTCATTACAACACTTTTCGCGCGACTGATGCTGGGCGACCTATTCTTGCACGGCATCGGCGGCGCAAAGTACGACCAAGTGACCGACGAGTTAGCCCGAAGGTTTTTCGGCTTCGCTCCCCCGGGCTACATGACGCTCTCGGCCACATTGCGCCTGCCGATCGAGCATGAATCCGTCAACCGCGAGCACCTTCATGAGTTATCGCACGAATTACGGGAGCTTACGTTTCATCCAGAAAAGCATCTGGAGTCGTCCAATGGAGAAGTTGCCGCAATCGTGTCCAGCAAACAGTGTTGGATTGCAGCGCCGACAACGCCGGCAAATGCAGCCGAGCGCCACCACGCAATTGTTGCCGCCAACGAGTTGTTGCAACCCTGGGTCGCGCAACGCCGAGAAGCACTTCTCGCGCGACAGAGCGATGGTCGGGAGCGACTGCGCGCAAGCGCGATTCTCGAGTTGCGCGAATACGCCTTTTGCTTGTTTCCGGCAAACGACTTGCGGCGACGGCTATCGGACTTAGCCGATCGAGGAGCCTGAGCGTTTCCGCATCATGTAACCGCACGTGCATAACGAGCGCCGCTGTAGACGATTCCGGCCGAGCGCGCTAATGCCTCACTACACGCGCGGCTGACCATGTCGACGGTAATTGCCCGCATCGCGAGGTTGTCAGCCGTGCGGCGTTTGCGCGATGAGCCGTCGTCGTAGTAAGCCTGCAAACGTACATTGTTAGTGCCGTAGGCTCCGCACCATTCGGCTCGGCTAACGCCATGTAGGCTGACCGTGGGCACGCCCACCGCGACGGCCAAGTGCATCGGTCCGGTGTCCGAGCCGACAAAGAGCGCGGCCCGCCGGGTCACCGCAGCCAGTTGCCGCAGCGACGTTGCTGGCGCAAGCACCGCGTGACCGCCACTGGAATCGACGATTCGCTCGGCGAGAGGCAGCTCGTCCGCACCGCCCCACAATGCCAGGCTGGCCAGCCCGTGATGCCGTGCAAGCTGCTGCGCCAGCGCGCCATACCGTTCGGCGGGCCAGAGCTTCGAGGGCCATCCAGCGCCGGGGTTTAGCACCACAAACTTACCGAGCGCGAGGCCCATGTCCTCCAGCGTCTCCGCGGCAAAGTCCGCTTCATCCTCTCGTTCCGGCAGATCGAAGCGCACTTGCGGCGAGCTAATTCCCAACGGCTCCAGAAGGCCTAAATAATGCTCAATCACATGCCTTGCCGCGACCGGCGTCAGCACGTTGTTGAACCACTTGCTCAATTCGCGGCCATTCCTGCCGGCAGCGCCAAGCCGACGAGGCGCCCCACTGAGCCATGCTACCAGAGCGCTCTTCGTGAGGCACTGCAGATCCACGGTCGTATCAAACCGGTACTCGCGCAGCTTCCGGCGAAGCTGTCGCACCTGAGTCAAGGATCTCCACCAGCCGCGCGGTAGGAGAACCACTTGGTCGAGTGCCGGGTGCCCTTCCAATAATTCGGCCGACCGGCCTTCCACGATCCAAGTGATGAACGCGCGCGGAAACGCATCGCGCAAAGCATTCAGCGCCGGCAAGCCGTGGATCACATCGCCGATCGCACTCAGGCGGACCAGCAAAATTCGTTCGGGCGCGGGCGTCAAGTGATCGGGGCTAAACAGTCGCATAGGCGCACTTTATTGGGAGGGCGCGGCAGGATCAGGCATCCTAGTCAAATCGCGGCGATTTCCAAAGGTGAAATTGCGCGCCCCGCAGCAGCTAGCATCGCAACTGATCACGCTTTCCAAACATTCACCGCGTGCGGTGCCGCCTTGTGCGTGGCGTTGCGGGTATCGACGACCAGCCGCGAGTGCTGAACCACCATTTCCCAATCGAACGCCGAATGATCGGTTGCAATCAGCGTGCAATCGAGCGCGGCCAAGTAGCTTGGCGTCAACGCCTCCGTCGCCAGTCGCGGCACGTCGAAATGGCGCATCTGGGGCAGCACGGGCACATGAGGATCGCAATAGCTAATCACCGCCCCTTGGCGACCCAACAATTCCATCAGCTTGAATGACGGGCTTTCTCGCGGATCGTCGATGTCGCGCTTATACGCCACCCCCAAAATGCCGATCTTGCTGCCGCGAACAGGCTTGGCATGGCTGTTCAGGGCCTCCGCCACGCGGCCGACCACGTACTGCGGCATACGAGCGTTGATTTCGCCGGAAAGCTCAATAAACTTCGCCGGAAATTCGTGTTTTCGAGCCACCCACGACAGATAAAACGGGTCGATCGGGATACAGTGTCCGCCCAAACCAGGCCCCGGATAAAACGCCTGAAAGCCGAATGGCTTCGTCTTGGCCGCTTCGATCACCTCCCACACGTCGATTCCCAATCGCGCGAAGAGCATCTTCAACTCGTTGATCATCGCGATGTTCACGCTGCGATAGATGTTCTCCAGGATCTTACACGCCTCGGCCACTTCGCAACTCGATACCGGCACGACCGTCGCAATCGCCTGCGAATAGAATTCGGCGGCCAGTTGCAGGCTTGTCGGGTCGAGCCCTCCTACCACCTTGGGAATCGTTCCTGCCGTGTGATTCGCATTGCCCGGATCTTCACGTTCCGGACTGAAGGCCACGAAGAAGTCGCGCCCCGGGGTGAGTCCCGACTCAGCCAGCAGCGGAGTTACCACATCGCGTGTAGTGCCGGGATAGGTGGTGCTTTCCAGAATCACAAGCTGACCCGGCCGCAGCGCCTTGGCGATCGCTCGAGCTGTCGCCTCGATGTACTGCAAGTCGGGATCGCGGTTGTCCGTTAGCGGAGTGGGGACGCAGATCAGAATAACGTCCGGTTCGGCTAACTCCGCCATATTGTTGCTTGCGCGAAATCGCCGCGAGTGCAGCCAACGGGCGATCGTCGTTGCCGGAATGTGGCCGATGTACGATTCTCCGCGGTTAAGCTGCTCGACTTTGCCCGCATCGGTGTCGAAACCAATGACGTGCAGACCGGCTGCAACATAGGCGTCCACAAGCGGCAGGCCGACATAGCCGAGACCGATGATGCCCACGCAGATCTCCCGTCGGCGGATACGCTCGGCGAGTTGGTTTGCGGAAGCTAAGCCAGCGATGGGAACCGCGTCAGACAAAGTTGTTCTCGTTAGATGCTTCACCGCTGCTTCCGCCGCACCAGATCGCCGATGGCACGTCGCCAGAATGCAAACGGAGCTAGATACTCCTTCCAAATCGAGCGATTACTCCGCTGAATCTCCTGATAGGTTTCCGGCGTGAGCGCGGCGTGATATTCTCGAATGCGCGCGGGAACTCGCCGAAAATCACGCGGCTCGATCCACACGCATTGTCGCTTCCAATCGACGACATCGCTCGCAGGCAGCAAGGAGTCCGTATTCAAGAACACCGGAATCCTACCGAGGCATAGCGTTTCGTAGAGGCGATACGACCAGTTCCCCGCGCCGCGAATGCACAGTACGTAGTCGGAATCGGCGATGCTCTGGATATAGCGCTCTCTTAACTCGTCGCGCTCGGTCGGTTGTCGGGCAAAACGTGCTAGTTCGAAATGCGTCGTAACTTGGGGATCGCTCTGGCATTGCTTCAGGGCAGCTCGCCGCAGCGCAGCTCCTGAATGCCGTTCCTTCCAATAGTTGCGGAGACGCCAAAACATCTCTGCCAATGAACCGCGGCCGAGATTTCCGCAAAAACTTACCGTAGGTCGGTCTGCATATCCGCGAAACGTCAGATCCCGCCCAACGGCGAGGTCGTCGATAACTGCTGGGTGAGGAAACTCACAATGTGTTTTCCGCGAAGCGAGCACCGCTTCTTGAAACACGACGCCGTGGCGAAGATGCACTGAAGGAGGATGGTCGTTGTTGCGGAAAAACACGCATGGCACGTTGCGCCCTTGGGCCTGTTCTTCGATGTTCCGCGTTGTCGCTGATTCGAGAAACAGATGAGGGTACACCACTAGATCGGATTCACCGAGGGATTGAACTCGTTCGAAAACCGTTTGCACCCTGCCTGCCAACTCCTCCCATGATCCGGGGCGAGTAAATACATAACCGCCATGCGGATTTTTTCCCAATCCGCACGCATGAGCCAGCGGAACGGGCCGCTGCCGCTCGTCGAAGCCGGGAAAGAAGATGCGGAGCTTCGCCGCCGGCGTTCGAGCGGTCGGTTCGAGACCGAGATCGCATTCACTCGTCTCCACAATCGCCGTTCTCGCCACTTGGTTTCGGAGCATTGTCTAGCAACCGTTTGTTGACGAATAGCGCGTCCGCCCAGCCGGCGACCTGCTGTGAGAAGTGCATCTTGTAAAATCCCACCAGCACAAAATTGCATTCTCGCAGAAAGCGATAAAACTCGTCGAAGGGTGGAATGCCTTTGTAAAGCTCGGCAAAGATCACTTCGGAGTAAATCAGTCGAATGCGGTCGCCGGTCAACATCCGCCGCGCACCCTGTAGGACCTCCAAGTCGAATCCTTGTGTATCGGTTTTGAGGATATCGATGTGCGAGATGGCTTGCTCGTCGCAGAGGTCGTCAACGGTGCGAATCTCGACGGCGGTGTGCTTTTCTACTTTGCCCCATCCTCGTTCCCCGAGTTCGAGAAACGAGCTCATCGTGGAATGAGCATTCTCAAGCAGCTTCGCCGGCCCGCGAATGGAACCCATGCCGCACTCCCAGGTGTTTGTGCGGGGGTAGCGGGCGGCGGTTTCGACCAATTGCCGATATGTCGTGGGACTTGGTTCGAAGGAATGGACGTTGGCCAAGGGATAATGCAGCCGCAAATTCTTCAGAAAATGGCCCGCATTCGCCCCCACATCGAAGATGGTCGCGGTCTGGCTGTCGGCGACAAAACGCCCCATATCAAGAAACGGATTTTGCCCGCAGGAATTTCGATCGTAGGCCGAAATGTCGTAGCCTAAAGAGTGAAAAAACTTTCGCACTCTCGTTCTGAGGGACATGTTTCCTCCTTCTCCGGTCGTCAATCGCTAAATCTGTTGATTCGCGAAACTCGACACTGGCGCACGCTCGGTCCACCGTCGAAAAAGGTCTCGATGTACGGCCACTGCGTTTTGGTCGTCGAAATTCCAAAGATAGCCACGCACTTGAAGCCGTTCCATTAACTCGCTCAATTCGCGATGCGTCATGTGAATGAACTCAAAGCCGATGCATTCCGGCGGGCTTGGAAGCTTCAGTGCCATATCGACAACGTGACGGTCAAATCCTTCGGTATCGATCTGCAGCACATCGATTCGGGGCAGCGAAAAGCGCTCGATAATCGACGGTAAAGTCACCGAGGGAACCACGTCCTCTTGAATTTCGCTTTCCTTCACCCCGTGTTTAAGAATGCGCCACTTATCGAACGACGCCCATTGTTTGCCCCATTTATTACCCTTCCATCGACCTTCACTCTTCACAGAATAAATGGACACATTCCCATCCGTGTTGCCGATTGCAGCCTGAAGCAGAGTCACGTTCGGTACGCCGGCATACACCTCTTCCAGGCCGCGAAAGTTATGTGCAATCGGCTCGAGCAATACTGATCGCAATGCGCCTTGCTTAATGAAATCATGAACGGGATCGCCCGTAGTGCCGTCGCAAGCACCGATCTGTACAAAGACTGCCTCGGGGCGGACGTTCAGATAGTATGCTAACGCTAGCTGAATCGATCCCAATGTGGCAAACGGCTTCCACTTTACGATCTGGTAGCCAAAACGTCTGGCAAGCTGGCGCACCGAATTCTTGAGAATTGCCATAAGCGAGTTGCGATTGAAGCGCGGGTGCTAGAAACGAGGCAAGATCCGGGAAAATCCTTGGTGTCACTCCACTTTTACTCAATCTAGGAACTGTCCTCGAAGTCTACCACATGCTTAGCGGTCAGTGAAGCTAGTGCGAAGATGAGAACTGTGCGAGTGAATTTGACGGCATGTTTCGCAAACTCAGTTTGCTCGATCGTTCTGGCTGGACGACGCTTGCTCGTAGGCCGCAAGAGTCTGGTTCAGAAACCGCTGCGTCGTGAAGGACTGTTGGCCGCGCACAAACGCCGACTGGCGCATCGCTTGCAGCCGCGGGCGGTCACGGCACAACTCAATTAGCCGCGTCGCCAGCTCAGTCGCTGAACCCGCGGCGTACAGATAGCCCGTCACTCCATCTTCGACCAACTCTGGAGTTCCGCCGGTCGCTGACGCCAACAACGGCAAACCATCCACCAGCGTCTCGCACACCCACAGGCTGCATGGCTCGGGATCGATTCGGCACTGCAGGCCGAGGTGATAATCGCGTTGTCGCGCCCTCAAATCCGAACAAAAACCCATCAACCTTATTTCGTTCTGCATGTCCGCCGCGCCAATCTGCTGTCGCAATTGCTCGGCATATAAATTGTCTTCGACAGGCCCGCCGTAAAGATCGAGTCGAACGTCGCAGCCGGCTTGCTTGGCCAACGCGGCCGCCTCAATGGCCACGTGGTGCCCTTTAGACGCCTGCATCCGTCCCACGACCAGGCAGTGAACCGGGCCGGTTAGGGAAAGCTCGTTCGGTGCATTGAACAATGGTTCGGCTGCGTTGTGCACAGTGGCGATCGGAACGCCGCAGCCTTGCCAGTTCGCGGCGATGTAGTCGCTCGCCGGCAGCAAGAGGTCGGCGCCCCATTTCGCAAGGCGATGATTCAGCCGCCGGCCGACGCCCCATAGGCGCCGCGTGTTCATGTAATTGTTGATCTGCCACACGCTCAGGTAGCCATGCCGCCGCATGCATCCGGCGATTAGCTGTTGCGGAAGGCGATGGGTATGGACGAATCGAATTCCCTTGCCCTTCAACCGCTCGTTGATGCGGGCCGCATCGCCGCGTGCTTGACGAATCAGTGCCGGCAACTGCAACATCGTGTGCGAGGTCTTCCGCGCGGCAAAGTGCGCAAGGCCTTCGACGAGTTCCGCCGGACCCTTCCGTTGCTGGAGCCAATCCCACATCGGGCCTCGGCTCAGGCAAACCACCGTCATGTCGGGCCAGTGCGATGCGTACATCCGCTCGATGGTGCCAATGCCGTAAGCCTCTGCTCCGTGGACGAGCATCGCCACCTGCGCGGGCTGGACGATTGATTTGCTCGGGGTCACCGTATCTACCTACGCTCCGAGGGGAAACCAAGAAACTTCCGTAAAAACTCCCAGAGGCGCACATACTGAACGGCGAGGACAACTGGAATCGTGCGAAGCCAAGCAACCGTACCGTAGCCACGCTCCCGCAACAGGCGTTTGGCATGCCCGATCTTTCCCACGTCCGGCACGATACTTCGCCACAAGGTCTTCCAAAAGTGGAGCGTTTTGAACCGCCCCGCACTCATTCGCTTCCGATCGGCTCGCCCCCCCACGTGTCGACGAGTCTGGCGCAGGATTTCCGCGTACGTCGTCCGCGCCGGGTGACTCACCACGGCGCGGTCCGCAAATAACACCGAAGCGCCGTGCCGGGCAGCTCGTTGCCCCCACTCCATGTCACCTCCCGATTTGACTGTCGAATCGAACGGACCGACCAAGCGGAACAATTCGACCGGGGCGAACATATTGGCCGTGGCTGCATGGTGCAATAATAGCACATTAATTTTTTGGTTCAGTCCAAATGCCATGTCGTACAGCTCAATCGCCGTGGGTCGATTTATGTCGTTTGGGACGATTTCAATCCGTCCACCGGCAAATTGCTTGGTCGAAGCCGAGCCGATTGCCCTGACCCCCTCCTCCAGCCAGTTAGCAGCCGGGAGGCAGTCGGAGTCGGTAAAGGCAATAGCTTGACCTTGCGCCATCTTCAAGCCCCGATTGCGAGCGGCATACGAGCCAGGCATTGATTCTTCCGCAAATCGGCAAAATGGAAACCGCTCCACGATCTCCCGCGGCGATGTCTTTGAGCCATTGTCAACCACAATCACTTCCCACCGATCGCTGGGATACGTCTGCGCCGCCAGTCGCTCCAAGCACGATTGCAGCCTTGCAGTGTCGTCATAGACGGGGATGATCACCGAAACCATGGGAAGCTGCGGCGTTACTTCGCTTGACATTATCAGGATGCCACGACGGAAATGTAGGCGGGGATGCCGCCGATGCGCCGTGGCATCGATGGCACAAGTTGAACAATTCCGGCAATAGAATCCTTATCAAGTACCCCATCGGCATCGGGCACTTCAATGCCGTACCGACTTGAAAGTGAACTTCATGTCTTCGTAACGACAAAGAAATGATGATACAGATGGAGGACGGGCTGCTCATTGTACGCTATGTTGAACCCAGCATCTTTGAGAGCCGAATTGAACTGATCTAGAGTCACCCCGGCGCCCAATTCCCAGTAGTGTTGATCTGGGCACCGTATGCGCGGCTTTCCAAAGGAAGGCAAGCTGAAACGGCGTGCCCCGTGCCGCCTCCAAGCGTGCATGAGAATACCGAAACACGGGCGCATCGTTGGGACGGAGATTACTCCGCCCCGTTTAGCGACGCGGGCCAGCTCACGAATCGAAACTTGAGCTTCGTTCCACGGCAAATGCTCCAACACCTGAGAGCACAAGAACGCATCGAGTGAATCGTCCTTGCACGGAATACTGGTAACTGAGCCAAGTATGCTGGGCGATAGCTTTTCATCCACGTCGAGCGTCTGCACCTCATGCCCAAGCTGCCGCAGAATGACCGTCGTTAATCCCGCGCCCGCCCCCACCTCAAGCACGCGACTCTTGGGAAAGTATTCGTGCATGAGCCGGAACTGGTATCCAATCGATGCCATCCGTTCGGGGCGCAAGTATTTCATTGGGTCGTAATGAACTTCCGCATCAACCTGAACCCAATCGGCAAGTTGGCGAGTCGCGGTCTCGGGAATGTGGGGAGGCTGGTCGAAATGCATGGCAGGACGAGTCATAAGGAACGCGGGAAAAATAACTTCGGTATTTGGCCAACGGCCATTTTCACCGTAGCCTAGGGCTTCGCCCTAGGGAGACGACACACACCGCCACGCTTTGGCCAAAGGCCATACTCAATTCTTGTAACGCAACACACCGTGCGGAAGGGTGAAAATGGCCTTCGGCCAAACATTGGTTTCGTCTTCCACTGCCTAGGGCGTTGCCCCAGGCTACGATGAATTAGGCCTTCGGCCAAACGGTCAATTGGTTTGTTCCCCCACGACTCGAATCCCGCGCGAACTGAACCACCGAAGTTATTCTTCCCCCATTCCTAACTGTAAAAAACTCACTTTGTACAGAAGTAAATTTCTCCAGTAAGTTCAACGCAAAGCCCAAGGCGTGCGATTTCGAGTTCGGAAAATAAATCCGTTTTGCAAATTACTTCTACGCGAAAGCCTGCTTCTCGCAGGCGGTTGACGTAGTCAGGTCCATATCGGCGCACGTGATCCTTCTGGCCGAATAGGCGCTCGCGTTCCACCGGATCGGTGATCGAAGGGTCTTCGTACGTTTGCGTCGCGGTGATCGGGACGTTTAGCACCGCCCAGCCGCCAGTTGTGAGCACGCGATAGAATTCCGCTAGAGCCTTGCGGTCATCTAAAACGTGTTCCAACACGTGACTGCAGTATATCACATCAAAGCTCTCATCAGGTTGTGGTATCGCCATCACATCCCACTGATGATCTGCTCGTGGATCCATTAAGTCTGCGGTGACGTAGTTTCTTCCAAGCTCCCGTCGGAATAAAGGCTCCATACAGCGCTCGGCGGCGACGTGTAATACGCGCTTGGGACGGTCATCGAAGAGATCGGTTTTCCGCTGAAAGAACTCCCACGCCAATCGATGCCGTTCCAATGAATCGCAACCAGGACAGCAGGCGTCTTCGCGCGGGATCACGCCAAATGAACGGAATTTGCGCCAATTCCGTCGACAAACGTTGCAATATCGGTTGCTTCCAAAAAAGACGATCCGCTTGGCTATTCGGTGGCCAATTGTGCTGAGACGATTCATTCCCAAAGTGCCTTATATACTCGATATACTCGGTCGACCTCCCCAGGAGGCGTTCGTGGCCACCGCGTGACGAAGCCGGTCATATTCCTCAAGCATCGCTAATAATTGCAATTATGCGTAGCGTTGATAGGGCGACCATTTCGTATCGTTTAGTAGCATCTGTGAAGTCGAGCAATGGCCGTCCCGTGTGGTATTACGAGTCGTTTTCATACAGGAATCAATGTGCGATCTATTGGCTAGGCCGCTGGAGCGGCCCATGGAAATTGCTCAAACTGCTCCAGCATAGCCAAGATTTCAACGTAGGCGAAGCGTTTGGAGGGCGGCAGATCAGCTACAATGAGATTGCCAGAATCCTTTCCCAGACCCTTCGGTTCGTATTTCTAGCGCCGCCAGTCGCGCATATCCCGGTGCAGGGAGGGTCAGCGCCCCGTCGGGCATAGGGGTCGTGACGCTGCAACCGGCATACGGATTCACGAGTTGGACTTCGAATCTAACCCTGGCTTCAATCATCCTACATTGGTCCCTACACCTCAAGGCGTTGCGTGTCCATTACCTTTTGGCGGATGCGAGCCACGTCAGCTCGATCTGCGGGTTTCAGCGCGAGCGCTAATGCAATGCTATAAGTTAGCATGCAGGCCGGCATCCCGATCGCCATGCGCGCGAGGGGCGAGTCATTGACTAATGGAATGACAAGCAATCCCGCTCCAGCCGCGACGATCGCCGGCACCAAGCCCGGCAATAGCGTCTGCGTGACAAATCGGCTCCATGGGATCTCTAACGTCTGTAACGCCAGCGGCCAATTGAGCATCGGGTCGACTATCGCAAAGGCAACGAGCGTGGCCACCGCCGAACCGATGGCTCCCAACTGGAACGTGCCGACCAAAATCAAAGTTAGCACAAGATTACAAATCTGACCTACCACCCCGCGAATCGCGATCTGCCGAACTTCCCCGCGTGCATATGCAATGCGCAGAAACATTGAGGTCGGATAAGTAAAGGGGAACGCCAGCAGCAAAATAATCATTGCCGTGGCTGCATTGATGTGTTGCGGATACTTGTCACCTAGATAGAGACTAAACAAGTCGTAGCTGAAAACCATCAACGGAACGGCCAGGAACATTGTTGCCCACAGCGCGATTCGGGCACCCCGTAGGAAAACCGCTGACAATCGCCCCTGCTGTCCGTGGGCGTGCATCGCCGTAAACGCCGGCAACAGTGGTTGGGTCGCTCGGATCGCCAATTCGCGAAGTTGTGACTCAAAGGTCGAACCGAGGAAGAAATCATTCACCGCCACCGGATTCGCAAACAGATAGAGGATCGGTGCGTCCATGGATCGACGAATCACATTGGACGCTTGCGAGACAAACGACCAACCGCTAAACGACAGCACTCGTCGGGAGGTGCCCCAGTCGAAACAGGCGGCCCGATATCGGAGCGCGGGAAATAGACTCATCGACACCGCCGCTGTCGCGAATTGGCCCACTAGTTGTGCGATGACTTGCGACGCTACGACCCACTCGACTCTCGGACCAATTCCCAAAATAAAAACCAGCATAAGAACGATTCGCAATAGCGAACTGCCGACGTCGATCATGTTTTGCAGCACGAACCGCTGCTGGGCGAACAGCCCGGTGCTAAACGGGGCCAGCACAATTGCAACGGCAATCCGACCGACGATCATGAACATCATCAATCTGGCTTTGCCGACGTACTCGGGCGGGATATTGAGAAGGTGGTCTACGTTCCACGCCAACCCACTGCCCAAGACCACGGTCACCACCCCCGTCGCCAACAAAAACGGAAATTGGCTCGACACGATCCGTGTCACTCCAATCAAGTCATTCCGCGCGTAAGCCTCCGTCACAAAGCGCGATAATCCCCCCGTGAAAATGCTTTGCAGCAAAGGCACGACGAGCACCAGCGACAGCACCACCGGCAAAAGCGCCAGCTCAGCCTCGGGGATTCGCTTCATTAGGTACTGAATGGCCCAAGCGAATACCCCAACCGTCAAAATGCGCGTGACGATCCCGCTGAACGAATTGATCAGAATCAGTCGCTTGCTGATGGGCACTCGAACCGGTTGGGCTTCCATGAAAGAATTGCCACCCGTTGGTCGATTAGAGACTGGCGACTGCCTTGGCGGAACTCTTGCTGCCATCAGCGCAGCGGTCGAAGCTCCAATTTAAGCGGCCGGAGCAACGCGTTGGCCGACTCTTGGATTCGTCGTTTCATGCTCTTGCGGACGTGCGTCGGCCGCAGCTTTTCGGCGATCTCTTCCTCGTTCAGCGAGTTGACCCACGGATAAGCCGCCACTTGCACCGGGCTGCCTTTGAACGCCACCATGGTAACTCGATTGGGCGGCTTGTTCGGTTCCAGCGGCACCTGACACTCCAGAACCGACGTGAACCCTGAGTCGTGCAGCAGCCGGACGAGTGAATCCGGAGTGAACCAGAAGTTGCACGTGTTGTCGATCGACATCAGCAGCCGCTTGCGCTTGGTTTCCTCCGAATCGCTATCGGAGTGTTCGCGGCGTTTGGTTCCGTAGTAAGTGCGGCCCTCGTAGCTGACGGTCTCGCGACCGTGGAGGCTGACGTGCGTGTCGACGATCAGCATCTGCCGGCACATGTCATGGAGATTCTCGAGTATTTTGAACGAGTCGGGGAAATCGAGGTGATAGAGGATTCCGAGGAACAGAATCGCGTCGAACTCTCCGTAGTTATCGCGAGTCAGGTTGCGGACGTGATCCTGTCGAAAGGAAACATTGTTCAGGCCATTGCGTTGGGCGCAGCCGACGCCCAAGTCCATGCGTTCGTTGCGGGCATCCATCCCGACGACTTCAGCGCCCCGCAGACCCAGCTCGATGGAATAGACACCTTCGCCGCAGGCGACATCCAAAATCCGCAGTTCGGCAACGGGCCGGCGGGCGAGGTCGTGGACGAGTTGAGAAATTCGCCGCACCTTGACGGAGTTACCGATACCGACCTGAGGCACGCTGCTTTCCCCTTGAGCGCCCTTTTCGGCAAACACGCGTAAGGTTTCCTCGTCGAGCTGACGGATGGCTTCCGTTGACATATCAATTATCTCCATTCGTTGGCTGGCACTCGGCCCGGCTGAGCGTCCATGAAATGACGCTTCCCCTGCACTAAGCCGCCGTTCTCAATCCGCGCGCAATCAGCTTGGTCACGAGAAAAAGTGTCCAAGCTGGCCAAACCGTCGGGGATCTTGCCTTTTTCTGCGCCAAAAGGCCAAGCTGAGCCCACCCCCCGGTAGCGGCTCTGGGTTCCGGAATTATACACTCGCCCGGAGCTTGGCGTATGGAGGGGCCGATCCCACATATGACATTCGCACGACCTTCCCGGCCAAAAGGGGCGTCAGAACCCGAATAGATGTTCTCATCAGTCCGTCTCCCACACCTCGCCCGTTTTTGTTTTACATCAATTAGCCAATTGGCCCAAAGGCTCTTCCTCAATCGATAATTCGAGGGCATGTTCCGCTTGATCGCGCGAAACTTCCGTCTGCAGCCCGAGGCATATTCTCCGCCATGCCGGCATGAACTATACTCAAGCAATCATGTTGAAATCACTCGTCCTCACTGCCTTTCGGCGTGCCGGCTACCAGGTGGTGAAGCGGCCTCGCGAGACTTACCAACTTCATTCTAATTTCAACAAAGCTGCGTTCGAAGAGACTGTCGAGCGCGTTCGCCAGATTTCTGCCGCGCACGACCCATCGGGAAGCCTGTGGCAGATGGCGAAGAAATACATGACGGCACGTCGAACCTCATTCTACTATGAGGTGCTCGAAGTGATGGAGCAGGCCGGCGTAGTTCTCGACGGGCGCACCGTTTTGGACGTGGGGGCTTTTTTCGGCAGCATGTTGTACGTGATGCACGAGCATCATCCCCAGGGGAAGTATCACGGTATCGAGTTGAGCGACCGAGCGCTGCGGATTGCCACTGAGTTGTGCCCATTTGCCACGTTCCGGCAATGCCCAATGGAGGAACTCGATGTAAACGAGAAGTACGACGTGATTCTGCTCGAGGAAGTCTTGGAGCATATCGCCAAACCGGAGCAGGCTCTGCAATCGCTCTGGCCACGAACCAAGGATAGCTTGGTGATCACAGTTCCCAATGGGCGATACGATTGTCATCCCGCACGCGAGTACATTGAAGCGGGGGGATGCTACCGGGGGCACGTTAACTTTTGGTCCCCGGAAAGTTGGCCGAATTGGATCGAGCAACAAGTTCCGAATTGCCGGCTACGAACCGGCGAGCTTCCTTCGAGCCAACTTTATGCAATACTGCAGCGATCCGACGCCGCCGAATGCTCCGCTTCGTAACGGAGCTTGCCTAATCGTTTCGAAACTAATCGGATCGTCGAACCTTCGTTCTCTGTGCCCTCGCACGCAATGTTTACGTCTGGATTGACGTGACCAAAGCTTGTCGAGAATCGCGCCACCACTTCACAAAGTTCCGCACGCCCACCTCCAACGTCGTATCTGGCCGGTAACCGAAGTCGGCGACAAATGACTCGATGTCGGCAAAGGTCTCCGGCAACTCGCACCGGGGCAGCGGCACGTGGCGCCGGACGGCGGGCCAGGCGAGAAGTTCTTCCAGCAGGTCGATGAGCCGCGACACCGGTTCGGGGCAGTGGCTCCCAAGATTGTACACCCGTAACGGGGCATCCGTCTGTGGGGGCAGGCCGGCGTCCGACGGGCGCAGCTCATTCGGCTGCGGCGGGCGCAATAACACCCGCATAACCCCTTCCACCACGTCGTCGATGTAGGTGAAGTCGCGGCGGACTTGGCCAGCGTTATAGACATCGATCGATCGACCAGCCAGGATTGCGTCGGCGAACTTCCATAGGGCCATGTCGGGCCGGCCCCAGGGGCCGTAGACCGTGAATAGCCGCAATACCGTGGTCGGCAGGCCGTACTGATGACTGTAAGCGTGAGCCAGTAGCTCGCCCGCCCGCTTCGTCGCGGCGTAAAGACTCACGGGCTGATCGGCCCGATCGGTGGCCGCGAAAGGCACCGACGAGCTTGTGCCGTACACGCTGCTCGAAGAGGCCAGCACGAGGTGCCCGATCCGCGCCTCCCGGCAGCCTTCCAGCACGTTACCCAAAACTACTAGATTGCTGTCGATGTACGCCGCGGGGTTTTCCTGTGAATACCGCACGCCCGGTTGCGCGGCAAAATGCAGGACCGCGTCCCAGGGTCCGCCCGCGAACAGATCGGCCGTTGCCGTGCGGTCTGCTAAGTCGAGCTGGATGAAGCGAAACCTCGGATGCGCGCTAAGCCGAGCGCGGCGGGAGTCTTTCAACTCAACGCTGTAGTAGGGGCTGAGACTATCGACGCCGACCACGGTGTAGCCCTCGTTCAACAGCCGTTGCGCCAAGTGGTAACCGATAAACCCCGCAGCACCGGTTACAAGAATCGAGTTCAAAGTTGGCCCCCGGATGAGTGCTGGCCGCGCGTGCTCAAAACGTCCATTGTAATCGTACACGGGATGCCCGTCGACGAATGAACGGCAATGCCATGTGGTGCGGGTTAAGTTGATTGTGCGACAATTGACGGTCGCCGTGCAACGATTTCGATGCAGCGGCCGCACAGCGCAACTATCGTGAAGTTAGCTATCTACAATCCGCAATCCGCAATCAGCAATCCGAAATCCGCAATCCGCAATCCGCAATCGT
>JBBDYG010000072.1:0-25242 GCA_040901765.1 Pirellulales bacterium
GTGCAGAGTCAGTCAACCCAGGGTAGCTGCGCAACCCTGGGCTGGAGGACGCAACGCCCTTGGCGTAAAGACACCCAACGATCGCGATGAAAATCCTATTTGCGACTTGTGTAGAACAACGAGGGGCGGTGCCCCAGGCTACGATGGAATAAGGCCTTCGGCCAAAAATGCCAAATTGTTTTTGAGCCGTCGCTTGGCGTATTTGCAATTCTCGGCGCAATCATTCAAGATAGTCCGGAACCAGTGTGTCAATGGCAAACTAACGACTTGATTCCGGGGCAAAGCATGAACGACCACAACGGGCAGTATTTAGTGATCAGAATGGTACTGGCGTCCGCCTTTCTGTGGTGTTTGACGACCAACTCGTTGCTGGCGAAGGAACCGCCCGCGGATGCCACCGCCAGCCCCGATCTGTACGATCGCTCGCAGGTCGGACCCTTGGAAGATGGCCGCATCATCGTGCCCACCAACCAGGTGCTTTCTCCCGCGGGCCGGCAAGTGATCGTGGGGGGCCGACCGACCGACGTGGCGCTCGCCCCGAACGGACGCTGGCTGGCGGTGCTTAATCTGAATGAAGTCCTAGTAGTGGACGTTGATTCCGCGGAAGTAATCAGCCGTGCTCCGAACAAGGGTGGAAGTTTCAAAGGCATCGTTTTCACGCCCGACGGCACGCGGGTTTATGCCTCGAGCACCAAAGGCAGCATCCACGTGTATGACGTTGCCGCCGATGGTCAGCTTTCGGCTGCCGATCCGATTGCCCTGCCGGGGAAGCGAACCGGGCGCGGCGGCGGCGCTCTGCCTGTCGGCCTGGCAATGCACAACGATGGGAAATCGATGTTTGTGGCCCTAAATGCGAAGAATGCGCTAGGTGAGATTGACTTGAAAACCGGGGAAGTCGTGCGTGAGATTCCTGTGGGCAACGCGCCCTACGATGTCGCCGTCGTCGGAAAGCACGCCTATGTCAGCAACTGGGCCGGACGCCTTCCGGCAGATGACAGTAGCACCGGACCGTCGGGCGATGCCGCGCCGGTGCGCGTCGATCCGATCCGGAATATAGCCAACGATGGATCGGTGTCCGTTGTCGATCTGGAAACGGGGCGCGAGCTGGCGCAAATCGTCGTGGGCCTTCATCCGTCGGGGCTGGCGGTGACGCCCGATGGAACCTACGTGATGGTGGCCAACGCCAATAGCGATACGATATCGGTCATCGATACGGCTGTTGGAAAAGTTGTCGAGACCATCTCCACGAAGCCCGCGGAGGAACTGCTGTTTGGCAGCACACCCAACGCCCTGGCGCTCAGCGCCGATGGTCGCACGCTATACGCCTCCAACGGCACGAATAACTCCGTCGCTGTGATCGAGTTCAAGCCCCCCCACAGCAAGCTGCAGGGGTGTATTCCGACCGCTTGGTATCCGGCGGGGCTGGCGCTCGATGCCAAACGCGGCGGGCTGTATGTCGCTAACGTGAAGGGCATCGGTTCGCGCAATCTCGCCTGGAAAGGTGATCGAAAGGTCAAAGGAGAGGCGGTTTTCGGCTTCAACTCGCACGATCATCAGGGAACGCTGTCGCTGCTTCCTTTGCCGACGGCAGACGAGCTTGCGGCCCACACGCAGACCGTGCTCGATAACAACCGGCTGACCGAAGCGATCAGCGCGCTGGCGCCACCCCGGCCCGAAGCGGCGCCCCTACTGGTGCCCGAGCGTCATGGCGAACCGTCCGTTTTCAAGCACGTGCTGTACATCATCAAAGAGAACCGCACCTACGACCAGGTATTTGGCGACATCGAGAAAGGCGAGGGCGATCCAACGCTATGCATCTTTGGTCGCGAAGTGACGCCCAATCACCATAAGCTCGTCGAAGAGTTCGTGCTGCTCGACAACTTTTATTGCAGCGGCGTGCTAAGCGCCGACGGGCATCAGTGGACCAACGAGGCCTACGTTACCGATTATTTGGAAAAGGCTTTTGCCGGCTTTCCCCGCAGCTACCCCTATCCCGGCGGGGATGCGATGGCCTACGCGCCCAGCGGGTTTATCTGGGACAACGTGCTGGCCCACAAGAAAAGCTTGCGCGTCTACGGCGAGTTCGTGTCGGCAACGATTCGCTGGAAAGACCCCGACAAAGAGGGACGCCCCAGTTTTATCGACTGCTACCGCGACTTTGTTGATGGGACGGGGTTGATCGACGTGCGAGCGACCGCCAACATCAAGACTTTGGAGAATTACCTCTGCCCAACGGCGATTGGCTTTCCCAGCACCGTGCCCGACATCCATCGGGCGGGGCAGTTCATCGACGAGCTAAAGCAGTTTGAGAAGACCGGCGACTTTCCCAATTTCTCGATCATGCTGCTGCCCAACGATCATACGGCGGGTACGCGACCGGGAATGCCGACGCCCGCAAGCGCAGTCGCCGACAACGATCTAGCGCTGGGGCGGATCGTCGAAGCGGTCAGCCACAGCAAGTTCTGGCCGGAGACGTGCATCTTTGTCGTGCAGGATGACCCCCAGAATGGCTTCGACCACATTGATGGGCACCGCACGGTAGCGATGGTGATCAGTCCGTACACTCGCCGCGGAGTTGTCGATAGCACGAATTACAACCAGACCAGCATGGTCCGCACAATCGAGCTATTACTCGGCCTGCCGCCGATGAACCAGTTCGACGCATCGGCGACCCCGATGGCAAGTTGCTTTATGGACGAAGCCGATCTGACGCCTTACAACGCCGTTGCCAATCAGATTCCGCTCGACCAGCTCAATCCACAGTTGAGCCAGATCAAGGATCCACGCCAAAGACATTGGGCCGCCGAATCCGCGAAGCTTGATCTGGACGACATCGACCGGGCAGATGAAAACATCTTCAACCGCATTCTGTGGCATGCACGGCGCGGCAGCGACGATACCTATCCACAATGGGCCGTCAACGCAAAGCCCGAGGAATAGTACCAAGTTCGTGGGCCAGTAAAGCAGTCACCATCTTGTGCCGTTGCGCCTGACGAGGGAAATCGCAGGTGCTTTGATCAAGGAGTCTTTGGTTCGTTGGTGCGCAAGTTGGTCCTGGCGCATTCAGGCGGCACTTTCTGTTCCGCGATCCTAAGTGTCGGTTGGCCGACTCGTTTGTACTCCGGTGCTTTATCGCACATTAGCGAAGCTGCAAACCGGACACGGCATGGCGTTTGCCAACGGTGAAGGCTCGGTGGCCAGGGAATGCACAGTTTCAGTGTATTGAAGACTTGCAACGTCGCGTAGTTCCGGTCCAATCCGCGGTTTTGCGAACATGCTCCTCGAACCGTTTTGAGCGGACACCGCATGATTTACGATGTGGCAATCGTCGGCGGCGGACCCGCAGGACTCAGTGCTGCACTGTTTTTGGCGCGTTGTCGCCGACGAGTCGTCGTATTTGACCATGACCGACCGCGCAACTATGCAGCGCATCGCGTCAATAGTTTTCTGGGACTCGAAGGAATGTCGCCGGCGGAGCTTCGCGCCGCCGGGCGGCGGCAGATCGTACAGTACGGCGCCGAATTGATCGACTCCGAAGTCACGGGAGTCAGGCTTTGCCCAGCGGAATTCACACGCTTTGAGGTTGCAGTCGGTCAGGGTACGCTTATCGAATCGAGGAAACTATTATTAGCCACGGGAGTTCGAGACACACTTCCCGTCGTGGAAAATCTCCCCGAATGCTATGGAACGACCGTTCATCATTGCCCTTACTGCGACGGATGGGAACATCGCGAGAAGCGGCTCGTCGCGCTTGGTAATGCGGACGATGCGGCTGGTTTGGCATTGGCGCTTCGCACCTGGTCCACGCAGGTAACCGCCTGCAGCAATGGCGATAAACTTTCAGCAGCAGACTCGCAACGGCTAGCTCACAACGGGATTGCGGTTCGGCGGGAGGCACTCGTCCGGTTGGAGCATCGAGAAGGCCGTGTGTCCGCAATTACTTTTTCTGCCGGGCCGCCTCTGGCCTGCGACGCCATTTTTTTCAGCGATTCGCAAGCGCAACGCTCGCCCCTGCCCGCAATGCTGGGTTGTAATTTCGACAGCAAAGGACTGATTCGCACAGGGGACAAACAGGGGACCGGAATCGATGGACTTTTCCTAGCCGGCGACGCGGACGGCGATGTCCAGTTTGCAATCGTTGCCGCTGCCGAGGGAGCCATCGCGGCGACCGCCATCAATCGCGAGCTACAGGAGGAAGACTGCCAGTTGCGAGACGATGCGCATTGTAACGCCTAAGTGGCCGAGAGAGTGTTCCCATGAAATCACAATCCGCCTCTCTGGAAATCGACGACGATGCAGCACTGCACCAAATAGAGTGGAGAATCCAGCATGCGGGGTGGCTCATCTGGGGAGTGATCATCGCCGCCGGTTTACTGGGGCTGCTCGGGTCAGGCCCCATCAGTTCCGCGACGGCGACTGCGGCCGACGATAGCTTAAGCATCGACTACGATCGCTTCGTCCATTATCACCATCCGCTTCTCGTGACCGCCCGCATCGATACTTCTCAATTCACTGAAGGCGAACTGAATCTAAAGATCTCGCGTCGCTTCTTGGATCGACTTCGTCTGATCCGTGTGGAGCCGGAACCCCAACGCCAGCAGATCGCACCCGACGGCGTTATTTTCACTTTTGCTACTGCGGATCTTCCGAAGGTGGCAATGGTACAGTTTCGCTTGGAATACGAGAAAGCGGGAACGAGTCGAGGAAGGATCGAGCTACTTGGGCGCGATCCTGTTGTGTTCAGCCAATTCGTTTATCCGTAAAGGAGTTCCGCGATGGAATCGATTCTGCGAGGAGCTGCCGTCTATTTGTTCGTCTGGATGATCTTCCGCTTGGCCGGTAAGCGAACTCTTGCACAAATATCGACCTTCGACGCCGCATTGCTGCTCATCATCAGCGAAGCCACGCAACCGGCGCTCGTCGATAATGACAACTCGTTTACCAATTCCATACTACTGATTCTAACGATGCTTGGTTTGGACGTCGCCCTTTCGCTGGTGAAGCAGTACTCGCCTAAGCTCGACAAGATCATCGATGGAACGCCCCTTGTCATACTGGACGCCGGCGGCCTCAAAAAGACCGCGATGGACAAGGAGCGCGTCACGAAGGAGGACATCTTACACGCCGCGCGCAACCTGCAAGGGCTACCGACGCTCGATGACATTCAGTATGCGGTCCTCGAACCGACGGGCGAAATCACGATTGTGCCCAAACGGTCTTGAGGTCATGCTCCTCAGAACTCCAATCGCTCCTGGGTCGCTATCAATTGGAGTATGCCTTCAAGTGGGACCGCAACCCAATCGGGCCGTTCATTCAACTCGGAGCGCAATTCATACAGCGCCTTTTCAACTAAATACGCCGTGAGCAGTGTATGCATCTGATGGCGATCCGTGGGCAAAAACCCGCCCGCCTCGGCCTCGCAAAGGTAGGTCTGCAAAAACGTGTGGGAAGTCCAGGCGTACCAGAATTCTGCCCACTTCGGTCCCTCGGACGCGGGCTGGCTGGCCAGCAGCGGCGCCTGAGCGCGCAACGCAGTATGCGCGGCATAATGGAATGAACGGAGCAAGCCGGCGACGTCCCGCAGGGGCGAGGTCTTGATCCGCCGCTCGCTGACCGCTCGGTCAGGCGCGCCCTCAAAATCGATAATCGCAAAATCTTTGCCGGTAAAAAGCACCTGTCCCAGATGATAGTCTCCGTGGCAGCGGATACGGTGAGCCTCGATTCGCACCCTTAACAGGTCGTTAAAGCGATCGAGAACCGCTGCTTCGCAGTTTAACAGTTCGCGCGCGCGCTCCGAAGTTGTTTCGGGAAGAACCGGAAGCTGAGACTGGAGCAATGCCAGCGTTGCCCGGGCCTGACTGCGCATGGATTGGTACAGACCACGTTGATAGAGCCGGGTGAAGGGCTGCGGTGTGAACGCCGATCCGCCGTCGGTGCGAGCGAGCGTGACGTGCAACTCTGCCGTCCGTCGCGCCAGCAACTCCGCGGACCGCAGGTAGGATCCGATCGTTTCCCGCACAAGCTCCGGAAGCATGGAATCGTCGGCGGAACCTGAGATCGAACTCCCATCCTCCCCAAAGCTATAGGATTCCAACGAACGGCCGTGCTCATCGCAAAGCGGTTCGGAAGCGGCATGAATGGGCAGCGTCGGCAGCACGTAATCCTCGTTAGGCGCGGTGCTGCGAACTTGCATGCGTTCAAAGTAGCGATCCAATTCATCGAGCGTGTACGTCCAAGCATCGCCTACATTCGGGACGTACTCGTGCAGGATCGCCAGCGTCATTAGTTTGCCAGCCGTCGTCCGGTACTCTATCGCGCCCCCGACCCGCGGAACGTGAGCAATCGATTCATGTTCGGTAAGCTGGCGGCCAATCTCAAAGTCAGGATTCGACCCAAACGTTACGCGACGGAAAAGCTTCAGAATGAGGCGATCGGCAATGCGAGCCGAGCTATTGCTGTGCTCGCCTTTATGCACGGTGATAGGCCCGTCCAACATCGGCTCTACCTCCTCGTGGGGAAATGCCGTGGTTTGAACCCCGGTTATGCTTCCGTCCACTCCGGAGATCTGTTGGCGGTCGCGAATCATGCGGATCAATTGCTTCCACAGTTCTTCGTTGCCAGTGATTTCAACGAGCACACGAGCGCCGCGCCCGTCGATCCCCTCCACGCGGACGATTGGGCCAATGGATTCTTCCTGTATTCGATCGGCGCCGAGCAGCGCGACGGGTAGCACGAAAGAATCGGGTTCCCCGTCTGCATATGACGCGCTCAGCAATAAGAGACACGGCGAACTTTCGTTATCGGCCGGATCAAGCTGAAATGCTTCCATGATGTCGAGTGATTGCAATCGACGCGCTTTTTCCGAAAACCAGCGATGATGCCGCATGTACCGTTCCAGCACTCGGCTCAGTGGCTTATTCTTGAGAAGAGTGTTCCAGTTGCCATTCCAGCGAGAGGTCGATATGGCGCCTAACGTATCTTCGAGAGGTTCGCTGGCGCGGAGGGTAAACCACAAAAAGCCATGCGCGCTCAGCGAGAGAACGTAGGGGTGATCGGCAACCGGAGCGAAGTCGTTCTTTCCGAACAATTCGTGCGGCGTGGTTCCGCTGTACTCGGAGAGATCAAGTTCAACGTATTGCGAATAACGCGATAGATTTGCGACGATCAACAGAACCTCGTCATCCGCCGCCCGGACAAACGCAAAAACTTTAGCGTTACTGGCAGGGACCACTTTAAAGCTGCCGTTGCCGAACGCGGAGTGTTGTTTCCGAACGTCGAGCGTTCGGCGCGTCCACCACAGGAGCGAATGTGGATTCGCGTGTTGAACCTCGACGTTGCAAAACTCGTAGTGATACTCGGGGTCGATGATAACCGGCAGATACAAACTTTGGGGGTTGGCGCGCGAGAAGCCAGCGTTTCGGTCGCCGCTCCAGTGCATCGGCGTGCGGACTCCATTGCGGTCGCCGAGGTAGTAGTTATCGCCCATGCCGATCTCGTCGCCGTAGTAGATGATCGGCGTGCCCGGCAACGACAGCAGCAGCGAGTTCATCAGCTCGATCTTTCGCCGATTGTTCGACAAGAGCGGCGCCAAACGCCGGCGGATCCCCAGATTGACCCGAGCTTTCGCATCAACGGCATAAGTCCGGTACATGTAGTCGCGTTCTTCATCCGTGACCATTTCGAGCGTTAGTTCGTCATGATTTCGCAGGAAGATCGCCCACTGGCAATTGCTCGGCACAAGCGGTGTTTGATCGATGATGTCGACGATCGGGGAGCGATCCTCTCGCTCGACCGCCATGAACAGTCGTGGCATCAAGGGAAAGTGAAAGTTCATGTGGCACTCATCGCCCGCCCCAAAGTACTCCGCGGCGTCTTCCGGCCACTGATTTGCCTCGGCCAACAGCATTTTGTCGTCGAATTTACCGTCGATGTGTGCCCGCACGTCGCGCAGGAAAGCATGCGTTTCGGGCAAGTTCTCGCAGTTCGTTCCTTCACGCTCGAACAGATAAGGGACGGCGTCGAGCCGCAATCCATCGACGCCCATATCGAACCAAAAGTCGACCGCGTCGAGCATGGCTTGGCGCACTTCGGGGTTGTCGAAATTGAGATCGGGCTGATGGCTATAAAAACGGTGCCAGAAGTACGCGCCGGCCACCGGATCCCAACTCCAGTTCGACGACTCGAAATCTTGAAAGATGATCCGGGCTTCTTCGTACTTCTTGGGCGTGTCGCTCCAAACGTACCAGTCCCGCCACTGCGAACCCTGCGGCGCCTTCCTTGCCCGCTGGAACCAAGCGTGTTGGTCCGAGGTGTGATTCATTACCAATTCGGTAATGACGCGTAGATCGCGGCGGTGGGCTTCTTCCAAGAATCTATGGACGTCGTTGAGAGAGCCATACTGCGGATTAACATCCATGTAATCCGCAATGTCGTACCCGTCGTCTTTTAGCGGCGAAGGGAAGAAGGGTAGCAGCCAAACCGCCGTCACGCCGAGGTCTTGGATGTAGTCCAACGCCGAGGTCAGCCCCGCAAAGTCGCCGATCCCATCCCCATTGCTGTCTCTGAATGCGCGAACGTGAAGTTGGTAGATAATCGCATCTTTGTACCAGAGCACGCTCGGCTCGCCCGTGGATGTCCGGTCCACGAGAGTTGTCAACGAATCCGCCGACGACGGGTATTGAAGCAATGTCATCGCAGCGATTCCCCGCGCGCCCACTTCCAGTCGGCTATCCTTGAACCACTAGGGCCGGAAGCGACGGCGATAAAACCTTGATGAGTCGATCTAAGAACTCGTCGGCCGTGGCGTCGCTCAGATCGAAGCGCACCACTAATCGGGTCACCGCCGTTTCAATACTCTGCCGGTCTACGACTCGTAGTAGCTCCCCCGATCGAGTCGGCGCTTTCGCGGGCTGTTCCTCGACAACGTATATCAGTAACTTGCGAAGACTCTTCCTAGCGATGAGCTGGTAGGTCACCCGGCGCCCCGCTTCTGTCGGATGGCACTCAGCAAGCGAAATGACTTCCGGCCAGTCCGCGGCGTTAATTGTTATGCGGGATAATCGCTCCCTCAGGTTGATGGTGAGCATGCCGCTCATGGTTAGCCACTCGATCGAGAAAAATGAATCCGTTCCCGGTCATTACAGAACTCAACGGCGGTAGTGCGAACGACGTGCCGCGAGCAGCCGGCTTCGTAAAGTCGCGGCAACCAGATCAGCAGGGTCTGAACTAGCCCCCGATCGGGTTGATTGACCAGCGATCAAGCTGATATGAGGGAAACCGCCGATAGAAATGCATCCGGTCGTTTGGCTACGAGCAACTCGAACGCTATCCCGTGAGCACATGGGTGAATAATCCTTGGCACGAAGGCCCGCAGTGCGCGCAAGCCCTATGAGCGAGACTCGGTTCACTCAGTAGTTCCAAGTTTGGTGTTTTGCTCGGGAGTTCGACGGTTTCGAAGGTCTTGCCGCGAAGGCCGTCGGTAGTGGGTCAGTTTGATTCCTAGAATTGTTCGCGATGGCACGCCGCTGGCAGCAATTCAACAATGTCGCGGATCGTCCAGGTTCGATTCTCAAGTCCAATTGCCCGCGCTGGCGTGGTTTTCAGCGTCATATGCTTGCGGCAAAAGTTGTGGTGCATGAAGTCCAGAGCAATCGAGTAGGCGAGATTCTGGGCTTTCTTGCTGAAGGCGTTAGTGAGTCGAGTATACCGGCGATTCTTCATGCGGATATTGAGATTCTGCCGCTCCGCATAGCTCGTTGATACCAGGTCCATTTCCGGCTCGCCTTCAATCTGTTCCTTGCGAGCGCCTAAACATTTGCCGGGGCTGTACTGGCGCTCTTCCTTATCTTCGCCGTACAGCTTAATCAACTGTGCGTAGTCCACGTTCCCCTGGAAGTAACCGTTCACGGGGTGGAAAACCTGCAAAACAAGGTGTTTTTTTATGGTTCGATTGTCGCGCGAATGAATTGGCAGACAAGCGGTACTATTTTTGGGCATATGCGCAAGATTATTTTTTGTGGAGGTCGTAAACCAGCGGGGGAACTGCTCTTCCGTTTTTCTCCAACCCCATCTATGCCCGACCCGTGAACGGTTACCCCTGGAAGGCGTTATCCACGGCGTTGACGTAGAGTCGGTTTCCATCGGTCGTGAGTTGCACGCGGCCTTGTAGGCGGCTTGCTAGGTCGTTCACGAACATACGGGCATTGGCCGAATCGCGTGCCCCAAGCTGCCAGCTAACCATCAGCTTGGATTCGGCGTCCAGGGCGGTCCAGGTCCATATGGAGCCAACGCCGGGTTGCCCCTGCATTTCGGCGGGCACGTTCTTGTCTTTACAGTAGCAAAACGCCCAAATCTCATCGCATTCAATCCGCTTGCATGGCAGGTTCCGTAAAACCGTGTCCTGATACTCAAGGCAGGCTTCCCCGACCATGCCCAACAGTTTCAGGATAGTTCCCTTGGCAACCCCGGTCATTCTGACCGTAGACCGGATGGAACAGCCCTCTACTAAGGCGGAAATGACGGCAACGCGCTTTTCAGTGGTGAGAATGTTCATGCCCGTATTATGCGTGAGCGGTTACGCATTGTCAATGTATTTTTTACCCCTTTAGGTTAAAAGACTAAAATCATTATACCACGTTCGCTTGTTTTTTAACCCCAAGGGGTAATAATTGTGTTGACAGGCGTATTTCCAGTCGATATAACGGGCTAATGGAATAGCGACCAAATGAAAGTGGAGTTTTCCGACAAAGACCTGGATCGCCTGGAAGTAGATGCCAATTTCAATGGCGGCCACTCAAGGCAAATCGTCAAGTTGTACCGAAAGCGCATGCAGGCAATTCGGGCGGCTAACGACCTGAGACCACTTTACGCAATGAAGTCTTTGCACTTTGAGAAGCTGAGCGGGGATCGGCAGCACCAGCGATCATTACGTCTGAACAATCAGTGGAGGTTGATTGTCGAAGTGATCGAGGCGGACTCGGAAACCGTTGTAAGAATTGTTGAGATCGTTGACTACCACTAAGCGAATCGGAGTACCAAAAATGACGCGACGTGTTCCTGCCGAAGTATTCCCACCTGGGGATTTCATTCGGGAAGAACTGGAAGCGCGTAACTGGACTCAGTCCGATTTAGCCGCCATCCTCAAGCGGCCGCTTCCAGCAGTAAATGAAATCATCAAGGGGAAAAAGGCGATTACGCCGGACACCGCCAAGGCACTCGGCGATGTATTCCAGACTGGACCGGAGTTTTGGCTCAACTTGGAGAATGCATATCGCTTGGCTCTAAGTGCTCCTAGCGATCAAGATGTTGCACGCAGGGCAGCCGTGTATACCGCTGCCCCTGTCAATGAAATGGTAAAGCGCAAGTGGATTGAATGGGTCGATGACGCAGTCACTTTAGAGAATGCGGTGCTGACGTTTTTCGACATCTCATCCATTGAAACAATTGTGGAGTCGTTCCAATCACTCGGATTGGCTGCGCGAAAATCTAGCAGTTACGACGAGAACTCGCCATTAGAACTGGCGTGGTGTCGTCGCGCGGTGCAACTTGCGAAGTGCGTTAGCGCCAAGCGATATAACCCAAAGACGATTAAGGAGGCGTTGCCAGAACTTCAGCGCCTTACCAATAGCGAGCACGAAATCCGGCACGTTCCGAAGGTGCTTGCAGATATGGGTATTCGATTAGTGATTGTCGAGGGTTTTCCGAAATCAAAGGTCGATGGCGTTGCCTTTTGGCTCGACAATCATTCGCCGGTAATTGCGCTATCCCTGCGGTCCGAGCGAATCGACGGATTCTGGTTTACTTTGTGCCATGAATTAGCCCACATTGTAAACGGAGATAAATCGCCGCTTGATACCAAACTTGTTGGAAGCGACAGACAGCCGACGAGTGAGAAGCCCGAAATGGAGCAAATAGCAGATCGCTGGGCTAGCGAGTTTTTGGTTCCAACGAACGAAATCGACTCGTTTATTTTGAGAGTTCGACCGCTTTACTCGAAGGTGAGGATTAACCAATTCGCAAATCGGCTGGGGATTCATCCTGGCATCATTGTCGGGCAGTTGCAGCATCGGCAGGAAATCGGATGGCACCACAGCCGCGAAATGCTGGTTCCAATTCGTGAATTGATTGCCCCTAATGCAATGACCGATGGCTGGGGATCGGTTCCGATATAGAAAGGCAGTTAGATGATACGCACTAGGAAGTCTCACGCAACGCAATGCTCTGAAATCGTTGACGCCTATCGCGAGGATGGCCAGCCGTGGCCAGCCAAGGCGAAGGCAATTGCAATTTGGGCAATTAACAATGGGCATTGGAAGCCCGTGCGCGGGAAGCTTGTAGCTCAATGCGCGAGTGAAATTGCGCACGCGATGCGAGAAGAATATTACACAGACCCGCAGGGACGCCACGTTCGGTTAAAACACGCGGCCAGATACTCCGAAGAAGACGGGGAGAAGACGCAGGCCCCGTTGTGGGACGACATCCGAACATCGTCTTATGAACACATGGAGCGGGCGTTTGCCCTCCGTCGCAATCAGATCGTCGGCGAATGCAAGCAACTAAAGACCGATATCGACAGCTACAACGACAACAATACAGAGGGCAAGAATTATCAAACGTCGTTCGACTTCCGCGATGATGCGATGGACGCGATGCAACCGACTGAATACCGCCCGCGCCAGCCGCGCTAACCTTCGCCCTTTGTCCACCGCGCCTTAGCCGCCTTCCGCGCGCTCTCGGCTCGCTGTTCTGGCGTGAGCTTCGCAGCGCGTGCCTTGCCGCCTTTCAGCCCGCCCTTGCGCCCTAGAGCCACGGCGGCGGGGTTCTTCTTAACCCGCTTCCGTTTAGGTGCTTGTTCTTGCGGCTGCCCCATGCCCTCGGAGTCAGCGCGGTCACGATCCGCGGCGTCCTGCTTGTTCTTGGGACGCGGGGGCTTAGCCGCTGGCTTCTCGGCTCCGGTGGCGCGGTCCACTATAGAGCGGGCAATCTGGTTAAAATCGGGGTCTGGCTTCTTGCGTGAGCGGTTTGGCATAATGTTACTCTATGCTTCGGTCGCGCCCGCGTCCAGTCGAGGTGGTACCCATGTCGCAACAAACGCTGCACAAAGAGATTATTGCCCGAAGTGAATCGGACAACTGGGACGACGCTCGCGACGAGTGGGCGTTAGGAAACGTATGGATGAGCGACGATCCGTCAACGTGCCTGTGTGGGCATAACCCAATCAAAGAGATTTGCGAGATTAAAAACCGCCTTAATAACAAGGAGGTGGAAGTCGGTAATTGCTGTGTAAACAACTTCTTAGGGCTGGAATCCGACCAGCTCTTCACGTCGCTTCGCCGGGTTGTCGCTGATGATGAGGCTTCTTTCAATCCGGATGCAATCAACTTCGCCCACAGTCGGGGATTTATTTCCGATTGGGACCACAAGTTCTATCTGAGCATCTGGCGGAAAAGGAATCTGTCAACAAAGCAATTTGCTAACAAATACCGCATAAACAAGAAGCTTTTGAGCCATCTTGTCCGATAGACGGTGCAGCTAACTCCCGCCGAAACGGAATCTCCGGAATCCCGATTTCAAACTGACCCACTACCAGGCCGTCAGCTATTAGCTATCAGCTTTCAGCCAGACAAAACTGAATTGGCTGATGGCTGATCGCTGACAGCTATCACTAGATCGTAAAATTCTCCAAATCCCGGGAAAACCACGAACTTGGAACTACTGTCACTGGTATCATGCCCCGACAACTGGCGCCAAATTCACATTGGCTGGACCGTTGATCACCTGGCCGTCGGGCAGGAATCGTGAGCCGTGGCACGGGCAGTCCCATGTGCTCTCGGCAGGGTTCCATTGCACGATGCATTGAAGGTGCGGGCAGACCGCGGAGAGTTCTGTGAGCGTGCCCTGTTCGTCGCGGTACGCGGCAATCTTACTCAAGCCGCGACGTAACACCGCGCCGCTGCCGGCAGCAATATCGTCAACGGATTCCACTTCTCCGCCCGTCAGCCAATCCGCATACTGGCGTGCTACGTTCAGGTTTTCTTTAACGAAGCTGCTCGCGGCGCGCCATGTCTTTCGCGACGGATCGTACAGTGTCTCCCAAGGATTCTCTCGACCGAGAATCAGGTCCGTAAGGAGCAATCCGGCAATTGTGCCGTGAGTGATTCCCATGCCCGAATCGCCAGTGACGACATAGACGTTTTCCTGATCCATGGGGTTGCGGCCAATGAACGCCAAACCGTCGATGGTCTCCATCACCTGACCGCCCCACACGAACTCCACCTCGCCCATCATGGGGAAACGCTCGCGCGCCCACGCCTCCAGCCGAATATGTCGCTGATCGGCGTCGTCCGCTTGGCCCGATTTGTGGTCTTCTCCGCCCACGATTAGCAGGTCGTATCCGGCCGGCGAGGTGTCGCCGGAACTAGCTTCGCGTGGATGCAGACGAACGTAGTGATACGCCCCAAGCGTATCCCAATACAGGGCGTCGGTTACGGATCCGTGCGGAACTTTGGCTCCAATGACGTAAGTCATGTATGGCGCCTGCTTGGTATGGATTGCCAACAGGTCGTTGATCGGCGAATTGGTCGCGACGACAACGTGGTCGGCCGTGATGGTGTGCTTTCCGACTTTAACTCGGGCAGGCGTGCCGCCTTGCACACTCTCGGCGTGGCTGTCAACGAATAGTCGCCCGCCGCCTTTCTCGATCGCTTCGGCCATCGAAGCGAGGTATTTCAGCGGATGGATGCGGCCTTGGTTGGGGAACCGGATGGCTTGCCCCGTATCGAACGAATCGATCGGCGCACGAGCGAGCATTTCCGCGCCGGTGAGTCCCGCGCTTAACGCGGCGGCTAGTTCCTGGTCGAGCAGGTCGCTCGCCGCGCCATCGTCCGGCGCCCGGTATAAATAGCCGTCAACTCGCCGAAACGCGCAATCCACGTTCAGTTCTCGGGAAATCGACTCGATGGAGTCAATTGCGGCAGCGTGACTTTCGGCCGCCAGTCTGGCACCCCCCACGCCGTGCCACCGCTGGATGTTGACGAATCGGTCGTCAATTACGTTGGAGAGGTGCGCCGTGGTCATGCGCGTCATGCCCGAGGCCAACGGGCCATCATCAAGCACGATGACGCTTCTGCCTTGTTTTGTCAGCAGATAGGCGGTGGTGAGACCCGCGATGCCACCGCCAACGATGCATACATCGGCTTGAGTGCTTTCGGAAAGGCGACGGCCGGTGGGCAATTGGGCCGTTTGAGCCCAGATCGACTGATGACTTGCTTCGGGGAGCGCCGCCGTAGGGACCATGGTCAAGCCCTTCGAGAGTGCGGAGTTTGGGGACGACTCTCGACAGGGCAAACGATGTTCCGCTTCCCAATGGGGGCATAAATTTATGCGCAGGCTGATTCAATTCGCGACTCCGCTGCGCGGTTAGTCGACTGGGCCGGGCAATTCGCCCTCGGTCTGGCCCTCAATCCTCCGCGGGGGGCGAAAGCCCGCATCACTTTCCTCCGCGGCGAAGCGGATGGCCTCGGTGCGGGGGACGCCCTGCTGGACGCGCGCGTGTTCGGTGACATGAACCGCTTTTTCCGTCGGAACGAGTCGGGCGTGGCGGAGGCGAGCCTGAACCTGCGTCATTTCGGCGCCGAAGAGCAGAATCAGGCACGAATAATACGTCCACAAATTAATGATCACGAGCGAACCCGCGCCACCGTAACTGGAACCAATCGTGCTGTGCCCGAGATAGAGGCCAAAAAGTGATTTCCCCACAACGAACAATCCGGCGGTCGTCAGCGCGCCGAACCATACATCGCGCCATGCCACATTAACATCCGGAAGCACGCGATAGATCAGGCCGAAAAGACAGGCAATGAAAACCAGCGACAAAAGGGACTCGATGAATTGAAAACCGGCGAGATACGGCGTTGCCACCTCACTTAAGGCCGACATTGCAGCGCTGGTAACCAGCGAGATGAGCATCAAAAACCAGATGACCAACACCATCGCAAAGGCAAAGAACCGATCTCGAATCATTTCCACCAGCCCCAGCCCAGGTTTTGGTTGCACTTCCCAAATTGTGTTGAGAGAATCCTTCAACTCGGTAAAGACTCCCGTAGCGGCAAAAATCATTGCCGCGATGCCGATGATCGTGGAGCCAAGGGTGGCGGACGTCGGCTCGCCGCTTTCGATCAGCATTTGGATACCAGCCGCCCCATCCTTGCCAATCAGAAACGCAGCCTGGGCGAGTATCTCGCGGAGGGCGACCTCGCGCCCGAACGATAATTCGGCCACTTTGAAGGCGATGACCACGATCGGCGCGAGCGAGAAGACGGCATAGAACGCAATGGCAGCCGCCATTCGCGGAACTTTATCCTCGTACCACTCGAAGAGGGCGCCGTGAACAATGCGCAGCGCCTTTCGGGCAAGTTGCTGCCTCATCATTGGCATCCACTCCGATTTCACCGTCCACCATGCCAGCTTGTTAGGCTCGCGCCTCGTTTGTCGGAAATATCTCTAGAATCATTCTAGCATCGGCTGCTCACATCGACATCACGATCAAACTTTAGACGCAGTCGCCGTAGTTAGTTTCCCGGTTTTTGCTCTCTACTAAGATCCCCCTTTCCACTGCGTGCATCTGCTGTGCCGCTTCGCCGCCGTGATCCTAGCAGCCGAACGGCTTTTGCCTGATAAATGCCACAGAGGAACGAAGATTGCATGCGCCTGCCATGCCAAAGACAACCACATCGTTAAATCCGCTCAGTGCAGAGGACCAGGCAAGACGCGCCCGTCTCCGATACGTCACGGATCAGGACGCCGGATATACCCGCTTGCGAAACGGCCGCGGGTTTGTCTATGCAAACCTCCGCGGAAAACGTGTCGCCGATACGCGTTGCGTAGCGCGAATTGAGGGGCTGGCGATTCCGCCGGCTTGGAAAGAGGTGTGGATCTGCAAGTTCTCCAACGGGCACCTGCAGGCCACGGGCCGAGATAGTCGCAAGCGCAAGCAATATCGTTATCACGATCGTTGGAGCGAGATCGCCAACCTAAGCAAGTTTTTTCAACTCAAGGCTTTTGGGGATGTCCTCCCGCAACTTCGCAAGCGCGTGTCGAATGATTTAAAAGGCTCACAACTGACCCGCACGCGGGTCGTGGCCGGGATCGTCGCACTTCTAGATCTCACGGCCATTCGCGTGGGAAACGAAGAATACGTTAAGGAGAATAACTCGTACGGCTTAACGACGCTCCGCAATCGACACGTCAGTGTCTCCGGTTCAAAGTTAGAACTTCGCTTCAACGGAAAGGGCGGATTCCGCCGGCAAATTCCGCTCGTCGATAAGAAGCTTGAAAGATTTATCACCCAATGTCGCGCTCTAGCCGCGGGTCGGTTGTTTCAATATGTGGATTTCGATGGCAAGAGTCACTCCGTCGACTCGACGGACGTGAATGAATACTTACAGACGATCAGCGGCGTTCCCGTCTCCGCCAAAGACTTCCGCACCTGGAAAGCGTCGGCACTAATGGCCGGCCTGCTACATGCCCATCGGGATGAAGCGAAGCCTCGAAAACGCAAGGCGATTTTGAAAGCGGCCATCGCGCAGACCGCCGAGATGCTGGCGAACACGCCCACGGTTTGTCGGAATTATTATCTCCATCCCGGCATGCTTAGCGAATTTGAGGCGGGCACTCTGCCTCGCTTTTTCCAACGCTTTTCGCCGCGCCCGCGAAGTTCGCTGTCCATCGACGAACAGATCCTGATGCGGTTCTTGCGCCGCTGGAAACCGTCCGCGAATTCGCATGCGGAGTGATGTGCGGCGAACGCGGGAGATACGGTAAGTCGCAGCCCTGCGTGCCTTTCTTTTGGAATCCGCTGAGTACAATGACACAATGATGTGCGGTCGCTCGCTCGCTGTGATAAGTTGTTCTAAAACCCCCAGGCTGGTCGTCTCGAACCCATCCTTGGAAAGTGACGCCCCGGCCTCAAGGTTTTCCGTCTATGAGATGCGATGTTATACAGCCGGGGCTACGAATTGCCATTGCGGAGGATAGCCGCGCGCAGCGTCTTTTCTTGACGCGGGTCTTGGAGCGGTTAGGTCACACCGTCGTTTGCGCCGCCGAGAACGGTGAGCAACTCCGACAGTCGTGCGACGGTGTTGAGTTCGATTTGGCGATCCTCGACCTTGATATGCCCGTCGCGGACGGGCTTACAACTGCCGAGGAGCTGTGGGTCGAGCGACGGGTTCCAGTGATTCTGGTTTCGGGGCATTCGGACCTTCAGCATGTGAACGAGTCGGTGGAACCCATCAGTTCCTGCATCCGCAAACCGATCTCGATTGCCGAGCTTGAACTCGCAATATCCAATGCGGTGCAAAAATGACCAGGTGCTAGGTTACGTTTCCTGCTAGCGGCATCCGGATCAAGAATTAGCCGCGCCCGCGGCACGCGCATTGCTCATCTACCCGAGCTTGATGTTGACGTTTGTTCAACGCGCCGGAGTGTTACGTCGCGAGACAAAGGAGACCGCATGCGCTTACTTACATTCGGAACCATTATCGTGGCAGCGTTTGCCTGCTTGCCCGCGTGGTCGCAAACCAGTTCGGGTGGAACGCAGGGCGGTGGACAGAACCCACAAGCTGCAGGAACTGGCCAAGCCGCCGAACCGGCGCAAGTTGGCGGTCAGGCGCGTGCCGGTGCCCAAGTGGACGTGCCAGGCCAGGTGGGCGCGGGTAGTGGTGATATTGGCGAGCGGCCCTGGTTTGGGAATCCCGGCGTTCGAGAGCAACTCGGTATCGACGAGAACCGATTTAACCAACTCAATCAAGGTTACGGAACGGCCTGGAGCCGTTACAACCAATCGCTCCGAGGCCTCGGAAACAATCTCGCGGACCGCCAGCGAAATGAGCGGATGCGGGCGCTGCGGGGTGACTTCGATCGCAACTTTTCTCAGAGCCGTGACGCGGTCTTTACCGACCCTCGGGTGCGGACTCGCTATAACCAACTCCATTACCAATATCAAGGATATCGCGCGTTCGACGATCCCACGCTGCAGCAACGCTTGGGTCTAACAACAGAGCAGCGTCAACGGCTTGGACAGTATCGCGACGAGTGGAATGGACAGATGAGCGATCTCGAAGAAGGTTACGCGAACGATCCCGACACTGCCTCCACACGATATCGTGATCTACAGATGCAGTCTCGCGAGCGCCTAGGTACGGTGCTTACTCCGCAGCAAAGAAGGCAGTGGAATGAGACGATTGGCGACAACTATGACTTTCCCCCGGACTCGTATTTTGGGGGCGAGCGAACGGCGCGAAATCCTGAGGGAGCCATCCCCAATCCTACCCTTCGACAATAGAACAACCGGCTTGACAGAGCTTCCCGGTGATCGTTTCGCGGTCGCCGGGCTGCTCCGCATTCAAACCCGCGCATGGGCGGCGGCGAAGCCCGTCGGATCTGGGCGTCGCCATTTTAACCAGTCGACCCGATTCAGGAGGAAACATGACAATGGCCGCAAACAATCAATTTCAATGGGCTTCCCTCGCGTTGCTCACCTGCTTATTAGCAAGCGGGGAAGCGTTGGCGCAGCGGGGGGAGCGCGCGGGCAATCGCGGGGGCGAAGCCGGAAGACGCAGCGGGGGGGAAGCATTTTCGAACCGCGCTGCAAATGAAGGGGGCGATCAAGTTCAAGTTCAACGCGACGTTGCCCAAGCCCGTGACGGAGTTCGGCGACGAGGAACTTTCACTCAAGACGCACCCGTGGGGCGAAGTCGTGCCGATGAATTCCAACGGCAAACGTTCTTTCGTGGCGGCGATTCCGACCGTGCCGAAGGGCGACGGACCGACCGCGACTTGAATGATCCAGACCGGCTGCGAACTGACCGATTTCGCGAGTTCGATTCCAATCGGGACGACCGGCGCGAGCGGGCCCGAGAGCTGCTTGGGGACGCCAGCGACGAAGTTAGCGACCAACTATTCGGCGGCAATCGCGCCGAATTCGATCGAGACCGCGGCGATCGACGCGGGGCAGATCGACGCGGGGACGATTGGCGCGGGACCGCTAATCTTATTCGCCGAAACTGGGGAAACTGGGACCGGAATGAACTGCCGTTTCGATACGGCTGGTGGGACAGTTATCGCGACAATTGGCCCGTCTACAGTCCTTATCGAAACGCTCGCTGGCGCGACCGACCCTATTATTGGTGGGGCTCGACGCCGGCCAACCGTTTAACCAATTGGGTGGCATTCGATTGGAGCCGACCCAGTTACTGGGAATACGGGCCGGGCCGCAATATCTACTACCAGAACGATTATGTGTACTACGACGGCCGGCAGGTGATGCCCGTCGATGATTATTACCAGTACATTTATGACCTGGCCCACGATGTACCGTCTATCAGCGAAGAGGACGCGGAGAAGATGCAGTGGAGCCCACTGGGCGTTTTCGCCGTGGCCCGAGCCACCGACAACGACAGTCAGCGGGTGCTTCAACTGGCCGTCAATCAAGAAGGAGTGCTTAGCGGCACCTATTACAATCGCGAAAACGGCCACGTTCACCCCGTGGAAGGAATGGTAGACGAGCGGACACAGCGCGCGGCCTGGGCCTTTGCGGATGGCGAGCATGAAGCAACTTTGTTTGAGACGAGCCTCTACAATCTGACGGAAGAGGAAAGCACGATGATGGTCCACTTTGGGCCAGAGTCGGATGATAGCGAAGTGTGGCACTTGATCCGCCTGGAACAGCCAAGCGACGCTTCAGGCGCGGCGCAACCGCGGTCGGCGACTCGCGAGTTGCCGTGACGGATGCAGCTTGATTCAAGCGGAAATGGGCACGTGCATTTTTGCGATGCAACGTGCCCGTTTTTTTGTTTGCCCTCGACGGCGGTGCCGCTCCTCGCGTCTCGGATATACAATGGCGACATGTTTCCGCTATCCCTCGCTCAACGTCGCTTTCGGCCCGAGATCATGGATCAACCCGGCCTTGATGAGGCCCGGCACCATCACGCCCTATCGGGCTTGAGTCGGCTCAATCGAGCCAGCAACATTACCCGGCAACTGTGGAAACCTATCCGGAGCTACTCTAAAATGCACGGTACGCGGGCGCTTCGCGTGCTCGACGTTGCGAGCGGCGGAGGGGATGTACCGCTCGGACTTTGGAAGCTTGCGCAGAAAAACGGAATCACTTTACGGATTCTCGGCCTCGATGCCAGCCCAACTGCGTGCCGGTATGCCACTCAACAATGTAGCCCCGCCGGCGGCTCGATAAGCTTTCGCCAAACGGATGTGACGCGCGATGAGCTACCGATGGGTTTCGATATCGTGATCTGTTCCTTGTTTCTTCATCATCTGTCATTCGCGCATGGCGCGGAACTGCTCAAGAGAATGGGTGCCGCAGGGCGGCTTCTTGTCGTGAGCGATCTCCGTCGATGCGCTGTGGGTTATGCGCTTGCACAACTCGCTTGCCACCTACTCACCACCTCGCAGATCGTCGGCTCGGACGGTCCGCAGTCGGTCGTCAACGCTTTCTCACTCTCCGAGTTTCGCGAGCTGTGCCGCGCGGCGGACCTGAAAGGTGCGAGCATCCGTGCGGTCTGGCCGTTCAGGCTGCTGTTGGTACGATAACGGAGCGATGCTGCAAATGGTTACCAGCCCGTGGATCCGAACGGCGACGCAGCACGATCCGTGGGATGTCGTAATCATTGGAGGAGGCCCCGCCGGCGCAATCGCCGCAAGGCAACTTGCACTGCAATCAAAGCAGGTGTTGCTGGTGGAGAAGTCCCGTTCGCCGCGTTTCAAAGTTTGCGGCGGATGTTTGGGGCGCGAGGCGCTCGATGTGCTGGCGGAAATTGGGCTTGGGGATTTGCCGGTAAGAGCGGGCGGAACGCCGCTGCGCTCGATGCGACTTTGTAGTGAAAGCTGCACGACCGAGTTAAAGCTGGGGCATCGAATCGGCCTGTCGCGATCCGTGTTCGACGCGTTGCTCCTCGAAGAAGTTGTTCAGGCGGGGGCGACCGTCTGCGTCGAAACCGCGGGGCGGTTAGAAACGTCCGGTGATCTGCGCCTGCGATCGATAGAACTTCAGCATGACCATGTACGGCTAACGGTGTGCGCCAAGTGCGTCCTCGTGGCAACTGGCTTGAGTTCATGCCCTCCCGAATTTGTGGCACGATCGTGGCCGAAGTCACGGATTGGAGTGGGCACACTACTCGATCCGGGCCAGTTTGATCTAAAACCGAATGTCATGTACATGGCGTGCAGTGCAGATGGTTACGTGGGGATCGCCCCGGTAGAAGCCGGGCGGCTGGATGTCGCCGCAGCGGTTGATCCCGCGGCGTTGGCTCAAGCGCGCTCGCCCGGCAAGCTGGTTGCTCAGATTCTGCGGGAGGCGGGTTTGCCCGAGCTTGCCACCTTGCAGGCCGCCTCCTGGCGCGGCACTCCGCTCCTCACCAGTCACACCCGGCCGTTGGGAGCGCACCGCTGCTTGCTGATCGGCGATGCGGCCGAGTACGTGGAGCCGTTCACCGGCGAAGGAATCGGTTGGGCAATGCGTTCGGCAGTTCTCGCAAGCGATTTGATGCGAGACGGAATCGACAAGTGGAACACGCGCATCGCCCAGCGCTGGGAAACTCTTTATGCGGGCAGGCTGGCGCGGCAGCAGTGGCGCTGCCGGTTAATTAGCCAACTCCTGCTGCGAAGTAAGTTGATGCGTGGACTTACCGTGTGGGGTCTCCGCCACGCTCCGTTTCTCGCTCACTCCTTCACCTGACCTCGTCCGGTGAGGGCTAACCAATGATGGCGAACCGTGATGCGTACTGAGATTATTGCCGTAGCCACCGCTACGCCTCCTCATAAAGTCGATCAACAGGACGCGCTCGAGTTGGCGCAGCGCGTCTGCTGTAGCAGCGAGCGGCAGTCGCGATTGGCTGCCGCGCTGTATCGTCATTCGGGCGTGAATACTCGGTATTCGGCGGTTCCTTACACGGAGGCCGATCGCTGGCTGCCGGACGGAAACAGCGATGGCACCGAGCCGAATTCCGGGCCGAGTACCTCGGAACGAATGGCGCTCTACAAGGAGCACGCATTGCCGCTGGCGGTCGCGGCGTCGGGCGAGGCGCTCCGCCGTTCGGGCTTTTCTGCAGATGCGATCACCCATGTGGTAACCGCGTCATGCACGGGTTTTATTGCGCCGGGGGTCGACAGCGGCTTGATCCATGAGTTGGGACTGCGGCCAACAACCCAACGCGTTCATGTGGGATACATGGGTTGTCACGGCGCGATCAACGCCCTCCGCGTTGCGCAGGGGCTAGCCCAGGGCGATGCACGAGCGCGAATCCTGGTCTGTGCGGTGGAGCTTTGCAGCCTCCACTATTGCTTCCACTGGAACAGCGAGCGGATGCTGGGGAATGCATTGTTCGCCGATGGCGCGGGCGCGTTAGTGATTGCTCCTGCCTCGCGACAAACTTCGGATCACGCATCCGGTCGATGGCAGCTTGTGGCCACCGGTTCCTATCTTTTTCCCGGAACGGCCGACTTGATGACTTGGAACGTGGGGAATTCTGGATTTGCAATGACCATCTCGTCTCGACTGCCGGAACTAATTCAGCAGCACCTGGGCGAGTGGCTCACGGCTTGGCTCGCGGAGAATGGGTTGAGCGCGAGCGATGTAAAGTCGTGGGCAATTCATCCCGGCGGACCCAAGATTCTGGAAGCCGCAGAGCTTGCGCTCGAGCTGTCTCGCGACAAAACTCGGGTGTCGCGCGAAGTGCTTTCTCAATTCGGCAACATGTCGTCCGCCACGGTGCTTTTCATTCTCGAAAGAATGTTGAGCGCCGGCGCTTCGCCACCCTGCGTGTTGCTCGGTTTCGGGCCGGGCTTAGTCGCCGAAGCGGCCCTGTTGAAGTAAGGGGAGGGGTCAGGATTCAGGGGTCCGGGATCAGGGAAATACAATTGCGGCTTCGCTCCGCTGGCGCCATGCACTCGAATCAATCCCCGCCTGGTCCGGGATCAGGGAAATACAATTGCGGCTTCGCTGCCAGTTTTCCCTGACCCCTGAATCCTGGCCCCCTGCCTCCTTCTATTTCTAGACGCGCTAAGCCGCAAGCGGCAGACGCAAACCGCAGTTGCGGGAATTGGCACCTAACTTGCTAGCATTGCTAGCGTAACTGTGCGAGGTGGTTACCCCATTTACAAGACGCGCATGGTTGTTGAAGTAGCGGCGTGATTGACCGAGGAAGCGCGATGGCTCGACCCATTTGGAAAGGTCATATCTCTTTCGGCCTGGTGAACGTGCCGGTGGTGCTGTTTTCCGCCGAACAGCGGGCCGATATCAGCTTTCATTTGATCGACAGTCGCAATTCAGCCCGTGTGCGCTACGAGCGCGTGAATGAAGAAACCGGCCAAGAGGTTCCCTGGGACAAGATCGTTAAAGGTTACGAATATTCGGACAACAATTACGTACTACTCAGCGAGGACGAACTTCAGCATGTCGCGGTGGAGATGACGCGGACCATCGAGATTGAGCAGTTTGTTGATCTACCCGACATTGACGTTCGGTTCTTCGAGAAGCCTTACTTCCTCGTTCCGGGGACCAAGGGAGAGAAGGGTTACGTTCTGCTGCGGGAAGCCCTTGCCAAGACGGGGAAGGCTGGAATCGCGCGGGTAGTAATTCGCGCACGCCAGCATTTGGCGGCGCTCCTTCCGCACGGCGACGCTTTGGTTCTGGAATTGCTCCGGTTTTCGCAAGAGCTGCGCGATCTCAGCGAACATGAGATTCCCGGCAAGGATCTCAAAGAATACAAGGTCAGCAAGCAAGAGATTGACTTGGCCATGAAGCTTGTGGAAGGCATGACCGGCGATTGGGATCCGGGCGAGTTTGAAGACGAGTATCGGGCTGCGCTCATGAAGATGGTCCAGAAGAAGATTGACAGCGGCGAAACGGAGCCGATTGAGGTTGGCGAGCCAGAAACGCAAGCAAGCCCGCAAACGATCAACTTCATGGACGTGCTGAAGCAAAGCGTGGCCCATGCGTCCAAGCAAGGCCGTCCGACGAAGCGGGCCGGCGCGAAGACGCCAGCACGACGAAGAACGACCAAGAAAAAGCGTGCCGGCTAAATATTACAGCGCTAGGTCTCACCACAGAGCCACGGAGCACACGGAAGAAAAGCCGCTTTTCTAAGCCGTTCTTGGCCGCATGGCGGTAAATCTAGCGGCCCTAGTGCTCTGTCACTCTTATTCTGATGGATGGTATGCTCTTGGCAGTCG
>JBBDYG010000073.1:0-3693 GCA_040901765.1 Pirellulales bacterium
TTCTATCTGGCGTGCCTGAGGGAGGTCGCGCGCGACCACGGTTGCCGCATCCACGCCTACGTGCTGCTGCCGAACCACGTGCACCTGCTCGGCACCCCGCGCACCCGCAACGGGTTCACCGGCATGATGCAGACCATGCGCGACCGCTATGCGCAGCACGTGAAGAAAACCTATCCGCGGGTCATCGCGCCGTTGGCGGGGCTGCACCAGGCGAGCGGGGTGCAGCCCGACCGCACGGTGCTCGAGGTCTATCGCTACATCGAACTGCACCCGGTGCGCTCGGGCCTCGCCCCGCATCCGGCGAACTATCGCTGGTCGAGCCACGCGCGTCATGCGCTCGGCGTAAATGACGAACTGATTACCGAGCACGAGCAGTACCGCGCCCTCAGCGTAAGCCCGACTGAGCGCTTTCAAGCGTACCGCGAGCTCTTGCGCCAGCCGCTCGATCCGCGGGTCGTCGACGCGATACGGCAGGCAACGGCGATGGAGGGCGTGCTCGGCGACGAGTCATTCGTGCGGCAGATCGAGATGGCGGTGAAACGGCGGATGGTGTTGCCGTTGCGGGTCGCTCAGCCGGCGCCGAGCGTTGGTGCGGATGAGCAACCGGTGCGGAAGGTGGCGAAGTGATGATGAGGCTGCGCGGGCGCCAGTCCGGATTTACGGTGGAAAGATAATGATCGTGCGTAAAAAGAATTGGGCTCCGTCCGCATTTAATCTGCGCGGTAAAGGAACAGCAGCGCCGCCAGCGCCTGATTCTGCGTCGAGGGGGCCACCCGGCCCTCGGTCGCGAGGTGCGAAAGGAATGCCTCGACCTCGGCTCCACCCATCTCCCTCGGGTGACGCTTGCCATGGAAGTGGATGAAGCGGCGCGTCCAGTGCAAGTACGCGTCTTCGGTTCGCAGACTGTAGTGCTTCACTCGCAGGCGCTCGCGGTAGCGCTCGAGCAGCTTCGGCTGCGGCATGCTCCCTCCCTCCACTGGGGCCTATACGGATCAAACGTAAAGGGCCCGAACCCGGTTGACCGGATTGAGGAATCAGGGGGTTGGGAGTAACCTTTCCTGATTCGGCCCCAATTTCGGGGCAATACAAACGCCCCGTTTATGGGGCCGATTTCTCGTTAGAGCGCTTTAGGGGGATGACAATCCGGTCGGAACAAATCGTAAGCATCGTCGGATCGGGTTACTTTCAGCCAGTCGCCGACCTCATTGAACGCTCGTTGAAGTGGCGGGTGACAAAACGCGGATCCGTTAACGCGCTCTATTTCGACAACATTTACGCAGTGTCTATGATCCTGCTGATGGTAGCGGCACTTGAGTCGTATGCAACTCGCCTCCGCTATTTTCATCGGCAAGTTGCGTTCGGTCAGCGACTGACCGTCGCCAATTACATCAAGCGAGTGTTCGCGGACTTTCGGTTGCAGAAAGCCGTGACAGAAGTTTTCGTGCTTCGGGATGCGATCTTCCACAATCACCTTTGGGAGATCGATTTCACTTGGCGCCCAATGACTTTGCGTTCTGCAACGCTCTTGCCTCATTTGGAGGATGTTAAGTTCAAGACCGCGATCGATCTCCGAACGCGACGCACTCGGAACTTGCGTCTCCATCTAATACCAACGCAGGTTACCCGACGCGACGCGCTGAAGGTGATTGACGTCGTATGGAAAGTACTGCTCTTCTTGGAGCGGAAAGACCGGAAGTATTGCTACGTCTCCGATCACCACGTTCCATTCCAGGGCAAGATGCATCTGTTTTCAGAGGTGCGTGATGCATTGGCAAAAGCGCTCTAACCACGCGTTCGAAAATGACGCTCCGCGAGCGTCGCTCGCACGCGCATTTCAACGCGGACGTTAGGCGCCCACAAAATGAGGCTCAACTGGAAAGCCTACGCTGTTCTAGCGGGGGTTTTTGTCCTGTCCATCGGAACCTTCTTGCTCCTCCCGGATAATCATGAACTTCTTCGCGGAGTCATCGCTGCCCCAGGCGTTACCGCCCTTCTCGCTGCTCTTTTCCAGCTCATGCGTGACGAGGCCGACTATGAAAAGCGGCTGGATGCACAGCGTAGGGAATTTCAGTTCACGCTTGGCGCCGCCTCACACATGGCCAACGCTGCGTTCGATAAGCACGCCGAATTCTGTGAGAAGTACATGAAAAAGCTTCATGAGGCCGTGCGTACGCTATTTCGCGAAGGTGACACACCGGCCGCGCTTGACCACGCTGGTAAGCTCTATTCCCTGCGTCAGGACTACGCCACGTGGCTAACCGACCGAATCAATAGTGATCTAGATGAGTTCGAATCAGCGCTACGAAAGTTGGGCGCGGATGCCGGTTTCATTAGGTCAACGACAGGGCACGAAGGATATGCGGAACAACGCGCACTTCGTATCGACCGAAACTTCGAATTGTTCAATCGTATTTTGGGTCTAAAGAGTAGCGACAACATACAAGAGAAATCGATGGTGGAGGCGCTAAAGACCAAGGTCCGCGCCATCCTTAGAGTCGAAGAGCTCACCAAGTTGCGAGAACACTTGATTGAGCAGGCAAGCAATGCGATTGGCGCCTAACAACGCGTTCGAAAGCGGACGCTCGCAAGCGTCGCTGCGCTTCCTTGCTCGCGCCGTTCAACGCGAACGTTAGGGCTGTCCAGGAGAACCTCTGTGCGCACAAATCGATCTCATATGGCTCTTACTGCCGGGATTCTTCTGCTCGCTGCGTTGCCAGCGTGGGCCGTTGACACATCGAACCTTATTAATGGAAAGTTTGACGCTACGTCCAGAAAAGAGCGGAGTGAAATCGCGAAGGACCTGCGCGAAAAAGTGCACAGATTGGCTCAATACCTCCCGAGCCCAAAACCGCAAGAGTCGGCTTGGCTTACGCAGGAGAGCGAGGCGATAAATAGGCTTGGTCAATCTGAGGCTGCCCTTTCCAGAAGAGTACAACTCGGCACGTCCCCAGAATTCCAGCACGAAAAGCTACACAGCGCCCTCGCCGCAATTCAGGACGCCCTCGCATGCGCGGGCAACCCAAGCAATTCGCTTTCCCGGGAAATGATGTGCTGGAGTGTCGGGAGTTTTCTTCTCACCGATCGAGCAATGTTCAATGACTCGATATTAATCTTGCTCAAGGCCGGTCGCTTGCCACCTGACGTGGGGAAGCGCGCGATCCTCGGACCGGAATCGCTGGGCTTTGGATACTTCTATGACCTGTGGGGACGTGGAATCCAAGAGTACATAGTTATTCCGCACCTCAAGGGCCAAGCCAAGTAGCCAGACATGACAGCCCTAACCGCCGCATCCACACCGACGCGCGCACGAGCGGCGCGCGCGGGTGATGCGGGACGTTGGGCCGCCTCGCGAACCCCGGAGGATCTGTGAGCGACATTGATCGAGTCAACCTTCTCGAAGCCAATCTCGCCCGTCAGCTGGACTGGATTGCGGCGGCAGACTCCAAGGCATCGTTCGTGTTCGCGATTGACACCGCGATGCTAGGAGTTCTCGCTGCTGTTTCCCCCAGAACCGGGAGTGCATGGGCTGTCGCCCCAGCGATAGTCGCAGCCTTCGCAGTAGCATTCGGTTTGGCAACTCTCTTGCTCCTATGCTTCGCCTCGTTCCCTCGGACCAAGGGCCCAAAGAATTCGCTCAAGCATCATGGGGTCAGGTCTTTCATTATCGTATTCGCCATGCTATTCTGCGCCCCA
>JBBDYG010000074.1:0-24328 GCA_040901765.1 Pirellulales bacterium
CCAGCGGAAGTAATTGCCAAGTACCTCTGTTGCAATTGATTCTTGACATCACCAATCCGTAGAAACTTTTTTTGAGCAAGAAAATTTGAACAGGAGGAAACAGAGGAAGCAGAGAAAAGTAGGGCTATATTGTTCTCTCTGTTTTCTCCGTTTCCTCCTGTTAAATTCTTTGGTTGCGGCCTTACGGCCGCGCTATGATCATCAGTGGCTCACTCATTTGCCGCCGATTTCAAACTCGGTGGTCGCGTGGCCCAGTTTGTTCGCGTGTTGGTCTTTGATTGTGAGTTGCAATTGATACTTGCCCGGCGTGAGACTTGCGGGCAAGGTAATTCCGTATTGGGTGTGGAAGTCGCGGCGATGGCGGAGACAGTAATCGTCGATCGTCGGGAATTCATTTCCATCGGACCGATTTCCGGCGGCATCGAGAATCTGATAGCTCGTGCTGAGCGCCGTGTGAAAGCCCTGCGGAGTCGACAGGCTGCGATAGTTTTCGACTTCCGCGTACAGCGACAGTCGCTGGCCAGGTTTAAACGTGGAGGTGGCTATCGGCTCGTAAGCTCCGTAGCCGTGTATCTGACTACAGAACACCACGTTGCGCACGGTCAGTGGGCATAGTTCTGCAAGTTCATTTGCGGCTTCAGCTAAGTGAACGTTGGCGGCGGCGGCGCGGCGCTTATCATCCGGCTGCGCTTGGCAATCGAGGAGAGTCGCCAGCGTGAAAAGTTGTTTCGACCAATAGTCTTGTTCGCCCGTCGAAAGGCCGTCGACCGGCGCGAGCGCGGCCTCCTGGCGACCGGCGGCCAATTCCAGTAATCGCAGCCGCAACCGCTCGTGCAGTTCGTCGGTCGATTGTGCCGGCTCGCGGGTGGCGATGGACAGTCCGTCTATGGCGCGCCCCAGCGATTGTTCCCAACTCTCTTCAGCCTTTGGTGACGATGCGGACGCCGGGACGACCTGCGACTCCGCTGGCTCGGCGTCTCGTTCGTAAACGGCATGAACAACGCCGGATAATTTGCTCGGCGCTGGTTCGGAGACCTCCGTTACGGAATCAACCGATCGGTCATCCCGCGGATCAATCGCATGGAGCGATGACGCCGCGTGATGCGAGGGCGCTTCCGCGGGTTCTTCCGTTTCGATTCGTCGGGCGCGCGGGGCGTCGAGCTTGCCTAACGGTTGGGGAAGCAGTCGCGGATGGGCATCGTCCGATTGCGAAGCGGGTTCGACCGGCGCAAATCCCTCACGCGGTAGTGCTTCCATCGGTAGCGGCGGTTCGGGTCGCGATCGCTCGCGCAATTCGCGGCTATAGGCGTAGGCCGCTTTGAATTGCTGCACGACCAATCCGTAGTGTGCGGGCTTGGCTGTCTGGAGTTGCTTGAGAAGCTGCTGCTGTGCCGCGGCATCGGTTCGACCGAGTTCTTCGATATCGGCAAGCACCTGCGAGAACGCTTGTTCGGCCGTCGGCTCCGCCCCCGGTGTAGCGGATGCGATCGGCGTTCTGGGCGTGGACGCTGACGGCGCGTTGAACGAGGCTTGCGACTCCTCCACGGACGGCGCGGGTGAGGCAGGAGCGGGGAGATCGGCAATCGGCGCCTTTGCGGCGACGGTCGTTTCTGAAACGGCAGTTTCGCTTGCAGCGAAGGGCCACGCGGCCCGGCAGCCGGGCAACGCGATCAGCGCGGTGAACAAGAGCATCCAATTGCGAAACAAAGCGATCATCAACGGGCAGAGCGCGAGGCTGGCCGAGCGGGAGAACCCCGCTGGGAGTGATAAGGCGGCGGGATGGTAGGAAACGGCCGCGATGCGAGCAAGCTCAGCCGCTGCTAGCAGGCGGCGGGCTGGTTAGCCGCGACGCGGAGTCCTCGGAGCGGAGCGCGTAACGCTTACCTCTAGCGGGGCCGCGCTAAGCCGCAAGCGGTGGAGGAGAGTCGCACCACGAGGCGCTCCAGCTCAAGCCGGGCACGGAGACCGCTGGAGTTGTGGCCCTTCAGAGCGAGGTCGGTCTCCAGCAGCCAGTCGTTGAGCTTGCCCGCCCGTTCGCGGCCGATTTGTTTGAGTTGCTTTTCCATTTTGTCCCACTGCCATTTGACGCCCGCTTCCTTGAGTGCGGCCGAGATGGGCATTCGCTGTCCGCGAGCTTCAGCTTGGGCAATGAGTGTATCGGCGGCGGCAAAGTTGCGGAGCGTGTAGCTGATCTGAGCGAACAGACCAACCGGGTCGTCACCCGACAAAACCAACAAGTGAAGTTGCCGCAGGGCTTCGGCGGCGCGGCCGTCGGCCATGGCGTCGATCATGTCCCACGTCTGGCGGGTGCGCCAGTCGCCGACGTGCTCGCGAACGAGGTTCATGTCGATCTTCCCGCCCGAGGGAACGTACAGGGCGAGTTTGGCAACCTCTTGATCGAACACCCCCAGGCTCAGCGGCAACAGATCGAACAACAAATCTGCCGCGGCCGATTCAAGCGGCGCACCATGCACGTCGCGAGCCCGCATGATGAGCCATTTTTTCGCCTGACTGATGAAAGTCGTTCGCTCTTGGCCCTTCTCCGGGACGCGGCAATCGATGGCCAATCCCTTTACGGCCACCGCTTTCGCCAAGCGGGTGGTGCCAGGCCATGTGGAAACGTCGAGTACCAACACGCTTCCCGCCGCGGGATGTTCGACCCAGGCTTCGAGCTTCGCCCGGTGCTCGGCGACGAAACCATCGGCTTCTTGCACGATGACCATCCGCGCTCCGCTGCCGAACAGCGACACGGTTGCCAGAGCGTCGACCACGTCTTTCCACTGGGCGACTTCTCCGCGCAGCGTGCGGAGCGAGAATTCGTCGCCCGCACCGCCGAGCACCTGTTGTCGTAGAGCGGTAATCGCTTCTTGTTTAAGGTAGGCGTCCTCGCCATATACCGCGCAAACCGGCCCGGGCGGACCGCTGGGCGGCGCGGAGAGGAACTGCAGGGCGGTGGTGGCGTGGGATGATTTGGCCATGGCAGCTAAACCGCAAGCGGCAGAGATTGGGTGCGCATTATGGAACGCTGGCGTCCGCCTGGAAAGCCAGACCTACGGGCGATGGACGTCGCGCAAGCTGCCACTGGCCTGTGGCACGGAGAGCGAAATCGGCTGCTCAAGTTGATGGACGCCCACGTTGCCGGCGCGGTCGCGGGCTTCGACGCGCAGATAAATCTGTGACGGAACGTGGCGTTGGAGTCGCCAGGAGTAGCGGCCGGTGTTGTCGAGACTGGTGGCGGCGGCGCTCCAGGGGCCGTTGGGGCGGCTACTGTAGAAGAGACCGATCGGCCGTTGCGCCAGATTCGCATCGCTCGCCTGCCAGGTGATTTCCAGGTGATCGGCGAAATAGCCTTCCCCTTGCCGCGCGGCGAGCAGTTGCGCTTGGGGCAGTGTGGTATCGACGTGAACCCATAACTCGGGCTGCTCGCCGGGGGCCGGCGCTTGCGGCGCCAAGCCGCCGACCGCTTCGATCGCGATGCGAAAGCCGTAGAGTCCTTCGCCCGGCGCGGTCACGTTCACGGGACTGCGGTTGTCGTGGTCGATGGCGAAGCTGCGCCAGGTTTGCCCACCATCGGTCGTGCCCCATAGCTCGACCTTTGCCACGCCCCATTGGCCGACGTCGTTCACATCGTAATCGAGCGCGAAATGGGGCGTGTTGACGACGCGCGCCTCCGGTGGCGGCGGCGCGCCGGCGGGGAGCGTGGCTGGGGATCGCAGCGGATTCAAGTCGCCTCCGCGCGACGAACTGGCTTGATGGAACGGCGACTCCGTCCAAGGAGTCGGAGCGGGCGGCGTCGGCTCCGACGGGGCGCCTTGAAGCGCGTCGAGGCGCGCCACTCGCGGCTGGGCGTCTTCCTGAGAGGCGGCGAACGGAACCAGCGAATGCGCGTCCGCCGGCCAATTTTGGCTTGCCGGTGCGTGAGCGGCCACGTCGCGCGACGATGGAAAAGCAGCGATTGGCGGTAGCGGGTTCGTTGGCTGCGAGACAAAAGGGTTCACAAGCTCTTGCGGAGGGGGCGCTAAGCCGCGAGCGGCGGAGGGAGCAGGTTGCCAACCGCTGTGCGTGATGGGAATCGCCGGAGTCGTTTGCGGCAGTGCCGGCAATGTTGCACTCGGCTGTGCCTCGGCGCCGATGGTGCCTCGATTGCCGGCCGTGTCATAGATGGTTGCCCGAACCAGGACGCGCCGCGCCCCGGCGGGAGCGGCGCACGCAACTTGGCCGGTCACTTCGCTCCGCGATGCGATGTGGTTTGCGCCGACGGTCACCGGTTGCCACGTGGCCTGGCCGTCGGCTTGAATTTCGAGCTTGAGGCTCGCGGGATCGAGATGCTCGTCGGTGACGCGCCACTGCACGTGCAACTGTCCTTGTCCATCAATCGCGCCCTGCAAGACTTGAAACACTGGCGGTCGGGTATCGACGATCACGCGCAATTCGGTGACCTGTTCACCCGCCGGCCAACTTTGGCCCGCTTGGTCGATGGTCCGCATCGCGAAGCAGTAATCGCCATCCCCTTCGGCGCGATAGGTAAAGAAGCGGACGTCGGACCGAGCTCGCGTCACTTCGCGCCAGGTGCGACCCCAGTCTTTCGACAGGTAAAGAACGACTTCGCGGGCCGATTTGGGATCCGAGGCGGCGCTGAATTGATAGGGAATCAGGAATGTGTCTTGCCGCCACATGACCGGTTCGGGCAGCGCGGGCGGCTGCGCAACGACCCCGCAAGCCGGAAGCGCGAGCGCCGCAGCGAGGCCAAGCACGAACTGTCGACACGGTTTCCGCATGTTTGCGAACGAATTTCTGGTTAGTACCGAGAGTTGTCGTGGATGACACGCTGCGCCGTTAGTCCTGCATTTCAAGCCGGAGGCTTGACAGCAATTAGCCGGTGGTCGCGCAGCGCACCACCGGACAGCGAATCTCCCTCGCGCACGACCCTGGCAGGGGTCGCAGCACTTCGGTGCTGAATTTGAGCTGCTGGCACACCCTCCGGGGTGCGGGTTGTTTGGCGGTCGATTTCCGGCGGTGGCGCTTCGCTTACCGTCGGCTAATGGCTGCCATCCCTCCGGGATGACGTCGGCCTTTTTGCAGCGTGCCACCCATTGGTCGGCGCGCACGCTTCCCTATCGAAACTATCGGTGGCGGAGTGGCGGGCGCTTGAAGCGGTGTTTTCGGCGGTTCTTGCGGGGCAATTTGGGTAGATTATTAGGGGTTTCAGGGATCTCACTACCCAAACCGGCGTTTCTGGACGGGAAACGGCTGGACGTGCATAATTGGGCAGGGCAAACTGGGGCAGATCGTCGGGTGGATGCACGCAATGACGGCAGCGCGAATTCTGGCCGACTTAGCCGGTTATTCACTTGCCAAGGCGGCCGTTTGGTTCGCGCTGATTTTTGTCTTGCTGGCGCTCGGAATTAAGTTGGTGAGAAGGTGGCGCGATGACAACGCCGACGACACGCCGGACGCCCACGAATTGCTCACGAAGTTTCGCGAACTGCACGACCGGGGTGGGCTAAGCGACGACGAATACCGAACAATTAAGACGAAGCTAGCAGGGCAGGTTCAAGGCGAGTTAAACGGTAACGAGAATTCGAGTTAGGTCAGGCGAACACCGGACGCAACACCTTGCCGGGTTATATGGCGGCAGACAAGTTGGCTGAGTCCCGTGCGGGGCGACGGCCGATTTGGGAAGAGGCCGATGAACGAAGTTCACCGGCGCTGCGTAGGGATCGTCGAACACTGCTCGACACGAGCGTGGACAAGGAAGCCCCGCCTAATGTGAAGGCGCGGATCGAGTGATAGCAGCCGCTTCGGTAAACAACAGCCTCGGGACGCGGGCTGTGCGAAGCGGCGAGACTCGGTAAGCGAACCATCGAGTGGCATCTAAGGAGTTCTGTAGCGGGGAAGGAGTTTGTCTATGCCCTCTAGCAGGGATCTCACGGGAACGGGAACACGCCGAGGCAGCACCTCGAAGCGCAATGCGTTTTGTTCCTTCTGTCGAAAGAGTTATCGCGACGTCGGACCGCTCGTCGAGGGTCCGGGCGATGTGTACATCTGTGGCGAGTGCATCGAGCTGTGCCAGTCGATCCTCGACCAGGAACGCAAGCGCCGCGGAACCAGCAAGCAACTGTTCACGAAGATCCCTTCGCCACGAGAAATCGTGTCGGAGTTGGATCACTACGTGATTGGCCAGGAGTCCGCCAAGCGGGTGCTGGCAGTGGCCGTTCACAGCCACTACAAGCGGCTGGTGGCTTCGGAAGATGAGCACGATGTCGAGATCGACAAGTCGAACATTTTGCTCGTGGGTCCGACGGGCTGTGGAAAGACCTTGCTCGCGCGGACTTTGGCCCGGAGCCTCAACGTGCCGTTTGCCATTGGCGACGCCACGACGCTGACCGAAGCGGGCTACGTGGGCGAGGATGTCGAGAACCTGCTGCTCAAACTGCTCCACGCGGCCGACTTCGACATCGAATCGGCGCAGCGCGGCATCCTGTATATCGACGAGATCGACAAGATTGGCAAAACGAGCCAGAACGTCTCGATCACCCGCGACGTTTCGGGCGAAGGCGTGCAGCAAGCACTCCTCAAGATGCTCGAAGGAACGATGGCGAACGTGCCGCCGCAAGGCGGACGGAAGCATCCCGAGCAGCAGTACATTCAGATCGACACCACGAACATTTTGTTCATCTGCGGCGGTACGTTTTCGGGAGTTGAGGAGATCATTCGCAAGCGGCTCGGAAAACGCTCGATCGGCTTCGGCCAAACGGGCGAAGTCGCGGGCGAGGTTAGTTTGGGCGAAGCGCTCGCGCAAGTCACTTCAGACGACCTGATCGCGTTCGGATTAATCCCCGAATTGGTCGGCCGGTTGCCGGTGATAACGGCGCTGAAGCCGCTGAGCGAGGACGCCTTGGTGCGGGTGCTTAAGGAGCCGAAGAACGCGCTCATTAAGCAGTACCAAAGATTGTTTTCAATGGAGGAAGCCGACCTGCGATTCACCGACGAAGCGTTGCGGTCCATCGCCCACCGGGCGCACGAACGGGAAACCGGCGCCCGCGGCTTAAGGTCGATCATCGAGAATGTGATGCTTGACATCATGTTCGAGCTGCCCGACCAGCCGCGCGGAAACCGCTACCTGGTGACGCCCGATGTGGTGGAAGGCCGCTCGAAGCTGTTTGCCGAAGAAGGGCCGCAGACGAAGAGTGCGTAAGGAAGGCGTAAGTCATTAGGCGTAAGTCGTAAGTGACCCGAAGAACGACTAACAACTCACTGCCGGTAACGTTCAAGTTCGGAGCGCGATAAGCGCCGCCGGAGGTTAAGTTACCGAGCATTTATGAGCCTGGGTGGAATTTGCCACCCAGGCTCTTTCTTCTTGGAACTGCCGTTTGAGTTCGTCGATTCTGTCGCGTCTTCATCCCGCCTCGCACAATCGACAACAACTGGCCATTCAAACGATTTGTTGATAAAATAAATTCTCTAACCTGAGCGACTTACTTACGCGGTGTTTTAATGGAACCTGATGAACTAAGGGCCTGGATCAGACGGTCCCCCGTGCGCCTGCGAATGAATAACGGAGACACGTATGACGTGCCAGGTCCGGAGTTCGCGCTGATAAGCGATTATTCGGTGGCGGTGTTGACTCGTGACAACGGGCGGATGCTGAACCGATTGTTGGCGCTGATCAATATTTCGGAAGTCAGCGAACAACCGCAACCGGCAGATCAAAGCCCCACGTAAGTTTTCTGCCCAAAGTTGAGCGAGATTCAAGCCGATCGATCGTGCCATCGCTCAGGGCGGAACTACGCGAGCCGCCGCAACACTTCCAACCCCCGGTCGATGGTCTCGTCGCTGGCCGCGTAGGAGATGCGGAAATGCGTGTCGCGTTCGCTAAAAATATTGCCGGGGATGATGAGTAGCTCGTTTTCGATTGCCCGGCGGACGAAGTCGGAGCCGGTGCCGCGCGGGGCCTTGGGAAAGACATAGAACGCACCGCCCGGTGGCGTGACTTCGTAGCCCGCGTCGCGCAAACCGGCCACGATGTGGTCGCGCTTTTGGCGGTACGATTCGACTTGCGATTTCATATCGACATCCATCGCCGCGACGGCGGCCCATTGAAGCGGGTGGGGCGCGCAGACGAACGTATACTGCTGCAGCATCGTCAATTTGTCGATGATGGCGCTTGGGCCATGAATGAATCCCAGCCGCCAGCCGGTGACCGCGTGCGACTTGCTGAAGCCATCGACGACGATCGTCTGATCGTTCCACCGGGTGGGGCTTTCCAGTGGCGCGTCGTAGCAGAATTCGCGGTAGATTTCGTCGCTCAGTAGCGCGATGTTGTGTTTGGCGGCAAGCTCCGCCAAGCCGCGGACTTCATCTACGGTGGCGACAACGCCCGTGGGATTGGCCGGGCTATTGAGCAGAATGAGCTTTGTTCGGGGTGTAATCGCCGCCGCGACGCGGTCCACATCGATGCGAAAGTCGGGGTAGGTGTCGATCGTCACGCATTTGCCGCCGACCATGCCGACCAATGCGGGGTACATCACGAAATAGGGATCAAAGCAGATGACTTCGTCGCCGGGGTCCACGAGCGCGAGGAGCGTCAGCACCAGCGCGCCGCTGGTTCCGCTGGTGACGAGCACGCGACGATCGGCGTGGCCGAGTTCCGCATCAACTCGGGCTTGCAGTTTCTCGCGCAGCGCGGGGATGCCCTGCGTGAGGCTGTAGCCGTTCTTGTCGCTTTCAATCGCTGCGATGGCGGCCCGCTTTACGGTCTCGGGCACGGGGAAGTCGGGCTGGCCGATCGACAGGTTGATCGGGTTCTTCATTTTCGCCGCGAGGTCGAACACCTTACGGATGCCGGAGCTATCAACGAGTTCTGTGCGAGCGGCGAGCCAGGGATGCATGGGAGAGAATTTGGGATTTCAGATTTGGGATTTGGGATTGGTTAGCCGCGACGCCCACCACGGCGTGTAAACTCCGTCTTCGCAGCGGAGCGCTAAGCGGCAAGCCGCGCTACGCGCGTAGTGCGGGAGCCTCTTCGACGTTGGCACTTTTCGACATTTCGACCTTCAGCGTCTTCATCTCCTCGGCGCGGCGTTGGATGCGGCCGACGGAGCCGTATTGTACCAGGGCGACCATTATAATCACTCCGGCGATGGCGATGAGTTGGCGAGTGGTGATCGGTTCGCTGTCGAGCCAGCCCCACATGAGTGCCACCAGGGGCACGACGTAGGTGACCATCCCCGCGAAGAGCGGGCCTTGCGTTTGCACCAGGTTTACGAACAGGCACATCGTGAGGCCCGTGCCCAAGATGCTGAGAATGGCGAGACTCACCACGGCGAGCGTCCAGTCGTGCGGCTGCGCGGGGGCGCCGAGACCCAGTGGCGCGAGCTGGGTTTCCGCCATAGCAAATGGGAACATCACTAGCGCCGGCGCGGCGGCCATCATGCCGGCCAGCGGCACCGAGGGAACATCGCGCAGCGTTCGCCGCAAGTAGGTGTTGGCCACGGCATAGCTGAACGGCACCGTGACCGCGACGACGAGCATCCAGGTATCGAAGCCGCGGTAGGAGCCGTCGAGCATGATCAGGCCGAGAAAAACGAGACCGCCGAACACGCCGAACAGTTCGCGCCGCGTAGGCCAGTGCCCCAGAATCGGCACCGACGCGACAATGGTGAGGAACGGCGTAAAGGCCACCGTCATTGCGAAGTAGCTGTGGGCCATGCCGTTGCCGATCAGTAGCGGCTGCATCAGGTAGGGATAGCCGTTGGCGAGTATGCCTACGAACAACACGTTTCCCCATTGTCGGCGTGGGACACCGAGCCGCGGCTTGGTGAAGTACCAGTAGAGAAATGTGACCGCGGCGGCGCCGATCATTCGCCACGCCGCAATCGACAGCGGCCCGAACGCCTGCGTCGCCCGGTGCATCAGAATAAAGTTCGAGCCGAACAGCAGGCAAATCAAGGCGAAAAAGGCGTAGGGCATGGGGAGGAAAGCAGGCAGAGGGCAGCAGGCAGACGGCAGTGAATGTTTAGCCGCGACGCGGAGTCTTCGTAGCGGAGCATTCGCGGGGCGGGGCGCGGTGAGTGTTATTGTACCCGGGCGGGCAAGGGCGGGGCGACCGTAGGATGGACAAGGCCGGTTGTCCGGGGTTCGCTCACCGGATGGAATTCCTTGCTTGCGCGGCGGGCTTGCGTTAATTACCGCACGCGGGCCTTGAATTGCAGGATGCCGCCGGTGCCAGCTTGGGTGGGTTCTTTGATTTCCCAACGCAGCGTTTGCGAACCGGCTTCGTTCGGCTCGAACGAGAACGCCGCATCGACGCTGGACTTAGCCGTTTCGGGAATGTACTCGAGCCGCGCCGAAAGGCTATCGAGGATCGTCACGTTGCCGATGACTTCGCTACCGATGTTGTCGTACCGTAGCGTGAACTCGACGGTGTCGCCCGGGTGGGCGGAGTCGGTCGAGGCGAGCTTCACCAGCCGCAAACAGGGGCATTTGTCGGCAAGACCAAAGATATCGCCCGGCGTGACTACGCCCACTGCCGCCGCCGCGCGCTTGTTGTTGACAAGAATCTGCACGGCCTGGTCGCCGGTCCAGGTGTGAGCCGCGAGGATCGATTTGGCCAACCACGGTTTTTCGGAATTGTCGAACAGACCGAGCTTGATGATCTGCAAGTTGCAGTAGGACTTAATCATGCCCTTCACTTCGGCAACGCCTTGCAGTTGCTCGATTCCGCCCGCTTGCTGGCGAACGCGGAACAGGCTGGGCGGACGATCGGCCAGATGAATTGCCGGCGAATGCTGCTGAAGCGCAGTTGTTGGCTCAATCGGTTTGTCGGCCAGCGCCGGCGAGGCGTCGTCGATGAGCGCCTCGGTCGCCAGACGCCTTTCGTGGGCGAGTACGGCGGTCACTTTTCGCACGGCAGCGAAGCGCGGCGCATAAATGCAAACGCGGTTCGAGGGCTTGACGATCACGCGGCCATCGAGCAGATCGTAATGCACGATCGCGTCTTCTTGTTCCAGGCCTACAACTTTCCAGTCCTTGCGTACATTGGCGGGAAGACCGAAGTCGCCGCCGTCGCAGATGTACTCATCGGGCGGCCCGACAAATCCGCAGGGCGGGCCGCAGTAACCGGTGGTGCATCCCGAAATAGCGGGCTGGCAGTCGCAAGTGTAACTCAAAGGTTGGATTGCGCCGTCGCGGATAGTCGATTCATCGGCGTCGGAGACGCCGTCCAGGCGCGCGGCTTCGTAGGCTTCCTGTTCACGCTGATACTGCGTGTAATCCATCACCGGCGGCGACCAATAGGTGAACGATTCGCCAGCCAATTCCGATTGCGGATAACGGCCGCCAATTCGCAGGATGGCAATCGGCCGGCCAAGTGCGTCCGCCTCGACAAGCGGATCCGCCGTCGGCGCGGCTTCGTACCACGATTGCTCGTCGCGGCGCTGCGCGACGGGCAGAGCGGACATTGGATCCTCGACGTAGATTACCCGTGTGACGAGCATCCCCCGGGCGGCCATGCCGAGTTCCTCGTCCGTCAACTCGATCGGTACAGGGAATCTCAGCTCCTTGCCGCAAGGCGGATAGAGCCGATCGATCAACTCGATCGTGGGATAGACTTCCACGCCGTCGTAGTTGGGTATGTGGGCGACGCGGAAGCGGTAGACGCCCCCGATCATCAACGCAATGAGCCGGTTGCCCGGCTCATTCTCGGCGAAGTGGCCTTCGACGACGTGGTCGATCCGCGTCCCTTGTGGGGCGCGGATTTCGACCGGCTGAAAATATCCCGACAACGGTCCGCCCCTCAGCAGTCGCTGGCTGCCAATCGCTCCCGGAGGCATAGCACCGGCGTGGAGCCAGTGCATCGGCGGGTTCTGCGCCATCAGCGGCAAGCTGATGGTCAGGCACGCCAATTTCGCCCACAGCATTTTGCCGGCGACCAAGCTCCACCCGCGGGTGAAGCGTCTGAGGCAGCGGACCGTTGTCATGTGGATTCACGTTCGATGAAAAGTTCGCTCAATGCGATTCGATGAGCTTATTCCGGCTACCGGCAATAGGCGTCGTCTCCAAAGGCCCGGTTTCCGATTCCGTGCAGTGCTCCAGCTCCTGGCCGCGGCACGGTGCCGTGGAACAGGTTGAGCGGCGCGCGGTTCGTTTCGTCAACATGCACGTGGTGGACAGGCCGCGGGTAGTTCATGCCCGGACGTTGCTTAACGGAGATGGCTACCTTGCTAGTCGGCGGCGGCAACACGACTCGCGTGCGGTTCTTCATGGTGTGCGTCTGCAAACCGGCCGGAACACCGAGCGGAATGTGCGGTGGGCCAGGTAGACCGATGGGCGTGCCGGTAATGGGCATGCCATACTGCGGTCCGCCACCGATCATGTGCGGCGGCACGTTGGCCGGCACGAACCCGGCGGTCGGCATACCAATCGGCATGTTGCCCATCGCCATTCCGCCTTGTACGTCGCCGGAATATCCGTCGTAACAATCTTGCGGAGCGCCATGGCCCCGGTGATGCAGCAACCGCGCCGCTTCCACATTCGGATCGTTGATCATGCCTTCGGCATTCTCGGGCAGGGCGCCATCCTGATGACCCACCGGAACGACCTGATCGACAAATGCGCCGCGATTCGCGGTCTGCAAGTCTTTGTTACCGATACGCACGATGGCCAAGATCGAGCCGCGTCGGTCCGCCTCGGCAATCGGATCGCAACCCGGATCGAGCCGCGTGCTGACGAGCGTCTCCACTCCCGCTAGGGCAAGTTCTTGGAACTCGGGATCGGGAAGGTAAATCACCTTGGTGACAAAGTTGCCGCTGGTCACCTGGTCGAAGTCTTCCTCGGTGAATTGCACCGGGATCGGAGCATGCGCGAGGAAGGCATCGGTGCGCGGCGTGACCGGCGCGATTTCGAGCGTTGGGTACAACTCGATTCCCGCGCGACCCGGGATGTTCGAGAGCTTCAGCCGATAGATTGCGGCTTGATAGAAATCCTGCCGGCCGGGAACGACTAGGGGCGAGGCATCGAACATGCCGTAGCCACCGATGTCCCAAGCGATTTGCAAACCTTCTTCGCCGACGAAAGCGACTTGGGAAGTCGGCGCCACGCCGCCGCCCATGCCACCCCCCATACAGCCGCCGCCCATGGCCATTCCGGGACCGCATCCGCCTGGACCACCAGGGCCGCAGCCCGGTCCGCCGGCACCCGAATAGGATGCTGGAACGACTCCGCCCGTGCCGGCGCCGTAGCCGAGCATCTGGTTGCCCACGGGAATCACGCCGGGACCGGGGCCACCGACGCCAGGACCGGGTTGCATCAATTGCTGGGCCGGCGGCGTGTTGTAGGCCAGTTCGCCGTGGCAGCAGCCCAGCGCCGCCAACATGGCGGTCGCCAGCGTGCTTGAAATGAAAGTGCGTGTGCGCATGCTCTCCCCCCTCATTGGTGGCCAGCCGCCGTGCAAAAGCGCGTGGACGGTTGGCCGTTTATGTTTATTGGCGGCAAGTTTGGTGTTCGTAACGGGTGGCACGCCCAGAGTCTTCGATGGGCGTGGCGAGGCGCGTACCAGCTTCACCACGCCCTTCGCGGACTTAGGGCGTGCCACCCGATGCTTGTCCCCGTGGCCGCTAGCACCGGCACCACCAAGTGAGGTGGACGCCAGCGGAACGTGGGCCGTAGAATCCGGGCCGCATTACACTTAGCTGTGTTCTTCCAAAACCCAGTTTCGCTTGTTTCGGATAAACTCGCCTACGTGTTTGCGGACCGACTCTGCCAGATTAAAGTCGGCCCCGGACAACCCGTTTCTTTGGCAAAACCGGCAAATCCTGCACATGAGAAGCAGTTTACGCCGCTTGACAATCGCCCCCCTGCTGGGGCTAGCGACCGCCGCGGTGCTGGCCGGGGTGGGATGGTATGCACTGAACCGGGATAAGCCGTCCGCGGAAGTGGCATCCAGCGGGACTGCGCCTGTCTCGACAACTTACAAACAGCTTGACGATAATCCTCGTCGCGATGTCGCGGGCAATGCTGTGCTCGCCGATGCAATCGTGTCGCTCGAACGCTATGCCCACATCTCCGCACTCGTGCAACAGCACGCGCACTTCGGCGCGCTGGAGATTATCGGCGAGGGAAGCTATCACCAGCAGGGCAGGGGGGAGCAGCGACAAATTAAGTGGGTGCTGCGGACTCAACTCGGAGACGAAAGTGCGAGCCTAGTGCAACTTGTCGACGACCGCTTCTTGTGGATCGACAAGCGACTGCCGACAACGCGGCGGGTCGATCGAGTCGATCTCTGGAGGTTACGACGCCTAACCGCCGGCAAGGAACTGCCGCCGATTGCGCCCGGCCAAGCCGTTTTTGCTGACGGCGGTCTTAACGCATGGCAGAATTTCGGCGGCCTGCCCATGCTGCTGGAAGCAATGTCGCGGAGCTTCGATTTTGCCGCTCCGCGACAGGTTCAGTATGGCAACGAGCAGGTCTATGCCCTGCGCGGCGTCTGGAAGCCGGAGAAGTTGCGCGAGCTTCTCGGTGTGCCGCAAGTGGACGACAACCAGGCTGCATCGATCGAAATCCCGCAGCGCGTGCCGCTCGATGTCTTGGTGTTTCTGGGCAGCCGCGATTATTTTCCGTTCATGATCCAATACCGCGGGGCCGACGATCCCTCCATTGCCGCTGACGCGCCCATCAGCCGCACGTACCAAGAGAGCGACCGCCCGCTGATGCGAATTAAACTCTATCAAGTGAGCTTTGCCGCCCCGATCAATCCCAACGAATTCGTGTTCACCATGCCGAGCGGAGTCGACTGGTTCGACGCCACCCCGCGTTACATCGAGCGCTTGGGAGAAGCGATGAACGATAAGCGATGAACGATGAGCGATCAGGTCTTTACTCATCGTTCCTCGTTCATCGCTCATCGCTTCTGCATGAGCGCCGCTGCTGTTTCAATGGCGGCCACCATACCGGAGGTCTCCGCGGTGCCTTGCCAGGCGCGGTCGAAGGCGGTGCCGTGGGCGACGCTGGTGCGGACGATTGGCAGGCCGAGCGTGACGTTCACCGCGCCGTGCATGCCCAACAGCTTGAGCGCGATGTGCCCCTGGTCGTGATACATAGCGACCACGGCATCGAATTCGCCATCGCGGGCGCGGACCATAAGCGTGTCGGTCGGTAGCGGGCCGGTTACCTGAATTCCCGCGGCGCGGGCCTGCTCGACAGCCGGCGCGATGACGCGCGATTCCTCGTCGCCGAACAGACCGTCTTCACCCGCATGGGGATTGAGCGCGGCCACCGCTATCCGGGGAGGTGACGCGCCGAACGCCGCGAGGGCCTTGTGCGCGAGGTGAATTTTCTCAAGCACCGCGGCGGTCGTGAGATTGTCGAACACGTCGCGCAGCGCCATGTGAAGCGTCACATGCACCACGCCCAGGCCATGCGGACACCGCGACACGAGCGCCGGCGGCAGGTAGAGCATCATCGCGAATTCGCGCACGCCGCACATCTCGGCCAATAGCTCCGTGTGGCCGGGATAGAAGTGCCCCGCCGCGTGGAGCGCCGCCTTGTTGAGCGGCGCGGTGACGATGGCATCCGCTCTGCCAGTTTTGACGAGCGCCATTGCGCGTACCACACAACGCCATGCCGATTCCCCAGCTTGCGCACTGACTTGAGCTAGAGTTAGCGTATTGGGATCGCCTGCCGAGCAAAGAAGACAACCCATTACCTTCGAATTGCTTGTCGTCCATAAGTTGTCTTCAAGCGTCCTGACTGTTACCACATCCACGTCCACACCGCGGACCGCAACGGCTTTTTCGAGCAGTCGTCGATCGCCGATTACCACCAATCGCGCCGCATCATGCACGCGCGGATCGGTCCAGCAGCCGGCGATCACCTCCGGGCCCACGCCGGCAGGGTCGCCCATCGTGACTGCAAGACGCGGCTTCCCGATTGACATCACGGCCTCCATCCGAGCCGCGGTAGCGGCGTCATCACTTAGCCGCGGGCGTAAGCCCGCGGAAAGTTCGACAAGAATTCTTAAGCCGCGGAGCGGCGACACAGAATCGATGTCGCCGCTCCGCGGCTGTGGCAGGTAAGCCCTGCCGCAACGAGCGCAAGTATCGCGTGCTGCCATGACGCGGCCTCAGGCACCAGCGTATTCCCACCGCTGCTTGACACAATCACTGCTCCAAAATTTGCCGACCAGGCGTCGTACTCGTGCTGCTCGAATTCTCCGCTTGTCCCGTCGCGCCACACGGTGTAGTCGGCCGCGTCAACAATGCCGTTCTGGTTATAGTCGCCTGCGAGATAGGTTTCGACTTCAAGGCGAACAGAGTTGCTGCCGTAGTGAATGCTCCAAACCAAGTCGTCAGTCAGCGCGGGCAGCAGGTGACTGGAAAACGTGCCGATCACTCCATCGGTGGCTGTAAGAATCTCGAACGCATCACCCAGATCGGGAACAAAACCATCTAACAGCGATGCTTCCAGCGTGCCGTCGAGCGTTGCGAGGCCGTCGATGGCGAGCGTGTCGAAGCTAGTTGGGGAGGCGAGTTCGATTTGAAGTTCGCCGCTAAACTGGCTATAGCTGCCATGGATATTCAGCGTCCCGACCGAAGTGCCGGGAGCAATAATTCCGGAATTTGTAACATCTCCCTGCGCAATCCCGCTTCCACGGAGTACTCCGAGCGAGAAGATGCGAAGCAAATCGGACGTAATAGTACCACTTTCGAGATAAACATCACCTTCGTGAATGTTGGTGGCGTAATCCACCGTAACATGCCCGCCATTTTGGATAGACAGCGTGCCTCCATTGAACACGTCCAACAAAAAACCAATCGCCCAATTCGAACCAGGATCAGTAACGACCGCCAGCCCTTCCGGGCTCCAAATCTCGCCAAATTCGCCTGAGACGCGCGCACCGTCTGAAATTGTGGCGGTTCCTTTTCCTCTTCTTGCGATTATCAGTCGGTAACAATTCCACACAGTACTCTCGCCGGTGACAATCGCAGTTCCCTCTGATCCAGGCCACCAAGCGAGCGTAGTGTCTTTATTCGTGACGTGTCCGCCATTTTCGATTCGCAGTTTTCCACTTCCCTCATATCCTATGTAAATATTGCGACTGGCACCTCCGACCCACTCGGAACCTTGCCCGGTGACGAGTACATTGCCTTGCGAATTCTCCTCGCGTCCAATGTAAGTAGAGCTTTGAGAGAATACTCTGCCACCGTTTGAAATCGCGAGCGTACCGCGACCCGAAGACCCGAGCCACAAAGAACCGACGGACCAATTGGAACCGTCGCCATCTACCATTACTGCTCCCTCGGATGTCGAGAAGTCGCCAACGAAAACGAGGGTATTTGAAATCGTACCGCCAGCTTCCACCCGCAATTCACCTAAGTTGCGCTCACCGACATCAAGAACATTAGCCGCAGCTCCTTCTAACTGCACAAGACTGATTCCACCGTTGTCGATCTCAGCTCGCTCGGTCGATGTCGGCACGCCACTTGTCCAATTTGTATCGTCAAACCAACTCCCGGAAGCGACGTTCCAAGACGTGTCGGGCGGCTGCGCCTTAACAGAGGGTATGCTAATCGACATACTCGCCGCGGAAATCGCCGCAGCAAGAATGAAGCGACGTGCGAACCGCAGCATCTTTGGCTGCTTTCTGAGGAAGCACATCATCGAAACGATCCGATCAGCAAATAGTCGGCAAGACGATACGCGGCGCATTTTCGCAGGCAATACTCGTCTGTCCGACTGAGTATAACTGGACATTGCACAACGCGCACCCAAAATCTCAATTGTCGGAAGCGAACCCAGCCGCTCGTTACTCCCCCGCGGTCCGCGTCAGCGCGAAATAAATCACATAGAGCCATGAAAAGATTCCGGCCAGGATGGCCCACAGGATCGACCGATTGCGTTGCCATGAGCAGACAACGGCGATGGCGGCGCCGAGGCTGATGCCCGACCGCGCTCCGTCGGTAATCACTTCAATTTCAGCGAGCGGAAACATGGCAAGTCCTTGCGTTTGGAAAGGGAGCCGAATTCGGACGGTGGGCGATCTTGGGCAAGACAGCTAGAATCTATCGTACCATCCAGCCACGTTATCGCCACGACACCCCATGCCGCGCATCCTGTTCACGCTCGCCCTATTGTCGCTGGTCCTGATGGGGGCGGCGCTGGTAATCGGGCTGGCGATCGGCGATCTGTACGAAAGCCCCGGTGACGATACGCTGCACTTGACAACGGTCCACCGCCTTACGGGCTTGGCGGCGGCGCTGGCGGTGGTGTTTGTCCAGTGCATCGTGGTGACGTACTTCATTGGCACCGGCCGATGGTGCAAGGAAGTAGTCGAAACGTACCAGCTCGATCCGGACTTGATCCGCGAGAGCACCATGCTGAAGCGGCGCGCGTTCCCGTGGGCCGTGCTGGGGATGCTCGCGGTCGTGGGAGTCGCGGCGCTTGGCGCAGCCGCGGATCCGGCGACAGGGCGGGCTGGCACCCAATCGTGGGCGAACGTGCATCTGGTCGCGGCGCTGGGCGGAATCGCCTTTATCGGCTGGACCTATTGCCTAGCCTGGAACTACATCGCGGCGAATCAGACGCTGATTCAGCGGGTGCTGCGGCAGGTGGCCCAAGTCCGGGAGCAACGGGGACTTAGCGAATAAAACCGCATGCGAACCGCGAATTCGGAATAATCCGAACTTCCACGATGCGATTGCCCGGGATGTTCGATTTTGCAGGTGAAAGTCCGCCCCGTGACAAGTTAAGATAGGTAATTATATTAGACTCTTTGGATGACGAACCAACTTCACAGCGCTGCACCTACGAGACACGGGCCGATGGCTAAAGCCATGTCGATCGCCGGTATGGCCATTGCCGGCCTGATCGCCGTCCTATTCGGGCTTGATCTCGTGCTGGGCATCCCCTTTGGCGGCCAGATTCCCTTAACCGATATCGCCTTTGTCATCTGCGGCGGAATTCTGGGCTATTTGGGGTGGAATGCCTATCGCGACGCGCGTTGAGCCGGTCGGTTTGTGCCACTGTGCCACGCTGTGCGCGCACGAAGTTGGCACAAAACGTCCTAAGCGGCTGGTCTCAGGATGGAACGCTGGCCCTGGGGTGAACAGCTAGCGGTCATCCGCTCGGCGAGGATCCCCAGGGTTTCGATTTGCACGAGACCGCGGTTTCGTAGCTCTCCCAGGCGATCGAGGGTCCGCAAAGCCCAACTGGTACGCTGCTTAGCCAACTCTCCGGCGTCGATCACAAGATGGAAGGTGGCGTGATCGGCAATCGCCTTCTTCAGCCGCCACCAGACGCGGCGATTGGCAAACCAGCCTGATGCATCGGGATATCTAGCCGCGATCGGCAATTCCCAAAGGCCCCAATGAAGCGTGCGGGGCGTTGAGAACCGAAGTGCGCGCGGCGAACTGCGGCCGATCCCCGCCACCGCGGCAATGCCGTGGCTCATCAATAAATCGGTATGTGCGGCGACGCCGGCCACGGTGGGCACGAGGCTGCGAACGATCAAGCCGGTTTTCCGCGCCGACGTGACTTTCTGTGCTAGCGTTGACTGGAATTGCTTGCGCGTGGCGGCTGGTCCGATCCACGTCTCGTCGCCCAAGATCGCCAGCTCTTGGGCCGACTCGGAACGAATCAGCGCCGGAACCAGGGTCGAGCCACGCACGTCGCGAATGGCCCAGGTTGCAACGACGTTTTGCTTATCGAAAACGCGCAGCAGGCCTTCCGCAAAACGATGAATTTCAGTATATGTTTTAGAGACCGGCCCCGAGTCGACTTCGACGGTAACAATCAATCGACTAACGTGGTGTGGCTCCCAGCCGGGTGCGCCGCGTGCTGGCATGGTGCGTCCTTTCGGCAGAGTGGTGGCTCCCCGGTTTGCAATCGGTTAAGTAAGCACCCTCGCTGGACGGAAACCTTGATGGCGACGTTTGAGTAAAGCAGGCGGCCGTTGAGCGTCGCGCAGAGTGCGGCAGCTAGCGTAGAAAAAGCTATTAGCTGTCAGCCGTCAGCTATCAGCCAGAAGAGTATGTCTTTGTCTGGCTGACGGCTGAAAGCTGACGGCTGAGAGCTATTCAGTGTTTCATCCGTGGCTAGTAGAGAATTCTATTGAGAGTGTCGGCAGTGTCTTCGATCATTAATTTTCGACCCCACCCGTATCTTCGCGGCGGACATGCGCAGACGCTTGCTGGCGTTTACCTGCCGTGGCCTTACGAGGCGTATCGCGCGCAGCAGCATTCCATGCCGCTGGACGACGGCGACACGCTGGTGCTGCACGAAGATCAACCGACAGAATTGGCCGCGGGAGCTCCGGCAGTTTTGCTTGTGCATGGCCTGGGTGGCTGTCACCGTAGCGCTTACATGCGGCGGATTTCGCAAAAACTGCGGGACCGTGGCGCGTGGGTGTGGCGACTCGACCTGCGCGGCTGCGGGGCAGGGGAGCAGCTCGCGCGTTCCGGCACCCACTGCGGCCGGTGGGGAGATGTGCGTCGGGCGGTTGAGTTTGTGAGCCGGGCGATTGGCGATCATCCGTTGCATCTCGTCGGATTCTCGCTCGGTGGTTCGCACTCGCTGCATGTCGCCGCCGACCAGGGAAGCACGCGGATCGGTAATCTCGCCAGCTTACTCGCGGTCAGTCCGCCGGTCGATTTGCGGGCGGTGGAAGTACGGCTCAATCAACCAACTGGCCGGCCCTATGACCGTCACTTTCTTAAAACAATGTGGCGCGAATTCTGCCAGCGAGCCAAGCGGTTTCACGACGCTCCGTGGATCGAGCTGGCGCGAGCGCCGCGCCGGCTGCGAGAGTTCGACGATAAAGTGACCGCACCCTTGGCTGGTTATCGCGACGCCGAGGATTATTACACGCGCACGAGCGTTGGCCCGCGGCTGAGCGAGATTCGCATCCCGACACGAGTAATTACCGCAGCAGATGATCCAATCGTGCCGGCCGAACCGCTCGTGTGCTTTGCCCGCGCCACGCGGGTCGAAGTTCAGGTGACACAGCACGGCGGGCATCTCGGTTTCGTCGGCCGTCGTGGCCAAGACCCCGATCGCCGGTGGATCGATTGGCGCGTGATCGACTGGGTGCTGAAGCAAAAAGCTCAACGCGTTGCGGCTCCGATCGCTCCGAAAAAGTTGGCAACGTCGGCGGCCTAACGCTCCCTGGGTTAGCCGCGACGCGAAGTCTTCGGAGCGAAGCGCGTTTCGACTCCGCTAAATACGCGCTCCGCTACGGCTCGAACCACCTTATTAAAAGACGGCGCCTCCGCGTCGCGGCTAACCAATTGGCACTGCGTGCGAGTGTCCTGCGGACTCGAATTGCCCGGCGATGAACGCCACGGCGAGGCCCGCCAATAGCGCCAGCGACAACAGCAACCGGTCGTGGTGGTGGAACTGCAATTCCGGAAGCAGATCGCTCATCGAAATACACAGGAACACACCTGCGGAAAAAGCCAGCGCATAGGCGACGCCGTTCGGGCTGGCCACCGGCAACACGCCGCTCAAATAGAACAGTGCCACTCCCACCGGCACGGCGAGCGCGAACAGGCCATTCACGACGCACCTCGCCGCAATCGACCAGCCCCCTTTGGCCATGAGCGTGGCAATCGTCATCGCGTCGAACGGTTTGTGCAGTACGACGGCCAGAAACACACCGAGGCCCGCCAGCCGTCCCGCGCCGTGGGCATCCTCCACGCTTGCCGCCAGCGCGATGCCGTTCATTACGCTGTGCAACCCCAGGCCCAGCGCGGCACCGCTCCAGGTGATGTCGTGAAAGTGATCGGTGTGCGGCTGCGACCCGTGCGAACAAGTGGCGTGGTCGAGTTCCTGATGCTGTAGATGCTTCGGTGCAACCAACACTTCTCCGGGAGCTTCGTGGTGATGGAAGCAGAAAAACCGCTCGACGAAGAACATCGCCAGCAGCCCCCCGAGTGTCCACAGCAGCACGTTCACAACGGCGGCGCTTGTTGGTGGTCCGCCGGTGCCTACCGCCGAGACCAGGGCGTGAGGCAGCATATGCAGCAGTGCCACGCCGAGCATCGTGCCGGCGACGAAGCTCACGGCGCACTCCATCCAGCGGTGGGTCAGCCGAAACCACACCGGCACCATCCCGCCGGTGATTGACGCCAGCAGCACTAGGAGGCAATAGTAAGCCAGCAGAACGGGAGCAGACATCGCGATTTGGGATTGGGGATTTGGGATTTGGGATTTAGGATTTTTCCCGCGACAGTAGCACTGATCATCGTCAATACCCGCCGCATTCCAATCCCCAGTTTGCTTTCCGCTTTCCGCTTTTCCATGCGTGCATGTATTCAACGAGTGACTGAGGCCCGCGTGGCGGTCGCGGGGGAAGTCGTCGGCGAGATTGGGCTGGGGCTGCTGGTGTTGCTCGGGGTGGGGCAGGGGGATGGGCCGGAGCAGGCCCGGTGGCTGGCGGAAAAGGTCGTCGGCCTGCGGATCTTCGAGGACAACCAAGGGAAGATGAACCGCTCCCTGGATGAAGTAGGCGGAGCGATGCTGGTGGTAAGCCAATTCACGCTTTACGGCGAATGCCGCAAGGGTCGACGGCCCAGTTTTATTGAAGCAGCCCCGCCTGAATTAGCTGAGCGGCTGTATGTACAGTTCGTCGAAGCAGTACGACGCCAGGGCATCGCGGTCGCCACGGGTCGGTTCCGCGAGCACATGCTCGTTTCACTGGTGAACGACGGGCCGGTGACGTTGGTGGTGGATACGCCGCGGTATATATAAGTTCGCTGAGCCTGCAGCGCAAGCAAGGTCACCTATTCACGTGGCGGCGCCTTTTCAATCGATGATTTACCGAGGCGAACAGTTAAACCCCCAGCCGCGGTAGCGGCGACACAGACTTAGCCGCGGGTGTAAACCCGCGGAAAGCATCCGACGTCATTTCGTCGCCTCTTCGACTAGCGCGATCTCCTCCGCCGTCAGGCCGTACAGATCGTACACCAAGGCGTCGATCTGCCGGTCCGTGTGGTCGATTTGCCGCTGGAGAACCGTTCGCTCGTGATCCGTGCGGACTTCCGCGATTCGCGCATGAAGGTCGAGCATTTTCTGTACAAGTGTAACCATGCGGTCATGGAGTTTTCGAGACTCGGGATTCGGAATCGGAATGCCGAGCAACTGATTCGATGGAATATGATTGTTTCCCGGAAACCGATAGCGAAAGTAAACATTGATGGGATTGGAGTTCAAAATGCCAAGAATATATCGGATGTTGACCGGCGAGTCCTTTTTAAGGTTTATGACGTTGGTTGATTGCAGGCCAAACACCTGCTCCGTATCGAGGGTTGCCACGAGCCGTCTTGGGAGTGAGATATTGCGTATCTCCTGAATGATTATCTTTTCAAGAGTTGTAAAAAGTTCGCGTCGCCGCGGCGCATCGAGAACGCTCGGAAGATAATAGACGTACAACTCGTTTGGAACAGGACGGTATCGCGCGATCTGTTTACCACCGGCGGCTCTTTCCCAATGCGGCCCACGATGCTCGCTATCCAAGTACTTGTCATTGTCGCCCGTCCGCACACCTTGATTTGACGTACAGAAATCGCTCATCGATGTTGGACTCGCGGACATGCGACCAAGCAGTGATTGCTGCCGGCCGTTCACGTGAACTAACCACGCGCTTCCGTCAGACTTCGCCCATGTCAACTGCGGCGCGTCGAATTCCTCCAATAATTCAGGCCAGAATTTTGGTATCGCTCGCTTCACTCTTACCTTTGCCTTCTTCGTTGGCAAGCAATTCTCAAAGAACAACAACATCGTTTCGTTTTTGGCATTCTTGAAGACCCCGGGACCAAAATCCACGACCTGGAAAAGCTGGGACTCGGTTGCTATTAGAGCTCGCAGCTTGAGAAACGAATCATTCGACAGTAGCGTATGCGGAATAATAAAACCGAAGCGTCCTGACGTTCGCAATAATTCTCGAAGTGCTCTTTCAACAAAAGCGCCATATAAGTCGAACCGGTACTCCACAGTAGAGTAGCGGTTCTGATAATACTCCCGCATATCCGCGGGAACTTCCGTGATAAAAAGATACGGCGGATTCCCGATTACCGCATCAAACCCTGAATTCTCTCCCTTAAAAATCTCCGGGAAGCCTTGCTTGTCCTTCCAATCGAACACATTGATTCGATAGCGTTCCTCTTCGTCAAACAGTTTCTGCTGCTGACCGTTGTAAAAATCCTGCCCGATCAGCGAATTCCCACAGCGAATGTTCTTCGCCAGATCGGGCAGCGCCCGTTCCTTGTGGAACAGGATGAGGTCGATCGATTCCTTCGTCTCCCCTTCGAGCGCCTTGAGCAGCAGCGAAAGCTTG
>JBBDYG010000075.1:0-111673 GCA_040901765.1 Pirellulales bacterium
CCTCTGACCTCTGACCTCTGACCTCTGACCTCTGACCTCTGACCTCTGACCTCTGCCCCCCTGACAATGAATTCCCCCGATTGGCTGCGGCGATTGCCGTCGGTGAACGAGATCCTCGACAAGCCCCCGCTGCGGGGGGTGGTCGCGAAGTGGAATCGCTCGACGGTGGCGGCCCGGGTGCGGTCCTTTCTGGAGGAAATCCGCGAGGAGGTGCAGGCCCGGACTGGGGAGATTTCGGTATCGGAGCTAGCCGAACGCGCGGCGCGGTACGTGCTCGGCCCCGCCGAGCGGGGTGCGGGTGCGGCGATCAACGCCACCGGCCAGTTGTGGGGTGAACCGTGGCACGAGTTGCCGCTTGCCGAGGACGCCCTCAATCGGGTCGTTCAGACGGCCCGCGACTACACCGCCGATGGCAGTTTTCCCGAGTTCGAGACGCCCGCCCATGAAGCCGAACGCCTTGCCTGCCAGTTATGCGACGCCGAGGCCGCCGCGCTTTGGAACTCGCGCCTGGGAGCGCTGGAAAGCACGCTCCGATCGCTGGCAGGCCGCGGCAGTGTTGTCGTCAGTCGCGGCGAAGTCGCTCAGCTCACGCGCCACTGCCGACTGACCGACCTCACGGCTGCGGTGGGGGCACACCTGCTTGAGGTAGGCGCCATCGACGCGACGTCAAGTCAAGATTTCGCGGCAGCGATCGCCGCTGCACCCGCGGCGATCTTGAGAATCGAGCCGGAAGATTATTTCGTTGTGGGACAGACGCAGCGCCCTACCGTCGCGGAGTTAGCGAACCTCGCCAATAAAACATCGACCCCGTTGATCGTCGATCTGGGACGCAATCCGCTCATCGACGGCCTGCCGACCGATGGCCGCGACGTGATCACCGCCAAGCAAGCCTTGGCGGACGGGGCGAGCCTGGTGCTCGTACGAACCGATGGCTTTGTCGGCGGACCACCAGGGGCGTTGCTATTGGGCAAAGCGGAATTTGTGGAACCGATCAAACGGCAGCCGCTGTCATCGGCCCACCGCGCCGGTGGCATGACCGCTACCGCACTGGCTGCGACGCTCGAGCGGTGCCGCGACCTGGACCAGGCGCGGTTCGCGATCCCGCTACTATCGCTTCTCGATACGCCGCTGGAGAATCTTCGGACGCGTGCCGAGCGATTGGCGCCGCAAATGAGCGGGCCAACGGCGACGAGCGCCGCAGCGGTCGCCCTTACGGCACCCGCCAACAGGCTGCCGCGATCTTGCCGCCTCCCCTCTTGGGGCATCGCTCTGGCACCGCGAAATGGCGACGTGGCCGCGCTGACCGAGTCGCTCGCGCGGGCCATCTATCCCGTGATTGGCCGACCAGAGGATGACCGCTTGATCCTCGACCTTCGCACCGTATTTCCCCGCCAGGATATGGACGTTGTGAGCGCGATAAGCGGCAGTTAATGGCACCCGAGCGGATTGTAGCTGGACTCGCCAGAGTTCAGTTTTCCCTGGGTTCCGCTGAATTCTTGCGAATCCAGCTATCAAACCTCGGACTGCCGGGGTTTTGCGTGCTGCGGATGTCCGCCCTAGTGCTTATGATAGGGACATGCTAGCACCCAAGTTGTTTGCCAAGTGTATGTTGTTGCTGCTGGCAATACCCAATTGCTTGGCACTTGCACAACCTCAAACGGAGCCGCCTGAGCTTTTACCGGCGGCGGAGCCGTCGCCAGTACCAACCGAGATCGCCGAGCCTCCGCCGGTCCGCCTGCCGCGCGAGCACCATTGTTGGTGTCACCTGGAACCGGGGGCGTGGCGGACGCTCCGGGTGACGACCGAAACTTTCGACCCGGGCGGCCAATCGCTAGGAGTAAGTGTCACGTCGGAGACCGAAACTTTGAGCGACGTTCAGGACGGGCACTACGCGCTGCAGTCGAAATCAGTCGTCGAAATCGGCGGCAAGAAACTCAGCGGGCCGGACCGCGTGCATCAACTGCAATTGCTGACCGACACGGCGGACGAAGCGGTCCGCGCGGTACCGCAGCCGCCCGCGCAGATTAATCTCGACGGCCGCGCCATCCCGTGCAGTGTGTGGCGATTGACGGTCCGGCGCAGCGAACGGCAATTGGTTCACGAGGTTTATTACAACGACGCCATCTGGCCGTTTGTGCTCCGTCGGGAAGTCGTCGAGACGTCGACGCAGGATTCCACAAATCCGCTCTCCACCACTCGGGAGAGTGTCGTTCGGTCGAATGTCCCGGTCGCTCTCGACGAAAAAATCGTGTCGGGAGCGCATCTTCACAGCGTTACCGAAACCCCCGCGGGCCGGACCGAACGCCTGGAAGTTCATTCCGCATCGGTGCCCGGCGGCCTCGTCTCTCGTTCAACGACCGAGTGGGACGCACAGGGCCACCGCATCCGCTGGGGCACGACGGAGCTGGTGGAATTCGGGGAAGCCGAGAAGGAGCGGCGGCCGCTGCGGCGGCTTCTGCGGCGGAACCGCGACCGTTAGCCCGAACCGGCAGGCCCTTGGCCGCGTAGTTCAGTGACGTGGTACGGAATTGCTGGCAAGCTGGCACGATCGTCGAAACTGCTACAAACCGCCGATCTTGCCCCGCTTTAGTCGACGCACTATGCTACAAGCAAGTGGTTATGGTGCGACGACTTACACCTTTTTCTCGGAACGAGCGGCCGCCCAGGTGATGATTTCCAGTCGGAGCGCCGCGAAAGCCTTCGGCGTGCCGCCGGCAGGCCGTAATCGGGTTGAGGGCTGTGTCGCGCGCTTTTTATTCCGACTTTTTGCAAGACTTTTTTTGATAAGGGATTGGCGATGAGAATGGTCATGGCCGGTGCGATGTCGAGACGGAACTTCTACCTTGCGTTAACGCTGCTGACGGGCTGCGTGCTGCTCGCGCCGCGAGTGGTATCGGCCCGGCCGGAGCCGCCTCGAGCGACCGATCAGCAGATTGTCTTGTTCGTTACCCGCACCATGGAAGCCATGCATCTTTCGCGGCATAGCGTCGACGACGAGATGGCTCAGCGCTGCTTCGATTCCTACGTCAAAATGCTCGATCCGTGGAAGCTCTATTTCTACCAAAGCGACATCGATGAGTTCATGGCCAGTCGCGACCAGATCGACGACATGCTCAAGAAGAAGGATGTGAGCCTGGCGTATACGGTCTTCAACCGCTTTCTCGATCGGAACGCCGAGCGCGCCGCCACGGCGCTCAAGTGGGTCGATGCCGAACACGATTTCACGGTTGACGAAGAGATGGTGAGCGACCGCGACGCGGCCGTTTACGCCACTTCGCCCGAGGACGCCGACAAGAGATGGCGGCAGCGCGTTAAGTTCGACTTGCTCTCGCTGCTGGCCGACGACACCGAACTGGAAGAAGCCAAGACGAAGCTTCGCAAGCGATACGGCAGTCTGCAAAAGCGGTGGGAACAGACCTCCCGCGATGAGTTGCTGGAGATTTTCCTGTCGTCGCTGACCACCGGGTTCGATCCGCACAGTAGCTACATGTCGGCTGAGTCGGTTGAGAATTTCCAAATCCAGATGAAGCTGGAGCTTGACGGCATTGGCGCGTCCTTGCGAGCGGTCGATGGCTACACCGAGGTCCATGAGATCATCCCCGGCGGAGCTGCCGACCTCGATAGCCGCCTCAAAAAGGGCGACCAGATTGTCGGCGTTGGCCAAGGCCCCGACGGCGAAATCGACGACATCGTCGACATGAAGCTCAACGACGTGGTGAATCGCATCCGTGGCAAGCGCGACACCGTGGTTCGCATGGAGGTGAAGCCGGTCGACAATCCCAAGCAAACCGTGGTCTACGCGATCACCCGCGCGCGAATCGAGCTTAAGAACCAGGAAGCCCGTGGCGAGGTTGTCGAGTGGGGCAGTCGCCCCAACGGTCAGCCCTATAGGGTGGGCGTGGTGCAGTTGCCAAGCTTCTACATGGACATGGATGGTGCCCGGCTTCGCCTGCCCAACTACAAGAGCGTTACGCGCGACGTCCGCCGCTTGCTCAACGATTTTAACAAGCAGGAAGTTGACATGGTGATGGTTGACCTCCGCTTTAACGGCGGCGGCTCGCTCACCGAAGCAGTGAACCTGACCGGGCTGTTTATCGACAAAGGCCCCGTTGTCCAGGTAAAGGGAACCGACGGCCGTAGCCAGCCTTACGACGATCCGGAACCCGGCATGGTTTGGTCGGGTCCGCTGGTGGTGGTCACCAACAAGTTCAGCGCGAGCGCCAGCGAAATCTTTGCCGGCGCCATTCAGGATTACCATCGCGGGATCGTGATTGGTGACGACGCGACGCATGGCAAAGGAACTGTCCAGCAGTTGTTCGATTTGGGCAACGCTATTTTCGGACTGAACAATCAGCCGAACTTGGGTTCGCTGAAGCTCACCATCCAACAGTTCTATCGCCCCGGCGGCGACAGCACCCAAAACCGCGGCGTGCTGGCCGACGTGATCATTCCCCACCTGACCAGCCACCTCGATGGCATCAGCGAGTCGGATCTCGACTACGCGATGAAGTTCGACCAGGTCCGTCCATTAGGGCACGATCAGTACGACATGGTCGATAGCAGTCTGATCGACCAACTACGGCAGCTTTCCGCCGAGCGAATCAAAGGCTCCGAGGATTTCGCCCGCGACCTGAAGCGAATCGAGCGCTACAAGGAACAAAAAGAGCAAAAGACGGTCACCCTCAATAAGGAAAAATACCTCGCGCAGCGCGAAGAGCTTGACGCCGAGAAGGAGCAAGAAGAAGCGTACTCCGAGATCGACGATCCGAAGCGCCCCGTCTTCAAGCTCGACCACTACGGCAAAGAGGCGTTGACGATTGCGATTGATTATCTGCTGGGACTGAAGGAGAACCGCGTCGCGGTGGCCCGCTAAGCGGGTCACGTTAGCCGCGACGCGGAGTCTTCGCAGCGGAGCGCGGAGGGTGGCTCGAGTCTCCGACTCGTAAGTTCACGCCTCGGAGAGTCGTGCTACAATCACTCCCCCGCGACATCGACCACTTCCACACCCGTCTGCTTCTCCGCCGACGCATTCGAGCCGCCCACGAGCAGCAAGCGGTGATCGTCAGTGGGCAACATGCGGTGGAAGAATCGGCCTTCGTCAAGCTTCTTGGCGATTTCCCACGCGGAGCCGCCGTCGTTAAGACGTTGCACCGTCCCATCGAGGCAGCTCACGTAGAGCTTGCCGTCGAGCGTGCAGGCCGAGCAGCCGAAGCCGTTCATCGGCTTGCCGATGAGCGCTGGCCCGCTGCTCCAAGTTTCGGTCGCTGGATCGTAGCAATCGACCGCGGTGGTGACGCCCCCTTTCTTCGCCATGCCGCCGATCGCGTAGATGCGGCCGTTATGCGCGGCGAGCGCCAGCGCCCGCCGTTGAAACGGCGGTTTGGGGAGAGCTTCCCATTTTGCCGACGCGGGATCGGCATTGAGATCGAGCGCCCAGGCGGTCTCGTGCCACTCGCCGGTTTTTTCTAGCCCGGAGAGTTTCCAGCCACCGACCACGTAGAGCTTGCCATCCATCACAATCGCATCGGTGGAGGAACGCGCCTCGGGCAGCGCGGGCATGTCCTGCCACTGGCCCGACTGGGGATCGAAACAGGCCACCGAATCTTGCGAGTGGAGATCGTGCTCGTCGCCCACTTCGTTCTTCGCCGTGAACCCGCCGACGCGGTAGAGCTTGCCGTCGTGCGAAACGAGAGAGAGTCCTTGCAGATGGGGACCGCGGGCCGCTCGCTTCCAATCGCTCCCCTTCGCGAGGTCGAGCTGATAAAGCGCATCGGATTGGTCGTCGAAGCAATACGAATGGGCGTCCCCCGTGTGGCCGCCGTAGGCGTAAACGGAGTTGCCGGCGACTGCCGCGCCGAAGCTGGTAATCGGCGCCGGAATCTCGGGATAGGCCGCGGCTTGCTTCGCTTCGTCCGTTTCGCCGATGCGGAGGGCAAGCGTCGTGTAGTAGCGCACCTCGTCGTACTTCTTTCCGCCGTGCTCGCCCGATTCGGAAACTACGTGCCGCGCGCGAATGGAATATAAGCCCGTATCGCCCACCGGAAATTCCACGACGCCCGTGTCGTCGGTGTTGACTTTCATCTCTTCAATGTTCGGCCCCGCGACGTGAACCTCCGCGCCCTCCGCCGGCCGGCCTTGCCAGTTCACTTGCAGTGCTACTTTGTTGCCTTCCCGAGTCGGCACAATATCGAGCGGTAAATGGTCGCTCACGCTCACTTTGCTCCACGCCTCGCTGCCCAGTTCCGGCCCCGTCTTGGCATAGTAACGCAGCAAGAAGGTGTCTTCGCCGCGGGTGATGACGCCGTAATCATGCTCCAGCACGAGCAGCCGGGGCACGTCGGACTTGGGCAGCTTGCCAATTAGCCCGTCCTCGCCAACTTTGAGCGCCAAGGCCTCAGCAAGTCCGGTCGAAGTCACCGGCCGCACCTTGGCCGCCTTGATGTTCTCCACCAACTCCGCCTGTCCCGGCTCGGCGTATTCGGCGAAATACACCTCCACGGTTGCGGGCGACTTGCTCTCGTCGCACACGAGCCACGGGAAGTGCGCCGAGCTGCTCTTCACCACGATCAACACCGCCAGCATGCCGCCCATCGCCGTTCGCATCCCCGATTCGGGCCAGATTAAAAAGTTATTCACAGTAAATCTCCTCGTGTTCGGTTCGTAGCAAAATAAGGTGAACCACGGATTGCGCGGATGAACACGGATGTAATTTCATAAGAAAATTGGGTCGATGCTTTCCAAAACTCATCCGTATTACAACGTAGAAACTTGTTTTTTGAACAAGAAAATCTGAACAGGAGGCAACAGAGGGCACAGAGAAAAGTGTGGCTATATTCTTCTCTCTCTCTCTTTCCTCTTGTTTCCTCCTGTTAAATTCTTTGGTTGCGGCCTTACGGCCGCGCTGTGAAATCAGTGGTTAAGGACGATCAATGATCTCTTCACCGGCGCGGGTAATCATCGCATTGAGCACGCGGCGATCAACGTCGGACGGGACAAATTGCACGCTGCCATCGACGAGCACGAACTGCGCTCCGCCGGGGTGGTCGCTGCGGAACGTGGAAGTAAAGGCCGAATCCCACCGCGCCTGTTCGTCGTCGAAGTTATACCGCCGGCCTTCGCCGGTGTGGCCCCAGGCGTGGAACCAGTACCCTTCAGCCCAAGCGTGGTCGCCCCACCGCGGCGAGCCGTCGTACGAGCACCCGCTGTCCCACAAATAGCTGGCAAACCCGAAATTCGTCTCGCCCACCAGCAACGTGTGCGACGCTCCGTCGCCAATGCGCTTGAAACTGCACTCGTAGCGCTGACCCGCAGCAGTGGGGGGACTCACAAAGGCACCATCGAGTTGATCGTGCGAAGAGTGTTTTACGCGCGTGCTAATCAAATAGCTTCCCGGCCCTAGTTGCTCGCCACATTCGGAAACCGGCATCGGCCGAGGCAGAGTCATGGAGGGGCAAGTGTAGGGGGGTAATTCCCGACTCGTAAAAGGCAAGTTCACCTCGTCATTGATTGATTTGGTAATATCATATTGTTCGTAGATTGCTCCCTCTTCCAAGAACGGCAACAGTAGCACCAGTGTGCTGCCAAGTTGGCTGAATTGGTCTCCGTCGTTCTCCGACCCCATCGAGACTAATCCCCCGCCGCGGCTCAGCACCTTCGGCGGCGGCAAGGTTTGGTGGGTGCTGTGAAATGAATGGGCGGCCAATCCGATTTGTTTGAGGTTGTTGCCGCACGACATCCGCCGCGCCGCTTCCCGCGCCGCCTGCACCGCCGGCAGCAGGATGGCAATCAAGATGCCGATGATCGCGATCACGACCAGCAGCTCAACAAGGGTAAAGCCACTATTCGGGTGGCACGCCCAGAGTCTTCGATGGGTGTGGTGAAGTTGGTACCTGCTGCGCCACGCCCTTCGAGGACTCAGGGCGTGCCACCCCATGTAAATCACCGACACTCCAACAGCAATCAATGCTAGCCACCACGTCCCCGGTTCCGGCACCGCAGCGCTCGATGTCGGTAACAGCGGCGACGCATAATTATCTCGCCACACGGCGTAGTCGGCCGCATTGATGAACGCATCGCCATTGCCGTCGGCGCCGCTGCCGGCGGTCACGGTCGCGCCGTAGGTCCGCGCCCACTCGTCGTAGTCGAATACGTCGACGACCGTGTCGTGGTTGTAATCTCCCGACAGCGGAACGTCGTCCAGAATCGTGACGGCCAGTTCAATCGTCGGACCTTCGCCTTCGTAACCAGGTCCGCTCGGATTTTGATCGAGGGCGAAGATGGGATAGACGCCTCCTTGCCCGGCTTGCTGGAGCGAAGAGAAAAAGAACCCGAGATGGCCCGCCGCCAGCGATGACTGAAGGTATTGGACGACACCCTGGTTCGACAGATTCGGCTCGAACACAAATTTAGAACCCGCTGGAACCGAGGTCCCGGGCGTCCACTCAACGCCCAGTTCGTCGTAGACCTTGCCGATGCTGAACGGATCGGGGGTCCAAGCCGCGGTCGTGTTGCCCGGCGCGGTGGCGCTGTAGCCACCGGCGACTGCGTTTTCCACGTCGTTGCCATCCGCATCGATGGAATAAAGTTGATAGGGTCCCGTGAAGTTCCCTGCTTGAATGGGCCACCGCCGATCGCCCGAATTAAAATACTCGACGCCCGTTTCGCCTTGAAATCCGAAGGTTTGATAGTCGCCGCCGAAGCCGATGGCGTACATATCGACGGGATGCCCGGGGTCGTCTCCGCCGAGCGTGGTCAGCTCAAAGACATCCTCCGGCGTGTTGTCGTAGGTGATCGAGTTGGTGAGTGTCAGCGTTATTCGCAACGAATCGATGCGGTACCTCGAGTTATCGTCCAACAGGGGAATATTGGCCGAGGTGTCGGTGACGACAATAAAACTGCCGCGGCGAGAGGGATCGGTGCCCGTGCCGGGATAGAGCTCAGCCGGCTGACCGTCAATCGTTATCGAATAGGCCGAGAACGCTGAAGCGACGTCGCGCACCGATCCCAGGCCGTTGGCCGAGCTCGTCGGATAGAAATACATCTCGATTTCAGGATCGGTCGTCGAATGCGACTCGCCGTGGGATACTCCCGCAGGAAGCAATGCAAGGAGCCACAAGCCGACAATGCCGCCGCGGACATAAATCTGGTTTGACATCTTGATCAAACTCCGTGAAAAACAGTTTCAATCGGTCCCGTCCGGCGGTGGCGGCGGCTAGCGCCGGACGGGTATGTATATCCATCTCAATTCGTTCAGGCCGCGCGGTTTCGGCGCAGCACGAGCAACGCACCAACGACGGCCAGTCCGGCCAACGTCACCGACCCTGGCTCCGGAATCGCCGAAATGGCATTGATCCGGGGGTTGCGCTCCGAAGTCCAAAACGTATCAACCTGAAACGCGTCAAGTCCGCGGCTCGTTTCGGTTGAGGTCATTAACATCGACAGCGGCAAATCGTTGCCCGGCGCGGTCCACTCCTGCCAATACATCCCCGCTCCGTTTTCATTGATCGCAAAGAGGTCCTTCACCTTCGTCCACGAACCGTCCATGGCGAATTCAAGAGCGCTAACGCCGTTGCCGGGTTGCCCGACTACTTGCAGCACCACCGTTGTGAAACCACCGACATCGCTGGCGGGCGCGACGGCGGTGATATGGTCGAGCGCCGCGTTATCGAAACCGGAATAGTAGTTGCCGCTCCCGCTGCGATGGCCGCTGGTGGTGGGCAAAGGGTCGTTCACGCCGTCGTTCCCCTGATACAGCCGCGGGGTGAGTGCCGTCGTGGCGCCGCCGACATCGGGTGTGCTGTCATCCAAGATGCGAAAGAACCCATCCGGCGGGGCGGGGTAGACCGGGTGCGTTCCTTCCAGCACATCCCAACCGAACCACGAGGTGTCGGCGTCGTTGCCGCGGGTCCAGGCGTCGGGCGCAAGGTCCCACGTTTGACCCAAATTGGTGGTAATTGCCGCGGCGTCGCGCGGCAGGCATGCCAGTGCCAGGCCCAGTGCCAAGCCGAATCGAAGCAGACTCATCAGTCGATCTCCCCAAGTTGCCGGGGCCAAATCGGGAAAGCGACGGGGGTGGCCCCAACCGAACGTCGCAAGCGAGAAATGGCCGAAGGCCTCACCAATGAAGCCGTCCGGTCAAGAGTGGCTGGCAACCGAGAAAACTGGGCTGGCTGTCTTGATATTGATTCTCAATTGCGATATCGTAATGTCTCCACGCCCCACGTCAACCCCCTCTCGCCGACTTTCGGGCAAGTTTTTTCGCGAGCTAATCCCCCCATGAATGAGCCTGAAAAAGATGCGTCGGATGCCGGCCACGCCCACGGTGAAACCCCCGCCGCGATCCGCGTCATCCCCTCCGAAGACCTCCTTCGCGGCGAGCGGCAGGTCGTCATCCTCCACCATGGCGAGGCCTACCGCCTGCTGGTGACCCGCAACGATAAGTTGCTGCTGCAGAAGTAGCTCTCAGCTATCAGCCGTCAGCTATCAGCCAGAGAGGCGTGGCATGATGTGCGACATGGCCGTGCGGCATTATGGTTCTTGTCAGGCAAAGCCTGACCTACATGAGCGGCACGCGCAGGCCGTCGTATGCCAAAGCCATTCCCGCCGGCAGCATCACATTGGTCGCCTCGTGCTCTAGATCGTGCGACATGTGCGTGAAATAGGTTTGTCGCGGCTTGAGGTCGCGTGAAATCGCCGCTGCCTCGTCGAGCGAAAAATGGGTCGAGTGCCCCTTGTGCCGCAGGGCGTCGAGCACGAGCACGTCGAGGCCGCGCAGCAGTTCCATGCTCGCGGCGGGAATCGAATTCGTATCGGTGCAGTACGCCACGTTGCCGACTCGAAAGCCGAGCACCTGGAAATGCTTCCCGTGTTCCAGGCGAAGAGGGGTGACACGCGTCCCCAGCACTTCGAATGGCTCGGTGCCGATCCGGTGCATTGCGAGTTGCGGCACGCCCCCCGCGTGAAGGTCTTTCGGCGGGGCGAAAGCATAGTCGTAGGACTTTCGAATCCGGTCCTCGACGCTCGCCTCACAGTAAAGCGGCACGGCCCCGCCGAGGTAAAACTGCATCAGCCGCAGATCGTCCAGACCGTAGACGTGGTCCACGTGCTCATGCGTGTAGAGCACGGCATGCACCAAGCCAATTTGCTCGCGTAGAAGTTGCTCTCGCATATCGGGGGATGTGTCGATCAGCAGGTTTCCGCCGGGCAGGCCGAGAATCGCACTGCACCGAGTCCGTTTGTTTTTGAGGTTCGGACTTTGGCAAACCATGCAACCGCAGCCAATTACGGGGACGCCGACGCTGGTACCGGTGCCCAGTAGAATCAACTGCCCCGATATATCGGTCGAAATCGGAGCGGAGAGAGGCATGGGCGGCGGTCGTCGGAATCTGAATCGGCTATGCAAATGTAGTTCGAGTTTACCAGTCCTCCGTCCGCCTTGCCGAGACACGGAACGCGCGGTGAAGCAGGTCACTAATCACGGACCCACCGGCCCTGACCCCTGATCACTGGCCAACGTCTGCCATCCTGGCAGGCAGCATCGGGCGAGATTGCTCGATTTTCGGTCACAGCGCGCATTTCAATCACGCTTGACCCACCCTGCCAATCGCAATAAACTTTTGCTGGTAGCCAAGTTGCGCTGATTCTGTGCCTGTAGTCACACTGCTAGCCTGGCAAGCTCCGTTTGCTCGGCACTCGCTTCGCATTGGCGGTACGAGTTTCTTAACTGTCCTGCCGCCCCTGTACTGTCGGTAATCATGGAAATCGTCGAACGCATCTGGGAATTCATCACTGCCCTGGGCAACGCCATTCTCGGCCGCTTCGAACGGGCGATCACGTCGTTGTTTGGCTCCGCGAATGCGCGGTACTTGCGCCGCTTGCAGCCGCGGGTCCATGCGATCAACGCGCTGGCCGCCAAGTACGAGGCGATGAGCGATGATCAACTCAAGCAGCAAACGGCGGAATTCCGCCGTCGTCTGGCCGCGGGCGAGACGCTCGAGGACTTGCTGGTGGAAGCATTCGCCGTCGCTCGCGAAGCGGGCCGGCGCTACATCAACATGCGTCATTTCGACGTGCAGCTCCTGGGCGGCATGATCCTGCACGAAGGCAACATCGCCGAGATGGTCACTGGTGAAGGGAAGACCCTCGTCGCGACGCTCCCCGCTTACCTCAATGCGCTCGGTGGCAAGGGGGTTCACGTCGTCACCGTGAATGACTACCTCGCCCGCCGCGACATGGAGTGGATGGGCCCGCTCTACACAAATCTCGGTCTCACCGTCGGCGCCATTCAGTCCGGCATGGAATCGGGCGAGCGGCAGGTGGCTTACGACTGCGACATCACCTACGGCACGAACAACGAGTTCGGCTTCGATTACTTGCGCGACAACATGCGCATCGCCGCCCGGAACGACGACCGCTATCCCAAGAGCCAGCAGCAGTCCCAAGGGCCGCTTAACTTTGCGATCGTCGACGAAGTGGACAACATCCTGATCGACGAGGCTCGCACGCCGCTCATTATCTCCGGCCCGGCCGAGGATGACATCACCAAATACCAACGGGCCGACAAGGTCGCCCGGCAGTTGAGCAGAGACCGTCACTTCGAAGTCAAAGAGAAAGAACACACGGTCAACCTCACCGATGAAGGCGTCCGCGCGGCCGAGCAGTTTGCGGGCGTCGAGAGCTTTTACACTGCCGGCAACATGCAGTGGCCGCACCTGATCGACAACTCGCTCAAGGCCCACCACCTCTACAAGCGCGACGTGAACTATGTCGTTCAAGAAGGCGAGGTGGTAATCGTCGACGAATTCACCGGCCGTCTCATGCCAGGCCGCCACTGGAGCGATGGGCTTCACCAAGCGGTCGAGGCCAAAGAAGGGGTGCAGATCAAGCAGGAGAATCAAACGCTCGCCACGATCACGCTGCAAAACTTCTTCAAGCTTTACAAGAAAATCGCCGGCATGACGGGTACGGCCCTCACCGAGGCCAGCGAGTTCTGGAAAATCTACAAGCTCGACGTGATCGGCGTTCCCACGAACAAGCCCATGCGGCGGGCCGAGAACCAGGATGTGATCTATCGCTCCGAGGGCGAGAAGTTTACCGCCATCGCCGATGAAATCGAGCGGATGAACAAGTGGGACCAAATCTTGCTCAGCGACGGCAACTTGATGCTAGGGACGATTCAAGCTGAGACCGAACAGGCGGTGTCGTTTGTGCCGCAAGACAGCAAGCAACCGCAAAACGTCCCCAAGAACAAGATCAAGGAAGTGCAGCGTAAGGGCCGGCCGGTGCTCGTGGGCACCGTCTCGATTGAGAAGAGCGAGCGGATCGCCAACATGCTCAATGGCCGCGGCATTAAGCACGAGGTGCTCAACGCAAAGCATCACAAGCGCGAAGCGGAGATCGTCGCTCAAGCCGGCCGCAAGAGTGCCGTCACCATCGCCACCAACATGGCGGGCCGCGGTACCGACATCGTCCTCGGTGGTAACCCCGAAACGATGGCTTGGGCATTGCTGCAAGACAAGTACGCCACTCGGCTCGACGTGCCTAAGGAAGAATGGGAAACGCTCGTTCGCGACATTCAAGTGCGCGAGCAAATGAAGGAACAAGGCCAAGAGGTGAAGCAGCTTGGCGGCCTGCACATCATCGGCACCGAACGCCACGAGGCACGTCGCATCGACTTGCAGCTACGCGGTCGCTGCGGCCGTCAGGGCGATCCCGGTAGCAGCCGGTTCTACCTGTCGCTTGAAGATGACCTGATGCGGATCTTCGCCGGCGAATGGGTGAAGAACATCCTTACCCGGCTCGGCATGCAGGAAGGCGAGGCGATCGAAAGCAAAATGGTCAGCCGCCGCATCGAAGGCGCTCAGAAGAAAGTCGAAGAACGCAACTTCGAGGTCCGCAAGAACCTGCTCGAATACGACGAGGTGATGGACGAGCAGCGGAAGCGCGTGTACGGCTATCGCCAGCGGATTCTGGACGGCGTCAATTGCCGCGACCTGCTCACGGACATGATTGAGCAGCAGATCGACCGGAACTTGGAGACGCTGCTCGATCCGAACTACGGCTACGAGACTTTCGCGGCCGCGGCGGGCGGCGTGCTCAACGTGCAGCTCGAGCCGCGCGACTATCGCAATTTGAATTTCGAGGAGGCCGACCGCCAGGCGCACGATGCAGCGGATCGCATGGCCGAATCGCAAGTTTTCGACGCGATTGAGGAGAACCTGCCGGGCGACGATGAAGAAAGCCAAGCGGAGTGGAACTGGGCTGCGCTCGCCAAATGGGCCGATACCCGTTGGGGCCTCAACCTGCGCGACCGCGACCTCAAGAAGATCGGCCGCGACCAACTCGACGAGCATCTTATCGAGAAAGCGCACGAAGCGATCGCCAAGATCGATCTCTCCGAGTTCGCCAAGTTTCTCGAACCGGACTTCGGCCTCAAGACGGCCATCGCCTGGCTCCGCGATAAGTTTGGCATCGAGTTGACGCCGGAAGACCTGATCGGCCGCGACCCGCTGCAGATTCGCGAGCTTGCTCACGAGCGGGCCATCGCCTCCTACGACGACCGCGAATCGGAATACCCCGTGCTGGCCGGCCTGTACCGTTTCTCGGGCCGCACGGCGGGCGGGCAGAAGCAGGGCTTCGAGCGCGAAGGGCTTGTCGAATGGGCCAAGCGCCGGTTCGACGTCGATCTCTCGGCCGACGATCTCAAGAACAAGCAGCGCGAAGAAATCCGCCATCTGCTCGTCGAGCACAGCCGCCGTACGAACGCCAAGGCCAACGAGATTGCGAGCGAAGCGCTCGCGCGCGTCGAGAAGCTCTTCGGCGACGAGTCTAGCAAACAGGCGACCCTGGGCCAGGTCTCTGGCCTTAACGGAAAGCTCGATGACCTTAGCGCGTGGCTCAAGGAGAATGTCAACTGCGAGCTTTCGACCGAGGAACTTGCGAAGTTCGACCACGACGAGGCCCGTCGTCGCGTGTCGCAAGCTGTGGAAGATCACTTCCGGCCGGAGATGCGCCGCATGGAGCGGGCGCTTCTCTTGCAGATTCTCGACTCCGCCTGGAAAGAGCATCTGCTCGCCATGGACCACCTTCGCAGCAGCGTCGGCCTGCGGGGTTACGCGCAAGTCGACCCCAAGGTCGAGTATAAGCGCGAAGGCATGAAGATGTTCGAGCAGATGTGGGGTTCGGTGGGCAACTACGTCACCGACCTCGTCTTCAAGATGGAACAGCTTAACGAAGACTTCGTCGGCAGCACCTGGGTCGAAACCCAAGCGATCAAAGAAGAAGCCCCCGGCGCCAGTGAAATCGCCCGCCAGCAACAAGCCGCCATCGCCGGCACCGAAGCCAAGCAGAAGATCGAACCAATCCGGAACCGGGTCGAAAAAGTCGGCCGCAACGAACCGTGCCCGTGCGGGAGCGGGAAGAAGTATAAGAATTGTTGCGGCAGGGCGGCGTAGCGTATCATCCTAGTTAATCTATTGAATCAAGCTATGAACCGCTGATGGACGCTAATGATCGTTAATTGCGAATGCAAAACCGAGCGTTATTAGCGGCCATTAGCGGTTACAATTCCGCACCTTGGGAAAGGACTCCCACGTGTCGCATCTCCGCAACTGCATATTGAACGCCGCTTATTTGGCGATACTCATCGTCTGCTCGCCGCTGGTGCTCTACGCTGCGGTGCGCACGGGCAAATACCGCGAAGGCTTTGCCCAAAAACTGCTCGGCCTCATGCCGCGGCGCGCCGGCGATCGGCCCTGCATCTGGCTCCATGCCGTGAGCGTCGGCGAGGTGAATTTGATCGCCACGATGCTAAGCGAGTTGCAACAGCGGCATCCCGATTGGGAGATCGTTCTCTCGACAACCACGAAAACGGGCCACGACCTTGCCCGCCGCAAATACGCTGACTACACCGTTTTCTACTGTCCGCTCGACTTCAGTTGGGCAGTTCGGCGGGCGATGCGTCGCATTCGACCGACAATGCTCGTGCTCGCGGAACTGGAACTCTGGCCCAATTTGATCTTCGCCGCGAAGGAGCAGGGGGCCAAAGTCGCCATCGTCAACGGGCGGCTTAGCGACAACAGCTTCCGCGGCTATTGCCGCTTTCAATGGCTCGTGAAACCCATAATGCGACAGGTTGATTGTATTGTCGCGCAAAACGACGTAACTGCAAAGCGATTTCTCGCGTTGGGCGCTGAACCGGCAAGCGTTCGCGCCACCGGTTCGCTGAAGTTCGATGGCGCCGAAACGAACCGCCACAACCCGCGCACGCGGGCGCTGCGTGAACTCGCCGGCATCGCGCGCGATGATGTCGTCTGGCTTGCCGGCAGCACGCAGGAGCCCGAAGAGCAGATCGCCATTGCCATTTACCGGCGTCTGGCCGAGCGATACCCGCAACTGCGGCTAATCATCGTACCGCGGCATCCCGAGCGCTTCGGAGAAGTTGCAGCGATGCTCGACGCGAGCGGTGTCGAGTGGCAATTCCGCAGTGAACTCGATTGCAAATTGCAAAATGAGAATTGCAAATTGCAAATTGAAGAAGCAGCGCGTGAGCCGCGTCGTCCCCGACCGCGGCGCATTCTACTCGTCGATACGGTCGGCGAACTCGGCGCCTGGTGGGGCGCAGCCACCATCGGCTTCGTCGGTGGCACTTTCGGCAGCCGCGGCGGCCAGAATATGATCGAACCCGCCGCCTACGGTGTGGCAACCGCGTTCGGCCCCAACACCTGGAACTTTCGCGACATCGTCGCCGCGCTGCTTGCAACGGACGGTGCCGTGGTGGTGAACGACGAGCGAGAACTAGAACAGTTCGTCGAGCACTGTCTGAGCGACCCCACCTTCACGGCTAGTCTCGGATTACGAGCTCGAAAGTTCGTCGCCACACAGCTCGGAGCCACGGCGCGGACGGTTGATCTAATCGACCGGGCACTGCAAGCCCAAACCGCCGTCGCTGCGCCGCAAGCGGCGTGATGCCTACGCGACTTTCTGCCGGCTGCCTTCTGCCGGCTGCCCGCTTCACTTCGCGATCACGTGCTCGTGGCTGCGAATATGATCGGGGCAGTAGCACTGTTGCCCGGAGCACTGCGAGCAATAGCGAAACGAAACCTTGGGCGCCATGTCGCTCGTCAGCCCGCAGACGCGGCATTCGTGCGACATCGCCTTTTTAGCGGTCGGCGCCATTTTCTCGAACCGATGCCGCCGCTGCCGGTGACGCACGTAACGCCATAAGCTGCCGGCGAAGAAGAGCAGAAAGTCGGCCACCGTCGCCAGCACCAGCCAGAACTGCGGCCAACCTCCCTCGAAAATGGCAATTGCGAATGTGAGCCACGTCAACAGCGCCAGCCACTTCGCTTTCACCGGAAGCACGAAGTAGATCATGAACGTGAAGTCCGGATAAAGCTGCGCGAAGGCAAGAAATAGCGACGTGTAAAGGTAGGCGTTTGTCGCAGTGAAGGGAGGGATGAAGAAGGAAACTGCAACCGTGGCGATCCAACCGATCAGCAGGTACAGATTGAACTTAAACACGCCCCAATCGCGTTCCAGCACAGAACTGTACATATAGAGCAAGTACCAGCCGAGTAAGAGCCAAATCAGCGGGACTTGTGGCGGTTGGATCAGAAACGTGAACACCCGCCACACCTCGCCCGCCAGCACCCGATCGGGCAACAGCCAGATCGTTTCCAAAATCTTCGGCGGTCGGCCCTGCAGGCTCTCCCAGTAGGAGAGGCCGTACACGACGATCTGTCCAACAACCAACGCCGGCACGATATTCGGCACCGCATAGCGGCCGAACCTGCGTTCCAGTCGTTTCATCCACTTCATCGTCGGCGGTCCGTGCGGAAATCGCGGGGCGTGTGAGAGCTTAATATCGCACGTCCGCGCGGCTCTGACTACGGGAACGGATACACTGTCCGCCCTATGGGAGCGGGCTTATACTTGGCATATATGGCCATCATCGAAATCCGCGGCCTGGAAAAGTCGTACCGCGTTTATCAGAAAAAAGAGGGGCTGTGGGCCTCGTTTGCGGGACTTTTGCGTCGCGAATATCGCCAAGTTCACGCGGTTCGCGGCATTGATCTCGATGTCGAGCAAGGCGAGTTCGTTGCCTTTCTAGGCCCCAACGGCGCCGGCAAAACCACTACGCTCAAGCTTCTGTCGGGCGTCATCAACCCAACCGCGGGCGAGGCGCGCGTGATGGGCTACGTTCCGTGGCATCGCGATCATGCCTATCGCCGGCGGTTCGCCCTGGTGATGGGCCAGAAGAATCAACTCTGGTGGGATCTGCCGGCCATGGAGTCGTTTCTGCTCCATCGGCAGATTTACCGCATCGACCCAAATCAGTTCCAGCGGCGGCTCGATGAATTGGTCGATCTGCTCGATGTGAAGCAACTGCTCAATCAACCGGTCCGCGAACTGTCGCTCGGCGAGCGGATGAAGATGGAATTGATCGCGGCACTGCTCCACTCGCCCGAAGTGCTGTTTCTCGACGAGCCGACGATCGGCCTGGACGTGGTCGCGCAGCATAACATCCAGAAGTTTCTTAAGCACTACCAATCCGACCGACAGATTACGATCCTGCTCACGAGCCACTACATGAAAGACGTGGCGGCACTTTGCGAGCGAGTCGTTATTATCGCGCACGGCCGAATTATTTTCGACGGCTCGCTGCGCGACATCGTCGATCGTTTCAGCAGCACGAAGGTGCTAACCCTGCTGTTCGCGAATTCCGACATTCCGCGCGATCTGGCCCGGTTCGGCGAAGTTATCGAGATCCGCGAGCCCAAGGTAAAACTCCGCGTGGAGCGCCGCCAAATCGCGAGCGTCCTCTCCGCCGTGCTGGCCAGCTATACAATCGAGGACGTCAGCGTCGAAGACCCACCCTTGGAGGAAGTTATCGCTCAAGCATTTGCCGAACCGGTGCCGAATGCGAGTGATGCCAATGGCTCATTATCACCGCACGTTCCACACGGTATAATATCGTGAGACATGTCCACACTTTGGAGGATCGCAAATGTCGATAACGATTGACGCCACTTATGAAGATGGAGTGCTGAAGCCAGCCAGCCCATTGCCATTCAAGGAACATGAATCGCTTCGCGTGACTTTGGAGCTAAAGCCTAAAGTACAACAGCCGACAACCAAAGGCCGATCATCCGGGCGCTGGCAGCCGTTAATCGATTGTGACGATGCAGAGTTGATTGTGAAGGCCGCCCTCGATCCGGAATTGGAATTCTGATCGACGTATCTGATGATATTTGACGACATCCCGGATGGAGCGAGTCTCTTCATCGACGCGAACACCTTTGTGTATGCGTTTTCAAAGCATGCGCAATTAGGTGTTGCTTGCAGCGAGCTTATGGAGCGAATTGACGAGGGAGACGTTGCGGGGTTTACCTCGACCCACGTACTTTCGGAAACAGCGCATCGTCTAATGACACTTGAGGCATGCGCCCTATTCGGGTGGCCGTTCGCGGGGATCGCGAACCGACTAAAACAGCGCCCCGCGGAACTGCAACAACTTTCAGCTCACCAAAGGGCGATTGACGATATACTTCAGTCTCAGATACAAATCCTTACTATTCAGCCGCAACTTGTGCTGACAGCAACTCGTATCAATCAGCAGTTCGGGCTGCTCAGCAACGATGCTCTTATCGTAGCAATCATGCAGGCGCAGAGTCTTACTGCCATTTCTAGCCACGATACAGACTTCGACCGCGTTCCGTGGATCGTGCGCTACGCCCCCGTCTAAACTGCAATCCGCAATCAATGTACGCTCGCGCTCAAACCTGGTGGATGATCTTCCGCTTATGCGTGGCGGAGCGGCTGGCGTATCGCGGCGACTTTGTGCTCGGGACGCTGATGCGGTTCCTGCCGATCGTCACGCAGATATTCTTGTGGACGGCCGTGTTTGCCGCGGTTGGGTCGCGGCCGATCGCCGGCTATACCCGCGACAATGTCGTGGCCTATTACCTGCTGACGATGGTCGCCCGCGCGTTCTCGAGCATGCCCGGCCTGGCTACGTCGATTGCGAGGCAGATTCGTGACGGCGAAATAAAGAAGTTTCTTATCCAGCCCATCGACCTCGTGTCGTTCATGCTAATCGCGCGGCTCGGCCATAAGATGGTTTACTACGGCGTGGCAATCGGGCCGTTCGCGCTGGTGTTTTACGTTTGTCGAGACTATTTTCCCGGTTGGCCCGACCCGGAAACACTTGCCGCTTTCATCGCGTCGCTCTTGATGAGCTTCTTGTTGGGGTTCTTCCTGGAAGCGACCTTCGGCATGATTGGCTTCTGGTTTCTGGAAGTCAGCTCGTTGTTGTTCGTCTATATGCTGTTCAATTTTTTCTTTTCCGGCCACATGTTCCCACTTGATTTCATAACGGGGCCGCATTTTGAAAAACTGCCCGAACCGCTCGCGACGATGGCCTACTACCAGCCCTTGCAATACTTGGCGTATTTCCCGGCCGCGTTGTTCCTCGGTAAGATCCCCGCGGACCAGGTTCTGCCGCGGTTGCTGGTGCAAGCGGCGTGGGTGGTCTTTTTTATTGTCGCGTGCCGCATGACACTTGCCGCCGGGTATCGCCGCTACAGCGGTTACGGAGGCTGATTCAACTCTAATACGCTAAGTTGCACCCACGGCGTCACGGAGAATACAGAGGAACTTCGCAATTCTCTGTATTTCTCTGTGTCCTCCGTGCCGCCGTGGTGAAAACCACCTAGCGCTCAAGTAAGAGATGTCCACTCTCACCCAATACATCCGGCTGTTTCTCATGTTCGCGCGGAATAGCATCATCCGCGACATGATGTTCCGCGCGAATTTCCTCATCGAAGGATTTTCGTCGGTCACCTGGCTTCTGATGAATCTCGGGTTCTACCTCATCATTTACCAAACGACGGATAACATCGCGGGGTGGACCAAGTTTGAGTTTTTCATCTTTATCGCGACGACCGTGTTCGTGAACAGCCTCGTGCAGACATTTTTCTTGCCGAACGCCGAGGAATTCAGCGAGCTGATTCGCACCGGCGGTCTCGATTTCGCGCTCCTCAAGCCGGTCGACACTCAATTTTTAATCTCCTTGAGAAAGATGGCGTGGTCCTCGCTCAGCAACTTCGTGGTGGCGTTGGTGCTGCTGGTTTATGGCGTATCGCACCTCGACACCGGTTGGCCCGCCTGGTGGCAGATTGGCCTATACGTCGTTTACATTCTGGCGGGGACGCTGATTCTCTACAGCGTGATGGTCTCACTCGCCGCCACGAGCATCTGGCTCGGCCGCAATCAGTCCCTCTACGACTTCTGGTTCTACATCACGAACTTCGCCCGTTACCCCATGGAAATCTACACCGGCCCGTGGGGCACGCCACTCAGGTCTCTATTCACGTTCGTGATTCCAATTCTGGTGGTGATCAACGTGCCAGCGCGTTTCATGGCGAAACCGTTTGAAAGAGAGACGGCATACCTGGCGCTGTTCGCGCTCGCGGCGACCGCGGTGTCGTTGGTGCTCAGCCGGTGGGTGTTTCAGAGCGCGCTGCGGAGTTATCGCAGTGCGAGTAGCTGAAAGGGGTCCGAGTTTAAGTGGTTTGATACAGCCGATCTCTGGTAGAATGGCAGTTCGGGTCCAATCGGTGAATCTCTGCTGAGTGAAGCAACTAGAATGACACGTGATCGCAGTTTACTTGCCGAACCAAGAGTTCTCACCTGCTGCTTGGCCGCGATATCAGCGATGCTGTTTGTGCGGCCACTGTTTGCGACCAACGTCGGGGGATTCATCACGACCGACGCGCATTGGCAACTTGCGGATAGCCCGTTTATCGCGACATCCAGCGTTCTTGTTGACAACGGAGCAACGCTAACGATTGATCCTGGAGTGGAGGTACGATTCGCGCCGACTTCCGGTCTCGTGGTTGTCGATGGCGCGCTCTCAGCCCGCGGCACGGCGGAATTGCCGATAACGTTCGTAGCAGACCAACCAGGAGACGTTCAACGGTGGAACGGAATCCGATTGGGAGCCAATTCCGCCGATGCGATTTATGACAGCGAGGGCAGTTTCTTGGGAGGATCGATTTTGGAGCATGTCGATCTAACTGGAGTTGCTAGCCACCGTAACGGCTCCATTCGAATCGAATCCACTAATCCGTTTATCCACGCGTCAGTAATTCACAACAATTTGAGCAGCGCCATAAACGTGATAGATGCTAACGGACTGCGCATCGTGGGGAATAAACTGGAAGACAACGTTGCTATCTTCACGTCCGATCATGTGTTTGGCGGCGGCATCGCACTTGATTCAAGCGCCGACGTGTTGATCTCGGACAATGAAATCACTAATAATACGAGCCAAGGGGGCAGTGCTATTTACGTGACGCGGAGCAACGAAGTTTCAATCACCGGCAACTTCATTGAAAGCAACAAAGGTAACCGTTCACGGGGTGGAAAACCTGCAAAACAAGGTGTTTTTTTATGGTTCGATTGTCGCGCGAATGAATTGGCAGACAAGCGGTACTATTTTTGGGCATATGCGCAAGATTATTTTTTGTGGAGGTCGTAAACCAGCGGGGGAACTGCTCTTCCGTTTTTCTCCAACCCCATCTATGCCCGACCCGTGAACGGTTACGCAACAAAGGAATAAGCACTATTGCGATTCATTCGTTTCAGGATGTCGCTCTTACACGAAACACAATTGTTGGCAACGGGTTCCAGCCTCCATCCTCTTATGCGTCGGTTGCAATCGAACTTAATGGTGGGAGCGACATTATGCTGTTGGATAATCTCATAAGCGGCAACGATTCTGTTGCTGCTATACAAATCATTGGCTCGGATCGCATTTCTTTCCGGGGAGATGAAATATCCAACAATCAGGGCGACGGGATCCGATTTGTTCAGAATGTACGCTCCGCGGTTCTCAGCGAGGACTCGCTGAATCCAACAACAATTGTCGGCAATGCGGGATTGGAAATCCGCAACGATCAACTATTTGAGGTTACAACAGATCCATTGGCCAGAGGAAATGTCGATGCTCGTAACGTATGGTGGGGGACCACTGAAATAGGCAGTATCGAAGGCAGTGTGTTGGATTTTTTTGACGACTCATTCAGAGGAATCGTCTTCCACGACCCAATCGCTTCCTCTGCCCCAACTCATGGCGACTTCAACGCCGATGGTTCAGTGGATGCTGCTGACTACGTCGTATGGCGCGACGGCCTGGGATTAAGTTACGTACAGGGGCATTATCAATTGTGGAAATCGCGCTTTGGTGAATCTGTCGAAAACGATTCAGAAGGTATTGCGGTTGACGCTGTTCCCGAACCTGTGTCATGGTCACTGCTAATTGTTGGAATGGTCGCAATTAGCCTGCACCGCTTTAAATCACTCTCTCACGGATGAACGTTTCACACTGTATTTACTGTGGTCGCTTCTTCAACCCCAGTCGCGGCGAAGGCGATCACATTTTGACGAGCGCGCTGTTTGGTGAATTCAGCGGCGAAATTCGCTTCCGCGGCGATTGCCAAAGATGCAACAACAAATTCGGCGTATTTGAGCAGATTTTGGCCCAGTCTACGCCGTTTGGTTATTATCGCTCGCTCGTCAATCCAAGTCGTCGCCGCCGGCCGACCTCGGGCCTACGTCAGCGGGGTGCCAAAGGTAGTAAAGCGCCTCGTTACTTGGTGCGGCATCACGACCACACTGAGCTTGTTGAACCGCTCGATGACCCTGGGACCGTGAAGCCGGGTAACGTTCTGACCATACACGACGAACATGGCAACGAATTCTATGTTCGGTACTTTAACGGCATGACCGCCGATGCGTTACGCGCCGCACTTGCGAGGTGCGGGTGCAAGAATCCACATCGAGTTTATGTTCATTGTGATGAGCACCATGGCGCATCCCTCAAGCGGCTTGCTGCCGAAATCTTTCCAACTTTTCGATTCGAAGATCGACCGGATACTGAATCGGGGACTCACCTAGTACCGGTTCGCACTACCTTTGAGTTCTCGATCGACGCTTTCCGCGCGCTTGCCAAGATCGGATTGCATTACTATCTCGTTCACAACCGACGGGGTTATTGCGGGAGCGAGCCGGAGTTCCGTGAGTTACGACAGTTCATCGCCAGAGGCGGCGAGCCGGAGAAGTTTTTCGATCGAGCAGGCCCCCCATTTGCAATGCCGTTCGGTCCCACGCGTTTCGGTACTTCAACCACGCCGGGCACCTGGTGCCACATATTCGCAGTGCATGAAGTAGACAAAGACATCGTGGTAAGTATGCGATTCTTCGCAGGACCCGGATCTGTCGGCGAGCATTATCAAATCACATTAGGAACGATCCAAAGCCGAATAATCTGCCCCGCTGGCGCTTGGGGGCATGTTTACGAATACGTTCGGGACCGCAATGGCCGGTTTACGGGGCGCAAGCTGCAAGCCACTTTGAGCCGCCTTGCGTAGCACTTCGAGTTCTTGCGAACCACCTTTACGAGAACGCTCCCAGTAGGGAGACCGCGACTCCTATTTGCGCCGCCAGCCGCTGAATAGCATCTCGCCACATGCACTATCACTCGCCCCGGCCGTCAGCGCAATTGTTGGCCATCCTGTGAGGTCGATTATTCCTTAAACCGGTCTTTCATTGCATCAGACATCACGAACACATCGGCTTGGCGCTCACTCAATCCAGTGCGCCCTGCGACGCGCCGTGTTGCTGACCGCAGATCAAAGTGTCTGGCGTCAGCCCGTAAGATTTCCGCGTTTAGTGTTTCTAGATTGTCGTAGCGATCGATTAATCCGCAGACCATGAAGCGGCCATCCGCATGTCCACGTAGTTGCAGTATTTCGGTGCCCCAATCGCCACCGGGTTTACCCTTCCAATCCAAAGAGAAAAGTACGGGCCACGCATCGCGTCGAAATTGAGTTCTGTCGCCGTTATCCATGACAATATCTAAGGTTGTTCGCATCGATCCTGTCTCCTGTAAAGGGTCCATGCCGCAAGCACCATCCCGCGGCTGCCTTTATTGTCGTCGATGACCGTAGGATAAGGCAACTCAATCGAAAGGTCTGGAATCGACGAAGCGGACCACCATTACCGCAGCGGCGATCGCTGACGAAGTCGTAAGCATCCACGGACGTCCGGCGCTGATTGAGCAAGCATGCGCCGTTGGCCGTACCACGGCATCCCGCCGACCCTGCTGGGCCGCGAATTTCGTCGCTCTGCACCTCAGTTTGTGCCAGCGCGCGCACGTGGCACAAACGAGCTTTTCTCGAACAAAACTGCAAAACACCGGTGGCGCGTGGCACAAACTAGGGCGACAAAAAAGGTAGGCAGTCGGCAGCGGGCCGTGGGCCGGACGGAAGCTGGTCCCTCCACCTCCCCTCCGCACTCAATCGCTCACGAGCCGAAGGCTCACCCGCGCAGCTCGCGCGGCAGGGGAAACGAAACATCCTCCTCGCGAATCGAGCGGCTCTCAATCGTCGCCGCAAATCGATCCTGCAGCCAATCAAGGCACTCCTCGACAACCACTTCCGGGGCACTCGCACCGGCGGTCACGAGCACTGTCTCGATCCCCTCGAACCAGCCGGCGTTGATATCGGCGACTCCGTCAACGAGGTAGGCCGGGATTCCGCGTTCCCGTGCCAGCTCGGCGAGCCGCTGGCTGTTGGAGCTATTTTGGCTGCCAAGCACCAGCACGATATCGGTGTCCTTGGAGAGCAAGGCCACCGCTTCCTGGCGGTTTTGGGTGGCGTAGCAGATGTCGTCTTTTGGGGGGGCGGCGATTTGCGGAAAGCGTTCCTTCAGCCGGCGAATGATGCGGTTGGCATCGTCCACGCTCAGCGTTGTTTGAGTAAGATACGCCACCCGCGACTCATCGGCCACTTGCAGTTCTGCCACGTCGTCGGGTGTCTCGACCAGCACGATCGCCTCGGGCGCCTCGCCCATGGTGCCAATCACCTCGTCGTGCCCTTCGTGGCCGATAAGAAGTATCGTGTACCCCGCTTTGGCGTACTTGATTGCTTCGAGATGGACCTTCGTCACCAACGGGCATGTGGCATCGATGGGGAAAAGTCGCCGCTCCCGGGCAAGCTGGCGGATTTCAGGGGCGACCCCGTGAGCGGAAAACAGGAGCGTCGCGCCGGGCGGGACTTCGCTCAGGTCATCGACAAACACGGCCCCCAGGCCGCGAAACTCGTTGACGACGTGCTTGTTGTGGACGATTTCGTGGTAGACGTAGACCGGAGGCCCAAACTCGCGGAGCGCCAGCCGCAACGATTCGATTGCCATGTTCACCCCCGCACAGAAGCCACGGGGGCTGGCCAGAATTACCTTCATGCTCAATTAACCGCACGCCGCAGAATTAGATCACCTGTCGGTCTGCATAATAGTTGGAGCTTTAGTTCCGCGGTAGGCGACGGTCGAACAGGGGAGACGAGTTCGGTCGGGCATATTTCTGTTCAAGTTCAGCCAAGGCCGCTTCCAGCGATTCCGACAGTTCGCGATAAGGCTTGGAGCGAAAACGAACGGCGGGGAGCCAGCGCCTGCGAATGGTTGGTTGGAGTCGGGTGAAAAGTGATGTTGGGGTTTTCATCGGGGGCTCCTCTCTCTGTGACCCTCGCGACATGGCCGCTGCGTCAGGCTTTCCGGGGTCCTGCCCGAGCGTCCTACTCCTAATACGCAAGACCCGTGCCCGTTGTTACCGGTTCGCACGGTCGAGTCTGGATTTTTCTTGCGAATCTTGCCGGGGTAATCGCATACTGCTGAATTCTTCGGCAATTCACCGCGTGGCTGGCAGATTCGAACCAGGAGATTCTGAGCGTCCCCGCGCCGTAACTCTTGACCCCATCATACCTTCGATCTTGGCCCGATCCATCTAGGCAGTCGGCCCCGATTTTGCTCTGCTGCGGAAGTCTACGGACGATTAGACAGTGGGGATGGGCTTCCCGGCACGACGGCCGCCGGGCACGACATGTCCCGCGCCGTCTGCGTGATCGTTTCGCGGGCATTGCCTGGGGAGTGGGATGGCATATCTAACGCAAACCCAGAAGCCGGCGTTCTCAAAGAGCCAGCTATTCGCGCCGACGCCAAATGACCAGGTCACGGCGAATTTTGAGCGCTACGACACGGGCGATTTCTACGACGAAATGTTCGATCTGTCGGGCCAGCCGCGGCCCGACTGTCAAGCGTTGTTCGATCGCGTCCGCGCGATTACTGCCGACGACCTGATCCGCCGCCAGCGGGCCGCCGACCGCTCGATGTTGCAGCTTGGCATCACTTTCAACGTCTACGGCGACCGCCGCGGGCGCGAGCGAATCATTCCGTTCGACATCGTCCCGCGAATCCTGGCCCAGAAGGAATGGGACTGGCTCGAGCGGGGCCTCAAGCAACGCATCACCGCCATCAACCTGTTCATTGAGGACGTGTACCACGACCAAAGGATCGTCCGAGATGGCGTCGTCCCGGAGCACCTCATCGCCACCGCCAAAGGGTTCCGTCAACCGTGCGTCGGCCTGACGCCGCCGCGCGGCATTTGGTGCCACATCACGGGCACCGACCTGGTTCGCGACTGCGATGGCCAGTTTTACGTGCTGGAAGACAATCTCCGCGTCCCGTCGGGCGTTTCGTATTTGCTGCAAAATCGGCAGCTCATGAAGCAGACCTTTCCGCAGCTTTTTGATCGGATTTCAATCCGCCCCGTGGATGACTACTGCAGCCGACTGCTCGACGCACTTCAGCACCTGATGGACGATCAGACGCGGGCGCCGTCGGTCGCGCTTCTGTCGCCGGGCATGCACAATGCCGCCTACTTCGAGCATTCCTTCTTGGCCCAACAGATGGGGATCGACCTCGTCGAGGGTCGCGATTTGGTCGTCGTCGATGGCTTTGTCTACATGCGGACGACCAAGGGACTGGAACGGGTCGACGTGCTCTATCGTCGAATCGACGATGATTTTCTCGATCCGCTCACGTTCCGCGCTGACTCGACGCTCGGAGTGCCGGGCCTGATGGAGGCGTACCGCGCCGGACGGGTGGCCATCGCGAACGCCCCCGGCTGCGGCGTGGCGGACGACAAGGTGATTTACGCCTACGTGCCGCAGATCGTCAAATACTATCTGGGCGAGGACGCGATCATTCCCAACGTGCCAACCTACGTCTGCTGCGATGATGCCCAGCGGCAGCATGTGCTGGAAAACATGGCGAACATGGTCGTGAAACCAGCCAACGAAGCGGGCGGCTATGGCCTGGTGGTCGGTCCCCATGCCAGCAAGAAACAGTTGGACGACTGCGCCGCTCAAATCCGCGACAACCCGCGAAACTTCATTGGCCAGCCGGTGATCGGCCTGTCTCGCGTGCCGGTGCTCACGGCCGACGGCCTGGAAGGCCGCCACGTCGACTTGCGACCATTTATCGTGTACGGCAAAGAGTTGTATGTCCTCCCTGGCGGCCTCACCCGCGTTGCGTTGACGAAGGGTTCCTACGTGGTGAATTCCTCGCAAGGCGGCGGCAGTAAGGATACCTGGGTTGTGGCGTAAGAGAAATTTGGGATTTGGGATTTGGGATTTCAGATTTGGGGGAAAGCTCGTTAGCCGCGACGCGGAGGCGAGTCCGCGAGCCGTAGCGGAGCGCTTTGTGCGCCGAACGAATATCAAATCATGCTCAGTCGCATTGCCGATTCAATTTACTGGATGAGCCGTTACATCGAGCGGGCCGAAAATGTCGCGCGGTTTATTTCCGTCAACTTGAACCTCAGCCTCGACATGCCCGGTGAAGCGGGCGAGCAATGGTGGCCGCTCGTGGTCACTACTGGCGACGACAAGCTTTTCCGCGAGCGCTATTCCGAGACGACCAAGGAGAATGTGGTCGAGTTTCTCACCTTCGACGAGAGCAATCCCAATTCGATTCTCTCCTGCCTGATGGCGGCGAGGGAAAACGCCCGCGGCATGCGCGAGGTGATCTCCGCCGAAATGTGGGAGCACATAAACAGTTTCTACCTGATGCTTCGCGAAAGCGACGGTCTCGGCGCCGTGCTCGATAATGCCTATGAATTCTATCAGCGGGTAAACCTTTCGGGCCAAGAGTTTCTGGGAGTCACGGACGCAACCATGACTCACGGCGAAGCGTGGCAGTTCTGCCAACTAGGGCGGATGATTGAACGCGCCGATAAAACCTCCCGCATCCTCGATGTGAAATATTTTATCCTGCTGCCCGAACCGACCGATGTCGGCACGCCCTATGACGACATCCAATGGCTCGCGCTGTTGCGGTCGGCCAGTGCGCTCGAAATGTACCGCCAGCGTCACGGGCGGATCGCTCCCGAGAACATTGTCGATTTTCTGGTTCTCGATCAGGAGTTCCCTCGTGCCGTGCTCTTTTGCTTAACTCGCGCGCGGAACTCGCTCCACGCTATTTCTGGCACGCCGCCGGGGGGATTCTGCAACGTAGCGGAGCAGCGGCTTGGCCGCTTGCAGGCGGAACTCGCGTATACCCATGCCCAAGAAATCATCGCCACCGGTATCCACGAATTCGTCGATCGTCTGCAGCAACGGCTCAACACGGTCGGCGAAGCAATCCACGAAACCTTCTTCGCGATGCGGTCACTCGATGCTCCCCGTCGAAAGGCGGAGCAGCCGAACGAAGTGGCGGTGCAGTAAAGTTGCCAAACAATGTAGCACGAGTCTCCGACTCGTGAGTTCACGAGTCGGAGACTCGTGCTACAATCTCACTCGAACAGTGGCAGGCGTTCCTCCACCGGCGGCGTTTCGCCGAGATGTTCATACCCGGCCGCAGTCAGCTTGCGACCGCGCGGCGTGCGGATCACCAACTCCGCTCGCAGCAGAAACGGCTCCACTTCGTCGGTCAGTGTGTCGATCGCCAGGTTGAGCGTGTGGGCGACGGCTTCCACCCCGACCGGTCCGCCGCGGTACACGCGCAAGATTGTTTCGAGATACCTGCGATCCTGTGGATCAAGCCCCAGTCGATCAATGCCAAGCATCGTGAGCGCGGCTTGGGCGACGCCTAAATCGATCGTCCCATTCGCTCGGCTCGTTGCATAATCGCGCACCCAGCGCAGCCGATTGTTGGCCACCCGCGGCGTGCCTCGACTGCAACTGGCAATCTTGTTTGCGGAGACTTCGTCAATTTCAACCCTCAGCTTCACCGCGTTGCGGCGGACGATCTCGCTCAATTCATCGTCGCTGTAGAAATCGAGGTGTTGCCGGATTTGGAAACGATCGCGAAATGGCGCCGAAAGCAGGCCACTTCGGGTAGTCGCGCCGATCAACGTAAACGGCCGCAGCCGCATGTTGACCGTTCTGGCGTTCATCCCTTCGCCGAGCGTAATATCGACGCGGAAATCTTCCATCGCGGGGTACATGAACTCCTCGACCGCCTTGGGCAGCCGATGGATTTCGTCGATGAACAGTACCGAGCCTTCCACCGCATTGGTCAGATAGGGCAGCAAATCCTTCGGCGCGGCCAGCGCCGCGCCGCTGGCGATTTGAATCTCGACGCCCAATTCGCGCGGGATGCACGTGGCAAATGTCGTCTTACCCAGCCCCGGCGGACCATCGAACAGCACGTGACCCAGTGGCTCGGAGCGCTTGCGGGCCGCATCCACCGCAATGCGAAGTTGCTCGACCACTTCACGCTGGCCAACCATCTCGTTCATATGACGAGGGCGGAGCGCCGGCTCGTCGTCGCGCACTTTCGGCGGCCGAGCTTCGGTCGCAACTGCGCTGCTGGCAGCGATTGCTGAATCGTCGCTCGACAGAATCCGTTCTCGAGGCATGGTGAATTACCGCAGTGCTAGCAGGGGAGACTTTATTTGACTGTCAGTTACTACAGCGATCGGTTTCACCACGGAGCCACGGAGCACACGGAGGAAAATCCGTTATTCTGTGCCATCTGCATTACGTACCCCTACTCGACTGCAATTTGCTGATAAACCCACTAATTCGCGAATTTCCGTGTCCTCCGTGACTCCGTGGTGAAAATCTAGCGCTGTAAGTACTATTGGCGACAGCCGACAGCCTCGCAGTCACTCGCAGCCCGTTATAGCACAGGTAGCGTCGCCGCGAAAAGCACGGTGGGATGTGCCGCTCTTAGATCGGCCGCGAAGTTCGCCCAGCAGAAAAATACGTCATCATGCTAAATTCCTGATTTCCGGCGTCCGAACTAAAGGTGATGGGGTGCTCTCCGCTTGGCCGCCGTCGGTGCGCTTCGGGTCGCATCCCATCCCAGCACTCCGATGATTTGAGGTCGCGATGACTACCGTACTGCTCGCCCGGTTCCGCTGCCGTGCGGCGTTTTCGGTCTGTGCAACCGCCCTGCTGGTGACGCCGTTGCTCGGCGAGGATACGGATGTCTTCGAATTGTTGACGGGGCAACCCGCGCCGATTCAGGTTGAAACACCCCTGCCTGAAATACCACAGCCGGTCACCAATAGCATCCACTCGGAACCGCTCGCTACCGACGTGTATCCGCTCTACACGCTGGTTGCGGAAGTGGAGGAAGTAGAGCAGGGGACCGAGGAACCTCTCACGCCGGCGACCGAAATGTCGCTCAACCGTCCGCTCGATGCGCTCACCGTGTCGCCTGCGCCGCCGCGCCAGTTGCAAGAATCGATGCAGTCGTTTCCCGAGCAGTACCAGATTCGCAATCTGGCCCAGCAGCAATTCGGCAGTTGGACCACGCCGCGGTACGATGTTTCGATGCTGTCGTCCGGCTACGGACCGAGTTGCTTCGCGTGGGCCGCACCGGCGGTTTATCATCGGCCGCTGTACTTCGAGCAGCCGAATGTCGAGCGTTATGGTCATTACGTCTCCGTATGCAAGGGCGGCAATTGCTTGCAGTCGGCGGTCTGTGCCGCCCATTTCTTTGGCACCGTCCCGCTGCTGCCCTACAAGATCGGCGCCGACCCGTGCTGCGAGCGGCACTACGTGCTAGGTGCCTATCGCCCCGGCTCGTGCAACCCGCACCAACTCGTGCGGCCCGAAGTAAGCTGCCGAGGGCTGGCGCTGCAGGGTGTGGCTGTCACGGGGTTGGTGTTTCTGATTCCGTAAGCGGCTGGGAAGCAGGCAGTAGGCAGAGGGCAGAGGGCAGAGGGCAGCGAAGAAACACATGCGGCGTTAGCCTGCGGTTCTTACTGCCTACTCTCTACTCCCCGCTGCCCGCTATTTTGTCGAGCGGCTGCAATCCACTAATGTTGGCGTTTGGCGCACCCCTGTAGCGTCAAACCGGCCTCGCGAATCTGTCTCCAACATCGATGGGCGCTGACACAATTGGTTTTTCTCGTATTGGGCGCGCAACGGTAGCGGTAGGCTGCGGGCTAACGCTTTGCCGCCGACTCGGCGCGCAACGCGGGCGGCGTCCGAATGCGGAAGGCGGAGTGCGGACTGTGGATTTCCGTCCCCTCGCGGGAGAGGGCTAGGGCGTGGGCGAACGGGGCGGGGGCCGGTTGTGGAAGCGCATGGCGGATGTACTCCTGGATCGAGACTTTGTTCAACCGTACACCATAGCAGAAGTGGTGGCTCTTTTCAAGCAGGAAGTTTGTGGAAAGTTAGAGAGTGGAGGGTGGCTGGGCGCGAAGCGCCAAGCATGAAGGGTGCCACTGCTGGCTCGTCCAGAAGTGTAATCCTGGTACCCGCTGCGCACTGCTGAGCAAGTCAGCAGTGGCACCCGGCGGCGGACGGTTGTGGAATCGCACGGCAGATGTACTCCTAGACCGAGATTTTGTTCAGACGTACACGATACCGGAAGAGGTGGCTCTTTTCAAGCACGAAGATTTAGAAAGCAAAGAGCGGAAAGGCCGTGGGAATCTGGCTGAGATCGTCGGCTCAAGCCGAAGTTCCCAGCGGTCTATAGGCCGCGGGGAGGAGGATCGCCCCGGCGATTCCGGAAATCAGTAGCGGCACTGTGGTGGGCTCCGGCACCAATGTTGCTACACGGAATCCATAGTAACTGCGACTTCCCAAAGCAGATGCACCGGTGCGACCAAATGCTGCCAAGTAATAGCCCTCAATCGACACCCACGAGCCGCCGCGTAAGACGGATTGCGATGGAAAAAAACCTGAGTCAATCGCTTCGGTCCACTCGTTAACGTTCCCACCTTGATCGAATGTTCCGTAATAGCTCCTTGCCAGCCTGTATGCACCGACGTTGGTCACATAGTTTTGAGCTACGTCCATCATTTCGGAGTTGGTCACTGCAAAGCCGCCGTTGAAGCCGTTAGCGATTGAGTCATTCTTGCGAAAGTTTGCCGAACTAGACGAATCGGGAGTATTCAAACTGGCAGGGTTGTCGGAGAAGATGTCCGCATCAGAATCCGCTTGCATCGGGAATCTCCAGTAATGATCGTCGCCGATAGGGCCACCTTCGGATTCCGTGCGAGGATCGTAGTAGGCCGCTTTGTACCATTCGTCCTCGCTGGGTACAAACCATTTTGCAGATGGATTTCGCACCACGTTATAGATGGACGAAAGACTACCACCATTGAGAATCGTGTAAGCCCCAACTTCCGTGTCGGCATTGCCTTGACCATTGTGTAACCAATTGGCGAATCGAAACGAATCGGCCAACGATGTGTAGTTCACCGGATTGTTGCCCCGTCCAGGCTTGAGGATGTATTTGGAGCCGTGGAGTGCACCAGAGTCGAAGTCGATGCCGCCATTGGCATTTGTTGTCATGCCATCGTGATACAGCCCCAATGTATTTTCCCCGCTGGGATCCTTGATATTGAGGAACTCTAGGTACTGAGCGTTGGTCACCTCGTACTTGCCCATGCGAAAGGAATACGCGACGGAACCAAAATGTTGAATTCCATCCTCAAGATCATTTCCATCGGTGGGATCGTTCGGGTTGTTTGGGTTGCCGACGAGCACAGTCTCAATGTTGAGAGCATGGCTGGCGTGCGTACGTATTGCGCCGAATAGCGCGATCGACATGAGAGAGTAAACAATAAGCGTATGTGCCATTAGCTAACCCTTTCGCGATTGGATGAACCCATCTCCCGTTCGCTTTTAGTGAAATTGATTGTACCTGCCCAGCCGCCTGATTACGACGAGTAGCTAGGTGGCTTCAGGGGATACGAAATAGTGGGTTTTGCGAAAGTGCGGACAAGTACACGTTTTCAGCAGGCTCTTCCCATAGGATTTGCTGCGGCTGCTGGCTTCGACGCCCCATAACGCGACGAATGGGCGACGGTATCGAGCACTTTGGCCGGCCGGTCCCGCTGGCGAAATCAACGCCTGGAAGAAGATATTGCAATCAAAGACAACTCGCTCGGCGGCATTCACTTCTTAGCCGCCGCAAGTTCACGCCGCATGGCGTGCTTTTCGGCTTCGAAAAGTTCAACTGCTTCGTCTTCAGTTAGCCCGGATCGTTGAAAAGCTTCGCGAATGGGCGCAAGAGCCTCGTTCAGCTTGGCGGTGGCCAGGAGGTTCCGGCGAATCGCTCTGACCGCAACCTCTTCCGGAGTTTGGCCGGCAGCCCGGGCAGTCCTCGTCAACTCTTCGGCAAGTTCATCAGGAATGGTGACACAGAGGGACATGTGGTTCTCCTAGTTCCATATTACGACACGTTTTGGAACTTCGTCAAGTTTGGGTGACCCGCGCGGAATGGTTTTTTCTCGCCATTTCATCCCTTCGACCACTTACTAACCGCCGCAGTTAGATTGTGGACTTCATCGGCGTCGTGGTTCATGGACTCGGGGACGAAACCGGCCTTCACGCAGGCCGAGCCGAAGGCGATTCTGGCGAACACGAACAGGCGTTCCACCTCGGTGAGATAAGTCCGCAGCGCGGCCGCGGACGATTGGAGTTTCGATTTCTGCAGGCTGTCGCGCTCGACGGCCATCGCGGTGCGCACTTTTCCCAGCAAGTGCTGGATCGCCAAATACTCGCGGCGGGTGCTGATGACCAGCCGTTGCGCGGGAAGCGCGGCGACGGGCACGGAACTATCGACGCATGCTTCGCCGAGTTGCTGGCACAGATAGTCGACCCGCTTGAGCACCTGCGCGTGGTCGAGCGGATCGGGTGAATCGATCGACGGCACCACGGGCATATCGGCCGTGAGGGCAACCGGCGGCGCTGCGCCGCGCAGCAAGCGGTCGCGCCAGACCGGTATCGATTCTAGTTCCATAAACCCGTCGCGCTTGACTTCGACGTGGGCGCTCTCGTGGGTTGCCGGCACCAAACCTGACACGGATACCGTGCCGTTGGAACTGTAGCGGCAGGTGACGAGGATTTCAGTCCGCTCGGGTAGGTTCGGGCTGAGCGTGACGATGCACTTTCCGACCGGTACGCAATAGCTGGGGTTTTCGTTTTCGCCCTCGACGATTTTGATTTCGACCGTGCGTTGATTTGCCGTGCGGGTGACGAACTTTTGCCGCCGACTGGCCGGCAGACGCGAATTGCGTGGAATGAGAATCCGATTGACGGGTTCGCCCGTGCGGACATCGACGCCCGCGATGCCCAAACTGTGGGCGTTGACGTTGACCACCCGCAGTTGGGCCAGCTTGGGCGACGTTTTGAGCGCGGCAAACAGCGCCGCGCCCATGGCAACCGCCAGGTCTGGCTCGTGTGACAGCGTTGGCGGGCGTCCTGCTGCTAGTGCTAGTTTCTCCGTAACCATCGGAATCCGGCTGGAGCCGCCCACCAACAGCACCTTGTCGAGTTGCTGCCAGGTCAGGCCCGCTTGTTCCAGTGCGTCCATCGAGGTGACGATGGTGCGTTCGATCAGCGGCTCGATCAATTGCTGAAATTGGGCGCGGGTAATTTCAATGCCCAGCCGCATCCCCGCGAACGAACACACGACATTGGTCGTCGGTTGGTCGGTGAGATCGTGCTTCGCGCGCTGCGCGAGTGCCCACAGACGTTGCAGAAAGCCGAAATCGCTGCGCGGATCGACGCCGTGATGTTCGTGAAACTTCTCGGCGATGAAATCGACGAGCCGTTCGTCGAAATCCCTTCCGCCGAGCCGCACGTCGCCGTCGGAGGAGAGAGTCGTGACTTCCGTTCCGTTGACTTCGAGCACCGAAACGTCGAAGGTTCCACCGCCCAGGTCGTAAACGAGCAACCGCGCTTGACGTTTTTCATCCCCGTCGAGCAGGCCGGCATGCTGAAACTCGGTCAGTGCCGCGGCGACTGGTTCGTTGACGATGTCGATGACATTGAACCCGGCAAGTCGCCCCGCTTCCAGAGTGGCTTTGCGGCGGCGCTCGTCGAAGTAGGCCGGCACGGTGATGACCGCGTCGCGCGTGTCGCCGATGTGCGGACGGGCGCGAAGACGAATTTCTTCCAGCAAAAAAGCGCTAAGCACCTCGGGGGGAATCCAGTGGTGGCGGACCTTGCGATGGTAGTGCGGCTCGCCCATGTCGCGCTTGAACGCCTCGACCACGGCATCGGGGTTGTCGAGGCCCAACTCCAGTGCCTTACGGCCGACCTCGATTCGATCTTCGATGTAGAGCGCGCTGGGAATTAATTTATCGTTCCCGTCTATCGGGTAACACTCGAGGCGCTGGTCGTCGACCATTCGCGCCAGCGAGCAGGTCGTGGTTCCCAGATCAATACCCACCGCGGTGGCGGAAGTGGTGTCCGAAGTGCGGCCGTTGTTAGACATTGGCTTTGCTGAGATGGTTTAGGAGTATCTATTGTGGCACGACTCGCCGAGTCGTGAATTCACGAGTCGGAGACCCGTGCTACTCACCGCCTGGATCGGGCGCCGACTCAGATGTGGATGGAGCCGTGTCGGTTGCTTCCGGCGCGCTAGTCGGCCAGAGTCCGATCACTAGACCCATCGTCACCAATGCCGCCACGAGCACGACCCAGTTCTTGGTCGATTTGTCCCAATTCTTATAGTCGAGCAAGCGCGTGAATCGCTGCGATGTGGCGGCAGCCGGCTCGTGTTGTGTCGCTGGCCGAGCGGGAGCGCTGGTTCGTGCCGGCGGCGCGGGTGCGGCGGTTGGTTTGGCTGCCGGTTTTGCCGGCGCGGCCGACGGTTTGGATGGCGCGGCGGCACTCGGTCGTTGGGGCGGAGCGGGTGCTTGCGCTCGCGGGGCATGATTTCCGGCAGTCAGGAGCGCCGGCGGTGCGGCCTTGGGCGCCGCTTCGGAACCTGGCTGCACCAGCCGAGGGGCGTACCGCGCGGCCAGCTTCGACAGCGGTTCGGCGTTTTGGTTGAGAATCGTGAACTGTAGCCCCGGACCGCCCGGTGCCATGCGAATGATGTCGCCGGAGCGAAGATTCGCAGAGGAAGTCACGACTTCCTGATTGACGTAGTACGTGATGCCGGCCGGGCAATTGAGCCGCCAGCCCTCTGCAGCTCGGCCGAGTCGAAGTACAGTTTGGCCGCTGCCACGCAGCGCAGCGGGGAACTGGACATCGCAATCGGCCGAGTCTCCCAACGTGAAGAAATCCTTGTTTACACCGACCATTTCCGAGTCGCAACCAATGAACCGGATCACTACCGGAGCGGCGGGTCGATTCGGTATGTCGTCGAGCTTGGGCTGCTGCGCGGCAGCGGCCGGCGCGCTTGGCCGGGGTTGCTCCGGGGCCACGTCGCTGGTGGCGCTCGCCCGTGTGGATACTGCCGGCGCGATCTCCCGTGGACTGCGAGTTGCGATGAGCAGCGGCCGTAGTTCATCAAGCAATTCCGCCACCGAATGGTAGCGTTGGAGCGGATCTTTATTCAGCATCCGATGGAGCACCCGCTCCAACTCGGGCGGCAGTCCGGGCACCTGTTCGCTAAGCGCCGGCAGCGGTTCATCGCGGGCCGAATGCCAACGCAGCCAATTGCGATCGGCATCGACCGCATCGACGCCCACGCCGCGAAAGAGATCGTCAAAGGCGGAACCGAGCAGGATTTCTAAAATCACAAAGCCCAAACAATAGATATCGGTAGACGGCCCAATTTGCCCCAGCGCAGGGTCGATCATCTCGGGCGCAAGATATTTCTGGCCGCCGGTCGGCAGCGGCAGCTCGCCAATTCGGTCGCGATCGTAACACCGCCCGTCAATGAGCTTTGCGCGGCCTGCGCTATCAAACAAGACGTTCGTGGGCTTGATGTTCAGATGCAGCAGGCCTTGGTTGTGAAGGTAGCCTAGCGCCTCGGCTGTTTGGGCCAGGATTTCCGCCGCCTCCGCCGGGGACTTGCCACCGGCGGAGATCATTTGCTTGCCCGACAGGGCGTGAGGCTCGTAGATAATCGACCCGTCGGCACGGTCGAGGTCGAACAGCGTTACTAGGCCATCGTGTTTAAATTGCGACCATCGCTCGGCGGCGGCAAAAAATGCTTCGCGCCGGGAAGCATGACTGCGGACGTCCTCGCGAAGCTGCTTGATCGCCACCCGACGATTGAGGCCGCCGACATCGCGGCCGAGAAAGACCTCGCAGGTGGGTCCGCTCCCCAATCGCTCGGTCGGCAAGTACTTGGTGGTCGTCGCCATTTTGCCTATCTTAATTGAGGCGGTTGGTGATACACTACCCCGAAGCAGGTGAATTCCAGCTTGTTTCAAGCCTCCCCAACATGCAAGCCCGCGACATCTATCAACGAACCCTGCGGCACTTTCTGGCGCCAATCTGGCCGCTGCTGGAGGATCCGACGGTTTCCGAAGTGTTGGTAAACGGCCCGAACACGATCTATTTCGAACGGGCCGGGCGGCTCCATCGCGCGGAAGCGACGTTTCCCAGCGACGACCATCTTATGGCCGCGGTTCGCAACATCGCCGAGTTCGTCAACCGGACCATCGACATCGACCACCACAGCATGGACGCCCGCCTGCCGGACGGTTCGCGGGTTCATGTGATTATCCCACCCTCGTCGCGTGGCGGTCCCCATCTTTCGATTCGCCGCTTTCAGAAATCGACCTTCTCGCTCGATTCGCTGGTCGAGCGCGGCAGCCTTACGGCGGAAGCGGCCGAGTTTCTCCAGTTCGTCGTCGTCCTCCATAAAAACACCGTGATCTCGGGCGGGACCGGAACCGGCAAGACCTCGATGCTCAACGCCCTGTCCGCTGCCATCCCCGAGCACGAGCGGATCGTGGTCATCGAAGACAGCTCCGAATTGCAACTCAATCAGCCCCACACCGTTTATTTGGAAGCGCAGCCGGCGCGGCCCGATGGCCGCGGCCAGGTTTCGATTCGCGACCTGTTCGTCGACTCGCTGCGGATGCGGCCCGACCGAATCGTTGTCGGCGAGGTCCGCCGCGGCGAAGCGCTCGATATGATTCAGTCGATGATCTCGGGCCACTCGGGGGCGTTGACGACGGCCCACGCCAACACTCCGCGCGACGCGCTCATTCGACTCGAAACTCTGTGCATGATGAGCGGCCTCGACTTGCCGGTGCAGGTCGCCCGGCGGCAGGTGGCGTCCGCGATTCAAGTCGTGCTGCAACTGGCTCGTTTCGACGACGGGAGTCGCCGCGTGCAAGTCATCAGCGAAGTGCTGGATCTCGATGACGCGGGAACCTATCAAGTTCAAGACATCTACCGCTTCCGGTCCGCTGGTCGCGACGCGGAAGAGCGGATTCTTGGTCAACTTGAGTGGACCGGCCAGAGGCCAACGTTCCATTCCGAGCCGTTTGAAATGGGATGGCAGGATCGCATCCAGCACACGAGCCAACTCTTTCGGCCAGCCGAGGCGGGCTGAAAAAGATTTGCGCGTTGCGAGGCGCGATGGTTGCCATGGCGGCTTAGGCCGCTCGTTACTCATAGAGCAGCACCTTTTTCGCCGTCGCAAAGCGAAACACCCGGGACTCGAGTTGATTGTCGTTCTGTAATTTGGCGTTTCGAATCAAATCGGTTTCTAAAACACGCTGATACGCGTCAATCGCCTGGGCGGTGTCGCGCTGCCCCGGGCGGGTTTCTAAGAAGTACGCTTCTTGCATTAACCGCATCACGTCGCGCCATTGCGAGGCCCGAACTTTCGATTTGTCCTCTTCCGCTTCGATATGGGTTCTTACGGCATCTAGCAGCGTTTCGAATTTCACAATCTCGCGTTCGACGGAGGGCGTCGCCTCCGCTCCCATTTGCTGGTAACCGACGCCCAGGCACAACAAGATGACGCCAAGCTGAATCATCTGCCGCTGGGAAGACGGCGGACTCTTTTCCGGTGCATCCTCATCCTCCGCTTGCTTGGCGACTGTTGCCGCACCGTTGCCGGAGATCGTTAGGGTAATCGACCGCGTCATCCGTAGCGGGGCGCCGACGGGCCACGCCGTCATTTGGCTGGGTTGCAGCTCCTCGTCACCAATAAACACGGCATAGGGGTTACGATTGTGGACGAGCAGCGCGTCGCCCCGAAAATCGAGCGTCAGCGCCAGCGGCTGCACTTCGTCGTGTTCGAGCCGCAGTTCACAGTCACTGCTGCTGCCCAACCGCGACACACCTTGCTGCAACGGCAACTGGCGTGTGCCTTTTTCATCTTGAACCTGCAAATAATTGGCCATGGGGTTCGGTTGCTATCCAGGATAAGTGTAAAGGGCGCTCAGAATGAACGGCGCGACGACGATTACCAGACACGCAGCCATGATGATCATCGCCGGGAACACGAGCTGCACCTTCGATTCTTCGGCAGCTTTCTCCGCCCATTGCGACCGCTTAAGTCGCATCTGCTCGGCTTGGGTCCGCATGGTTTCCGCGAGCGGCGTACCCAGCGTTTCGCCTTCAATGATGGCCGACATTAGCTCTCGCGCGTCGTCGTCGATCAGTCGGTCGGCGAAGCTCTTGAGGGCTTCCCTCCGCGGCCGGCCCAGCGACAAATCGCGAAGGATGCGGCGGAACTCCTCGCCGAGCGGGTGGTCGCCGGCCTCACGCGTGACCGTTTCCAATGCGTCCTGAAAGCCGGCCCCGACTTCCATCATCAGCGACATCAAATCGATGGCTGAGGCGAGCCGACGGCGAATGGCGAATCGTCGCTTGTCAGCGCGGGCCTTGAGTTGCCGCAACGCAAACCACACGTAGCCGAAGTAACCGATCAGGCCCAACGCGATCGTCCAGCCGATACTTCCCATGAGCGCGCCACAGGCAATTCCACCCAAGCCCGCCAGAATGGATTCCACGCGTTTCACCGCGATAAACTCGCTCGGCTTCCACGGCAATGGTTCGCTGCTACCGATCAGATTGGTACGCACCTGATCGACCAGCTTGCCATACGACCGCTCTATCCAAGGCGTAAGTTCGTCGATCCACGGCTCGAACCATCGATAAACCGAGTTCGCGGCCCGCAACTCTTCCCGCCTTTCTAACTCAAATCTTCCAAGCGCCGGGTCGATAAAGCGCGGCACGGTGGCGATTCGCAGCACCATCCAAGCGAGACCGCCGAGGCTCAAGGCCCATAGCAGTGAGGCGACAAGTTGCAGCGATCCGCTATTCATAACAACCTTCGACGACACGATCGAACTAAAAATCGACCCGCAGGATCACCATGCACCAGCGGACGGCGACGTACACCATCGCGCCCACCCCCAGCAGCACGAACTGGCCGAGTGTCTTATCAAACAAAAACCAAGTGGAGATCGGATCGAGCACCGCGAACATCAGTAGAAAGATCAGCGGAAACATGCCCAATAGCATCGCCAATTTGCGACCGGCCGCGGTGTCGGCCTCGAGCTTGCGCTCCAGTCGTTGCATTTCCTGTAGGCCGGTGCTGATGCGATCGAGTGCAAAGGTGACCCGCCCCCCGCGTTCGATGCACACCAGAATCGCGGACGAGAACATGGTGAATGCTTCCAAATTGAGTCGGCGTTCCACTTCGCGTAGCGAGTCGGCCAAAGGCCGGCCCGCATGGTAATCGCGGACAATCCGCTTGAGTTCCGTCTTGAGAGGCTGGGGAGTCTCCGCGGCCACCGTCACCAGTCCCTGCTGCAGCGCCAACCCGGCGCGCGCCGTGTTCGCGAGCGATCCCGCGACCCGGACCATTTGATCGCGCAATTTGACCCGCCGCCGATTAATCAAGTAGTCGAGGATAAATCGCGGAGAAACAAACACGACGTACGCCAAACCCAGCGCCACCGGGGGCATTCCGGCCAGCACGCCGAACACGAGCAGGGTTGCAAAGAGCGCCACGCCCCACCACCGCAGCGCCCGCACGACGCCCTGACTGTCTAGCCCCAAGGCCATCAGCCGCGGCCGCAGGTCGCCGATATATCGCCGCGTGTAACTATCCCATGCCGGTCCGATCCACCCTGCTGCAAGAAACACGCCGGCAAACACCAACGCACTCGACAGCAGCATCAGCAGATAGGGCGGATCGTGGTTCATCGACGGCCGATAGCGAAAGATGTCACAGCAGGAACGTATCCAATTCAATTAGCCCATTATCGAGCAGCTCGCTCATAAAGGTTGGGACTGAGCCGGTGGGCAATAGCGATCCGTTCTCCCGGTGTGGATCACGAAAGAAGATGTCTTTCGTAACAATTCGATGCTCGGTATCGTCGTATTCCACAAATTCGGTGATTTGGGTCACGCACCGCGCTCCGTTGCGCAGGCGTGTAAGCTGGACGACCAAATCGATTGCGGAGGCGATCTGCCGATGAATCGACTCGATCGGCAAGTCAGCCGCAGTTTGCACCAGAACTTCCAATCTCAAGATGCAGTCGCGGGAAGTGTTGGCATGAATGGTGGTCATGGAGCCGTCGTGGCCGGTGTTCATCGCTTGCAGCATGTCGAGCGCTTCAGCCCCGCGGCATTCGCCGACGACGATTCGATCGGGCCGCATGCGCAGGGCGTTCTTCACGAGGTCGCGAATTTCGTAAGCGCCGGCGCCTTCGACGTTGGCGCTTTTGGTCTCCATCCGCACGACGTGGTCTTTATGAAGTTGCAACTCGGCGGTGTCCTCGACCGTCACGATCCGTTCTTTGTCGGGAATGAAATCGCTCAAGCAGTTCAGCAGGGTCGTCTTACCGGTACCGGTGCCGCCGGAAATCAGGATGTTTTTCCCCGCCACCACCGCCGCCCGCAGGAACTCGGCCGCCGTGGGAGATAGCGAGCCCTTTGCGATCAAGTCGTCGACGCGCAGTTTCTTGGCCGGAAATTTGCGAATAGTCAGGCACGGACCACTAATGGCAATCGGATCGATCACCGCATTGACGCGGCTGCCGTCCATAAGCCGGGCGTCGACCAGCGGTTGCGATCGGTCGATGCGTCGGCCCACGCGCGAAACGATCCGCTCGATAATCGAAATGGTTACGGCGTCGGAAACAAATCGTCGCCCGGACTTCTCCAAGACGCCGTTCTTTTCGATGTACAGCCGCTCGCTATCGACCACCATGATCTCCGAGATGTTGGGCATCCTTAACAGATCTTCGAGCGGACCGTAACCGAAGACAATGTCCTTAATCTGCTTCTTCACGTATCGTAGCGCGGCATAGCGAGCGACCTCGCCGTACACGTCATCGGCAATCTCCTCCCAGTCCTGCCAAAATCGCTCTTCGGCTCGGCCAATCTTTCCGCTCAGGTCGCTAATCTCATCTAGCTCCAGGCGCTTGGCCATCTGTCGAACGAGGCTCTGCAATTCGGTCTCGATCACGCGATTGGCCGTGTGCAGCTTCGGCCATCGTTGCCCATGTTCCCACACGCTGTTGTGCTCTTCCACCGATTCGACGAGTTGACCGATTAAAAGCGATTCGATGGTCTTTGCCGCCAGGTGAACTAACAGCTCAGATTTTTCTGGTGTCTCCAGCCCTTCGAGCCGAGCGATTTCTTCGAGATCAAGCTCCAGCTTGATCAGGAACTCCTCGTTGTCGCGGCGATCGTCGTCGCCGGAATCGACATCGATCCGGCGAAGAAGTTCCTGATGAATGCGAAGGATCAATTCCGACATCTGTTGGTCGAGACGCGCTCGGCGATCGCCTTCGCCCGCCGCAACGGCCGGCCGTTCCAGGCTCACCTGAAACGGATAGATGCTGATCGTTTCGCCCACGGGAATCAGCACTCGCTCGCCGCGCTGGACCGCGACATTGCCAACGCGGACCTCGTTATTGCCCAACGGGATCAATTCCCAACGCGTCCCGCTGCGGCGAAGCACCGCCGCTTGCTGAGCAACAAACGGGCTGTCGAGGACGATGTCGTTGTGCGCGTCGCGGCCAATTCGTATCTGATCGCCGTCGTGATGAACGAGCTGCTCCTCGACGCGGCCGATCTTATTGACCCAAATTCGCATGAGTGATTCCCTGCACCAATCACTGGCAAGGTTATTGGGTATCCGGAGAAATCCGAACATTGAGCAGCCGTGCTAATTCTTGCTGCTCTTTCTCCGCAAACGTATCGAGCTGAGCTTGGCGCTCTAACTGCGCTTTCTCTTCGGCCGTGGGGTCGGTCTTGTTCGCTAAGTCGCTTCTGACGGCAACGGTAATCGTATTGGTGGTGCCACCGGAGCCTGAACGATCCGTTGTATTTGCGACCCGGTCGCCGACGCTAACCAGGCGAAATGGACCGATCCAAACCGGAGATTCATCCAGATTAAATTGAATCAAGAAGTCGAGTTTGCAGTTGATCTGCAAAATCGCAGGCGGAATATTGATTTCTCCGAGTTGGACGAGTTGGGAGGATTCGCCCTTTTCCAACTGCAGCGTGTCTCCCTGCAGAGGAAAATCGCGGTAGAGAACGATATCGCCCGCGGAGAGATTGCGGAGCGCCGGTCGATCCCAGAGGACGCTCCGATTGTCCCACAAAATTGCGGACTCCATCAACGATCCGGCTTCGTTGCCCGGATACTCGAGAACCTCCAACGCTTCATCAGTAAATGGGTCGCCCTCCGCAACTTCGTATTGCGCTTTTATCTTGATAAACTTGACCGACTTGGTTCCCGCCTGCAGCACCATCATGTTCACCACCGCGGCGGCCAAGCCGAGACCGAGCGGAATAGCGAGCTTGAGAGTGTAATTCATGATCGTCTCCGCGTGCGCGGGAGGGCGCGACAGGTCGGGTGCATTCGCCTAGAATAGTTAACGCCGCAAACTGAACTTGCGCACGGAGTATAACCAGACGGCAGAGCGGTGCCAACTATCGCAGGTGCGCAACCGCGACGAGAAGCATTCGACCGTTCGAACGATATCGCCTGGCAAGCTGAGAGCGCGTGGCGGCGATCCCTTTGCGTTTTCCGAGTCTGAAGGACTCGAATCGGATAGCCCAGGGCGAAGCCCTCGTTGTACTACACAAGTCGCAAATAGGATTTTCATCGCGATCGTTGGGTGTTTTTACGCCAAGGGCGTTGCGCCCTCCAGCCCAGGGTTGCGCAGCTACCCTGGGTTGACTGACTCTGCACATGCTTTACCCCAACGGGGTTACGCCGGAGGCCGTAACCCCGTTGGGGTAAATGCGATCAAATTCGGCATGTACCCAGGGTAGTCCGCTGCGGCGGACAACCCTGGGCTGGAGGGCGAAACCGCTTCGCGGTAGGAATGCAGCAGTTGTGTAGAACAACGAGGGCGATGCCCTGGGGACGAATGGAATGAGAATGGCTAGCCCTGAAAGGGAGGAATCTCGATGACCGTGATGTCGCCCTTTCAGGGCTTCTATATGATGTTGAACTTTTGACCCAGGGCCGCGCCCTGGGCTATCCGATTTCGGCCCTTCAGGCCGAACCATAACGCTTCGATTTTAAGACACTCGGCCATCAACCGCTCGGAATAAGCGGCCTTCAAACGACTAAAGTCTTCAAGTCCGTCTACTCCGGAACGCGGGTCAGGAACAGCGTTATCGGACCTCCGGGCGACGCAAAGAAATGCGCCGAGAAACAGACGCCTTTCCGCTCCACCAGGAGCAGCGGAGCGTCGTCCGCGGAGGTCATTTCGGTAGGCGCGCGGGCGACCGACCAACCGGCCGCCTTCCAAGATTCGACGAGCGCTCCCCGCGGACCGGCCAGCGAAACGATTTGGCCCAAGAAGGCTCCGTCGTTTCCCCAACGAGTGCCAAGCACTTCCGCTTCGGCGGGCAAGGGCGGAGACAAGGACGTATCGGTTTGTTTTGCTGCCGAAGTCGTGGCGGGCCGGCCTTCGAGGAGTCGCCACGCGGCCTCCTCTTGCCACGCTATGCGGCCCAATACCAATTCGTCTCCGGTCGTACCGGCGCGCGATACAAGAACCACTCGCCCGGCAGGACTGTCCGCCTGCAGAAGTGTTAACTGGCCAAGCTTACGCTCGCGCGCACCCATCATGCGAAGCATGGTCAGGAGCTTTTGGCCTTCTTCCAAAGATGCCGCAGCGGTTAGCTCCTCCGCCGGCGGTAGCGCCTCCAGTTCCCGGTCGATGTCGCCAGGCTGGACGGTCGCCATGCGAACCTGCCACGGCATCCCGGCAAACTCCCAGGCCCCGTCGTCAAAAGCCGAGAGCAAAACAGGCGGCACAGGGGGCGGTTGAATCGCGCTTTGGAGTGTTGCGTCGTCGATCGATGCGATTTGCTGCGGACCACGACCCCATTCAAAGAACGCCGCGAGCGTGGAGAAGGCCAGCCAACAGATGACGGCGATGAGGGCGAGCTTGACGGCGATCTGGATTTTGTCACGCGTGGAGCGAGCAACCGCTCCATTTTCGTCCTTGACGAACGGGTCGGACCCTGGATGTTGGTTGGTGATTTTCATGCGAGACATTTCAGCAGACTATTCGAGTTTCCCTATTTCTTCTTCAGCATCGCGCATGACGGCTTCTCGCTCGTCGATTTCTCGTTGTATGCGGTCCATTTCTCGCTGTTTCGCATCGATTTCCCGTTGCTTCTTACTGATCTCCCCGTTGAGCTTGTCGCGCTCGGCCTTCTTCTCTTTAATCTTTGCTACTAGGGACGGGTCGGGAGGGTTCTGGTCTGCCAATTGTTTCTCCAACTGGGCAATTTCTTCATTGAGCTTATCCCGCTTTTGCTCAAGTGCCTTCTTTTCGGCGATGAGTTGATCGCGCTGTTTCTTTACTTCTTCGTACTTTTGTTTGAGCTCCTCGATCTTTTTGCGATGCTCCTCCATTAGCTTCTGCTGTTGCCGTTCAGACTCGTCGATTTCTTTCTGTGCGTCCTTTATTTGCTCTTTATTGGGAAGGTCCATGTTCCGCAGATTCCCGAGGCCGGTAACTGCGACAGCCATTCCCGGACCCATCCGTCCCAGCACTCCAACATGAGGACCATTGCCGGTAAAGTCTCCCCTCCCGTCGAGCGCGAGCGCTTTGTGATCCCAAGTATTGGCCAGCACAGCCGATCGACCCTTAGGGGTCGCACTGCCCAAGCCCGGAGACAGCTTGATATCGTACTCGGTTTCTCCATAAATTTGGCCCGATAAGGGATTAACGTTTTCCAGACCTAGCGGACGAGTCCACATATTGTCCTTACTTGTGAGATCAGGCGAATCCTGATTGGGATCGTCACGGAGCTTCCAAACTTCGTGCCGCGCAGTGCTCGTCGCCAACGATCGATAAAGCGTGGTTCCGCCGATCGACATAATCATCGCCACCATGCCCGCCAGGAACGGCAATGACATTACCATTTCCAGCGGCGCAATTCCGCGGCGGAATGATTCAGCGTGTTGGAGCTTCGTGCGCGCCATGCCAGCTAATGATTGTTGAGGATCAGAATCTCGGGACTTCGTCGAAGTGGCGCACCCATGCTCGTGGGGAGGGCCGTCAGGCCGGCCTTCACGAGCTTCGTGCGGGTGGTGACTGGAATTAGCTTGGCTTGCCAGTTAAGTACAACCTTGGGCGAGCTATCAAGATCCTTGTTCATCGGGAACTCGATCGCGTTTGCGGTCCAATTGAGCGTGTCCCAACCCACGGTCGGCTGGGAGTCGCCGCCTTGTCCCGACTTGGCCGGCGCCTGCTGAGGATTGGCGTTGTAGACCATTGAATGGGAAAAGCAGACAAAGCCATCGGGATTCTCTTGCCGGTAGACGGCCGCGGCGCCAATCGCCGGTTCCTCGATCGCCGCAAACCCCATGTGTGTGAAGTGATGTTCGATGTCAGGATGGTTTTCCGTGGAGTTCCACGTCTCGGTACTTTTGTCAAAACCGCGATCCGCATCGTTTAGGCCTTTGACGACGTAGAGGTTGAACGCCTTTCCCTTCTTTCCCATACCATAACGGCTGAAGCCATTGTAGGAATCGTTTTTCTTTAACTGCATCCAAAGGACTGCCTGATCGCTATAGATATTGGTATACATTCGATACCATTTGCCTCGGTAGCGCCTTTCTTCTCCATCGTACCGAAAAAGGGGAGCTAGCTTGAAGGCAAAGAAGCAGCTAACGTCAAAAAAGTCATTAATCGGCTTTCTCCAGCGGCAGACCCACGGATAGGTGGCGCGCATAAGTTGCGATCGGTCGCGGCCTTTGTGGGTGTGTTTTTCCACGGGAAGCTGCGGAGCGAAGTCGAGCAGCGCCTGCAATGAGAATTTATTGGGAAAATCGCCGAGCGCGAATCCCGTGGCGCCGTGTTTCTTGGCGATCTCGCGAGGACCAAACTGGCACTGCAAGAAAACGCCTTTGATCATCAAGTCTTCATACCCGTACAATGTATCGAGCGCACCCTTCTTTGTGTTGCCGTTCTTGTCCACTCCAGCAATTGTGAACGCGAACTCTCTTGTATTTACCGCGAGTATTTCCGCGCCATCCAACACCAACCATTCCTGATAGATTTTCCACGAGGTTCCCACGGCCGCCCATTGGATTGCTTGTCCAGGAATTTGACCGTACGGGATTTTTTCAATGATTGCACCGACGATGTAGCTTCCATAGGCGATAGCCAGCCAGAGTTTCAGATTCCGCTTGGCCTTATAGATCGTCGAATCGACGGAGGCGGAAGGGTTCTCCTTGACCTTTTTGTAAGGAGTGCTTGAAAGGGGCACGCTTCCGGCCTTGCTGGCGACTTCATAAACCACCCGCAGCGCAGTATTTATTTCGTCCAGGCCCTTGGAGTTCGTGCTGTCGCGACCCTTCTCATCAATCCACTTTCCTCCCAGGGAATGATGCATTACGTACAGCGCCGTCAACTCGCCCATCATGTGATTCGCAGCAGTGACCGCGTTCATCCCACGGGCGACCCAAACACTACTCGAATAGGCGACCGCATCGGCGGCATTCTGGGTCTCAATCTTGCGAGTGACCGTCTGACCGGCGTTGAACACCAGGGCGCCGAAAACTGCTAGGAAGAGCAATGCCACGAGCGTGGCAAATGAGACCATGCCGCGCTCGCCCGAACAATTGCGGTGGAGTGTTGCACTATAAGTGTGCATGTCCGGCCATCCTTTATGTTATCGACGAATTAACAGTTTGGCAGGGTCGTACGGAATGTTAAGTCGGCTTGATTCGGTCTCGGGAGCTTCGGAAGGGAGCGTCACCGACGTGGAAATATCTCTGGCATAAAACGCCGCATACCGGTTGCCAAATAGTCGCCCCACCGCCGGAATCTGCATGGGCATCGTATAGGTCACGGTGACCTGAAAATCTTCGTTCCAGGGCACGAGCTTCTCCTTCTGCTCGAACTCGACGCTTGTGGCGGCCGATGCGAACAGGAACTTATTGATCACATAAAGAGTCTTCGCCAATTCATTAGGCCCTAATCGTTGGAGCATGTACTGGTCGTCGTCGCTTTGGCCGGTATTGTGCCTGGCATTCGTTTGGTACATGCGCAGATACAGCGGTGCGTCGATCAGCACTCCTTTGGCGGGAATTCGACCTAGCTTCCACATTCCGTCGCGATGCTCGCGCGTGCCACTGGCAAACGGAGTCATCCCCATGGCGGCGGCCCTCTGAGCCTTTTTAATGGTGTAGTCGTACCGCACTTGATCCGTCTCGTCAGTTGTCCGCTCGGGCAAGGAAGGTCTCCAGACAATTGCCGTCCGAGCCGCCGCATGGGCTGCGTACACCGTGCCCATCTTGACCATCAAGATCAGCGTCGCCTGAATGATCAGGCACATCAGAATGAGATAGAACGGAAACGTCATTACATAGGAAAGCGCGTAGGTCGCGCCGCGTTCATCGGCAGCAAACGCGGCCGCGCCAGACCACTTGCGGCCGCGATACGCTCGCCGCACCAGGAAAACCATGGCCACTAAGCACACAGCCCACAACAACCAGACGTCGCCGACTGACGTGAAGTAGTCGCGCCAGTGAATCGTAGGAGTGGCCATGGTTGCAACGCGGCTTACATCAAGGGAGAACCGATCATGCTTCCAATGATCGAGAACAACGCGCGGCAGGCATGAATCCCCCAGTAGGCCAGCAGCACGAAAATCGGAAACCCAATCGCGGTGGCCATGACCACCTCTAATGCGGCCATCCCACTCGGGCGGGGGGGACGCATCGGTCGTCGGTGATGTCGCAGAACCATCCGGGAAGCCCTCGGGGCAAAACGCTTGGCTATCCGCCTGGCAGCCAACTTTCGATTGTACGATTGAAACCCGTCACCACGATCAACATTCCCACGGCAAAGAACGGCCCCAACGGGATCGACTTGGTCAGAATTTTTCGGTCCTGCTCCGTTGATGGATTGATCCATTTCGGAAAGTACGGACCTCCGAAGCGGCGGGCAAGCAGCCGGACCACGGTAACGGGTCCGATGCTTCCGAGCGCCCAGAGGGCGATCGCGATGCCCGCTGTCACGAAGGCGTACAGAAGCGCTTCGGCGCCAAGCTCGAAGCCCAGCAGCGCGCCAATCGCACCGGCCAACTTGACATCGCCCGCCCCGCCACCGGTGATACTGAACACAATCAGCATCAATGTGAAAAGCAGAAACAGCCCAGCCAGCGATGCTCCAATTCCGACTGTACCGAGATAACTGCGAGTGACAGAATTCAACTGCGGTTCCGGTTCAATGGGTTCGAAGAACATTAAATTCCCAGTCAAGTTTTCAAACCAACCGACAGCAGTTTCAACAAAATGAACCGCTCCGAAAACGTCCGCCGATCCTGGCTGCCAATCCGGCGACCTAATCTCATACAGATTAATTCCAACACCCCACAGGGCCGCGGAATACGTTACCCAGTTCGGGATCACATGCCATCGGATGTCGGTGTAGCTGGCCACTAACGCGGTCGCGATGACCACAAATCCGGTGAGCGTGGCGGCGAGCGAGAAGTCGACCCGTCCGCCGGTCGCTGCTGCGACCCAGATCGGTCCGCCAATCGCGGGCACCAGCAACGCACCGAGCCAGGCAAACTGACGCGAGGTAGTATCCGTTGCGCGAGGATTCATGGGTGACGCGATGGCAGCCATCGGACGAATCCTCAGAACTTATTCGCTGGCCTTCAAATTGAGGATCGGCCTGCGGGGGGCCCCGTGCCGCCCGGCAGCCCATCGCAGCAAGTTGTGCTAGTTGAATTTATCGAAGGCGACAACCTGGCCGACCAGCTTCACCATCCAGTCGCGGATCTTCTCGTAGTTATTCTTAATCAGCAGCATGATGATCGCGGCGACGGCGATGATCATCACCACTTGAAGGGCCTCCAGGCCGCGCTCTTCTTGATGGAACTTTTTCAGGCTGTTCGTGAAGTTGAATAGCTTGGACATAGTCTTGCTCCAGTGAAGGGCCGCATATTGCGGCAGGTGGTGGACAATCGCCCGTGACGGGCGGGTTGATTCAGAGGCTACTTTCTTGGCCCGGCGGGCCACTTTGTTTCCCACAGTCCTAAACGTCTGCCACGCCGAGCGCGCACGCAAGAAACCAAAAGATTTTCAAATCAAGTGAGATGAGCGAAGAACTGCCTGACGGAATCGGGTTCTGGGCTGGATCATTATGCATAGTATTAGCTGGGGAAGCTAACCGAAGCTAGCTACTTCCCAAAGCTGCCCAGCAATTCGTCGTCGGCACGGACGGAGTTTTGTCATGACTTCCGGCCAACTTCGCAGCGCGCACAGCGTGGCCGAATGGAAGAATCCTCGAGAAACTCGCCAACTGGTCGCCGCGCGTCCAGGTGACTTTCCGGTCAATATTCGTTAGGCGAAAAGGCGTCGGGATTCGGGGCAAAGGGTCGGAGGAAATGAAACTGCGGCTTCGCCTTCTGTTTTTCCTGGCCCCTGACGCCTGAATCCTGACCCCTCTCCGGTAAGGTTCGCGAACCCGCGGCGGCTGCAAAAGCGAGCGGATTTCTGCCGGCGGATAGTCGCAATTCGAGCTAGCGGCTGCTACATTCGCATAGGAAGGCGCGTCATCCAGCCGGGCTTTTCGCTCGGAGTATGTGAACGATTCACCTACAGGAGTCGGACCCCATGAATCCGGTCCTCTGCGACGAGGAAATGGTGGCGAAGGCAGTGGCGGGCGACCACGCCGCATTGGAGTCGTTGCTGATTCCTTACCACGGCCCGTTGCTGGCCCATGTTACACGGCTAATCCCGTCAAAAGTCCGGGCGTCGGTGTGTCCCGACGACGTGCTGCAACAGACCTACCTCAATGCATTTCGTTCCATTGGCCGCTTTGAATCGAGGGGGGAAGGGGCATTTTACGGCTGGCTGAAAGTGATTGCCGAACGGCAGCTTATGGACGCCTGCCGGAAGCGCGACCGCGAGCAACTTTCCGAGAAGCCGGCCCACTCGCCACCGGGGGGTGGCGGGAATAGCTCGCTGCGGGGGTTGCTGAGCCTGGTGGCGGGGGACGAGCCGATTCCCGGCGATCAGGCAATGCTCGAGGAAATGCAGGCTGAATTTCAGGTGGCGCTGGCCCGAATGCCCGAAAATTACCGGCAGGTGCTCGTCCTTCGCTACTTGGAAGACCTACCGCTGGAAGACGTCGCCGAGAAATTAGGGCTTTCCGAGGGGTCCGTCCGTGGACTGTGCCATCGCGCCAGGCAACACTTAAGAGATGAATTGATGCGGTTGTCGCGGTTTATCTAAATCGCGTCCAAACGAAACAACTGCAATGCCTTCCGGAGAATAACGAACCGGCGGTTGGATCCTTGCGCCGGTAGCCAGGCCGATGACCGATTCCGATCGCACTTCCCCCGAACGTCATGCGCGCGATTTGATTCAGCGGGCAGCCAATCAGATCGCGGCGGAACGCGTCTCGTCGGCATTGAACCGTATGGAGGATGACGATGAGCGCGATCGGGCCGAGGGATCACTCGATGGCACGTCGCATGAACCCTCGGGATTACTTTCGGATGACACCGGGCCTGAGGGCGAGTCACCGTCGGCTACTGTAAGCGAGCAGGATCTTGTTCTCGATTCCACGCTGGGTCTTTCCAGCGGCGCGTTGCGCCGTCGCGCTGCCGGGGGCCGCTCCGATCCCTCGCAGGCCGACAAGGCGGAGATGACCAGCGATTTTGGTCCGCCCGCGGCGGGCGGCTTGATTACAACTCCGGCGTACCGACCGTCGCAGCGTCCGCCCGCGGCCTTGATGCAGGTCTTCGACGACGATCAAGATCGGGGCGAATTGGTTCGCATTCGGCGGACGCCATTCGACATCGGTCGCCAGGAGGGCGATCTGACGGTTCCCCATGAGTTGCAAATGTCCCGCCGCCACGCCCGGATCGATCGCCGCCAAGTCTCGGGCGAGTGGCACTGGTATCTGCGCGACCTGGGAAGCACGAACGGCACGTTCGTCCGCGCACGTCGCGTGCGCCTGCGGGACAAAGACGAAGTGCTTCTGGGAGCCGATCTCGTGCGTTTTCTCCAGCCGGGTGGCCCCGAAACCGCCACCCTCGTCAAGGTCGCTCCGGGTCGATACGAAGAGAAGGTAACACTCAAGCCCGGCGTTCATTGGATCGGAACCTCTTCGAGTCAATGCCTGCCACTGCTGCAGGGGAGCAAGTTTCTCGACCCAAAGCACCTCCGGTTGGAAGTCGATGCCCAGGGGCAGTGGCGGTTGTTCGATTGCGGCAGCACGAACCACGTTTGGGTCCGAGTCGAGGAGGTTCGGCTGGTCGACGGCTGCTGCTTCCAGGCCGGCGAGCAGCGATTTAGCTTTCATCTGCCATAGTCGGCGGATCCGATTAACGGCAGCCGCCCGCCAGGATTAGGCAACCAGCGCTAGAAAATCCGCTAAAAATAGCCATTTTATTGACTTTTCGAGCGGTTGCGATTATCACTTAAATCTGGTCTCCGCGGTCACCTAAACTGAGATTTCTGCGCTTCGGGCTAGATGAATCTCGCTTTCCGACTGTTCGGCGTTGCAGATCCACTCGCTGCAACCGACAGGATCGAAGCGCGGCCCGCCCGCCGATGGCGAATCGGTTTGACGAAGGAATCGGTATGAACGTGCAATCGCTGTGGTGTCGTTTTCGTCAGTTTCTTGCCGGAGGCAAACGCTCGCCACGCCGTAGACCCCGCCCCCCTGCGCCAGCTTTACGAATTCTTCGCCTCGAACGCCGGCGCGTCCTCAGTGCCGATTTCTCGTTCGGAGCCAGCGGACTGATTCTGCATGGCTTCGATGCCGATGGGGGTGAAACCTTAACCATCTCCCAAGCCGAAACAGAATACCGCTTCACACTGAATAATGGCGACTGGAGCACTCCGGCGGGTCCGTCGCCCGACGGCGTCCGGCTCGACGGGCAAACCTTGGCGATCGAGGCCGCCCTGGTCGATCAACTGGTCGACGGCCTCACGGTCATCGGCGATGCAATGACGCCGTTGCATGTTTCGCTCGACCAAGCGGACTTCTCCGCTTTTCAAGGGCCGCTTAGCTTCAGCGGCATTCGTTCGATCAATCAAGCCGCGAATACGCAGCTTGCGTTTGGCGATGCGAGCGCGCTGGAAATCACAGCGCCAGTAACCGGCATGACGATCGGGAGTTTGAACGTTGCCGGCGATTTGACCATTACCACGTTTGGCCCGATTACCGATGGCGATGGCACGCAAATCAACGTGACCGGCAACGCGACGTTCATCTCGCGAGCATTCCATCCCGCGGCCGACTTCGATGCCGACGGGATGGTCGGGCCGATCGATTATGGAATTTGGGCAGCCAATTTCGGCGTAGGCGTCGGTGCCACCAAAGCACAAGGCGACGCTGACGGCGACGGCGCTGTTAGCATCACCGATTACACCGCGTGGCGCGACACGCTCGGACAAGTCAGCGAGCCGGGCGGCATTTTCCTGGCGGATAATCTGACCGACCAATTAAACGTCGGCGGCCAAGCCACCTTTGAAGCCGGGGACGGCGCGACCCGATTCGACATCGACGTGGGTGCCCTGGGCATCACGAATTTCGGCAGCCTGGCGGTAATCGGGGCGAATGCCACTGTGCAAGAAGATTCCGCTACGGAAATCGTCGAGGTCGATGCCCAGACCTTCTCGCTCGCTTCGGCAGGCGCAATTACCGACGCACCTGGCACGACGATTGATGTCACGGGGCTTGCCACATTCAATGCCGGCGCAAACCTCATCAGGCTTGGCGACGATGCGGGCGACACTACCAACTTCGGCCAGCTCCGTCTTACCGGCGGCGGGGTTTTGGTGACGGAAGATTCCAGCACCGTGTTAACCGACGTTACGGCAAGCTCGTTTATGCTCACCTCGGCGGGTGCCATTACCGACGCTTCGACAATCAATATCGCGGGAGACGCGAACTTCATCGCAGGCGGCCCGATCACACTAAACGAGAACGCCGGTGACGTGTTGTCGATCGGTGCATCGGCGACGTTTCGCGCAGGCGCCGCTGCGCCGTTCTTTGATATCACGATTGGCCCGGCCGGAATGGCCAATTTCGGCTCGCTTCACCTCACCGGCGACGACGTCACGGTGCAAGAGGACTCCGCGACGGTATTGAGGCACGTCACCGCCAGTTCGCTGACGCTCACTTCGTCGGGGCCGATCTCCGATTCGTCGTCTGGTGGCACAACGATTAGCGTAACGAATCTCGCGACGTTCGACGCCGGGGCAAACACAATCTTGCTGGGCGACGTTTTGGGCGATACGACGAACTTTGGCCAGCTTCATGTGACGGGCCTGCACGTGGCAATCACTGAGGATTCGGGCACAGAACTAACCGGCGTTATGGCGAACTCGCTGGACCTCATGTCCGCCGGACCCATCACCGACGCCCCCGGCACGACGATCACCGTCATGAATTTGGCCAAGTTTACTGCTGCCGGAGTTAATACCATCACGCTTGGAGACAGTGCGGGCGATTCGACGAACTTTGGGTTTCTAACTGTCATCGGCGGAGCGGTCGTCGTAACCGAGGATTCGGGCACCGATCTGACCGGAGTGACGACAACATCGCTCAATCTCACATCGGCGGGACCGATCACCGACAGGGCGCCCGCCACAATCAGCGTCACAGGACTGGCTGCGTTCAACGCCGGCGCTAATGCAATTACGCTGGGCGACGCCGCGAGCGAGATGACGAACTTTGGCCAGCTTCATCTAACCGGCGGCGCCGTTGCCATTACTGAAGACTCGGGCACGGAACTTACCGGCGTGAACGCGACGTCACTCGCCCTCACCTCGGCTGGGCCAATCACCGACGCCGTCGGCACGACGATCAGCGTCACTGGCTTGGCGACTCTCAACGCCGGCGCGAACCCGATCACGCTCGGCGACAATGCCGCCGATACGACGAATTTCGGCCAGCTAAACGTTACCGGCGGAGCGGTCTTGATAATGGAGGACTCGGGCACCGAACTAACGGGCATTAACGCCGCGACGCTGAGCCTGGTGTCGACGGGGCCGATCACCGATGCCGCCGGCACGGCGATCGGCGTTACCGGGCTTGCAACGCTCAACGCGGGCGCGAATCCGATTACGCTCGGCGACAATGCCGCCGACTCGACCAACTTCGGGCAGTTGCATGTCACCGGCGGCGCGGTCGCCATTACCGAAGATTCCGCGACCGTCGTAACGGGTGTGACAGCAACAACACTAAATCTCACGTCGGCCGGTTCGATCACCGATGCCCCCGGGACAGCGATTAGCGTCACCGGATTGGCAACGCTCAATGCCGGCGCGAACCCGATCACGCTGGGCGACAATGTTGGCGACACGACCAACTTTGGCCAACTTCACCTCACCGGCGGCGCGGTTGCGATCGCCGAGGATTCCGCGACGGTGTTGACCGGTGTAACGGCCACAACGCTGAGCCTCACTTCGACTGGTTCGGTCGCCGACGCCGTCGGAACAACCATCAACGTGACCGGTCTGGCAACTCTGAACGCGGGTGCAAACCCGATTGCCATCGGTGACAACGTTGCCGACGTGACCAACTTCGGCCAGCTCCATGTCACCGGCGGCGCGGTTGCCATTTCAGAAGATTCGGGCACCGAACTAACCGGCGTCACCGCCACGACGTTTGCACTGACGTCATCCGGGCCAATTACCGACGCCGCGGGCACTACGATCGGCGTGACAGCTTTGGCCACGTTCAACACGGGCGCGAATCCAATTACGCTCGGAGATAACGCCGGCGATACCACCAATTTTGGCCAGCTTAACCTCACGGGCGGCGGGATCGCGATCAGCGAAGACTCGGGCACGGAACTGACGGGTGTGACGGCTGCGTCGTTCAATTTAACGTCGGCCGGCGCCATCACCGACGCCGTTGGGACAACGATCAATGTTGCCGGCCTCGCCACGCTGAACGCCGGCGCGAATCCGATCACGCTGGGCGACAATGCCGCCGATGTCACGAACTTCGGACAACTCAACGTTACGGGCGGTGCGGTTTCCATTACGGAGGATTCCGGCACCGCGTTGACAGGCGTGAACGCCACATCACTAAGCTTGACCTCCGCAGGAGCGATTACCGACGCTGCCGCGACAACTATCAGCGTGACCGGTTTGGCAACGCTAAACGCAGGCGCCAATGCGATCACGCTGGGTGACAGTGTCGGCGATACCACGAACTTCGGTCAACTTCGCCTTACGGGAAGTGCGGTTTCGATCGCGGAGGATTCTGGGACCGAGCTAACCGGTGTCACTGCCGCGACGCTCGGCCTTACTTCGGCGGGTCCGATTACTGACGCTGCGGGCACGATCATCAACGTCACCGGTCTCGCGACACTCAATGCCGGCGCTAACCCCATTACACTGGGTGAGAATGTTGCGGATACGACCAACTTTGGCCAGCTTAATCTCACGGGCGGCGTGGTATCGCTTGCCGAGGATTCCGCCACCGTACTGACCCACGTCACTGCCAATTTATTAAACCTTGTATCCCCGAGTTCGATTACCGACACCGCCGCGACGACAATCAGCGTGACCGGTTTGGCAACACTCAACGCAGGCGCTAATGCCATTACGCTCGGCGACAACGTGGGCGACACCACCAACTTCGGCCAACTTAACGTGACGGGTGGCGCGGTGGCGATCACCGAAGATTCTGGCACGCAGCTAACCGGCGTCACGGCCGCCACTCTGAATTTGCTCTCCGCCGGTCCAATCACCGATGCCCCCGGCACAAGCATTAGCGTCAGCGGTTTGGCAACGCTCAATGCCGGCGCGAACCCCATCACGCTGGGCGATAGTGCTGGCGACACGACGAACTTCGGCCAACTTCACCTCACTGGGGGCCCGACAGCAATAACGGAAGACTCGGCCACGGTGCTGACGCACGTTACCGCCAGCTCCTTGACGCTCGTCTCGGGCGGCTCGATTACCGATGTACCCGGAACGATCATCAGCGTTACAGGTTTGGCAACCTTTAACGCTGGGACGGACGCCATCACCCTGGGCGACAGCTTAGGGGATGTGACTAACTTCGGCCAACTCAACGTCACTGGCGGGGCGGTTAATGTAACGGAGGACTCCAGCACGGAACTTACCGGAGTGACTGCCGCTACTTCATTTAGTCTTAATTCCGCTGGCGCCATCACCGACACCGCCGCAGCGATAATTTTCGTAGACGGACCAGCGATCGTCATTGCCGATGGCAAGATTACACTCGCGGACCATAACGTCATGGGTACGGCTAACTCGGTGATTGTGACCGGCCTCGGAAGTTTTCAAGTAACCGACGGCAACAATATCGACATCGGGGTCATCGTGCCGTCCGGCTTGCCAGCCGCCGCGAACGCCCAGCTTGGCTCGCTGCAGTTCACCGCGATCGGCGGGCTGGTGCGCGTTGCCTTGGATGGGCCGATTATCCTTTCGGGTGAAAGCGCGGGCGGGTCGGCTTGGCTGAACGCTGAGGGGTCGATTACCGACGCCGTCGGTGCGGACACCACGATTACCCAATTCGCCATTCTCGAGGCGGCGGCAGGCTCGGACATCGTTTTGGGTGATGACTCCGAGTTTCGCATGGCAACTTCGGCAGCGCCGCTGGCGGCCTTTGACCAATCACGGTTCTTAGCAATGCAGGCGGAGAATGTTTCAATTCAGGTCGATTCCGGTTTCAACCTGAGCACAAGCTCGAACTACAATGAGTTTGCAGGAACGGTTTTCCTATCGGCGCAGGGAAACATCTCCCAAGTCTCGCATGAAGGAGAGATTGCACCCCTCGACGCCAACCGCATCGCCATGTTCGGCGCCGGGGCAGTGCTGTTCAGTCAAGTGCGCGTGAAAAGCCAAGTCACCGCCGACGACTCAGCCGTGCCCAATCTGGCCATCCGAGGCGGCATTCCGACGTCGATGTCAATTTTGCCCCCAGGCCAATTCCCGACCACGCTGATTCCTGGTTCCACGGACACGGACTTTTCGCCGATCGGGTTTGACGGCGTCAGAATCGTGGAGCGGGCGGATATTGGCGACGATTACTCGATTATCATGAAGGTGCTGGGCGACGCGAAGATCGGCATCGTTCATGACGCCACCGGCAAGCAAGCACCATTGATTGGAATCGAAGTGACCGATCCCGCCGGCAATGCGTATTTGCAGACCACACCCGATGCCGGTGTAGTGCCTGAGGCTGGCAACATTGTGTTTACGTCGCTGGGAACCGCCGAAACAATCGTGACCATGCTGGGCGGCGTGTTCACCGCGATCGCAGCGGGCAAGCTCACGATTGATACCGATCAGCCGGATGCGGCCGTGGGGTCGAGAACGACCAAGCTCACTAGCAATACCGGCACCGTGACGAGCGTCGAAGAGTTTTCCACATTCAATGGAGCAACTGGCGCGACGGTGGATGCGACGGGGCCGCGCTTTATTCTCGACCTTCCGAGAGAAGAGCAGAACGCCGCGACAACGGGACTCGTCTTTTCGCCCGAGTTTGAGCAGCGCGTGACGCTGGCCGCCGGCTCGCGCGGCGAAGACAATCTCATTCTAGAACTGGAGTGGGCGGATGTGCAGAATCGGCGCGACGGACGTCCCTCGCTTCCCGCAGATTTTCCGGGAAGCAATGCACTGCCGACGATCACGCTCGTGCCTCAAACGGTAGACGGGCTAGCCCCCGAGCCGCTGTTACAATCGAGTGAGCCGCCACTTAGTTTCCGAGTCGTAACAACGCGCCACAATTATTCGGAGGCGTTCATTCCGAAGAACCCCGTTCTACCGCAGTTACCGACGACTGTTCGACTTTACAACGACCCGGCCATCAACCTGTTCGACCAGTTCGACGGAACCGACTTTCGCGACTTGAATTCCAATAGCAATTTCGTGTCGCCGCGGGCAGTTGCGGTGCCGACCGCGGGTTATTTCGAGATCACCTCAGCGGAATTGCCGACGACTTTCGATCCCCCGGAGCCAGTCGTCGCCACGGCGGTCACTACCGTTCCGCAGCAGCAAGCGGTGGTGGATGAGATCCGCGTGTCAGCTTCGTCGGACACCGAAACAATCCGCTTCGGTCGCGTGGGCGAGGACGGCGAATTCATTAACGAGCCGGGCGAGGAATGGCCCGTCGAGTGGCAAGGTGGCCGCGACGGCGACTTTTTGAACGAGATTCGTGAGGCGGTCGAGAATAGCCCGTCGCTCGAAGGACTCTACCGCATTGAGTCGCAAACGCCGCGCGGCGAGCAACCGCTCGAAGAATGGGTCAAAGGCGACGCGGACGAAACCGACCCGATAGGCGAGGAAGCCGATGCAGCTGAGGCCGCCGAGGCGGTTGACGAGCAGCCACCACCGGAGGAAACAAGCGAGCCTGGCGCCGATCCTGCCGCGAGCGTTATTCCGCCCGCCGAGCAAGCCGGCATCGAAGCCGCTATACCCGCGACCGCGGCAACGGAATATCGCATGCAGCGCGGTGCGAGTCACCTCGCGTCGGGGCAATTGCTGGTCGGCGCTGCCGCTTTAGCCGTATGCCGCTGGAATCACCGTTTGGCCGCTAATGGACCGCTCGACTCTCGTGAAGCGCGGGCCGACCTAAGCCGAGCCGCACGCCGTCGCCGCGCCTGGCGCAAACTGCTTCTGGTGCCGCCGGAATCAGACAGCGAGGTCGCTGGTTGATGAACGCCTCTCGACACCTGTCCTTCCCGACAACCAGCGCATCGCAACTCTTCGATGTCGATAACTTCCTGGCCGACCTGGAACGGCTGGCCGCTACGCTCGCTCAGCCCGACGAGTTTTATCCGCAACTCCTCGAAGCCTCGGCGCTGGCAATCGGCGCCGATTCAGCCGTCATGTGGAGCGTCGCGGCGGGGCGGCATGCTGCCCGCTTTCAACATCCGCCCCAAGGGTTGCTTCGCACGAACACCACGATGCTGGCGAACGAATTAGAACAAACGTCAGCGGCGGCGGCTCCACGATTGCTGACGTGGCCCGGTTCGCGCGAAGTGGTGCTCGCCTGCCCGGTTCATGGGGCGCTCGGCGTGGTTGGCGTCCTAACCTTCGACCTTCCGGACGGAACGAAGTCCGCGCAGGCGGAGCCACTGTTAGAGCTAGCCGCGGCGGTGGCCGAAATTGCGGGCGACTACGAACTTCGTCGCCAGGTTGCCGCATCGGGCGACTCCGCGCGTCGACTGGCGAGCCTCGAAGCTTTTATGCTGCGGGTTTATGGCGCTTGGACCGTTGGCGAAGTCGCCCGTGAACTCGCCGAGGAGGGTCGGCGGCTAGTTAACTGCGACCGCCTTTCGGTTTTGATTCGCTCTGGCAGAATGTGGCACGTTGCCGCCATGAGCGGCGTCGACTCTCCTTCGCACCGCTCGGCCGCGGTTCGGGGAATGGAGCGCCTCGTGCGAGTGGTCGCCGCTACGGGCGACCCTTTGATCGTCCAAGATGGACCCGCGGATTTTTCTCCGCAGGTGCAGCAGGCGGTGGACGATTATTTGGACGGCGCGCCCTCGCGGCAGCTTCTTGTCGCGCCCTGCTTGCCGCCGTCAGACGAATCCGTAGCGGTCCCGCCGCGCTCCAACGTGACGGTCGTGTTGGAGCAGTTTAACGGCACGCTGCCTTCCGATTGCATGACTCGGCTACAGACCCTAACCGATCACGCGGCGGTGGCAGTCTCGCGGGCTCAAACGCTCGGCAAACTGCCCTTGGCGGGTTGGTTTCTTCGGCGAAGCTCCGCAAATGCGCTGCCAGGCGGCGTGCGGCGTGCGGTATTGTGGCTCGCGGCAATCGCCGCGCTCGGTGCGGTAGCGGCGACACTCGCTTTCGTTCCGGCGACGTTGGAAATTGCCGCCGAAGGCCGATTTGCGCCGACCAGTCGCACACGAGTTTTCGCTCCGCTCGATGCCGTGGTCCAGCGCGTTCTGGTGACGCACGGCGCTACAGTAACTGCCGGTCAGCCGTTATTAGCACTTCGCTCGCCGCAACTGGAGCTGGAAATCGAACAAGTGTCGGGCGAGCTGGCAACCACTCGCAAAGAGATGACGGCGCTGGAGACCGCCCGCTTGCGTGCCACTCTGCCGAACCAGAAAACGGAAACTGACGTCGGTTCGCTGGCGGCAAAGCTCGCTGCGCTCCGCGAATTGGCTGCGTCCCACGAGCGCCGGCTCGAACTGCTGCGTAAGGAAGCGGCGAGGCTGACCGTCGTTAGCCCGATTGACGGCGAAGTGCTCAGTTGGAAGCCCGAAGATTACCTTCAGGATCGCCCCGTGGTGCGTGGAGAGCGACTGTTGGAAATCGCCGCCACCAGTGCCGGTTGGAGTATTGAACTCGATGTGGCCGACCGTCGCGCGGGTCACGTGCTGGCCGCCGCGGAAACGGCCGAGCCGCTTTCCGTATCGTACGTCGTCAAATCCGATCCCGCTGTCCGGCACTCCGGCTTGGTCACCAATATCGCCGTGGTCACGCAGCCCGATGCCGGCGGCAATCCGGTGATGCTCGTCGATGTTCGACCGGAAGATGCGGCCCGCGCCGCGCCGCGTAGCGGCATGATGGTCGCCGCCAAAATTCATTGTGGAGAACGATCCCTTGGGTACGTCTGGTTCCATGAAGCCTGGGAAGCGATTCAACGTTATTGGTTCTAGCCCGCACGGCCTGACCGCCGCGCTGGTCCTGCTCGCCACGAGTGTGTGCGCGGGTCAAGATATCGTCGTGCCTTCAGCCATCCTTTCGGTGCTGGAAAAAGTCGATATTCCCGCGCCCGAAGCGGGCATTCTCAATTCGCTTGCGGTGCGCGTAGGTGCTCGCGTCCAGGCAGGGCAGGCGGTTGCGCAAATCGATCCACAGGAGCAGAAACTGCTGGCCGAGTTGGTCAACCAGGACTTGCTGCTCGCCAAGCGCGAATCGGAAAGCGACATCAGCGTTCGCCTTGCCCAGAAAGAGCACGAAGTGGCCCGCGTGGAGTTGCAACGGGCGACTTCCGTCAATGCCGATTTCCCCAACACCGTGTCCGCAAAGGAGGTCGATCGACTGAAGCTTGCGGTGGAATCGACCAATCTGAAGATCGAGCACGCCGATTTCGAACGGGCGCTCCTCGGGTTACGCATTCAACGCATCGATGCCGACTTGAAACTCGCTCAGCATCGCGTTGATCGATTGGCAATTGCGACGCCGATCCCAGGCGTGGTGGCTCAAATTGATAAGAGCGCCGGCGAGTGGGTCGACAAGGGTGAGCTGATTCTGCGCGTCGTGCGGGTCGATCGGCTAAAGGTCGAAGGTTACGTCGGCGTCGCGGATTCCAAGGGACTCGTGGGGCGACCGGTGGAGGTGGAAGCCATCGTTGACGGCGGCGAGCCGATCCGAACAGTTGGCAAAATCACGTTCGTCAGCCCCGAGGCGGAACCGGTCGATGCCCAGGTCCATTTTTGGGCGGAAGTCGATAACTCTGCCATGCAGCTTCGGCCAGGCTTGTCGGTATCGGTGAAGATTCGCCACGCGGCTGTCAATGCTGCTCAGGTTCCATCAAACAGCCGACAAGGGGCCGCACCGCTGCGCTAGGTCCATGACGTCGAACTCTCCAGCACTGTTGCGAGCCAGACCCGACATCGTGATCATTGCGCACGATAGTCGGCGGGGGCGGCGATTCTCCGTGAAGGATCCCGTCTCGCTCGAGTACTATCAGTTCGACGAGCGCGAGGCGTTTTTGCTCGATCAACTTCGCGTACCCAAGTCGATCGCCGAGTTGCAAGGGGCGTATGAAAAGCGGTTTGCTCCCGAGCAAATTTCGCAAGAGCAAGTCATGGCGTTCTGCAAGTCGATGCACGACCACTCGCTGCTCGTTCCCGAAGGACCGGGGCAGGCGACCGTCCGCCAGCGTCGCTTGGGCAGCCGAACTTCGACGGCCGCCAGGTGGCTTTCGTCTCCGCTGGCCATACGTTTTCCAGGGATTGATCCCACTCCGCTTATGTCGCGCTTGGATTGGCTCGGCCGAATCGCTTTCAATCGACGCAGCGCCGCCCTCGCGTTGGTGGCGATGGCGCTGGTAGCAATCGCACTATTTGGCCGCGCCGAAGACCTGATCGCCGAGCTTTATCGGCTGACCGATCTGTTCCGGCCCGAGTATGCCGGCGCGGCACTCTTGGCGGTCGCCCTGCTTAAGACTTGGCACGAATTGGGCCATGGCCTTGCTTGCCGCCGGTTTGGCGGCGAATGTCATGAAGTGGGCGTTATGCTGCTCTTCTTCCTGCCCTGCCTGTACTGCGACGTCTCGGATACGTGGATGCTCCGCGACCGCTGGAAGCGGGCCATCGTGGCGCTCGGCGGCGTCTATTTCGAGCTGCTATTGGCGACGCTGGCGGCCGCGCTGTGGCTGATTCTGGCACCGGGATTTCTCAAGGTATTGTGTCTCTACCTCGCGGTTGCCGCTTCGCTCTCCACGCTGCTGGTGAATCTCAATCCGTTCATGCGGTTCGACGGCTATTACTTGCTGTCCGACCTATGGGGCGTTCCGAACTTATATGAACAAAGCCGGCGAGCGCTGTGGCAACCGGTGCAGCAATGGATCGTCGGAAGCGGGCGTAGCGAACATTCGTTTGACGCCCCGCAAGGATTGCTAGCCGCTTACGCGGTCACCGCGATTGCACAGCTCACCTTGTTAATCGCTGGGGGCTTGTGGGCCGTTTACCGGCTGCTGGCTCGCCATGACTTGCGTCCACTCGGCGACATGTTGGTCGCTATCGTGCTCGCCGGGCTTGCCGTGCGAATCGGAATTGGTGCTTCGCGCGTTTTACGCTCCGGCCCAATTCAGCGCCGGTTTGGGGCGCTGGCGCGCGGCTTTTCGGTCGGCGCACTGTTATTGGCGGCGCTCTGGTTTGGCAGCGGCGTGTCCATTGAACAGTCACTCTGGTCGCCCTGCCGTATCGAGAGCGGTGTTGCCGCCCACCTTACCGCGCCCGCCCCCGGCGAGTTGGTTACGGCGGTGGCCTATGGCGTCTCGATCGCGCCCGACGAAGTGATTGCTGTGCTCCGCGATCCGCAGCTTGACCTTCGCCAATTGAAGCTTCAGGGGGAAGAATCGGAAGTTGCAGCCAGGCTCATTGGCCTGCGAGCCATGGCGCAACGCGACGCCCATTTTTTTTCCGAAATCTCCGTGCTAGAGACCCGGCAACTCGAACTGCAGCGGCAACAAGCCAAGTTGTGCGAGCAGGTCGAGCAGTTGACCTTGCGATCACCTTTAGCGGGTGTGGTGATGCGGGGGCCGTCGCGACCCGCGCTTGGTGCGGAAAAACTCGAACGCTGGACCGGCGCTCCGCTCGACGGGGAGAATCAAGGGTGCAGCCTTGAGGCGGGCGATTTGATCTGCGTCGTCGGAGATACCGGCCCCAAGCAGGCCGTCATCCTGCTCAAGGAAAGCGATAGCGGGTTGGCTCGACCTGGAGACGCCGTCCGAATCGCGCTCGACCGAGCGCCCGGCCAGCATATTTCCGGGCGCGTCGACGAAATCGCCCTGGCCACGTCGGAGGACAGCCGCTCGCGGCCGATGAATTCCGCGGATTTGGCGGCGGAAGAGTCGCTGCGCGGCCCGCTCGAACAAGACCGGTCGTACCGCGTGCTCGTCCGGCTCGACGCGCCCTCGCCCCTAGCCCAGCATGGGGCGGTTGGACAGGCACGAATTGTTACTGGTGAAGAAACAGTCCGAAACTGGCTGCTCCGCTGGCTGCGGCGGATGGTCGTGACCGGTTTAGGCAGTCAGTGAGTAGGTGAGTAGGTGAGTAGGTGAGTAGGTGAGTAAGTATGATGAAGCGTTTGCACAACTGCGGAGTTTTTCCCACCTACTCACTTACTCACCTACTCACTCCTCGCACACCTGTTGAATAGTTACGAATAGGAATAGTTCTAGTACCGTACTTGGGTGAATGCGCCACGCATTCCACCCGGAGACACGACAATCATGGCATTCTGCAAATACTGTCAAGCGGACGTAACGCTCTCGCCGTCACTTTCCAATAAGTGCCCGACGTGCGGGCGCGACCTCCTTTCGATCGACGACTCGATTGGAACTTCATTCGAGGAGGAGTTTGGCGACGACATGACGGTGGCGTTTATCCCCAGCGTCGAGGGCGGCGCTCCGGCCGGTGAAGAATACGTCGGCGCCAACTCTGATTCGGGCGCTCCCGAGATGGAGCTCGATTTTACGCAGGTCTTCGGTGGCAAGTTTATCCCCGACGATGACCTTGGCGAATTCGAGGGGATCGAAGAAATCGCCCTCGACGAAGCATCGACGCCCGAGGTGACCCAAGCGCTGGGCAGCGCACCGGGCGGCAGTAGGCCGCCCTCGGTGAAGGATGAAACCGTCCCACGTCCCGCCGATTCGACTTCGCCCGACGCAACTCATGTAATCGGTGCGCAACCTGAAGACAGCGGCCAGAGCGAATGGCCCAGCGGCGTCACCATGCCCGTCGGCCTGTCCGGTTCCGATCGTGCGGATTCCGGTTCACCAGATACGCATCGCGAAGCCGAGACGATCATGCACGACTCGGGCACGCTGGCAATGGGCTCCGGCCGCAGGAGTACACACGCACCTACACCGCAGTCGCGCGAACTTACCGGGCTTTCCTCCGGCCGGACGATTCCACGCGGACCACTCGGAGAAGGCGGCGCGTCGCGATCTCTGAAAGCGGGCGACGTGCAATTCGTCGGTCCCGAGCAGGTTCGCTTACGCGCGTTTGGTCTAGGCGAAGGCCTCGAAAAGGAAGAGGAAATCGATTTCCTGCTTCGCGGCGCCGCAGGCAAGGGTGGCATGGGGATCGTCTACCGCTCTCTCCAACGCTCGCTCGACCGCGACGTCGCCGTCAAGCAGATGAAACCCGATCTGGCCGACAGCGAATCGGACCGGAATAAGTTTCTCACAGAGGCCGTCATCACCGGCCAGCTCGAACATCCAAACATTGTGCCGGTACACGAGCTTGGCTTGGCCGCCGACGGGCTTCCCTTCTACGCGATGAAGTTTGTTATTGGCGACGATTGGGAGGACCGCCTCAAGAAACTAACCGAGCAAGAAAATCTGAGCATTTTGATCCAGGTCGCCAATGCCATTGCGTTTGCTCACTCGCGGAATGTGATCCATCGCGATTTGAAGCCGGGCAACGTGCGGCTGGGCAGCTTCGGTGAAGTTCTTGTGATGGACTGGGGCCTGGCGGCCCGACTCGACCGCGAGGGCGAGATTCCCCCCGCGGGCACGCCGCTCTACATGGCTCCCGAGACGGCCCTCGAATACCTCGACCACGTCAATCAGCAGGCGGTCGGCGGCGCGAAGGAAAGGTCCACACGCCGGATCAAGGCCGGCACCTACAGCGACATTTATCTGCTCGGCGCGCTGTTGTTCAAAATTGTCACCGGCAAAGCGCCCCACAGTGGCAAGACTCCGTTCGAGTGTCTACGGAATGCGGCGAAGAATCGCATCGTGAAGGTCGAACGCTCGAGCGAATTGCTCGATATTGCATACAAGGCGATGGCCACCGATCCCGCCGACCGGTACCGAGCGGTGCCGGAGTTTGTGGACGCGGTCAAGGCTTATCAAGCGCACTCGCAAAGCATTCTGATCTCCCGCCGGGCCGCCGAAGATCTTGCCGACGCGGAAGAACAGAAGAATACGCCCGGCGTTAATTCGACGGCCACTTACGCCATCTTTTCGAGCGCACAACACGGTTTCCAAAATGCGCTCGACCTGTGGAGCGAGAATCGCAAGGCGAAAGAGCAACTGACGAGATGCCGAGGACTGTTTGCCGACACGGCCTATTCCAACGGCGACTATGACTTGGCATTGTCGCTTCTCGATGGCGACGACGAGGCCGACGCCGCGCTGGTCTCCAACATTCGGCGAAGTCAAAGTCAGCGGCAAGCGCGGCTGGCGTGGTTCAAAACGCTGCAATATGCCACCGCGGCGTCGCTCATCGCCGCACTGACGTTCATCGGCTGGAGTTTCAAACTCGGCAACGACGTTCGTGCTCGCACCAAACAGGTTGCCGCGGCCGAAGTAAAACTAACACAGGCCGATGCGAAAATCGCCAAGGCCGAAAAAGAAGCGGATGATAAAATCGCAGAGGGAGACCGTCAGGCAACTGAGAGAATCGCAAAGGCGGATACTGACGCCAAAGAGAGGATCTCAGCAGCAGAAAGTGATGCCAGGGAGACCACCAAAAAGGCGCAAGCCGATGCCGAGCTCCTAATCGCCGACGCGAATGTAAAAGTACAAGCGGCTACCAAGTTGGCGGATGAGCTTGCGCTGGAAGCGGAGCAACAACGATACCTCGCCTTCATCGGCGACATCCGTTCGACCTACCTGGAACGCGGAGCTTATGCGGCGCGGGAGCAAATTCAGCAATTCCAGGAGGATAACCCGGAATTGATTGCCAGCGCCAACAAGCAGAGTGAGCCGGAGTGGACAAAGCTGCTTCGCGACAGCGATTGGGAGAGCGAAGCGGATGAAATTGCAGGAATCGATTTCTCCCAACCGCGTCTGGCCGCCACCCCGGACGGCCGCTGGCTGGCGGTGATCGGCACGGGAACAAATGGTTCTCGACTCCTGGTCTACGACACGAATGATCTGACCAAGCCCACGCGTTCGATCGACTTGCCATCGCCGATGGAGCGGGTGGCCATCGCGCCCAACGGTCAGTTCGTGGCCACGGTCAGCGACGCGGCAAGTGGCGGACGCGTCTGCGTCTTGAACGTCAAGAAGGGTACTCAACTCCAAATGCCCGAGGGAACCAGTGGCGGCTTAGTCACGGCCATCGCCTTCGATCCGCAGAGCGAGAAACTGCTCACAGGTGGCGTGGATACGACCGTGGCCGAGCATCGGATCGATGCCGACGCAGGCACCATTACTCCAAGCTCGCTCGAAGGCCGGCTGCATCAGCACCCTATCTCCGCGGTCGGCTACTCTCCCGACGGACTGCTGGCTTTCTCGGCCGATGACAACGGGGTAATTCAAGTATGGCAACCGAGCGCGACTCAAGCCATGCGTTGGCCCTATCGTCATTCCCAGGTTGCCACGGGTTCACCGCGGATCACGGCGGCCGCTCTTTCCGATTCAAGCACCAAGGTTAAATCGCTGGCGTACGGCTGCGCCGATGGTTCCGTCTATCTGCTTCAAAGCGAATTCTCGCCGCCGGAGAACGCGCCGGGGCAACCTCCCGTCTGGGCAAATGAAAAACCGGAGAAACTTTCCGGAAGCCACCTGGGGCAGGTAACCGACTTGTCGTTCGCGAAAGACGGCGCAGTCCTGATCTCCAGCGGCGCTGACACGATTCAGCTTCACGACGCGAGTCGTAGCAACAACGATAATTCGGACGCGAAAAACGCTCGCAAGCCGACGCGGCGTTACCATGCCAATACGATTCTGTCTTGTGCCGGAACGGCGGGCGACTATGCGTTCAGCAGCGATCGCGATGGCCGCGTGGTGCGCTGGACCATCGACGTGCCGCCCGCAGCCGTCGCGTTCGGTCCCGCACCGCAATCGAGCGGCAGTGCGGTCACGGCAATTGATTACACTTCCGACGGCACCCCCCGCGTGGCCGTCTCCGATAGTGGGGGCTTCACTCACCTCTGGGCCGACAACGACCAGCAGTCGCTCCTCGACCAGTTGTATGTGGGGCACGAGGATCATCGCCGCATGGAGGCCTGGTTGATCCCTAGCGCTCCGCCACAGATCGTCACCGTCGCCGAAGACCAACGCGCGTGCCTGTGGGACGCTGCAACGGGCTTGCTACAACGAACGATTGACCTAAACCCCCGATCGGTTTTCGCACTCTCCGCTGATAAGAAGGAGTTGCTGGCCGCGACCGACCGCGAGGACACGGACGCGCGCGCCTTTTCGATGGTCGAATCGAGCGACTCTCCGCTGTGGGCAAATCGGCCACGCGTTTCCGCCATGCTGTCGTTCCGCACAGCGGGAGACGATGTCCCCACGATTGCCATTGGCCTGCGCGACGGCCAGCTTTTTCTGTGGAGGTCGGACCGGGATTATGTCCCGATGGTGCGGTCCTCCAGCCGGCCTCACTGGCGGCCCATTCTAGCGTTCGCCTTCAACCCCGTCGCTCAAACACTTTATGCGGCCGATAGCGACGGGCTGATCTCGCGCTGGTCACTCGTCGGCGGACGGGCGTCATCGCACACACAGTTCCAACTTGATCCCGCTGGTCCTATCTCCCGGTTGCAAGTGTCCTTCGATGGGAGCTTATTGCTTGCGATTGTAAATGTCGCCGGTTCGCGGGAGCTTCGGCTGCTCGATGCTCAAACTTTAGCCGAGGTCGAACAGCAACCTTCGCAACTCGTTGATTTTGTCGACGCTGCATTCGCGCCGGACGGAAATTCTCTATTGGCAGTGTCCGGGCGGTCGAAGCTCCAGCAGTGGACCGCGGGGCAAGTCGAATGGCAGCGATCGGCTTGGTCTCGCAACGTCACCGCCGCATTAAGCAGCCGCGAAACGATATCGGGCGTTCGATGTGACGCGGAGGGAAATGTTTTAATCTTTGGGCCTGGTTTTGTGCAACTTTGGAAGGGATCGCACGACGATGCGAAGCTCATCAGCCGCATCCGATCACGTCCCGTAACCCATTTGGTATCGTTTCGAGCGGACGCACCCGACGAGATTCGTTCGCTGTCCAGCGATGGTCGGCTCGACCATTGGGCTCGCACCGGCGGCGAGCAGTATCAGCCCGCGGGCAGAATCCCGCCGGCGCTGCGGGGGGTGGTTCGCGCCTGTCCTTCTAACCAGGATGGCCATGCCTATTTAGCTCTCCGCGCGTCGCGCAACGAGCCAACACGTTTGGAATTGTGGAATCTCGACCGCGGTGAAAAAGTAAAGGATGTCGGGGAGCCATTTCAAGGCGCGTGCGATGCGCTTGCGGCCGGTCCCAGCCGATTGGCTTATGCCGCGTCAGAGCGGGGAGAGGCATGGATCGGCGTCATTGATCTCGCAAGCGGTACGATCTTCCGCATCAAGCTTCCCGCCGGGGAGCGGGCCGCAGCGCTGGATTTGGCCCCCTCCGACGATCGGTTGGTGGTCTGCACTTCTGCCGATAAGTGCTATGTCGCCAGTGCCGCTATAAACGGAACATGGAACCTCGCCGCACTCGACCGCGACGACATCACTGCCGCGGCTTTTTCGCCCCACGGAGATCGGCTGATTCTGGGCAGCGCCACGGGGCAAGTTCTGATTGTGAAGCCACAAGATTCTGAGTTGGGGCTGGCAACGCGGTTGCTTTTAACCTTACCCGGCCACAGTGATCGGATCACGGCCCTAGAGTTCGCGAACCGCGACGAAAAACTGGCTCTGCTCAGCGGCGATGCAGGGGGACGAGTCCTATTGCACACGCTCCAGTAGCTCACCCGCGCGCTACCGTTCGAATTCAACCCAATCTTCGGGTGCCACAGGTTGAGGAGTCGAAGTGAATTCGAGCGCCTCGAGTGGCAACTCCGTTGCGGGTGGAATCGCCGCTTCCGGCGGTGCTGCGGGTATCACTTGAAGCATCGGTTCGGGCGGCGAGCTGGGCAACGCTTCGGACGGTGGAACCGATCCGGGCGCGATCGTTGTGGCGTACGCGTGCGATACTTGGCCGCGGGCAGGATCGATCTCGCCGCATCCGATTACCACGTCCCGGTGAATGTAGTTCAACGGTCGCGTGCGGCGCTTGGCAAGGTCGAACGCATCGGAGTAAGCCTCCGCTGGCGACGGACCCTCGTTCAGATAGATGTTGTTGAACGCCAAGAGCGTTCCCTTCTCGTAATAAACGTTCCGCAGCGCCAATACGTAGTCGACGGTGGCGAGATGGTACAGGATTTCGGTGTCGAGCACGCGGCGCTGCGCTTCCAGGGAGAGATCGACGGACGAGCGGCCCGCCCGTTCCGCGGCCAGCAATGCCTGCACCTGCTGTTGGGCGGCTTGAAATCGGTTGTACTGCGCTTGCGCCACCTCGAAGGCACGCTGCACATCGGACGCGGCGTTGCTTAGCCCAAACACGATGTCGCGCTTTTGCTCGGCAAGGATCGCCCGTTCTCGTGCGAGGGCATGCTCGGCGTTGCGCACGGCCGTGTGGGCCCAGCGGAAGCCCAGCGGGATGTCCAGCTCCATGCCCAATTGCCATTCCTGGTAGTTGCCGGTCGCCAGGTCGCCGTAAGCGCTGCTGAATTGTTGGTTCGATTGCGAAAGTAGGTCTTCGCCGAAGCCGCGCCATCGGTAGCGTGCAACTGCATCTAGTTGCGGCAGCAGTAGGTTGCGATTGGCAATTAATTCCAACTCCATTTGCTTGATGCGCCACCGCTGGCGGCGCAATTCCGGCCGATAGGCCACCGCTTCGGTGACCATTTCGGTCCAGTCGAATGCGATGGGCGCGATCACCGGCTCGTCGCTGGGGCGCAACAGGCCTCCGCCGTTGATCGGCGCGCCCATGATAAGTCGCAAACGCCGCTCGGCGAGTCGCACTCCGACGGGCGCACGGCTGGTTCCGCCGCCGCTGCCGTTGTTGGTGCGGGTGCCTTCGAGCGTGCGCCCGTTAAGGGCGTTGGCCACTTCGGCCTCGAACCGCCAATACTGTTCGAGGGCCTGTCCGACTTGCTCTGCTTCACCTCTCTCTCGACCGGCCTTCGCCTCGGCGGCTACGCTCTGATAGGTTTCCAGCGCGAAGTCGCGAGCTTGTTTTTTCGCGTCCAAGTCGCGATAAGCGAAGTACAAATCCCAATACGCGTTCTCGACGTTGGCGACTAAATCGCGAACTCCCGCCTCAAACTCGGCCAGGCTGATGTCGGTCCGGGCGCGTGCCAGCAGCACGCCGTTAAGCTGGCCCGGTTGGGCGCCGGGACCGGCGATCTGGTTGAACAGGACTCCCGCGCCTTGCAACAGCGGTTGTCGCACTTCGCCTTCGACGATCGACTGGAACTCTCCGCTGGGGTTGCCGAAGCGGTTGCCGACATTGTTGTTGTAGTCGTAGTCGATCAGATGGCGGACGAACATCTGCGTGCCGGTCGCCGCGCGTTTTCGCAATTCAAAGGCGGTGTTGCCGAGGTCTTGTTTGAGATAACCGCCGGTGCCAATGAACGTGTTGTTGAATTCGCGGTCGTTGTTTTCCCAGAACGAGCGCGCGGCGAAGCTGGTGTCGAACGCCGACAGCGCTGCTTCCTCGCCGTCGCGCGGATTGCTGAACGCGAGTGCCGGGTCGTACACGGTGCGTTGCAATTGAGGAAGCGTGATTAGCGTGCCGCCCAGGTCGCGCAGCACTTTGTTGTTTTGCAAAGTCAACTGAATGGCTTCTTCGAGCGAGATCGCGTGATAGTCGATCGGCGCATTCGGGTCGAGCGGCAACGGAGCGATCAGGTCGGGATCTTCGGTCTCGCAAACGCATGGCTCTTCCATCACGAGTTGGGCCGGGTCGCCCGGTCCACAGCCGCAGGCTTCTATCGGGGCCGCGGAGTCGTAGAAGGTGCATTCGGGTTTGTTGACTCGGCAGCCTGGCGCGATCAGCAGCCAAAATGCCAGCAGCCACGTGAGAAGCCTGCGATTGGTCATCTTCGCCCCCTGGCCACGATCTGCACGATGGTGAAAGTCCGCGTCCATTGCCTGCCAGGTCTTTTGAATTGCTGAAGCAGGGAAGCTATCGCCTACGTTCTGGAAATTCGCCAAATCCGATGGTAGCGATTGTGGCGGTCGTAGCGATTGCGCACCCATTCCCCTACGGGTATCGGCAGCGAATCGGACAGCCCTGAAGCGAAAGAACTCCTGCTGGGGCGAATTGGCAGGCTGAGGGAGTGGGGCTGGGGGCTGGGGGCTGGGGGTTAGGGGCTGGGGATATGGTGGGCGTTGGTGCGACGGGTGATTAACATAACGCACAGCTTGGGGGGACTCTGCGAGCAGTTCTCCCGATTTTCTCGGTTTGTGCCACTGTGCCACGCTGTGGGCGCACGATGTTGGCACAGAGAGAGGGCTTCTACGTTTTGCGCATGGAGAAACGCGGGGGCTTCATCTAGTTGCCAAGTGTGCGCCGGGAGGCCCCCGTTTTCCTCGGTACTTGCCAAGTTGCCAACGTTTGTGCGTGTATCAAGGTTTCGCATAAGCGCGAAATGTGGCCTGCTGGAGCGCAGAAGTTGCGAAGTGCGGGTTTTTGTGGTTGACGAGGGATGGCCAGGCAAACGTCGCTTGACCACCAGCCAGCGGTAGGGTGGGGCGACACCCAGGATTAGGTGGAGGCGAAGCACTCCACAGTAGCTACGTGCTCGCACTAATTGCACGAGTTTCAAACGCTTCGCGTTGAAGGCACAATGAATCGCCAGACGCTAAAACAACACCCTTTGCGGAGACGGCTCGGCCTTCACGGGGGCAACGCGGTTGAAGACCGTCGATAGCCCTAAGTGGTCGGCCAATTTACTTAAGTCAAGTCGACGAAGCAAGTCAGCGGTGATGGGTCGCTTCGCATCCCAGAAAACAAACGCGGAGAAGAACTCTTGCGCGACCACACTGTTAAGCAATTCCGCGTACAGTTCGGCTTCCTTCTTCGTTTGACACGGCAAAAAGTAGACCGTGTCATCAAATACAACCGGCGAATCCTGATACGGTTCCACGACTTCAAACGTGAAATGCTTGTAGAACCCTGAAATGGCAACCTTGTAGGGAGCGAAGGTATAGTCTCCGACTCCGAAAACACTGAATCGCGGTCTGCGTAAATAAATCGAGCTTCGACGCGCATCCAACAAATCTGCATGCGAGGACAGATAGGACCACGTCTTTGGGGCTAGATTCCGAATTAATGCAGTGTCATCGGATACTGATCTCTGGGTAACGATCATCCAATTGGAAGGATGATTCGTACAGCCCTTTGCGACCTGTGAGCTTTTTAGCATTGGAAAGAGAAACGTTGGCTCAATATCGACCAGCTTTCCAAGCTTGTTGAACAAGCGACCTTCGCAGTCGCGAAGCTCCATAACCGTCGAGCAGTCGTGCTTTACTCCGGAGCGCCATTGATACTTCCGCTCCGCTCCGTCAACGGCAAGGTGTTCCCATTTATCATAAGCATCGGTGTCGGAAATAACTTGTCCCTCGCGCCAGCCAAGCCTCCGTACGGGGAGAGCGGAGTCCATTGTGGCAAACACATCGGCACATCGGGAGCGAGATCCCGGCCCAAAACGACAAACCATAAGGCAGGCATCGACGGTTGCTCTGAAGTGCCGCATGGCGTCGATCCCATACAAATCGGACGATTCAAGATGCAGGTCCATCGACCAGGCGTGATACAGCAGCTTGCGCGCAACGGCCGTCTTGCAAAGCATTGCCATGATGCCTGAGCGAGCGTTCAGCCAATGCATGACGCGTAGCAGGATCGATTCCGAAATGTCGAAATTGCTCTTCCCGGTGATCGCATCAAGGCCGGAGTGCCCCTGAAAGTTCGCCTTTCTCGGCAGGTTAGTGCTTGCCAGCACACCCAGGCCCGCGTTGGTTACCCAGGGCGGATTACCGATCACAAGCAATTGGTCATCTAGCCCGGCAACGAGCGTTGACCAGTCGGTGTCAAAGAAGCTGGCGCAAATCAGCCGAGCCTTTTCCGAATTGGGACTATTTGCGAGCGTCCTTTCCAGAACGGAGAGGTGAGCGGCATTGATGTCCAACCCAATCGCTTGGCCGGCGTTTGGAAAGTGTTTCAAAGCCGATAGCAATAACGTACCCTCTCCGCAGGTCGGCTCGATGATGGCGGTTGGACAAACGCGGGTCCGCAGCAAGAGATTGCAAACCTCATCGGCCAATGGCCGCGGCGTCTGAAAGTCGCCAAATTCCGTCCGTCGTTTGCTCTTTGCCACTACACCACCCGCAGAATGCCGTCGATCGCGCCAGCGTTTGCGATCACGCGGCCATATTGAAGCCGCCATTGGAGAGCATTGGAAATTGTCAGATATCCCTGTTCGGGATGCGACTCGAGCAATTCGTCCGCGAGTTGACCGGCCGTTACATCATCAAATGGTAGATTCCGATCGAACATGAAGGCCATCAGATCGTCTTTGTTCCCTTGGTTGTCCAATATTTCGCGGAGGCCGCGCGTCATCTGAAAATCGCCAGTGCGATGCTTCTCAACAAAAATGACGTGCAGAATATCGAGCGTCGCAGTTTGTGTTTGCGGTTCATCCCTTTTGTCGTAAACGAAAATCAGGACGGAGTAGCCCAGTCCGTATATCTTCTGACGCACATGCTTGAAGGGGCATGAAGATTGCGGCTGGCGAATACTCGTGACCTTCAGATCAACGTCCAGATCGGGAAAATCAATTCCTTTGGCCGAACTTCCAACCGAGAACACGTACTTCTGCAACAGAGTTGCACGAAACTTGTGCTCGAGGTAAGTGCCAACTGCCTTGCCGTCCGTAACTCCGAATAACGAAGGCTCCGGGTGCATGGACTCAAGTGCGGCAAACGTTGCCGCCTCCAACTGCAATGCCGCAACGGTCAACGGTCCCAACGCCATATCGTTCGCTTTATAGTACTACTTCGCAATCGTGCTATTCACCCAGCCAAACTCAAAGCTTAGTCGATTCGAGAGCAAGCGGCAATGAACAGACGAGTGTCTTCGACTTCAACCGCGAGTCCCGTCCAGAAACGCCTCGATCTGCGTCCGCCATGCTGGAAACTCTGCCAACAATCTCGCGCGGTCTCCGATTTCAACGTCCGGCGGATCGACGCCCGGCCACTCGGTGCTGCCCAGTAGCGCCAGCGTGCCGCCGGCACGGAGTCGGGCCATGTGAAATGTGCCGCCGGGGATGAACAACTGGGGCCGCATGCCGGCGCGCAGGTCGCTGCCCACGGTCACGACCTGACCGGTGCCATTGGGTAGCAGCATGATTAGCTCCAACGGATCGCCGAGATAGTGATGGTACTGCTGATCGCTGCGGATGCGGTGCATGACGATATGGGCTTCGGGCGTGACGAGAAAATAGAGCGCGGAGCCGATCGGCCGAGGCGCGCCAAACTCCGAGGGCAACGATGCGGTCGGCACGATCGTCTGACTGCGGTAGGTCTGCGCGACAAAGCCACACGTCGGATGCCGTTCGAGATGCAAGAGGTTTGTAATTTCGTCGGGGGTTAGGTCCATTGGTCATGCTCCAGCAACGGGGCTAATTGGCGATGAGTCGCAGGCCGTAATGCCAAGGGGGCAAGTCGAAGACTTCGCCGATCAACCGCAAGTCCGCGTTTTCGGCCCATTGGATAATCTGCTCTGGCTTGGGGCGGATGTCGAGATGAGGACCGCGCGGCGTCTGGCCGTAGCGCCAATGAATGATCAGCACCTGGCCGCCGGCACGCAAGGCGCTCGCAGCATGACGTAAGAGCTTTATTGGATCGTCGCAGTGCAAAATGTTGAATAACAGCACGGCATCCACCTCTACCTCGAAGCCCGACTCCATGACGTCCGACTGCCGGCAAACGACGGGCAGCGCTCCGGCCCGCTGCTTGGTGCGGGCGATCATTTCGGCGTCGATATCGAATGCATACAACGTTCCGCCGATCGCTGTGGCGACCGGGATCGTGAACGTGCCGTACCCGCAGCCCAGTTCCGCGACATCCTCGAAGCGCTCGATTGCGAATCGGGACAGAACGAGCGGCACATTGAAAAGAGATTCCCAGTACGCTTCGTCCGGCATGGAGCTGTCGCGGATTTTCATTGACTTATTATAAGGATCGTTGGCACAAAAGGCTCTGCGCGGGGAAAGGGTATTCCGCTGCGGGAGTGAGTTCGACGCACCGCAAAACGGCGTCGCAAGCCGGAGGCTTGGCAGCGATTAGCCGGTGGTAAGCGAAGCGCCACCACCGGAAATTGGGCATAATGACGTTGCAGCACCCCAGCCGGGGTGCCAGCCAGTTTGTCACGCCCTCACTGCTGCGATCCCTGCCGGGATCGTGGGGAAAGTCGATTCGCTATCCGGTGGTGCGCTGCGCGACCACCGGCTAATGGCTGTCATCCCGCTGGGATGGATGCGGCACGATTGCCATATCATCAAGCTGTACACGACTAACGGCGTCGCGTTCCGAGTTCGTTTGGTCAACTGAAGGTCAATTTGGGTCGAACGTGTGGTGGCGGGAAACAAGCGTTCCTTCACGTCAGCTTCTTGACCTCTTCGAGCAAATTGCGGGCGAAGACTTTGGTGCTGCCGAAATAAACGGACAGGTGAGGCTCCAACTCGCAGCGGCGGATGCGGTTGTCGAGCAGGCCAACCCGTGTGCCGTTGCGGGAATCGAGATCCTCGATGATCACGCTTCCGCCTTGCAGCACGAGCTGGGCATGGTGCTGAGAGACCGATTTGTCGTCGATGATGTAGTCGTTGTCGGGCGCGCGGCCGATGGAGAAAATCCGCATGTCGAGTTGCTCGACGTCCTCGGGCAGAGGCCAGGGGATGCGCGTCTTGCGGCCGAGGGTGAGCACATCGTCGTTGCGAACGTTGACTTTTCCCTCGACCGGCACGCCGTTGACGTAGGTGCCGTTGGTGCTCTTGAGATCCTCGACAAACATTTCATTGCGATCGCGCCAGATGCGGCAGTGCCGGCGGGAGACCCACGGCGCGCGAACGCGAATCTGCGCTCCCGATCCGCTGCCTACGATCCACTCAGCGTTCGCTTTTCGAGAGTCGTCGTCGGGCGTCGGTCCGGGGAAGCTCCAGGACTGGCCGACCAGCGCAAACGCTTCGGATGCTTCTTCAAGCTCTTGCAAGCGTGCGCGGCGCCCGCTCGAGGGCGATTCATCTTCTGTCGCGGAAAGCGCGGAGTCGGGCTTCACTCCACCCAAGGGGGGCGAGGCGGAATCGACGGGCGGAATCGCGCCCCCCTTGCCGGCGCGAAGGTGCTCGTTGTACTCCTTGCGCCTGGCAGGATCGAGCAGGCACAGCTTGGCCGCCGTCAACTCGTTGAGCAGAATTTGAGATTCGCACGGGTAGACCAAGGCCACGGTGCGAACGAACCCGCACTGCCGCCGCGTGGCATTGAGAATCACCTCGCGATCCGACTCGAACGGGGCGATGCCAAGCAGTCGATAGTGATTCGGCGGTTGTTCCTCTGGGGGGATGCCGAGCAGCTCGTGATAGACATCCATAGGAACTCTAGCCGCGCCACGAAGTTCACCGCGTCGATTGGGTCATTGGTCCAATCCATTATAATTGGCGGAGAAGTCCGCGAAAGGCAATTACCGTCGGCTATCGAAGTCGGCCAAACAATGCCGGATGCGACGCTCACGAAGCTTGAAGCGAAGGAGCAACCGCGAGCGGCTCGCCAACCAGCACCGGGCTTAGCAGCGGTTTGGGGTTGCGCTGGGCGATTCGTTCGAGGAAGCTATCCAGGGCGGTGTAGTACCCTGGGGGTTGCGGCTCGTTATGGCGTCCCCCAGTAATTTCAAAGAACTGCTTGTGCCGCGTGGGGGCCGAATCGAACAGCCGCCGGGCGAGCTGGATCGGCACCACTTCGTCCAAGCTGCCGTGGCTTTGGAAGAACGGGCCGTGGTAGCGCACCAACCGCGAGATGGAATCGTATCGATCGCGCATGAACAGCCGCACCGGAAGCCACGGATAGTTGTATCGAGCCGCGTCGATCATTCGCGAAAACGTTGCTTCGACGATGACGGCCCGCGCGCCCCGTTCGGCCGCGACGGCGATGCTCACGCCTCCGCCCAGGGACCGGCCCATGAGCACCAAGTCCTCGGGCAACATGCCGGCGCGTTCGGCCAGCCACTGCTGGGCCGCCAGGCCGTCGGCGATCAGCCCGACTTCGGTCGGCCGGCCTTTGCTTTGGCCATACCCACGATAATCGTAAACGAAGACCGACGCCGACAAAGTGGACTGCAAGCGCAGAACCACATTCACCTGGTCGCCGACGTGCTCGCCGTTGCCGTGCGCGTAGAGGATGACGTGCCGCGGCTCGGGGTGGGGAACATACCAACCGTGTAGCTTGGTGCCGTCGACCGAAGGGAACCAGACATCTTCCTTATCGAGCCAACGCGGCTGCCAATCGCCTCGCTTTCGCGAAGGGGCAGGGTATACCAGCGTTCTTTCAATAAAGCGAATCACGGCGGGTGCTTATCGGCGGGAGCGGAGCAAATGGCGGGGATCGAAGAGAATAATTAAGATAGCTAGCAGGCACCGGTTTGTCGATCCGGCTAGATAGCGACTCTAGGCTGACTTTGTGGTTCTTGCGGGCTTTGTAGCAGATTTTGGGAAACCCGCATGCTGGCCCGCTCCTATCCAATGAGACATCGGGCCGGGCGAGCGTATTCGGCCAGCCGACCGCAGGCCATTCCGATCATTCCTCGCGGGGCGATGTTAGCTGATCCAGAAACTCGGCCAACTGGACGTAATACTCCGGCGGCGGCGGGTCGTTGTGGTAACAATCGGCAAATTCGACGAACCGTTTCTGGTCACAACGAACCGCCTCGTGAAGCAGTTGTCCGAATTGAAACGGAACGACCTCATCGGTTAGCGCGTGGGTCTGGAAGACGGGGCCGTTGTATTGCTTGAGCCGCTCAATGGAATCGAAACGGTTCTTCATTAGCAGCCGGACGGGCAGCCAGCGAAAGTGACTCGCCGCCACGTCGGTGAGCCGGGAAAAACTGTTTTCCAGTATCAGCGCTTGAGCGCCCGCTTCGGCAGCCACGCCAATGGCAACGGCGCCGCCGATCGAGCGGCCGAACAGGATCACCTCTTGCGGCTGAATGCCCATGCGATCTGCGAGCCATTTCTGCGCGGCAAGGCCGTCGGCGATGAGGCCCGCTTCGTGGGGTCGGCCTTCACTGTGGCCATAGCCGCGGTAGTCGAAGATGAACACCGCCGCATTCAGTTCCCGCCGCAGGTGGTCCATGAGGTCGGCGTTGTTCGCGACGCACTCGCCGTTGCCGTGGAAGTAAAGGATTGCCCGCTTGGCGTCCGCATTGGGAAAGAACCAACCGTGCAGCCTCGTGCCGTCGGCCGATGCGAAATGCACATCTTCGTAATCGATGCCGCGCGGCTGCCAGTCGAATCGGGCGTTCGATGGGATCGGGTAGATCAGCGCAGTTTCGAACCAGGTCATGGCGAGTAAAACTACAAGGTAGGCGAGTGCGACGACGCGAAACATCCGCCACGCGGTATGGATGAGCGAGCGTGTTGATGCAGGCGATCTAGCTTTGTCGCTGTTCATAAACCGCGTGGAGCAGCGTTTCGACATCCTTGTACTTCTTGTTACGCGAGAGGGCGTCGTCCATCAGCCTTCGGGAATCGGACTCGCTGTGGCCAAGCGTGCGCAAGATTTCAAATACTTCGCTCACCAGGTCGTGCTCCACGTCGGTCGCTCGTGGCGTGTCGCGGCTGACTAGCAGCGCAAACTTGGGCACCTTCCGGCGGAGCTTGGCGACGATCCGCTCGCCCATCGCCGGGCCGATGCCGGGCAGCGTGGCGAGGCCCTTCACGTCCTGCTCTTCGATCATGGTGGCGACGTCCTGCACGGGCCGGACCATTGCCCGCAGCGCCTTCTTCACACCGACGCCATCGACCTGGCAAAACATTTCGAAGAACTCCCGCTCGACGGGGTTCAAGAACCCCACCAGCCGCGGTGTAAGCCGGCCTTGCATGGGGTTGCCTTCGAGATACTCGATCGTGTGAAGGCTCGTCTTTTCGCCTTCGAGCGACTGCAACTGGCGCCGCGTGAACTCGGGAATGAGCACTTCGTACTCAAACGGCCCCGCGGAGAGCGTGAGATACTCCGCCGCGAGGGATACGATGGTGCCGGTGATTTTGGTGATCATGGGGGAGGAAGCTGTTAGCTGTTAGCTGTTAGCCGTTAGCTATCAGCCAGAGAATTGAACAATGGATAGATCAGTTTGGCTGACAGCTTATAGCTGATGGCTGAGAGCTCTTAAAGCCGTGGCACAGCGCGATGGCCAGCGCATCGGCTACGTCGGGTGGTTCGGGGGCTTGAGTTAACGCAAGTTCGCGCGTGACCGCGAGTTGCATCTGCGGCTTCGGGGCGCGGCCGTTTCCGGTGAGGGTATTTTTTATTTGAGTGGCGGCGTAATGGGCGACGGGGATGCCGGCTTCCACTGCGGCCAGGATAATCACGCCGCGGGCGTGGCCCATGAGGATCGCCGTGCGGGGACGCTTGTAATGGGAGTAAAGCTGCTCGATGGCCATCACTTCGGGTTTGAGGGCCGCTATGACCTCCGCCACGCCGCGATGCATCTCCGCGATGCGATCGGGCAGCGACTTCCTGCCGCCGCGAACCACCCCCGCCTCGACCAATCGAGGCGTTCGGCCAACGACGTCGATCACGCCGTAACCGGTGGTGTTGAGGCCGGGATCGATGCCGAGAATTCGCATGGGCGTCTGTTACAGTTGTTTGAGAAGTCGCTCGTATTCCTCATGCTTTCCAATCCAGAACCAGACGATGGCATCATCTCGCAGTTGGCCCATAACTCGAAAGTTATCATTGATTCGTGCTGAATAGATCGGCAGCTTCGGATGAACCTTCTTAAAACGCAAACTTCGATGGTCTGGATCGGCGTGAAACTGCTTGTACGCAATAGAGGCTTGGCGCCGAACACTTGTCGGAAGTTCGGCAAGTCCACGGCGAAAATTCCGGGTGATGCGTGACTTCATAACGCATCAGGATCGAGCGGAAGAGTTAGTCCGGCATCGTCTTCAGCGATAGCTTCGGCCGCGAGTTTTTCCAAAAGTTCAGGCGAACGAGCAAAAAGTTCATCCCATCGTCGTTCCGACTCTAGCTCCGCAAGCAGCCATTCGCCCACCGCATCCTGTTCGTGCAGTGGTAACTGGAGCGCCTTATCAAAAGCCATTTGGAGAATAGTGCTCATAGCGCCCACTTACTTTGCCGCAAACTTTGGTGCTCTTCCTAACATTTTACTCTGGCTTAAATCAGGCGGAAAGCTATCGGACAATCTTACGGCATTAGTGGTTTTATGAGTAGGTCCATTCCGTTCCTCCCGCCCGATCCTCAAGTGCAATTCCAACCGCCGCCAGACGGTCGCGAATTGCGTCCCCCGTAGCAAAATCTTTATTCTTACGGGCGGTTTGACGAAGCTGGATCAGCAGTTGCATGAGGCCGCCGGCACTCGCTCCCGTGCCGGACCATTCGGTGCCGCCGGCGAGGTCTTCGAGCGTGATGCCAATCGCAGTCAGGCCGTCGCGAATCGCGTCGGCCGTGGCAAAGTCCTTCTTCGTTCGCGTTTCGGCACGCAGTTCAATTACCAGCGGCATGATCTTGGCGAGCAAGTCATCCCCACCTTCCGCTGCGAGCGGCTTAGCGAACAACCCGAGAATCGAGGTCAACTCACGCAACGTGGTGAGCATCTGCGTGAGCGTGGCGACGGCGGCCGAGTTCCGCGCGTCGGGGGCTTCGAGCTTTTCGTCGTCGCACAGCTTGTTGGCGACCCGCGCGAGTTCAAACAATTCGCCGATGGCGCCGCCCGTGTTGAAATCGTCGTCCATCGCCGCGATAAATTTTTCACGACACTTGGCGATTGGCTGTAACGCGGAGTTATCGCCGGGGTTAAACTCGCCCGCTTCGCGCGTGCGGGGCGGCACGAGTGCGTAGAAGTCGTTGCCGGTAATCCGCGCGTAGCGCTTGAAGAGCCGATAGAACGACTCCAGTCCGACTCCGGCTTCTTCGATCCCTGGCTCGTTGAATAGCACCGTGCTGCGATAATGGGTGCGGAGCAGAAAGAATCGAATTCGCTCGCCGCCTTGTTGCTTGATGAGGTCGGCCAAGCCGCCCGCGCCCTTGGAGCGGCTCATCTTGCCGCTGACGGCCTCTTCGCCTTCCCCCTCTCGTTCGTTGCGGCCGCCGATTTTGCCGGCGGCTTCGCCCTTGCGAAGCAGGCCGTTGTGCGCCCAATAGCTGACCATAGGCTTGCCGTGGCAGCATTCGCTTTGAGCGATTTCGTTTTCATGGTGAGGGAACAGCAGGTCCAGCCCGCCGCCGTGGATGTCGAACGTCTCACCGAGCAGCTTCTTGCTCATTGCCGAGCACTCGATGTGCCAACCTGGCCGGCCTTTGCCCCACGGGCTGCTCCATGAGGGTTCGCCCGGCTTGGCCGACTTCCACAAGGCAAAGTCGGCCGCGTGCCGCTTGCGGGCCGCCGTTTCGCCTCCTTCGCCGTGCATTGCTTCAACGCTGCGATTGGAGAGCTTTCCATAATCCGCGTCTTTGCCGACGTCGAAGTAAACGTCGCCATCCGACGCATAGGCGCAGCCGCGATCGATAAGCGAATCGATGAACGCCACAATCTCGTCCATGCAGTCGGTCGCGCGGGGGAATTCATCGATTTGATCGACGCCGAGCGCCGCGAGGTTTGCGTTGTAGTCGGCAATGTTTTCCTCGGCTACGTCAAGCATCGAAATGCCGCGTTCGTTGGCCTTCTTGATGAGCTTGTCGTCCACGTCGGTGATATTGACGACCCAGGTCACATCGTAGCCGTTGTAGACGAGATACCGCTTAATACAGTCGAAGATTACCGGCCCGACCATGTGGCCGATATGGGCTTTGTCGTACACGGTCGGTCCGCAGAGATAGATGCCGACCTTCCCCGGGCGGACGGTGCGGAACGGTTCCTTGTGCTTGGAAAGCGTGTTGTAGATTTGCAGCGTCGGATGGGCCGTGCTGTTGGCGGCGATTGGTGCCGACGCGTTGGAGGTGAGCATGGAGGGATTGGGGATTGGGGATTGGGGATTGGGGGAGGGCGAGGCTCCTGCCGAGCCATAACATTTTTGGGTGGCACGCCCAGAGTCTTCGATGGGCGTGGTGAAGTGTGTACCAGCTTCGCCACGCCCTTCACAGAGCCTCAGGGCGCGCCACCCGATCGCTTAGATTACGGCGAAAGGGACTGCTTTGGGAAGATCGGTCGGCGCTACTGTCGCGTTGTTAGCAGTGCCACGCAGTGGGCTGCGATCGCGTCTTCCCTGCCAATGGGGCCGATCCCTTCGCCCGTTTTGGCCTTGACCCCGATCTGCTGGGGGCCGACGCCGAGAATCTCCGCGATGCAATACCGGATCGCGTCCTTGTGATCCGCGAGCTTGGGCCGCTCGGCATGGACGACGCAGTCGAGATTCACCAGCTCCCACCCCGCTGTTTGCACCTGCTCGTGGGCGAGCCGCAACAACTCCGCCGAATCGCGGTCCTTGTTCGCGGGGTCGGTATTGGGAAATAACTGACCAATATCGGGCAGCCCCGCCGCGCCGAGCAGCGCGTCGGTCACCGCATGCAGCAGCACGTCGGCATCGCTATGGCCGACCAAATGTTGGTCGTGCTGCACGTCAATCCCACCGATCCGCAACGGCCCGCCGGGGGCGGTGCGGTGGGAATCTTCGCCAAGGCCGATGCGGAGAGAGGAAGGCGTCATTTCCGTAAGTTCGACTCATTTCAGTTGAGTTTGCCGGTTATTGTACTCAATCCACCGCGGAATCTATAATTGATCTATCGAGCCTACAAACAAACTCTGATGATATGCCATATTTCGAGTTTATTTGGCCGCCGGGAACGATCGACCATCTCGATGAGCACGGTGTCAGTCAGGCCGATTTTGAGTATGTTGTTACTCAGCCGGAACGAGTCGAATTCAGTCGCACGTCGGGACTGCCGGCTGTTCGCGGTCACACTCCAGACGGCCGTTATATTTTCGCCGTCTATAGAATCATTGATGACGTGACGATTGAACCTGTGACTGCCTACGAAATCGAAGAATAGCGTCCAGAGTCGATCGAACAATTTGGTGCCGACATGCCTGCTCCTGAAATTCGCCGAACCTATCGCGAGCACACTCCCGAGGAACATCAACGGTGGCTGGAGCTTCGCGAGCTGGTCGAGCAAGACATGCCGGAGCTTATCCGCGAGGCCCAGGAGGATCTGGCGCGGGCGAAAGCGGTCGCCATGCAGGAGCCGACGCTTAGCGGTCAGCTTCGCCGTGCCATTGCCGCCAAAGGTTATGACCGTCGGCAACTTGCTGATCTGACCGGTTTCTGCGCGGGTGATATTGCAAGATTCATGTGCGGAACAAGTGTCGATTCGGAATTGATCGACAAACTAGCCGCCGTGCTCCACCAGGAACTTCGGCCCGTTGGCTAAGTCGCCGCCGCGAATGTCTCCGCCTTGGCCGCCAGTTTCTTCGCCAGGTCGGTCTTTTCCCAGGTGAACTCCGGCTCGTTGCGGCCGAAGTGGCCGCCAGCCGCAGTCTTTTGGTAGATCGGGCGGCGCAGGTCGAGGTGCTTGATGATTCCCGCCGGGGTCAGCGGGAAGACCTCGCGGACCAGCTCGCAGATGCGGGCGTCGTCGATTTGGCCCGTGCCTTCGGTATCGACGTGAACGCTCACCGGCTCCGACACGCCGATCGCGTAGGCGAGTTGCACCTCGCAGCGGTCGGCGAGGCCCGAGGCCACGATGTTCTTCGCCACGTAGCGGGCCATGTAGGCCGCACTGCGGTCCACCTTGGTGGGGTCTTTGCCGCTGAACGCGCCGCCGCCGTGGCGACCCCAACCACCATAGGTATCGACGATGATCTTGCGACCTGTGAGTCCGCAATCGCCGTGGGGACCGCCGACCACGAACCGCCCGGTTGGGTTGATGTGATACTTGATGTCGCCGTCGGTCATATCGACGGGCAGCACCGGCTTGATGACTTCGTCGATGATGTAACGGCGAATCTCTTCGTTGGTAACGTTCGGCGAATGTTGCGTTGAGACGACGACCGTGTCGATACGAACGGGTGTGTTGTCTTCAAACTCGACCGTCACCTGGCTCTTGCTATCGGGCCGGAGCCAATCGACGTCGCCGTTCTGGCGCGCTTCGGTGAGCCGATTGAGGATGCGATGGGCGAGCGCAATGGGTAGCGGCATCAACTCGGGGGTATCGTTGCAGGCGTAGCCGAACATCAGGCCCTGATCGCCGGCGCCGATGTCCTTGCCGCTGGCGGCATCGTCGTTTACACCTTGGGCAATGTCGGGGCTTTGGCTGTGAAGCCGCATATCGACGGTGCAGGTCTTGGCGTCGAAGCCGATGTCATCGTGCGTGTAGCCAACCTCGCGAATCACGTCGCGGGCGACTTTCGTAAAATCCACCTTGGCCTGGGAGGTGATTTCGCCCGCCACGGCGCAGAAATCGGTGGTGACCATTGTCTCGCAGGCCACGCGGCTATGCGGATCCTGGGCCAGAAGCGCGTCGAGGATGCCATCCGAAATCTGATCGGCCAATTTGTCGGGGTGGCCCATGCTGACTGCTTCGCTGGTAAACAAGAATTTTCCGGATGCCACTGCAAGGTCTCCTGAGAGGGGTTTCCGACCGCCAAAATCGGGCGCGATGTCGTAGCCTTTCAGTATAATTACCCGGTGGCATTCCGGGCAACGGGCGGGTGTCCCGCATTTAGCCCTGGCCACTTCATTGATACGGCCCGATAATCTAGTGTATTGTGCAAACTAGGAACGATCGGACGCCTTAACAATGGCACGCTGGCCCCGCCACGTTTGGACCACGCTGTTCACATACGGCACGATTTTTCTGCTGTTTCCATTGCTATGCTATCTAGCTTATCTCTGGGTTCGAGGCGAAATGTTTTAGCGGTATTGTGTGCATGACCAGCAAAGCCGAACTCCAGGACCGCCTGATTGCGAGCCAGCAGGAACACTTGCTCCGTTTCTGGGACAATCTAACGCCATCTCAACAAGCTCATTTGGCGTCGCAGATCGCAGCGATCGACCTGGATCAAGTTGCGTCGCTTTATCGCGACGAGGTGGAGCAATCGGATTGGGGCTTGCTTGCGCGTCGGGCTTTGCCGCCTAAAGCCATTCGACTTGCGGAGCGGGCGGAGAATTCGCGGGCTGCTTTCGACTGCGGCGAAGCGGCGCTGCGTGCCGGAAAGGTGGGCGTGCTGCTCGTGGCGGGAGGGCAAGGGAGCCGGCTGGGGTTCGAGCACCCCAAGGGGATGTACCCCATCGGCCCGGTCTCCGGGGCGTCGCTACTGCAGATCCATTTGGAAAAGGCACTCGCCCTGGGCAAGCGGTATGACCGCCATATGCCAGTGTACTTGATGAACAGCCCCGTGACGCAAAATGAACAGAACGCTTTCCTGGCTGAGAACGATCGTTTCGGCGTGGCGGAAGACGATCTCTACATCTTCTGCCAAGGCACGATGCCCGCGGTTGATGCGGCGACTGGCAAGCTGCTGCTTGCCGATCGCCACGAACTGTTTCTAAGCCCCGACGGGCACGGCGGGACCGTGGCGGCATTGGCCAGCAGCGGGGCGATTGACCACATGCGCCGTCGCGGCATCGAACAGTTGTTCTACCTGCAAGTCGACAATCCGCTCGCGCCGATCGGGGACCGAGAGTTTGTCGGCTATCACCTGCTGGCCGAGTCGGAGTTGACTTCAATGGCCGTGGCCAAACAGGGGCCGCACGATAAGGTAGGAAACTTCGCCCTAATCGACGGCAAACTTCACGTGATCGAGTACAGCGATTTTCCCAACGAGGTGGCCGAAGAACGCGATCCCGAAGGCCAGCTCCGTTTCTGGGCCGGCAGTATCGCGGTCCACATGTTTGCGGTGTCGTTTCTGGAACGAGTACTCGCGCTACGAGACTCGTTGCCATTCCACATTGCTCGCAAGAAAGTGTCCCACATCGATGCGATCGGCAGGCTTGTCGAACCAACCGAACCGAATGCGCTGAAGTTCGAGCGGTTCATTTTCGACCTGCTGCCGCAAGCAAGCAACCCGCTGGTGGTCGAGTATGCGGAGCGCGAGGTCTTCGCTCCGCTCAAGAACGCTCCCGGCGCCGACCGCGACACGGCCGAGTACGTGCAAACATGCATGATCGACCAACAAGTGAGTTGGCTTCGCGTCTCAGGGGCACAGGTGGCCGACGGCGTGGCGGTTGAGATCAGCCCGCTCTTTGCGTTCGATGAACAAGGCGTCCGCGAGCGTGTCGAACCGGGCACGGTCATTGACGAGGCGATTTATCTTGTGGACTAGCGCCGATCATTATGCCACTCGAAATCGAACAAAAATTCCGCGTTTCGGATCACACCGCCGTCATTGCGCGATTAACCCAATTTGGGACATTGTCGCTGGGTGAAATTGAGCAGCGCGACACCTATTACGCCCATCCTGCGCGCGACTTCGCGCAGACCGACGAAGCGCTGCGAATCCGCCGTGTCGGCGACGAGAGCTGTGTCACGTACAAAGGCCCGAAGCTTGACAGCACCACGAAGACTCGCCGTGAAATTGAGTTGCCGATCGCATCGGCCGTGCAGTTTGGCGAATTATTGGAGGCGCTCGGGTTTACGCCGGTCGCCGATGTTGCCAAGCGGCGACGGATTATGCGAGTTGAGCGGCCCCCTTTTTCAATCGAAGTGGCGCTGGATAAGATCAACGACCTGGGCAATTTCGTAGAACTGGAAGTCGTGGCCGAACCGGCCGATTTAGACGCTGCTCGCGCCAAAATTGCCCAACTTGCCAGCGAACTCGGCTTGACCAACAGTGAACGGCGCAGCTATTTGGAGCTTTTAATCGCGGCCACAACCGAACCTTCGGCCGGCGAGCAGTGACCTAGCAGTGCAACCAGTGCAGCTTAACGGGTGCCACTGGCTTTGCCAGTGAATTGCACTGGCAAAGCCAGTGGCACCTGACGCGATAGTTTACGTGATTGAAGAATTTAACGCCAAACGACCCCATTAGATGCCCGTTGCCGTCGCTGAAGCCGCTCCCACATACTCAGCTGCCCCGTCTACCAATCCCGCCTTAGCCAAACGCCACGCCAACCCGGAAGTGGCCAATTTCTGGTGGGTCGCCTGGCACCAGATTTTTCTTCGTGTGGGGTGGATCTTTAAGACCGAGAGCGTTGTCGTGCCGACGTTTCTCGACTTTGTCGGCGGCGGGCCGATCATGCGCGGCTTTCTCATGGTCCTCAGCCGGCTTGGAACGAGCGTTCCGCCCGTGCTGTGCGCTCGTCGACTTAAAATCGCACCGCTGAAAAAGCGGTCCACGGCGTGGAGCGCCATCGGCATGGCCGCGCCGCTGGCGTTGCTGGCGATCGTCTGGTGGTCGGGCATATGGCAGACCGCAGATGGCTCGGCCGCGGCTTGGATGCCTTGGCTGTTCTTAGTGATGTACGCGATCTTTTTCGCCATGACGGGTCTCAATTCGCAATCGTGTTCCGCCCTGCAAGGCAAGCTCGTGCCGGTCACCGCGCGCGGTCGGTTGTACACTGCGACCGTCATTGTCGGCTCGCCGATTGCGATTTGGGCTGCATGGTATTGGTTAGGCCCGTGGCTGGCGAATCCGTTGACCGGATTTACCCCGATTTTTGTCGCCGCCGCCGTAATCTTTGCTCTTGGCGGCCTGGTGATCCTCGGTTCGCGGGAAGAACCTGATGCGTTCAAACAACTGCCTCAATCGCCGTGGCGGCAACTTCGCGATGCCGGCAGCATTGTGCGAAGCGATCCCAACTTTCGGCCGCTGGCAGTGCTGGCGATCCTGTTTAGTGCTTCGGCAATGCTGTTTCCGCACTACGCGGCGCTCGGCCGAGATCGGCTGGGCATAGACTTCGGTGACTTGGTGCTACTGGTATGCGTGCAAAATGGTGCGATAGCGGTATTGGGATTATTCGCGGGGCCGCTGGCCGATCGTTTTGGCAACCGTGCGGCGCTGCAGTTTACCGTTTTGGGGACCGCGATCGGACCCGTGGTGGCCTTGGGGCTAGCCCATCTCGCCCCGCAGGTTGGCCACGAGTGGTATTGGCTGGCCTTCATTCCGCTGGGGTTCACCCCCGTGACCCAGCGGCTGCTGATTAATTACACACTCGAAGTCGCCGGCCGCGAGGATCACCCCCGCTATATCGCGGCACTCGGCCTATGCCTGGCGATTCCGGTGGTGATTTTCTCGCCCCTAGTGGGGCTTATGATTAAGTTGCTCGGCTTCGATGCGGCCTTTTTGCTGGTAACGGTCGCGCTGGCCGCCGCCAGCGTACAGTCGATTCGCATCCCCGAACCGCGGCACCTACTGCCGCTATCAGTTGAAAAGAACCCAATCCCCGCCAAACAGCCGCTTGCGGCTTAGCGTTTCTGCCGTTTTCGCGATTGAAGACTTCTGCGATACTCCCACACGATTTGCCGTGGGCGGGGACGCCCCGGCTCACGGAACGCGCTCCGCTCCGAGGACGCAGGGCCGCTGGTTCCGGCGTTGCTCGCTTGGCGTAGCCCCGGCTCACGGAACGCGCTCCGCTCCGAGGACGCAGCCTGCCCGCCGTGGCGGGCTTCGCGGCTAACCATGATGACGATTTTCTTTTCCGTGGGCGAACCGAGCGGCGATCTACACGGTGCGAATCTGATTCGCGAACTGCGGTCGCGCCGGAGCGATCTTCGGTGCGTCGGCTATGGCGGACCGCGAATGGCGGATGCGGGGTGCGAACTTCACTCCGATCTCACACAGCATGCCGTGATGTGGTTCGTGAGCGTGCTGTTAAATGTTCACAAGTTTCTCGCACTCTTGATTCGAGCCGATCGGTACTTCCGCGACGAACGGCCCGACGCGGTGGTGCTGATCGACTATCCCGGATTCAATTGGTGGATCGCCCGCCGGGCGAAGGCGCGCGGCATCCCGGTGTTCTACTATGGCACCCCCCAACTCTGGGCCTGGGCCGGGTGGCGGATCAAGAAAATGCGTCGATACGTGGACCACGCATTATGTAAACTGCCGTTCGAGGAGAAGTGGTATCGCGACCGAGGTTGCCAAGCGATTTACGTCGGGCATCCTTATTTCGATGAACTGATCGCGCAGAAACTCGACGCCGAGTTTATCGCGGCTCAACAGCTTGATCCAACGCCGCTGGTGACCATCCTTCCCGGCTCGCGGACGCAGGAAGTTCGCGCCAACTTGCCGTGGCTGATCCGTGCCGCAGAGCGCGTCCGGCAGCGGGTACCGAATGTTCGTTTCGCCATCGCCGCGTTCAATCCGAGCCAAGCCGAATACGCGCGGCAACTGGCGGATGAGCTGCAGTGTTCCGTGGAAGTGCATGTTAGCCACACGCCGGAGCTGATCCACTCCGCGACGTGCTGCATGGCCGTTTCCGGTTCGGTGTCGTTGGAGTTGCTGTACCACACGAAACCTTCGGTGATTCTGTACCACGTCACGCGGCTGGGATTCTGGGGCCAGCCGTTGGTGCGCAAGGTCCGCTACATCACGCTGGTGAATCTGATTACGACCCCCGACCTACAGCCGAAAACGGTTGGGGTCTACGACCGACGCGATCCGGTCGATGCCCACGTGCTGATGCCCGAGTACATGACCTGCGGGGATCGCTCCGCCGAAGTGGCGGGACATCTGATCGAGTGGCTCACCGATCCAGCGGCTCGCGAGCACCGCATCGCGGAGCTTGCGGCGCTGAAGCAGCGGATCGCCCACGGAGGCGCTTCGCGGCGGGCGGCCGAGTATATTCTCGCGTCGCTCGACGGCCAGCTCACCGCACCCGCCGAGCGTAGTGCCGCGTAATGCAGATGGCTACAATTCCGTAGGTCAGGCTTTCTTGCCTGACATGAGCGCGGATAGTCAGGCAAGAAAGCCTGACCTACGGAAGATACCCGATGTTAATTGGCGAACCCCCACCGTCGAGTGCCGACCTGCACTTTCGTATCTTGGGGTTTCCGGTTCGGGTCCATCCCTTCTTCTGGGTCGTGATGCTCTTTTGGGGATTGTCGGGCGGCGACGGCGAGCCTCGATTTACGCTCACTTGGGTGGCGATCGCATTCATATCGATTCTGATTCATGAACTTGGACATGCCATTCTCCAGCGGCGATTCGGCGGCGAGCCGCGAATCGTGCTGTACAGTTTCGGCGGCCTGGCGATTTGCGACGATTGCAACCGCTCGCCCGGACCTCAAATCGCCATTTCGCTTGCCGGACCATTCGCGGGATTTGCCTTTGCCGGACTGGTCGCCCTCGCTGTTCGAGCCAGCGGCCACGAAATCGGCTTCGCACTTGGAAACGCAGACGCCGAGGGATTCATCCCCATTCCTGCATTGATCGGCTCGATATTAGTCGCTCCATTTGCTTCCGCACCACTGAACCTGGTGGTGGTCGTTTTGCTGTGGATCAACATCTGGTGGGGCATTCTCAACCTGTTGCCCATTTACCCGCTAGATGGGGGCCGAGTGGCCCGTGAACTTTGCACCTTGCGCGGCGACACCCGGCATGGGATCGCCGTCTCGCTGTGGATTTCGATCGTTACGGCCGCTGCCGTCGCTGCCTACGCCCTGGCTCAGGGCGACACGTTCATGCTGATCTTCTTCGCGCTCATGGCTTATTCGAACTACCAAGCCCTTCAGAACTACCGTCAACGCGGTTACGACCAAGGATGGTAAACGCTTTCCCGCCACGTCATCGATTCGTGCTTATCGGCGCGAGCAACGCGACCGTTGGCTTTCCGACGATTGTGGAACTTGCTCGACATCGGGTCGGCGAGCCGCTCGAAATCATGGCCGCGGCCGGTTTGGGGCGCTCCTTTGGAAAAAAATCAAAAATTTTTGGGAGGGGATTTTCTAGCATTCTCGACTGCCGTTTGTGGGACGATTTAGGATCGCGGCCGATGCTCCCCACCCGCGCTCTGGTCACCGATATCGGTAACGACATTCTGTATGGCGAGCCGGTCGAGCGCATCGCCGAGTGGGTCGCGGAGTGCATCGCCCGGCTGCGCGACAGTGGCGCGCAAGTGTCGCTCACGCAGTTGCCGGTGGAGAATCTTCCGGGGCTTTCGCAGCTCCGATTCACGATGTTTCGGCAGCTCTTTTTTCCGCGGTGCCGGCTCTCGCACGCCGAGACCTGCGAGCGCGCGATTGAACTCAACGAGCGGGTCGTCGAAGTTGCGAATCGCCATGAAATACAGGCGATTTCGCACGTTCCCGCCTGGTATGGGCTGGACCCGATCCACTTCAAACGGCGCCACCGAACTACCGCCTGGAGCGAAATTCTTGCGTCTCTCGTCGGCGATCAAGGTGGCACTCAGCCGCCGCGCAAATCGTGGTCGCGTGCCGCGTATCTTCGTTCTCTTGCGCCCGCCGAACGATGGCTGCTTGGCGTGCGCAGCGCGCGCGTTCAACCAGCCGGGCGCTTGCGCGATGGAACGACAATCTCGTTGTACTAACGGCGATCGTATTGTAGTGAAGTGCGCACTGATTCACTTTTTTGACGCGCGCTGCGATTCCCAATTTCGTTATGCGACGACTGAAAAAAATCTCCCCGGCGGGAAAAAATTTGTGGAAAACGTGTTGCATCTTTAAAACTTTTTCGTACAACTACTATCAAGCAAGCACGATGATCGCTATCGATCAGAGGTTTAATGAGTGAGACACGACGTTTCACCAACCATGGACCGATCAAGCGAGAGTCTGCTGACCGCTCTGGAAGAGCGGTTTTGTTTCTGAGGTGATCATGGACGAAGCGACGCGTATTGTTGCCCGTCGCAGGTCACCGCGACTCTTTTAAGGAGGAGTGACAGTGGCGAAGAAGAAACGAGCTGCTAAGAAAGCAGCACCCAAGAAGGCGGCCAAGAAGAAGGGCGCCAAGAAGGGTACGAAGAAGAAGGGCGCCAAGAAGAAGGGCGCCAAGCGGAAGACAAAGAAGAAGACCGCCAAGAAGATGTAGTGCCGGTCCGCTGCCGCGCGTTAAGCGCGAGCGATAGGACTGAGCGCCTCATTTGGCGCAGGCTGCCGTTCTGTTGGAACGTGGCAGCCGTCATGAAACAACGAGAAAGAGCCGCCCGGGGCCTTTGCCCGGCGGCTCTATTTTTTTGGGAGTTAGCCGCGCTCGCTTGCGACGCGCTCCACTTCGAAAGCGCGTCGCAAGCGAACGCGGCTAACCATTTTACTACCGTCTGCCCTCTGCCCGAGTCCTACAGCACCGGCAGGCTTGGCATGGCTGGCTCGTCGCGGTGCTGCTCGGCGAGATTTTTCACGAGATTATCGCAGATTTCCCGCAGAAACCAGGCCGACGCTTCGTCGGTAAAGTTACCGGCGGTCTGGCCCGCGTCGCCCCGCTCGCGAATGGGAATCTGAATCGGCACCTCGCCCAAGAACGGTGCCTCGACCTCCTCCGCCTTTCGCTTCGCGCCGCCCGAGCCGAAGATATCGTACCGCTTGCCGGTGTCGGGGCAGATGAAGTAGCTCATGTTTTCCACGATTCCTAGAAGAGGAATATTCACCTTGCGAAACATGGCGATCGCCTTCGAGGCGTCAAGCAGCGCTACATCCTGCGGCGTACAGACAACGACGGCACCGGTCAGCGGTAAGAGCTGCGACAAGGTCAGCGCGATGTCGCCGGTGCCCGGCGGCATGTCGATGATCAGGTAATCGAGATCGCCCCAATCGGTGTCACGCAGGAACTGGGTGATCGCCCCGTGAAGCATTGGCCCGCGCCACACGACCGCTTCGCCCGGCGGCACGATGAAGCCCATGCTCATCACCCGCAGGCCGTCCTTCTCGATTGGTTGCAGCCGGCGATTGATTGCCTGTGGCTTCGCGTCCCCGATGCCCAGCAGGTGCGGCACACTCGGCCCGTACACGTCGGCGTCCATTAACCCGACCTTGCAACCGGCGTTCTTGAGTCCGTAGGCAATCGAGGCCGCGATGGTGCTCTTGCCGACTCCCCCTTTCCCCGAACCGACGGCGATCACGCTCTTGGCGGTCAACCCGATCTGCCCCAGCTTCTCCGCCGGGCGGTCGTGTTCAACAACTTCAACCGTCACCTTCTTCACCCCCGGCAAGCGGGCCGTGAGTAACTCTTCGCAATCTTTGCGAACCGATTCCCACAACGGCATAGCCCACGATGTGAGGGCCAGCGTGACCCAGACGTCGTCGCCCGCGATCTGGACCTGTTTCACTTGGTCCATTTGCACCAGGCTGCGGCCCGTTTCCGGATCGGCGACTTCCGACAGAATTTCGAGAACCTGATTTCGATCGAACCGAGCGAACGACATTACAAACTCCGAAGGACGGGCAGGGAATAAACCACCAAGGCACGAAGTGCACGAAGGCAATGCAGAAGCGATCAGTTCTTGAACGTTGGCTTGGTGGCCTTTATGCCGTGGTTGAACAATTCACGGCGCAATTATGCATCCCCAGTCAACCTTAGTGGTCCGCGGGCGCTCTGCCAAGGCAGCGACCGCCAGATCTCGGTGCTCAGTGCATGGTTTGAGAGGGGAGTGGCGGTCAATTGTTGGCCATGTCGAGCCGCGATTTCGAGCAGGTCGGCCGCTTGGAGGGGGGATGCAAGAGTCCACACCGCGCCCGCTTCGCGCACCAAAGCTGCCAGGGTTTCAGTACGCTGACGGTGATGCTCGGCGGCATTCACGTCTCCCGGCGACGGGGCAATCGACAGCAGGCCGACTACCGGAACGAGTTGCCGTCGTGCCCACGTCAACCACTTTAAGCATCCCCGTAGGTTTTCCTCGCCGACCTCTAATCCAACGAGCGCGCGGGGCGTCAGTTCTAGAACTCGCGATACCTGCGCCAGTTCCTCGACTTCATGCAGCCGAAATACAAGTTGCGGCAATTTCGGGGTCGCGGCCAAAAGTGCGGTCCGCACCGCCGCCGTCCATCGTGGCGCCGAACTGCAGACGATGAGGTCGATCGGCACCCTCGAAAACCCTCCAGCGCGTTCATGAGCCGTCATCGGTTGGCTCCTGTTCCGGCTGGTTCTCGGCCTCATCACCGCCGCTTGGCAATCCTAGCTGCACGAGCCGCCGATACAGCCGCGGCCGCGTCATTCCCAGCATTCGAGCGGCGAGCGCTTTGTTTCCTTGCGATTGCTCCATCGCGCGGAGGACCAATTCGCGTTCGATGCCGCGTAAAAACTCGTCGAGTTCGATTACCTCCGTCGGCAATTCGGCAAACTGGGCAGCCTGGGCGGCGTGATGGACGACCATCGGCAAGTTGGCGACCTGCAACTCGTGTCCGCTACAGTTCGCGTGAGCTCCGTGAATCACTTCGCGCAGCTCGGCGATCTCTCCCGGCCAGTGGTAGAGTGCCAACCGCTCGATCACCTCTTGCGAAACGCTGCCCACTTGCCGCGTGCTGTCGACGTTGGCCTCCTCGAGAAAATATTGCACCAGTAGCGGCAGGTCTTCGGCTCGGGTCGCCAACGGCGGCGGCTCGATCGTCATGGTGCTAATCAACGCGCGCAGCTCGCCGTCAATCGGGCCGGGTTCTTGCGAATCGCACTCGGATGTCGCTAGAACCTGGCATTCTCGCTCGCGCGGCCGCAGAAGTTTTGCAAGCAAGTTCTGAAAGATCGCGTCCAACTGGCCGATTTCCAGGAGCAACAACGTCGGCACCATGGAGCTTTCGCCACGTCGAAGCGAATCGAGGCCGCGGCGCAGTTGCTCGTCGTTTAGCAGTTGGCAATCGAGCGTGACCAGCGGTGTGCTGTCGCGCGCCGAAGACGCGTAGTGGATGGCCTTGGCGATGTGGCTGCGGCCGCTGCCCCGACGGCCGGAGATGAGCACGTGGGCTCGGCTGCGGGCGGCGGCGGCCACTTGAGCGCGGATTTGCCGCATGGCGGAACTCTCGCCGACTAGGCTAGCAACGGAGTATCGCTTCGCTTGGTCGCGTCGCAACTGCCGCAGTTGCCGGTGGAGCGAGTCGGCCCCGGTTACGACGGAAAGCGAGCCGGCGACTTCCTCTGGCGCCAAGTCACGCGGTTCGAGTATCGCCAGCACGGCAAAGGTTTCGGCCACTTCCAGCGGCAGGAATTCCCCGCGTCGATGTCGCAGCCTCCCATCGCGGCTCAAGCACGAAAGCGTCCCTCGCGTTCGAACACCCGCCAGCGCCGCCGGAGGCGGGCACAGTTCGGTGAGGATTCCCGCTCGCCGCTCGGTGTCCTCGTCGGTTGGCTCCGAATGATACTCAACGAGCCGGCCGATAATCTCATCCAGTGGCAGGCCGATCCAATCGCCGAGCGGCTGATTGGCGAAGGCTACCCGCCGATTGGCATCTACCAACAAGAGCGGAGTCGAAACGGTGGTGAGCAGCTCGGTCCACGACCGCTGGAGCTTAAACCGTTTTGCCCGCTTTCGCTTTGCCATGCGTAGAGTTCGCTAAAAAGACGGATGGCACTGGCCTTCGCCAGTACGACCTGTTTCGACGCATTGCACTGGCGTAGCCAGTGGCACCCGAAATCCGATCGCATCTTACGGCTCGCGCGTTTGCAGGTCGCTGGCCCGCACCAGGCGGGTAAGCACTTCGGCACCGGTGCCGTCGATGATGCGAGCGGTCATGGTAGGCTCCGCGGCGGTCATGTCGAAATCGACGATTGCAAACGACATCGGGTCATGCTTGCCGTGGCTGCCGAGGCCGGAAGAGATGATCTCTGGAAACAAATAGCCGCCAAGTACCTCCGGCGGATGAAGGATGACGTCGGACCGATGAACGTCGCCCGAGACGAACACGACGCCGCTAATACGATTCTCGACGATAGCCTGCCATAGCCGTTCGCGCGCGAAGCGATACACTCGCCAGCCGTCGTCTCGGCTTGCCTGCCAGGTGCTGCCGCACACCAGGAGTTTGAACGGCGCGTCGGAGGACTTCAGTTGCTCGACCAACCACTGGAACTGCCCGTCGCCTAGCATCCTTTTTTGCGGATCGTCGGGGGCGACGTCGGGCGAGCGGTGGTAGCGGCCATCCAGCAAGAAGAAGTCGACGCCCCCCCAACTGAAACGCGTAAAGATGCCGGGCGTGTCGTCGGTGCCGTACGACGGGTTCGCGAACACCTCCATAAATGCCTTCAGCGATTGTGCCTTATTCTGCTCGGTGCCGTCGCTGTTATTCGGGCCGTAGTCGTGGTCGTCCCAGACGGCGTAGGTGGGCATCGATCGAATCGCTTCGACGAAAGGCCGATTGTTGACCCGCTCCAGCGTGTGGCTATCCCACAGGTGGTTGTAGTCGGTCGAGTCGGCGTAGACGATGTCGCCGATAATGAGCTGCAAATCGGGCCGCTCGGCCACCAACAGCTTCCACGAGTCGCTGCGGTAACCGCGCCGCTCCGTGGTCCGGCCATCCTGACGCCGGTACTGGCCGCCGAAGCAGGAAGAAATCGCTAGCCGAAACGTGCTCTTGCCTGCGGGCGCGGTGGTGAACTTCCCCGCCTCGACCGCGGCCGGATCGTCTGCGAGCCGCACCGTGAACACGTAGGAGGTCGCCGGTTGAAGCTTGCCGATTTGGAACTGGATCGCGTGGTGCCGCTGGGGATCGGGAACCACCTCCAGTCGCTGCCCCTGGGTGGTGATATCGACTTCGTTGTTCTGCGAGCTAACCGCCGCTAACTCAAGCACCATGGGTGTGGTGCGCGGACCGGCATAGGCCCAAATAGAAGCGGTGGTGTCGGTGACATGGCCGACGAGCGGACCGACAATCTTGCGCTGGACCGACATCTCGGAATACAGGCGATAGTCGGCCTCTCGGGCCGGAGCCGGCGAGAGTAACGTACCGACGACGACAATTGCACCACTAAAAACTAGCAGGCCGTTCATGATGGCTCTCCTGGCTCCTGAGGCGACTCATTTTGCAATTCTCGATTGACACGTCCCCGGTTGCTGGCAATTGAGGCCACAACGCCGACCATCAATATCGTTAAGATAATCGCCAGCGAGATCACATTGGAGATGTGAATGTAGTGCCCGAGCAACATTTTTGTGCCGACAAAGGCCAACAGCACGACGAGGGCCGTCCGAAGGTAGCGAAATCGGACCAGCATGCCCGCCACCGCAAAATAAAGCGCCCGCAACCCTAGGATCGCGAAGATATTCGACGTGAATACAATGAACGGGTCTTTCGTGACGGCAAACACTGCGGGAATTGAATCGATCGCAAAGATCACGTCGCTCGTTTCGACCAGTACCAGTGCCAGAAACAGCCGGGTCGCCGCCTTTTTTCCGTCGACCAGCGTGAAGAAGCGATGCCCGTCAAAATGAGGAGCGACCGGGTAAAAGCGGCGAACCATACGAACCGCGAAGCTCTTCTCGGGTTCAAGCTCGCCCTCGCGCATGAACAGCATCTTGCTGGCCGAAAACAACAGCAGAGCGCCGAACACGTATTCGAGCCACTCGAATCTCTTGAGGAGCACGGTGCCCAAAGCGATCATAATGCCGCGTAGCACAACCGCCCCAAAGATGCCCCAGAACAGCACTCGCCTTTGATTCTGAATCGGAATCGCAAAATAGGTAAAAATCAAGGCGATAACAAAGATGTTGTCGACCGACAACGACTTTTCGATCACGTACCCGGTGAAGAATTGAATGGCTGCCTCTTGTCCCGTCAGATTATGCCATTCGGAATCGGTCCAGCCGAGCCAGTTCTGTTCGTATAGGAAGTAGATCATCACGTTGAACATCAAAGCGACCGCAATCCAAAACAGCGTCCACAAAAACGCTTGCCGGATCGTCAGCACTTCCTCTTTGCGATGCAGCACGAACAGGTCGAGCAATAGCAAGGTTACGACCAGAACGATAAAGCTAACCCAAATGATCATTGCTTCCTCAAGCCGGGGTTTATGTTAAGCAGCACGATTATGCTGAACGGTGGGAGCGCTCGGCCAAGCGGGCGAGCAGCGCTTGGGCAGCGCCCGAATCGATCGCGGTCGCTGCCATCTGCGCAGCTTCGCGGGGACTCGTGGCCTTTCCAGCGGTTATCAGCGCGGCCGCCGAGTTGAGCACCACAATTTCGCGCGGCGGCCCGGGCTTCCCCAACAGAACCTGCCGAATCATTGCCGCGCTGTCGGTTGGACCTTCGATTTTCAACGAATCTAAAGGCGATCGCGAAATTCCGAACTCCTCGGGCGTCCACACGAACTCCCGTAGCCCGTCAGGACCGACTTCTGTCACGAGCGTCGTGCCGGCAAGCGTGACTTCGTCCAATCCGTCCTCGCCGCAGACGACCAGTGCTCGTTGCGAACCCAAAAGCTGAAGTGCCTGGGCGATCAGTGGCCGCAATTCAGGCTGCCCCACGCCCAACAATTGATACTCGGCGCCGGCCGGGTTTACCAGCGGGCCGAGCAGGTTGAAGATCGTCGGCACGCCGAGCTTCTTCCTCACGGCGGCCACGTTCTTCATCGAAGGGTGCATCAACGGCGCGAAGCAAAAGCAGATGCCCAGCTCTTCGAGGCAAGCTTCGACCTGCGGCACCGTGGCCCCGATGTTCACGCCGAGTTCGGCCAATACGTCGGCCGAGCCGCTCTTGCTCGTATAGCTCCGGTTCCCGTGCTTGGCGACTGGAACCCCCGCGGCCGCGGTGACGATCGCTGCAGCCGTGCTGATATTGAATGTTCCCGACCGGTCACCCCCCGTGCCGCATGTATCGAGCAGCCCAGTGCGGCTGGTGCGGATACAGGTCATGTGCCGACGCAGCGACTCGGCTGCCCCGGCGATCTCTTCAACGGTCTCGCCCTTCGCTCGCAAGGCCATCAGGAACAGGCCGATCGATTCCTCGCTGGCCACTCCCTGCATCAGCAGATCGATCGCGCCCTTCATCTCGTCTCGCGACAGATTCAGGCCGCCGGCGATGCGGCCAATGGTCTCCGTAAGCGTCGCCGGCATGGGTTGGATCTCGGCAAAAGGGCGGGAAGGAGGAGTACCAAGCATATCGCCTGTTCGGGACATCTCCCAGACGCCATCGGAATAGCTGGCAGTAGGCAGGCGGGCAGTAAGCAGTAGGCAGTAATTCGGAACAGAAGGAACTGCCTCTCAAGAACGCATCGCAGATCGGGCGTCCTGACAGTCCGTCTTTCCACTGCCTTCTGACTGCTGCCTGCTCGGGTTTATGCTTTGGCCAAGCTAGCGTAGAATACGCCTTTGATTCCCCCGCGCTCGAAAGCTGTGCGCCTATGCGTAAAGTCATTCTCGATATGGACCCCGGTTACGACGACGCCTTGGCGCTTTGCGCGGCGCTGGGGGAACCGCGGCTCGAGGTAATTGCGGCCACCGCCACCGGTGGCAATGTCCCGCCCGAGCAGGCGTCGCTGAACGTGCAGGCGCTCATTGAGCAACTCGACCCCCCTCGCTGGCCCCGAATTGGCACCGCCACGGCCGAGCAAATTCTGCGCACCGACGGTCGCGCCGTTCACGGCACGGGCGGCCTGTGCGGAGCCGAGTTCGACGTGGCCATACTTCACAATCGTCATCTATCGATTAAGGTTCTGGCCGACGAAGTCCGCGCCGCCCCGGGTGAAGTGACGATCATCGCCACCGGTCCGCTATCGAACATTGCTTCCGTGCTGCGACGCGAGCCGGACATCGCCCCGCTCATCGGCCACCTCATTATTCTGGGCGGCGCGGTGGGCGTTTCAGGCGACGTAACCCAAGCCGCCGAATTCAATATCTTTTGCGATGCCGAAGCGGCACAAATCGTCTTCCGTTCGCCGGTCACCAAGACGATCATCCCACTCGACGTAACTGAGCAAGTGGTGATGACCTACGACTTTCTCGATTGGCTCAAATCGCGCGAAGAAAACTCCCGCACCGCGCAATTGCTGTTGAAGATTGTTTCCGGGGCGTACCGGGTCCACCGCCAGCGTCTCGCGCTGGAAGGGATCTACGTCCACGCCGCAGTAGCCGTGATCGCCGCCGTCCACCCGGAATTATTTACCATGCACCGCCTACGCGGCGAAGTAGAAACGGACGGCGAGCTTACCTATGGCACTACAATCTTCGACCGCCGCCGTTTGCCCGACAACCAGCCGAATATGGACGTGGCCCTAGAGATTGATACCGTCGGCGTCGTGGATGCGCTGTTGCGAGCGCTCGATCAAGCGGTGTGAGGAATTGGCGAAATGGATGAGCGTCTAATGCACACTATGTCTCATTCCTATCTGGAAATCACGTATCGTCAAGGAAAGCCACTCGCGGCGTACCTCTACTTACCGCGCCAAACGGGTGACTATAGCGCCGATGTCGAGGAGAGGCGGCCTGGATACCTTATTGATCTTGCCGTAGATGGGCGCGCTATCGGAATTGAAATGCCCTCGCCGTCACAAGTCACGTTGGAGGGCATCAATCAAGTACTTGCCGAACTCCATCTCGCTCCGCTCGAACCGCAGGAGTTAGCGCCGCTTGTCGCGGCGTAGTTTCAGTTTTTACATTTTATCCTGCGATTCGCTGTAGATCATCCACCGTCATCGACCCCGCAGCCCAGACCTCGGGGGTCTTTTGAGCGGGTGCATGGACCGACGCTAGCAATTGAGCGCTTCGATGGCGCGCAATTCTAGCTCTCGCAACATGTTCCTCGAACGACCACTGGCGTTGCAAGCGAAGCGTTTGCTTACGAACGAAAGGGGATAACATGACTCCCTCCTATGGTAAGTTTCTGATTGGACGAGGTTGAAATGCCCGACTTTGGGCAGTGCCTTATAGGGGGATGCAATCGCCGTGCCTAAACACGCAAGCAACAACGTAAGCCGTTAATGGGGCTTAGAAAAGGTTGCGTTTAGAAGAGTCCGCCGTCGGCACTTTTTTTCGTCTATTTGCCGATCATCCTGGTTTGCCGACAACCAATGCAGGCTCGTAGATAGCAGTAATGCGCGGTTATCGCGATTTGCGCCGGCGTTGGGGAACTCCGTTCGAGCGAGATTTCAGCGAGGTTACGAGCAGCAAGTCAACGATTTCGAACGTACCATCGGTGAGGCCTACCATAATCGTGCGGCCAGCAGGTGATCGAGCTAAGAACTCAGGATGCTCAACCGGTAGCGAACGTCCATCAGCCAAATGGATGTCGAACGGCTGGAACGGCCGCTTTTCGTGCATTTTATTTAGCTGTTCGATCGTCATGGCAGAAACCCTAATGGGTTTCGCTCTCACCCCAACTCATTACGGTTTCGGTTGTGCGTCGCCGATCTCGACCACCATTGGCACAGGCGCTCCACCGCGATAAACCGTTAGTTCCACCTTGCTACCAACTTCGGTGAGTTGCACCAGGCTGATAAGGTGGTCGCCGTCTTGAACTCGGATACCGTTGAACTGAACGATGACGTCGTTCGGCAGAATCTGGGCTTTTTCGGCCGGCGAGTTAGCAAACACGGTGGCGACGCGGGATCCGATGAGCTGGGTCAGCCCCACGGCCCGCGCGCTGCGCTCGTCGAAGGTGTCGTCGAACTGCACGCCCAGGTAGCCGCGAGCAACCTGCCCGGTTTCCGTCAATTGGCGGGCAACCCGGGCGGCGATCGAGATGGGGATCGAAAAGCCGATTCCTTCGTTGCCGCCCGAGGCGCTGGCGATGGCGGTGTTGATGCCGATCACCTCGCCGCGAAGGTTGATCAACGGCCCGCCGCTGTTGCCGGGGTTGATCGCCGCGTCAGTTTGAAGAAAGTTTTGGAGTTTCACCTCGCCGCCGTCGCCAAGCTCCAAGTTGTAACGACCCTTGGCGCTAATGATTCCACGGGTAACCGACTGGCTGAGGCCAAAAGGGCTGCCGACGGCCAAGACTTGCTCGCCGATTTCGGTCGCCTCGCTGTTGCCCAACCGCGCGGAAACGAGTCCCTCGGCCGTAATCCACATGATTGCTACGTCCGTCTTGGGATCGCTCCAAACCTCGCGCGGATGAATCGCTCGGCCATCAGCAAGTTTCACGAGTGTCCGGTTGGGGACCGAATCCTTGATCACGTGCCGATTCGTCAGCACGAAGAATCGACTTCCAAATTGGACGACGACGCCGGATCCTTCTTCGATCAGAATGGCTCGGCGTCGAGATTCGTCGGCCGGGCTGGCTTCGATGTGAACCACTGTCGGGGTAACTAACTTCACCACCCGTTTGATGAGTCCCAACTCGCGATCCATCGCAGCCACGTCGCGAGCCAAGGTATCGTATTCCCGGTTGCGACTGGCCTCCGCGGCGGGAGTTGCCGCATAGCCGACATTCCACTCTTGCGCCAGGGCCGCGTTTGCCAAACAAGCCAAACCGGCGGCGACAAGGGGGACGAAACAACGGAATGCTGCACGATGAAAGTTGCGCATGGAACGAGGGCACCTGCGGGCATTAGAACGCGACACGAATAGTACGCGGCCGCGGGCGGCCGGTTCGCTCAATTATAGCGTTCCCCGCGGCGCACCGCACTACTCTAGGGGCGGCGTCTGGAAAAAGCGGCGGAGCTGCGCGGTACAAATGAAAAAACCGCCGGGAGTGCCCTGGCGGTTTTGGTAGTTTTGTCGGTCAGGCTTTCCCGCCTGACATTGCGTTCGCTAGTTGAAAACGCCTGACCAAGCGCTGGTCAGGCAAAGCCTGACCTACGAAGGCGTCACATTTCCAGGTCGGAGAAGGAAACATCGGCGTCGGAATAGCCGGTGTCGATGATTCGGCTCCAGTCGCCGTCGCTGCGACCGCCCATTCCGCCGTTTTCCGCGGCCCGCTGGCATTCGATGCAGCTTGTGGCGTAGGGCAGGGCGTTCAGCCGGGCGAGCGGAATCCGTTGATTGCAGAAATCGCAGAGGCCGTAGGTGCCTTCCTTAATTCGTTCCAGGGCCACTTCGATGTTGGCCAACTCGCGGCTCTCGACCTCGGCCAATTGGGAGCTAATTTCGTCCTGGGCGGCATCGAGCGCAGCGTCGACCACGTCACTACCGCTTTGCTCGCGAAGCTGCTTCAGTAGGCTCAAGTCGCCGGCCAGCGCGCGACGCAAGGCGTCTCGCCGCTTCATGAGCAGATCCTGCATCTTCATCATCGAATCGTTGCGTGCCATGGGAGTTCACCTTGCCTCGTAAGATGACCGTCGAGGATTCCTTCTAGGTTCCGCTTTTCTAGGGTTTCAAGTCCGGGTTTGCGGCGTTTTCGACGCCTTTCAGGACGACTCTGCCAGCATACATGCGGAAAACCGACGTGTAGCCAGCAATCTAACTATAGTACGCAGTCTCTAACGGTTGGTTTATTTCCAGAGCCGCAAGTTGAGGATTTTCGCGGCCCCGCCGGGACCGGCTCAGGCTTGCTCGCTATCCCAACCGATTTTCCAGCAACTCGATAATCGTCAAGATCAGCACGACTCGTTGAGTCCAAGTGGCCGGATTGGCGGTAATCCTAATTGCAATCGGACCAATTTTTGACCTGACCCGCGCTAAAAGCTACTTATTCATGTTAAGGGCAGTGACAGATTGCCGGCGGAGAAGGCTCGCGCCGACACGGCCAAATTGGTCTATCCCCCGCAGGACGCAAATCTAAGCAGGCCGCCATGACTAGCAACGACTTCCCGCTGGGATGCATCGACGTACTGGACACCCGGCCAAGGGGGCTGTTGCTACGCTTTCCGGACGGGCAACAGCAGCGGCTGGAGATGCCGACGGGCAAGGCGACGCTCGGTGGGGGCGTGGGCTGCGCCGTTCCAATCCGTTACCCCGGCGTTGGCCCGCTCCACTGCGTGCTGTTCCCCAGTGGGAGCGGCTGGCGCGTGCGACGCTGGTCGTCCGAGACATTGCTCAACGGCGGCGTGTTCACCGAAGCCGCCATTGAAATCGGTGATCGGCTTCAACTAGGGCCGGTGGAAGTCGAGTTCGTCGACGACGAAGCTGGTGACGCAAGCGAATCGGACTTCGTGGCTGACACGCCTTCTCCGACGGAGCTTTGCGACTCCGAGCCGACTTTACCGCCCGACGACGAGAACGCTGTTTTTGATTACCTCCCCGTGGCGAAAGGCGCCGGCGAACCGATACTGCGAAGCCAGCCCGACGAGACTTCTGACGAGCGTTTCAGCCGATTCGACGAATTAGAACGGCTTCTCGCCGAATGCGCTGCCGAGGGCCAGCAGGCGCATCGCGATGTCCGAGAACTGCGGCAGCAGTTTGAGGATGTTCGGCACGAGTTGGCTCATGCGGAGCAGCTTCACATAGCGACCCGGGAAGCGGTGGTTGAACTGGGGAGGCAAGTCGCCGACTGCCGGAATACACTCACGATCTCCCAACCGACTCGCCCCAAGGGGTTTGGGATAAGCCGCCGCGTGTGGCCCGCCAGCCTGCGTGGCCGCCTCGTGGCCCATGCCAACGCGCAACCCAAACCGGCCACCATTCCGAGCGGCACCGAGCAATTCACGGATTCCAGAACCGAATCGGTTGGCGACTGCGATGGCACAGGATGCGGCGAGGCAGTTTGTTCCGAGATGGCGGAGATGCCGGTCACCAGCGGAGAAGTCGTCGAATCGGCCGCTCCACCAGAAAAATCGTTTGCGGAACCGGAGTCATTTTTCGACAAGTTTCCGCACCTACTAAAGCAAGAAGAGCCGGCAAGCGAAGCCGCAGCGCCTTCCAGCCCGGTCGGCGTATCGTATGAGGTGCCGATTGAGTCCCCGCCCGTGGAAAGCCCGCGGGCATCGGGAGGCGATGACGACGACTCGATCGAAAGCTACATGAATCGGCTCCTACAACGCGTGCGCGGGGAAGCGAATTCCAGCAAGGCTGCTATCGCACCAACGCCAGCGCCGCGCTCAGTGACCCTTGAGGATTCACCGGACGAAGTCAGTGTAGCGCCGGAGCAGGCACCGCAGACACCGGCTCGGCCGGTCAGCAACTTGGACGACATCAAGGCCGCGCCGGCTCCCGAGCGTTCGCACAACATGGCTGCGCTGCGGGACTTGGCCAACCAATCCGCGCGGGGCGCGATCCAGACGTCGAACAGGAGGCAGCACCGCGAGAGCGCCAAGTCGAAACTGACCGTGAGTCTGTTCGGCATCGTCTGCGGGATCGTGGTCATGAAGCTGTCGCCGAGCTACACGTCGCCCGAATTCATTGGGGGTTTAGTTCCCTTGTTCGCCGGATTGGTCTGGGGCGGGTTCACCACCGTGCTGTTGTTGCGGACCATCCGCGACGGCTCCAAGGATGCCGACGAGCCAGAGCCGAACGACGGACGGCTTCCACCCGACGTATCGGCCGACGATTTGTAAGTAGACAGTAGGCAGTAGGCAGTGGACAGTGGACAGTGGACAGTGGACAGAAGGCGGTACGCGGTACAAGAAAGTCGGATTGGCTTTGTCCGTACTACCCGCAGCGGTCCGAATTCTCTGCCTTCAACTTTCTGGCTACTGGCTACTGGCCACGGGCTACTGCCGGCTTTTGGTCCTAAAATCCGCGCGAGGCGCAGACGTCGTCGAAGTCGCGGAGGTGATAGCCGATTTGGGCGTAGTCGAGCACTCGGCACAGGGCGCGGAGGGCGACGCCCATGCCATCGGGACCGCTGAAGCCGCCGAATTGGCCGCCCCCCTTTAAGTGCGGCTCCAGGTCGAGGAACACGCCAGGAATGCCGCGGCGCTTTAGCTTTTTCTCCAGCATCGGGATCAGCTCGCGGAAATCGACGAATATGCGTTCGTGGCCGCTGTCGCCGCGGTCGGCGGGCACGAAATTCTTCAGGGTCTCTTCGTCGATGTGCGTGGTGCGACCGGCACCGGGCGGGTGACGGTAGTCCTTCACGTGCATCCACCCCAGGCTCGGCCGCATTGCCAGGTACTGCTCGAAAACTTCGGCGGTGGAAAACCCCTGACAGGCGATGTTCGCGCCATCGAAGATCGTCACCATCGCCGGGTGATCGACTTGCCGATGCAACTCGGCCATAAGTTGGCCCGTTTGGCCCACGAGGTTGGCCTCCACCTCCAGCCCCAACGTTAAATCGCTGCGGTGGCACACCTCGGCGATCTTGCCAAGCTGATCGACCGCCTGCGGAACGTACTCCCACGGGTCGCTTCCCTTGGGGGGATAGAACGAAAAGCCGCGAATGAGCTTCGTCTCGAAGGCATGGGCTAATTCGCATGCCTTCTTGACTTGCTTGTCGAGGTACTGCTTGAACGGCACGTATTTGTTCTTCGTGCCGTCGTCCACGTCCTTGAGCTTGACCTTGCCGATCGGCGAGCCGATCGAGGTGACGTTCATGCCGTACTCGTCTTCCAGGTGGCGGAGCTTGGTGATTTCGGCCTTCGTAAGCTGCATCACATTCTTGATGCCGCCGCCCAGGTCGATGAACCGCAAGCTGTAGTACTGCAAGCCAATCGCTGCAAAGGCGGCGAACTGCTCGACGGCCGTCTTATGGTTGGCCGACTCGTCGGCGAAGCCCGAGAGGATAACTTGCGGTGCGGAGGAATCGGTCATTTTAGAAAGCAAATGTTTTCACCACGGAGCCACGGAGGACACGGAGCGATAGGCTCCATCAAATCCAATTCGCTCCGCGTTCTCCGTGGCTCCGTGGTGAGTTGATTACATTGAGGCGCTGTATTTCGCGGTGACGGTTTCGGTCATGCCGCCGCGGGCGTTGAACGATGCTTCAAGCTTCATCCATCGCGGCTGAACGACCATCACCAAGTCGTCGAGCACGGTGTTGGTGACGTGTTCGTAATAAATGCCCTGGTTGCGAAAGCTTTGCAGATAGAACTTGAGGCTCTTCAGCTCGACGCACGTTTTGTTGGGCGTGTAAGTAATCGTCAATGTCCCGAAATCCGGTTGGCCCGTCTTGGGGCAAACGGAAGTGAACTCCGGCGCAACGATTTCGATTTGGTAATCGCGGTCGGGAAATTGGTTCTCGAAGGTCTCGAGCAAGCTGCGGAAATCGGACACGGGGCCTCTCCTTTCGATCTCCGACGCATTGTGGCATGATGCGTGAGGTGGGAAAAGGGGATGGAAAGGCAGATGTTAGATGTGAGAAGGCAGAAGTTGGAGTGTCGCACGCCGTGGGCTCCGGGTTAGCCGCGACGCCCACCACAGCGGGCAGGCTCCGCTTCGGAGGAGCGCTTTCATGGCTGATTCCAAAACACGCGCTCGGGGCGCGGTCATTCTCCTTTCGGGCGGTCTCGATTCGGCCACGACCGCCGCCATTGCGAGCCACGAGGGATTCGAGCTGTACGCCCTGAGCATCGACTACGGCCAGCGGCACAGGTTTGAGCTTGCCGCTGCTGCGCGGGTGGCGAATTCGCTCGGCGTGAAGCGACATGAAACGGTGTCGATTGGCTTGGGCCAATTCGGCGGCAGCGCGCTCACCGCGGCGATCGAAGTGCCACAAGGACGCAGCGGCGACCAGATCGCCGAAGGCATTCCGATTACCTACGTGCCGGCGAGAAACACCGTGTTCCTGTCGCTCGCGCTGGGGTACGCAGAGTCGCTCGGCGTGGCGGACATCTTCATCGGCGTGAACGCGGTCGATTACAGCGGTTACCCTGACTGCCGGCCGGAGTTTATCGCGGCGTTCGAGCGGGTGGCAAACCTGGCCACGAAGGCGGGCGTGGAAGGAAGTTTGCAATTCCACGTTCATACGCCGCTGATCGCCATGACCAAAGCGGAGATCATCCGCATGGGAACGGAGCTGGGCGTCGATTACTCGTTGACGCACACTTGCTACGCGCCGGATGAGCAGGGCCGCGCTTGCGGCCGGTGTGATGCGTGCCAGTTGCGGCTCGCCGGGTTTGCGGCGGCGGGGGTGGTGGATTTGATTGGGTATCAGTGACATGGGGAGAGGGATGGGGATGCGGGGGACAGGGAGGGCGATAACAGATTGATGGAAGCGTCATTAAGGGAGAGTTTTGCCAAGCGAGGCGCGCCGGTGATCGTGTTGGCAAAAGTCGGTGAGTTTTGCAAGGGAAGGCCGACGATTTTTCGGGGATTTTACGGGATATTCGAGTGCGGCGTCGTGCAAATGTCCTCTCCTTTTACTCACATTACGGGTGGCTTTCCTCACCGCACTTTTCGGTTCAGCGGTAGTTTTGCAATGGCACCGTGGCATCCCGTCGCGAACTGGGCGCGCACTGCGAGCCACGACCACTGCGCAGGGCGACACGGTCAGCGTGGTCGCGCACCTCGTTCCATCGCCATGCCTCTTGCAATCAAGGGCAGGCTCGACGGAAGTGGCACGGTCCCGGCGCGCGAAGCGCTCGGATGCACGGCTAGGGGGCCGCGCACGGGGTTGTTACGGCGGTGGCCGAATAAGTATACGCATGACCATATATATAGCACATGTGGTGGCTCTTTTCTACTAGAAAGTTGGAAGATGTTTGGGGGCGGAGCGGTGACGCATACTGAATTTCGCCTTTGCGCGGCATAAGGGAATACGGACAACTATCCGAGGTGGAGCCACGAGGTCTAGATGCTGGTGCATCGGGGCTAGCAGCCCGTTGAACAAGTGTCGTTTTCTAGGCGACGAGCGTGAGGGCTG
>JBBDYG010000076.1:0-111204 GCA_040901765.1 Pirellulales bacterium
GAATCCCGTGGACATATGGTAAGCGGCTTGGAGAGAATTTCAACGGGCTGCTAAGCGGGGCGATTTTCCCAATCTATGACAAGGTGATGGGTTCATCGGGAATTCAGAGCGTCAAAATCGCACGCGCCGTGCTCGCCGACGGTCAGGCGCTCGTCGGACTCAATCTGAGTCCCGAGGACGTTCCGAATGTCAAGCAGCGACTCGGAATTGGCACCCCGCTTGGCGAGGCCTCACCGGTGGAAATCTTGGATCTTCTGGTCGGCGGTTCTGTGATTGAACTCGATAATGGTTGGCGGCTCACGACATCCCGCATTGCCGGCGACCACGTTCTTGAACTTGTCTTGAACGGCGTACCGGCGAATCGAGAGGAGCTTTTCGGCTATGGATTCGCGGAAGAAATAATCCAATACAAACGACGCTGGTTCGTCGTCAAAGACGAGGCAGGGGAGATGCTGCCCCGCCTGCTTGCGCACCGTAAACCCATAAGAGATTTGACGGCAGCAGACGCGGGGCCAGATCAGCAATAAGACATCCGTCATCTGCCATCGAAAAAGCTTCCGATGGCGAGATAACGGATCAAGACGAACGGTTAGTATTCGATGAACACGTAGACTCCAAAGTCCGAGGACCGAATGCTGAAGTAGCCGTCAAGGAAGAGGTCTCGGCTAAACGCTTCGTAGTTGATGTAATTGCGGAGATGCTCTGGCAACTCGTGGGCGTAAAGCTCGTCGAATAAGTCTTGGGCGTAGGCCAACTCGGAATCCCAATGCCCGCGGTATGCGTCCAGGAACGATTCTTCGGTTGCACTCTCTGTATCTACGTGAGCCGCGTAGGCGCCGAAGGGTTCGCCGTGTTCTTCAACCAGTAATGCGAGCCGTGATACCTCGGAGAGCGACTCGTATTCGCCGAGGCGGATATTGCCAAAGCCTTCGTAGTCGTGAATTGCCCATTCTTCAGCCAGTGGCTCTGGAGACTGCTTGAGAATCGCTTGGACCTCTCGGTGCAGCGAATCGGCGTCCTGGGTTGCGGTAATCCACTTTCCGTGGAGCGTTCCCGCGTTGTAGGCTGCGAGACAGGCAACGTAAATCATTGGTTTCAGTTTCTGGTTCATATTTCTATTCCTTCGTAATAATTAGTTGTTAAGTGGGCTGGCCGGTGAAGGCCAGCCGCTAATAGTTCACGCCGCCGCGTTTGTTTGTTCGCGTTCGTCGATGAAGCGAATCGCCTCCTGGGCGAGTTCGACAACTGCTTCGAGTTGTTCCCGGCTATAGCTGCCTGGCTGCCATTGACCATTGCGGTCCTTGTATGGCCGCTCGATAGTCGCCGAGAACCAAGTGGCGCCTTCTTTGCTGATGTGCTCGAAGATCGCCATTTGCACGCTGTTTTTGTTGTTGGTAAGTAGTGGTTGCTTTTTCATGTTTTTCTCCTTTTGAAAAAGTGATTTGTTCTTTCACCCAGCGCTGAAGAACAATCACTTTTGGGAAGGAGGAAGAAAGCGGCATGGAAGCCGGAGACAAAGACTGCTCCGCCCGGCAGCAGAGCCGAGTGACGGGTCTCGTCCTGGCATGGGCTTGCAAGAGGGCGAGTTCAGACAGTACCGGCTGCCACACGCGTTGAAGAAAAAGCAAACCAGCGAGCACAAGTAAGGCGTGCCTGAAAGCGGCTCGGCGAGAATGCCATCTGGTTCTTGGTCCGCTGCGACTAGGCCGAGATCTCAGTTAGCAGTCTGGCAACAGAAAAGACTCGGTGTGATCCAAGAACTCGCTTGGGGACGATGCATCGTGGCGACACGCGCGAGCGCGATCGAACGCGGTGGCGGCGCATCGCGGCATGAACCTGCGGTCAGCCCCGATACTCATTGGCGGTCGAAGGGAAAGGGGAACCAGGAACTACAGCCAAGTCGCGTCGGTTCGTTGCAAAATACTGCGGGACTAAGGGGAAGTGCGCGTAGTGCGATGACCTGGGGCTGCAAGCCGAAGAGGTTAGTCGATGAGGCTGTCGTACTCGGCGTGGGTTCCAATCCAGAACCAAAGCAAGCCGTCGTCCAGCTCGATGGCGAGGGCTCGGTAGGCAAGTCCGACACGAACGGACCTGTAGTCTCGGATCTTCTTGAAGTGCAGGGACGGATGCTGGAGATTGGTCTTAAGAAGCTCGAAACTCTTATCCGCTTGCTTACGGGCGTTTTCTGGAAGTCGTTCGTAGCAAGACCAAAAATGAGAAGACGCGAAGTGCTTCAAAGCTGTCGGGTTCTGCCAGCGTTGTGTTCGGCTACGGCTTCATCACGGAGCTTGTCGAGTTTGCCCGCCTTCGCGTCGCGCTCAAGCTGCTGGTCCCAGAGAGCGGCGTCGTAAGTCTGGAACCATTTTCGAAAATCGGCGAGCTCCTCCGGCGTGAGGCTCTGCACCTCTTGTTCGATTCGTTGAAGTTTCGTCATAGTGCGGTTCTCCTTACGCAATTTTAGCACGATTGCGTCTCGATTGTCGATTATGCCGTTGACGGAGCAAATCTTATTCAGTCAGTCGATTCCTCAATCGAGTCTAAGATTGCGAACAGCTGGATCAATCTCTGTTCAGTGTCGTCGAGAGTGATATCATGATTGGCTGCGGAGCAATGCCATTTGTGCCACCACCACAGGCTGTGGAAGGCGCTCCTGTTCGACGCGAAGATTGTCTTGGCAACAATGAATGAAAGCCATCTTCTCAGCATCGTTAAGATGTGGAGGCATCTCGACTTTGCGACCAGTGCCTGGAACTGCGAGACTCTCATATTGATCCAACGTGCCACGATCCATAAAAAACGATTGAACGTGTGGAAATAGGGCTCGCAACGTGGAAAGAATCACGAATCCCTCAACATCGATGTCACCCCAGTAGATGATTGGAGTGCTCGAAAGCCATGCGACATAGCGAAATAGCGTTACTCCACTACCAAGGCCACCGAGTGCGATTGCACGATGAAATGAGGGCAGTGTGAGCAGGTTTGTTTTGTTTTCCACAATGAACACTGTGCCAATCGGACCAGACAATTGCGACAGGGTGTTTAGAGGCAATGAGAGTTCGCAGAAGGGGAATCCCATATCTGCCTGTAAGTCTGAATCGAGAAATCGCAAAAGAAAGTGTGGTTCCGGATAAAGGAGACCATATCGGCGGCAGAAGTGTTCCTCATCCGATCGTATTGCGGAGTGAGGAAGCACCAAATCGAACCACTCGCGGAGCACGGGCTGGTGCCGTTCGATGAACTTACTGTCAATTGGAAGAGGAAGCTCGCGAGCATACAAATTGGGCCGCGGATTGTCACGAAACCAATTCAGAACTATGAGCAGGTGGTCCAAAACCGGCGCAATCTCAAGAAGCGTCCTTGTGTTTCTTCGAATCCATTCTTCAAGCACAGGGAACTGTGAACGCAGACGTGTAGCGGCTGCGGTAAATATCTCGAATTCCTGCTTTCGGCCAAGAAAACGCAAGAGATCATCAGAGGTCTCGAACAGAATGCGCGCGGGGAATTGATTGCGACCAAATGTCCGAGAACTCACTTCGCGCCACTCGATGGAGAAGCCGAAGCCGACGGCCTCCTTCGACGTTTCTCGCAACAAGCGGATTGCTTGATTGGCTGCTGCCAGATCGCTTGTGCGAGGCGTCTTTCTGCCCCGAATAGTTTTTGGAAAGAACCCGCTGTCACCTCTCAGCCAAGCCTGGACGAAATCCCGATACACGACTTCGGCCTTGCAACGTATATCTTGGGGTTGAATCATGACTCTGTGCTGTTCAGCCAATGAGCGGAGCCGCCACCTCCTTCGCCAATCCAAAGCTATTAACGGCCGGCCTCGGAAAGTGAGGGCGATATACGACTGCCATTCCGGTCGGCATTCGTGCTTTCAACGAAGTTTTGGAACTCGCAAGCTGTCATACTGAGAATCTCCGAAAGGTTCGACTTATCGTCCTTGACCACGTGGAGATAGCACCCGACGTACGGTTCGGTTACTCGCGCCTTGGCATCTAATGGCGCCACAATTAGAAGCTGGAGACCGAATTTCTGAAATAGATCCAACGCGAATTCGGCGTACTGATCATCAACCTTGGAAAACATTTCGTCCACCACTACAAAATGAAATCGATCGGGCGAGTGGCGTTGAATCAAATCGTACTGGTAGGCGATAGCTGCAACGAGAATGGTGAATGCGAGCTTTGCCTTTTCTCCTCCCGATTGGCCGGTGCTATCTTCGTAATAGGCACGCTCCTGCCCGGTAGCCGCATCAATCTCCCTCGCGGCGAAGTCGAACCAGCGCCGCACGTCAGCAACTTTTTCTCGCCAGCGCGATTCCTCTCGGAGTCGCACAATTAGCTTCTCGATGCGGAGATACCTTGCTTCGTCTGCTTCCATTGTGCCTTCAAAAGTTCCGGCAAGGCATTCTTTTAGCGCCTCTTGGAACTCATTGATCTCGCGATCGCGAACAGGCCTCGGCTCCAATCGCATGTACGTTCCAGTCCGATACTCTAATTGGCAAAGAGACGAATTGAGGATCTCGATTTTCTTCTTGATTTCCACACATTCCGATTGCAAGGATCCGTTGAACAGGCCGATATCATGTGTAACCTTTTCGTTGAGGCGTTCTTTGAAGCGCTGTTCATGCCGCGGCAGATCTTCGCGGACCAAGTGCGCTCGCAAGTCAAGAAAGCTGTCGAGATAGGAAGTGTCCGACTGCAAGTCAGCTTTCTCGCTCGGGAAATCGACTAAGAATCGGCTCATCAGCTTATGGAGTGTGGCAATCAGAGGGGCAATATCATCACGAAGTCGGTCAAGTAGTTTGCGACGCTGCTCTACAAACATCCTTTCACGTTCAAAAAGATTGGCAGCTGTCAGCGGATCGTCGGCGAACTCGCTTTCAACGGTTTGAAAGCTCTCTTTATGCGAGGCAAGTATCCCTTGCGAGGAACGCTGGCGCAGGACTGCTCGCGCATTGGTGACTGCTTGATCGCCGGTTGCAATCTCCTTCGTCAATTCTCGCTCTCGACCGACGGCATCGTCCCGTTTCCTTGTCAGAGTGCCATGCTGGGATTTCTCTTCCGCTAGCCGCCGCTTCAGCAAACGAATTGTGTCGCTTCCCTCCTCAATAACTTTTCGTTCCTTTTGGAGCGCCTTAATCGCCCGCTCATGACGTGCTGTATCAATCGTATCGAAGTCAGTGACCTCCAGCGCTCGATTCGCGGCCGTCTGTTGATCGCGAAGGGCTGATAATTCATCGTCAAGTTCATTGACGGTGCGATCCATGTCAGCCACGGAAGTACGCAGTCGTTCAATTGACGCCGCGAGGATCTTGCGCTTTTCTCGATTGTCCCAACCGAGGACGAAGTATCGCGGGTCGCTCGATCGGTCTCGGTCGTCCTTTTCGTGGCGCACGCCGCCAACTTTCATGTGTCGTTGCGTGGTCAACGCGCGACCCTCGGCCGCCTGAAACTCTGCCAGTGTGTCACAACATCGGTAATCAAATCGATCGGCAAGTTCGGCTTTAATCCAAGGCAGTAGCGCGTGACCCTCACGAAAGGAAAGTTTTCGCAGCAGCGACTGGTTGTGAGGCGATTGGCCAGTGGGATGGGGCTGCCTTTGGCCGACGCGTAGGTAGACGATTCTCTGGCCGCGCCCACTTGAGTCCATCATCTTCGTCGCGTCTACATAGCGACTTACAAGCTGATAGTGTCGCTCCGGAACGAGCAAGCTCAACGCAAAGCTGCGTAGAACCATCTCGATAGACGACTCCCACGCGCGCTCCTCCGGCTTGACTGCGACCAACTCTGAAACGTATGGTACGTCTGTTTCTGGAAGTCGCAAATCCTCGCACATGCGTCGTCGCAGTGTCACGAAGGCCTCGGGTAAGTTCTCGCGGCGCTGAGAAAGCGCATCGAGCTCTTGTTCATCATCGTGCAATTGCCGTATTGACCCGGCTCGCGCCACTACTGCATCGTTTTTGCTAGTCTCTACTTCGGTGATTCGTTTTCCAGATTTCGTGACGAGTCCCGCGAGCTTGGTGCGTGCGGATACCAATGAGTCGGCATCAGTAATCGTTTCGCCGATGCCGACCTCGCGAAGTGCTGTATGAAACAACTGGCTCGCAAGTCGCTTCGTGTTGACATGCGTCTCATGATTCTCGATAAGCAGCGGGATTTGCCTAAGGCGGTCACCTCCGGCTTCTTCAATTTCATTTGTTAAACGTCGGCATTCTTCTTGTACTAGCGCGAGATCGCGATCTCCTTGCTTTATTCGTTGTTGAACCTCGACCAGTTCTTTGCGGCGCGATTCGCATTCCGGTACAAAGAGAGTGATCGTTTTATGCCGGAAGAAAGAGTCCAAAGCGTCGTTTACTTTCTGTTCATTTTTTAGTTGTCGTTCATGCTCTCGGTAAACAGCCCCCGCTTCGGCGACGGGATCCAATAGGGCGCGCTGATTTCGTGCTTCAACGAGGCTCTTGTGAGCCTCACTGAGTTGCATGAAATGATTTAAGAGGCCCTCGATTCTTTTACCCCAGGGTTTGGCTTCGAGCATATGCTCGCGGATGAATACATTGAGCTTCTGGATATCTTTAACCGCAACGGTCTGGTTAAACATGTCCATCGCTTTTGGTTGCACACCGGTTTCCTTCGCAAACCAAGAATGGTATTCGGTGTAGCTTGTGGTGACCCGTAAGCCACGTCGTTTAAGTTTGTCGCGGATGCGCTCAGTGCCTGTCAGGTTGGCAAAGTCCTTCGTAATCGAACGCTCATTTGTGGCGAAGCAGTAAATCTTTTCCACGCCGCCGTCCGAATCGAGGTAGAGCAACTGGGCAAGCGTAAAAGATTTGCCGGTCTGGTCATTGCTAAAGTACGCCAGCAGAACCGATGGATGTGTGACTTTGGACCGAAGGAATTGCACGTCAGCCCGGTTGTCCTCGTCACGGCTAAAACGACCAAACGCTCCCTTGATGTAAGTGCGTTCGTCTCGTTCCTGCTTGTGCGCGCCCGCTGCAACGTTATAGTTCCGTACAACTGGTCGGACCAGCAATGTCAAGAGAGCGTCGACTAGAGTGGACTTACCGGAACCGTTTTGTCCAACCAGGAGAGCGGTGTCGCCGTTGATTGGAAGAATATGGACGTTGCCACGCGAGCTGTCGAACGTTCCCCAATTAAAGACCTCCAGTCTCTTCAAGCGATACCCAGGCCGCGGGCTGCCGTTCGTGGATGGTAGATCAATCATGATGACTTAACCTGCGTTTCGAGCTCGCTTCGCCGCGCGCTTGCAGCGAGCAATTGCGATTTCAGGCTTTCCAATTCGCTTACCGGAAGCCGCGCCTTCAAAATCCGCCGAATCTCCCACGATTCACATTCACTGTTGAACTTGCGGACAAAACCGAGATCGCACAGTTTTGCCAGCGAAGCATCGAGTTCGCGTCGTTGACGGACCTCGTCGTAGCTCATAGGAAAGAATGCGCGCCAGTGATCGAACAAAGAATTAATTTCAATTACGCAGCGCTCGTTGTTGATGTCTTCTTCCTCAAACCGACGGAGTTCCTCTCTTAGGAGCACGCAAAGCAACGTAACCCAATAACCCAGTCGCGACTTTCGAAACAGCTTTGGCACTCGTTCATATCCTTCAGGCAACTCGTCGGGGTCGGCTTGACGGACGTAGGCCATCCCCTCCGACTCGTCTACGATTAAGAACACACCGAGCCTCGCAAGATACGACTCAAGCTGCGACTGTGAGGAGAGAATCGTATTCCAGACACTTTCGTCGTCTGAATACACGACACCCTGCAAGAGGCGAACAGCAGCTATGCTCCATTCGCGAAACTCCGGCTGAACAGCTTGGGGCATTGGTAAACCTCTCAAGAAGCGACAAATCGAACCTGCGGCATCGTAAGTTCGAGCCTTCGACCGTGATCCGCAGAAATGACGATTTGATCCATTACGTCGGGATCAATGAAGTGTCCGTCGTCTCGTGCAATTTGCACGTAACCGACAACGTCGACCACGCCGCTAGGCGGATAATCGGTCAATAATTCGCCAAGAGTAACTGTCTCACGATCTATCAGAGCCTGATGTACACGCTCTCGCATGCCTCGCCAATCGAGGCGATGCATTTTCGCCAAACTACGAAAGGCTTCATCGCGGGTGGCATCGTCGCTTACATGCTCGATAAGGTCGATGGCCGTGAACGTAACCGGTTCACTCCAGAAGGTGCGAGAAAGGGGCGACGAGAGTTCGAGAGATGTTTCGATCTCGACTCCAACTTCTTCAATTGGCGGGTCATCGTTCAACACTGCTGCTAGTTGTCGTATCTCACGCAGCAAGCTCGAAATTCGCTGCCGGTCTTGATACGCTTGCCGGTCCAGTAAACGGCGTAGGGTAGATGAGAGCCGTTGATTGGTGCGCATGACCTTTTCCGCCTCATCGAGCAGCAGGGGAACCATTCGACGCACGGTCTCTAAGCCTTCACGCTGATCCAAAATCTCCTCAATCCGCCCGAGCTCGTCGATGATCGCCTGCAGTTTCTCTTGTTGTGCTGGAGAAAGGATGAAACGCACAAATTCGTAAAAGCTTACGCCTTGGTCTTCTTTCTTCAGCACATCCTCCGCTTCAAGCGCAAATCCAAGAATGCCACCGCGAGTCTCGCGTCCTTCAGCCTGGCGATGTTGAACGTGTAACGTTATGTCTTTAAACTTCTCCTCGACCGCGCGAAAATCTCCCTGTAGTTGCTTTAGAGTTGAGACTGCTGTGGCGAAGCGTTCACGGATCTGTGCCGGTTGATATCGTGTGACTTCGCCTCGATTTTCGATGCGCGCGATCTCTTCCTCAATGCGAGTCTTCTCCAGGCGAAGATGGTCAAGTCTCCGTTCGGGATCATCGAATGCATGAACAACCAAATCTGCCAAAGTATCAATCACGATCCGCAGGCGCGACTCGGTTCCGACGAAGCCGAGTTCGTTTTCGATTACATGATCCAGAAAAGCTAGCACATTCTCGGTGTGCGGCGTGAGCTCGTACATCGGCTCATCGCGTCCTGCTTCCAAAAATCGGTGGAGCCAGCGCGTATCCGAAGAGCACCACGCAGATAGATAGGCCTCAGGGCGTTCACGCAAGACGTCTGGATACACGTCGTGAATCTCTTCGCTGTAGGCGATTAATGCCGCATGCAACTCGGAGAAAGGAAACGAAAGGCGTCCCGCGCGTTTGAACCGCTGGTCTAAGAAGTCAATGATGAAGGGCGCATTGCTGGATCGCAGCAATCTAATTGCCGGGGAGGTTTCAAAAAATGTGCGTAGTTCAGCGAGATGCATTGAGTTAAACCCGTCCGTAACCAAATCGACCTCGAAGCTGCATCCTGACTTCGACTACCATCAAACTAGCCATTTATGGAATCGGGTGCCAGTTGCCCCATGTACCACCGACGCAGGATTTGTGACGAGCAGCCAAGCATTTCCGCGCGGCGAATGCCGATGTTTGGCCAACCCTTACGAGCCGCGGTCGGTACTTGTGGGAGCGAGGCGGAATCGCGACTTTACGCGGCTTCAGGCCGTGAAATTTTCCGGTTCAGCAAGCCGGTAACTTGTGCTTCGTCCGCCCGCTGAGTTCTGCACCAAGATGCCGCGGTCTAGTAGTTCCCGAATGTCGCGTAGCGCCGTATCCGGCGAACACTTAGCGAACTTGGCGTACTTCGAGGTATTGAGGAATCCAGTAAATCCATTGAGCATGCGATTGATGACCAGTCGCTGTCTATCGTTCACCGGCCTGAGATTGATGCGCTGCCATAGTTTCGCCTTGTTGAGTACAGCGGCAAGCCCGTCCTCAGCACCGTCTATGGCACGGTCCAGGCATTCCAAAAACCAGGCGAGCCAGCGCGTGATGTTTACATCGCCGCGTTGGGCGGTCTCAAGCGTTTGATAGTATTCTTTGCGCTCCGCCTCTATTTGCGACGACATGCTGTAGAAGCGATCCTTCGTGCCGTCGGCACGGGCAAGCACCATGTCCGCTATTGCGCGGGCAATGCGGCCATTACCGTCCTCAAATGGATGAATAGTGACAAACCAAAAATGCGCGACCCCAGCTTTGAGAACAGGGTCCGTTGACGGCGGCTTATTGAACCACTCAATGAATTGTTCCATTTCGGATTCAAGACGCTCGGCGTCGGGCGCTTCGAAATGTACTTTTTCGCGTCCAATGGGACCTGAAACTACCTGCATCTCTCCCGCTTCCTTTGGACGCCACGCACCAACAGCGATTCGCGACATACCGCTTCGTCCGGTTGGAAACAAAGCTGAATGCCAAGCGAAGAGTCGCTCTTTTGTAAGTTCCTGCTCAAAGTTTCCAGTCGCATCGAGCATCATCTCAACGATGCCTTCAACGTCACGGCTAGCTTTTTTAAGGCCGCCTACATCGAGTCCGAGCCTCCGAGCGATTGAGGATCGAACCTCATCGGGGTTAAGCGTCTCGCCCTCTATTGCAGACGACTTCACGACATCGCTCGTCAGCATGGCAAGACTTGCCTCCTTACGAAGGTCAAAGCCTAAGTCTTCCATTCTTCCAAGAAGACGTCCTTGCTTGTGGCGTACTGTCGCCAGTGGCTCAGCAAGCGTTTCGCTGTTCCAGGTGAGCTGAGGCCAATCCGGTTTTTGATGTATGTAACGCATTTTTCGCCGCATCTTCTGCGGTGATTATAGCACTTATTCGCCGCCAGTCAACGTATTCACCGCACTCTATGCGGTGAATAGCCACTCTAATCGCCGCATCGCTGTGCTATCTGCGTCAAATCACCGCACTTTCGAGGCAAATTCTGCCAACCCTGTGCACAAGCCGCAAAAGCAAACCAAGACGGTTATTCGTTTCAACCGAGCAGGCGAGGAAATGGCGGCTGTCAGTATTTAAGTACATATGCAGGAGACTTCGACAACCGGTCCCTCGTGCGAACGTAGGTGAGAGTAGTACGCGGGTCACTGTGCCCGGCAAAATCTTGCAGGTCCACAATGTCCGCTCCTCGCTCGCGTGCGGTAGTCAGCGCCGTCACTCGAAGCGAATGCACGGTAACCGCTGGGTCAAGTCCGCATAGCAGAGCATAACGCTCGACGAGGTACTCGATAGCTCGCACGGAAAGCGTTCGCGGAGCAAAGCCCTCACGTCCTTTTCCGCGCGAGGTGAGGGGAGGGCGAAAGAGGGGACCATCACGATCATCGGATATCTTTGCCGCAGCAATCCAAGCGTTCAATCTCTCGATGGCTTCGACGTGAAGCGGCACCGTGCGCTCTTTTCCTCCTTTGCCATAAAGTGCGAGCACGCGATGCTCGCCGCTCGTCTTTAAGTCCTGAACTGTGAGTTTCACGAGCTCGCCGACGCGACAGGCGCTATACGCAAGCGTCGATAGTATGGCTCTATCGCGGATTCCGACGGGCGTCATCGGGTCCGGAGCATCCAAGAGCCGTCTGCAACCGCGCGGAGAGAGTCCCACGGTTTTTCCGTCACGCGGAACAGGCGGCGTCGCTACAAACTTGCTGTGAGCCGGATTTGCGCCGGTGTAGCCGTAGATCTGGAGGTAGCTAAAGAGCGAGCGAAGTACCGTGAGTTTCCGAGCAACGGTCGAATTGGTAAGACCTTTGTCCTGTAGATACTCGCGCCAAGACGCAACGTCTTCTGGTCGAGTTTCAAGGAGCGCCTCTGGATGCTCCCGGTGGATACTTGCGAACGTAAGAAACTGATTCAGATCGCTACGGTAATTTTTCCTCGTCGCCGCCGACGGTGTTCTTAGAAGCCAAGCAGCGACGGCTTTAGCTAGTGCTTCTTTCAGCGAAGCGCCGCGTCGTCCGACTGTACCGGCAAAAGCCGGCGCGGGCGCTAATAGTTCCAATCGTGGTCGCCTTTGGTCCTCGTCGTCAGTCATTCCCCCTACTTGCCAAAATTATGCTTCGCAAAAGTCACTTTAGCCGAAGCATGACATCGTCCGAGAGGGGGCGCTAGAGAGAATTTTTCCGAGTGCTGTTTTGGTGACGACTCCTCAATTCGCACAAGATGTTACTCGACCAAAGTTCAGCAGCGCTCTTGCATCGCAAAGACAATGAATCCTTTGTGTGCGCATATTCATCGCAAATTCATTTTTGAAAGATGTGGAAAAGTCTTTGGGCTTCCGACGCCCGGCATATTCCGAATTGTTTGCAACGTTTCATCGACTGATTGGAGAAACCTCTCTTCGAGTTCTGGGCGTCGATTATAACTGTGCGCCTATGTTCTGTTACACGGGAATGGACAACACTCGGAGAATATGCAAGCAGACCTATCGATGGATTCCTGAAGCTTGCAGCTGATTCTCTCTCCTTCATCGAGAAATGGATTCTCATCCTCATCACAGTCTTGGTTGCAGGAGTCTTCGCAACACGGCACACATCCGCCTCCTTTACTCTCGCAGCCGCCGCCGCAAGGGGGGTCCTCCTGGCAGGCTCCATTCACACAGCTGCTTCCTTCATCACATCCGCAGCAGGCATCGGAACAGGAAGAAGACGAGCCGCCGGCCTGCGCATAAGCATGGTCGAGATACGGCTCGTATCCCGACTCGCGCGTGAACTGGAGAATCGCTAGAGCACAGATCGCCAGAATTAAAATTTTTAGGGCCAGGGGGGCATTTTTTCTCAGCATGTAATCTCCACCGTAAGCTACATTTGGAGCGCGTCTTGTCCGACTACTATTTGATGCAGAGCTGGTCAATTCAGCCTCACAGGAAGTAAAAAAAGTTTCCTATGTTTTCGACGGCTTATCGCAACTAGCTAAGACATCACTTTTGGAAAGGAGGAAAAGCGGCATGGAAGCTGGAGAGGAAAATGCTCGGCCGGTAGCAAGCCCCGAGTGACAGATCTCAAACTGGCACGAGCTTGCATGAGGGCGAGATTAGAACCAGCTGCCGCACGCGATGAAGAAAAAACAGCACAGCGAACACAACCCTGGCGTGCCTAAAAATGGCTCGGAGAGAATGCCAAGTGCCTGTTGGTTCGCGGCGATTAGGCCGAGACCGTGGTTAGGTAGCCTGGCAGAGGGGCGAATCGGTATGGTCAAGAACTCGCACTGTAGTGGCCGTTTCGAGACGACGTAGTAGAGCATCATCGAATGCGGCGGCGCGTCGACTTGAGGCGTTGCTTGCCAGTCAGCCCTTTGAGATCGAGACATGGAGCGAAAGTGAATTCAGTCAATGCTATGGACAAGAGTGGTAGGACATATGTCGATTTTTGCACGAGTCAGTTTGGATAACTGATTAGCGATTCACGGAGGATAGATAAAGATGAAGCACCCTGGAACTTTAAGAGCAATATCGCTCTCCTTCGTCAACGTCGGATTGCTTCGATGAATGCGATGCCGGCGCCCCTGCCCTCGGAAGTTACGGCTAGAGTCGCGGATCCGAAATATGTCACTGCAAGATCTCAAACAATGGAGACATCAATGGGCTACATGCCAATCAGAAGCACTGGCCATAGTTTGCCGAGAGAATCCCGGCATCGGCAGCCGTCACGCAGGTATCCCCATTAAAATCCGCGGTCTGATTGGCGCCGCATCGCTCGTATTGACCTAAGAATATAGAAACATCGCCGCCTGTCACACAGCGGTCGCCGTTGATATCGCCCTTGTCGTGGGCCGACTTATTTCCCGAAAGCTGCCTAAATTTGAGCGCATCATACTCCAATTGCTGTGCTTCATCTTGGGCGACAAATATGATCGGTCGAACAAACCGCACATTTGGCGGGAATAACTCTCGATCTCCATAGCGCGGTGGCATCCTCTCCTTTCCGCTTAATAGAGCATGCACCCGTGATTCATTGCTAGAAATGGAAAACGAAGAGTTAAAATAGTAATTCTCTGACAATCCTTGTGGAACACGGTGGAACATCACTACCGTTGCTGCGGTAATCTTTTGCAGAACAGAGCTCGAAAGATGCGTATTGAGGAACAGCGTCCCTAATCCAGTTGCCTCATCATACGCTCCGCCACTATACGCTCCACTTGATGGTGACCTGCTGCCGGTGCACTGTCCAAGTAGCGTGTCTGGCCGTTTATCAGTATTGCCATCAAAATAAAAACCGAGAAACCGACTACAGTCAGGCTGCACATACGGCGAGGAATAGCCCACCGATTTACCAAATGCATAATCGCCCGCTACTCTTATTTGATTAGCAGTTGCAGAAAGAACGCGATACGCCCCCAGTCGATCAAACTCGGCAGATGAAATACGGCTCCCCCACTTATTGAAGAGTTCAAATCCCAGATACACATATCGCCACCCCGTTCCTTCCGCTCTAAAGGCCGCTGAGAAATCATAGGTGTTACCTGGAGTAACCGGAATTAATCCAAAGAGCGGCTTGCCGGCCTTATCTCTTGAGGTTGGTAGAGCAAATACTCTAGATCCTGCGTCCCAAAAGACTTCCCGTCCCCCTTCTCCCCCCAAAAATCCCTTACGTATGCCATCAGCGCCGATTAAATTGCCGTCTCTCGCGCTAATCCGTGCGTAGGGATACCCTGAAGGCTGGGTATCCGCAGCAGTTACGCCGCTACGCTGATTGAAGTTGATGTTCCTAAAATAAAGCACTTCGTTTTGAGATTGTTTGTGATTGGCCAAAATGACAATTTTTATGTACCGCGTACCAATCCTGAACATATCCCGCCCATTCCCGAATCCCTCGCCTGAGATTATCGGCGAGGAAAAGAAGCTCCATTGAGCAGAGTCGGCCAGCTTAGCTGAAGCTGCGCTATACATATACGTGCTGCCGCTATAGTGATTTTTTACGACCGTCACTCCCGGTACGATTTTAGCGAGTACAGATCCGGGCAGAGGCGCCGGCAACCGAATAGTGCGGTCGGTTATTTCGCTGTAAGCTCCGGTGGTTCCGGGTGTCACATAGTCGGGTCGTTTGTTCGTATTGCCGTCGTAATAGAAACCGACACGTTTTAAGTACTCCTCGGCGTTAGGCGCGTTCCACCCTGAAAGCCGCCCTTCGACAGTGATCACGTTGTTACTTATGGAACGTATTTTGTTATCCGATCCAACACGAAGAACTTCAACTGCCGAAATAAAGTTACCCTTTTCATCATAAGTCGAAATACCAAAATAGAGTCGAGATTGGGTTAGAGTTCCCGAGCGAAACAGTCCCGATAAGTGATACTGACCCTCCGGCGTTACAGGAATAAAAGGCGAGCTCATGACCGTCTTTGGCCCCTGCACCTTATATGCCGCTACGGTAGGAATTACCCCGGTCCCGACATTAGAGATTTGAACAACCTGATCGGCATTAAGCCTGTAGAGCGCACCATCTTCTTTCGGATCGAATGTATAGGATGGGACGCTTTGTGCTTCGCAATTGAGAGAGATGAACACGATGAAGAATTGGGGTATCAACCAGGACGTTAATGCGGAAGGCAGACGGCTATTGCGACCGTGCCTGAGAATGGGTCGGACAAAACGCACAAGAGTTGAGGAAACCTTCAAAACTCCGGACATAACAAAACCTCCACAAAATCTTTAAGTGCGTATCAGCTGCACGGTCTTTGGACCGGCGTCGAAGTCGATAAAAAGGGTTATGAAGTGGTCACGCTGGGTGGTGACTTAAGGCGAGCGCAGATTTGGGAGGCCCTAGCCTTGCGCGGTTGTTATGTTACCTCTTAGAGAATAACAGTAATAACCTCTGTATATATTCAGCCAGCTCGGTCCATGCATTACGACTTGGCCAGGTTTTTACTATAGGAGGTTATATGTTCAGAGTTTCTTTGCCTCTCGTAACGGCAGTTTTCTTCTTGAGTTCCCTCGTGGCTTCGACGGTGAATGCGCAGACTCAGGGCGATGAATATTTTCTCGAAATAGAACGCGTCGGCCAATTGGCGCTGGGCGCCAATGGTAGTGTAGTGAGGCTTTCACAACTTTCGGCTAGGTTTGATCGAGTGTCGAATGGTACGAACACTCCAGCAAGCGGCGAACTAAAAAGCATTGAGTTCCAAGTGCGACGCAAAGATGCGCTGTTCGAGCAGTGCCTCGACTTGACTCGTACATTTTTGTCTCTGCAGATCGCAAAAGGTGATCGACAGAAAGGACTGGCGGGAGGTCCAAAGTTATGGCTCACTGTCGGTACCGACTCGAAGAATGTCGATTTCACTTACGGCACTGCGTCAAAGGTAGTCTATTGCGATCTTACTTTCGGCAAGTAATCGAAAATTGTGAGATCTACATTCTTAAACGGCCCCGCCTTGTTGCCCCGCTCGTCACCAAACAGCGCGGCGGCCAACTGATTCGTGTAACGAGGGAAAAAGACTTTTTGCGTGCTGAATTTATTATGAGCGTCGGTATTTTCCCTTGCGAAGGCGGAGAATATTACTCTGAGATCAAATTTAGCAAGGCCCATTGATTTTTGACCATGTTCAGTTCAACTAGAATTGTGCGGGCACCATTCTGTTCAATTACTGCCGTGGATGGGCCACTTTGCTCCCAGACAGTCAACAACGACATCAGCCGCTTTAACCGGCCGAATCCGCTGCTGCACCGGCGGATTGGCGGCGCCGCCTTTGTTCACGTTGCCATCGATCCGTACCCGATGAGCGACGTCGCCGTGACTGACCAATGTGAGATTGCGGTTATTTCCATCCACTTGCAGTCCGTGAATTTCAAAAGTGCCTACGTTTCCTTGCGTGCGATCAGGAAGCCATAGAAGCGTCGAGTTGTTACCCTGACCCACGTAGGCACCGTACACGTGCAAGCCGCCGCCCGCATTGAACGTGAAGGCTCGCTCGAACCCGGTGCGGAATTCCACTTTGTAGAAGTAGTTCGGCCAGCACTGAGAAACTATCCGGATACTGGCGTTGGTGAAAGCGGGGTAATTGGCGAGGATTCTGGGGTTGCCCAGTCGTCTCGCCAACGGAGTGCGTTGCCATGCGTTTCCCCCCGCCGCCCCGCAAGTCGTATCCTTCGGACCTGACCGACGAGCAGTGGTCGCTCATCGAGCCGCTGTTGCCGCCGGAGGCGGAAGGCTTGGGGCGGCCGCGGGAGGTCGACTTCCGCGAGGTGATCAATGCGATCCTGTACCTCAACCGCAGCGGCTGCCAGTGGGACATGCTGCCGCACGACCTGCCGGCTAAGAGCACAACGTACGACTACTTCGCCAAGTGGCGCGACGATGGAACCTGGCAGCGGATGATGGACGCCTTGCGGACGCAAGTGCGCGTCGCCGCCGGGCGCGAGCCCACCCCGAGCGCGGGGAGCGTTGACAGTCAGAGCACCAAGACGACCGCCGTCGGCGGGGTGCGGGGCTACGACGGCGCCAAGAAGGTGACGGGCCGCAAACGCCATGTTTTCGTGGATACGCTGGGACTGCTCATGGCCGTGACGGTGACGGCCGCCAGCGTCGACGACGCGGCGGGCGTTCCGCCCTTGTTGGCGCAAGTCGCGCCCGAAACGGTTCCGCGGCTGACCAAGGTGTGGGCTGATGCGAAGTATCACAATTACGGGCTCAAGTCGTGGCTGGAGCAGGAACGACCATCGTGGGATCTCGAAGTGGTTTCACGTCCGGCAGGCGCCAAAGGTTTTGTCTTGTTGCCGAAGCGCTGGGTCGTCGAGCGCACCTTCAGTTGGATTGATCGGTGTCGTCGCCATAGCAAAGACTACGAACGACGAACCGACTCCAGCGAGACGATGATCAAGATCAGCCACATCGGACTCATGACTCGTCGCCTGGCCCCGGCCAACCGACTCGCCAACTTCAACTACCGACGCGTCGCGTAAAGATCAATTCACCTCGGAAAAAACAGGCTCAACATTTCCGGATAGTTTCTGATCGTTATCGCTCCAGAACGGGAAGCGCACCATGCGGAAAGACACGTCGGCGAAATAATTGTTGCCCGTTTGGTGGCCGAATGGTTCTGCTGACGCGAAAAAGCCTCGCTCCAGGTTCTCGAATGAAACTTTGTCGAGATGCAATGTGCTGGTCGCGATGCCTCCGCCGTATTCGGCTTGAATGCCGACGCCAGCCCGGTCTTCAACAGTGCTGCCGCCCTTGATGGTTAGATCTTGAAGGCGAGCTCGTGCCCCGCGATAGCGCAGCATCACTCCGCCCGGGGCGCCATTCCATAAAATGGTTCCGTTTGTGATAGAACCGCCTAGGCGGTCCCAAACGATTTCTGAGGCAATGTAGGCCGTGCGGTTATCCAGATTGATTGCGCGACCTTCCGCAATCAATTGCGTAATAAACGGGCCATTGTCGAAGCTCCGATCATCAAGACGCAATAGCTCCTGACCATACACGAGTGCAGAATCCGCAAACATCATCGAGGCCACTGCGAGTGAGAAGAGGCGCAGCCAACCAGGCAGGCAACCGCTTAATGCCGACCGGGATTGTTTTCGTTGAATTAGTCTCATAATGCACTCTCCTCCTTTCATGATCAGGCGTCCTTTACGCAATCCATCTTCAATCTCGGCAAAGGGCAGAGTGATGCAATGCAACGTTTATGCCATTCTCTAAACAAGTCGGGGGATGCTGTGTCACCATCCGGCCGCTCACCGATGTGCTTCAATTCTGGCGTTGCACTCTTCTGTGCCGAACGTCGCATTTCAATCTGTAGAGACCGGGGAACTTGTAAACTGCTTGAGTCACTCCGCGAGGGTTCAGCTATCTCGACAAGAAAAGCGCGTTCGACATAGAGATACATTTGACGAACGCCGCTTAGGACTGGCTCGCCATCAACAGTGACTGAGCCGTCAACTCGATGCGCGTAACGAACGCCATTCGCATCTATGGCGGGTGTTTATTGCGCCGGTCCAGTTGTCGGATCCACTGCGGAACCTGGTGCGCATCACGCGACGAGCCGGTTCGCGCAACGAAGACCTTTTTCGGTTTGGTTTCCAGCACCATTGGATGGTGTGCCTCTCGGTGGATTGGTAATTATTCTTGTAGCATCAAGAGCGCGCACAGCGATTGTCGATTCGGACGGAAGCGCGACCGCTATTCGAAATTACTTAAGAAGCTGAAGCGCCAAATTAGGCTGCTGATTTGCTTGAGCGAGGACTGCTGATGCTGCCTGTTGTAGAATCTGCGTGCGGATGAGTTTCGCAGACTCCTCTGCAACATCTGCGTCTTTAATCCTCCCTGCAGCTTGACCGTAGTTATCGGCGGAAGCTTGAAGAGTATTTCCAGCCACAGTTATTCTTGATTGGAACGCGCCGATGACGCCGCGCTGGGTTACAAGCTGCTGAATTTTTTTGTCAAAGACCGGGAGCGCCTGGCGGGCCCCGGCGAGAGTCGTTAGGTCAAAGTTTAATAATGGCCCTACGCCATCAAGAGCTTTGCCGAGAAGGACACTAACTTTGCTGTCATTAGGATTGGCACTTACAAGGTCCAAAACGCCATCGCCATTAAAATCTCCTGCATGAACTGAGTGGGGGTCACTTCCCGCTTGATAAGAGGTCCTTGTCTGAAATGTTCCATCACCCTTGCCAAGGAGCACGCTCGTAGTCGAGTCGTAATAGTCAGCAGTTACAAGATCCAAGACTCCATCGCCATTAAAATCTCCTGCTTGAACTGAGCGGGGGCTAGTTCCTACTTGATAAGAGGTCCTTGTCTGAAATGTTCCATCACCCTTGCCAAGGAGTACGCTCGTAGTCGAGTCGTAACGGTCAGCAGTTACAAGATCCAAGACTCCATCCCCGTTAAAATCACCGGTGGCAACTGAAGACGTGTTACCTCCGACCAGATATAAAACCTGCGGCGCAAATGTTCCATCACCCCTGCCAAGGAGCACGCTCGTAGTGGCGGCGCTATAATTAGCGGTGACAAGATCCAAGACTCCATCCCCGTTAAAATCACCGGTGGCAACTGAAGACGCAGGCCCAACCACGTATGAAACTCGCGGCGCAAATGTTCCATCACCCTTGCCAAGGAGCACGCTCGTAGTCGAGTCGTAATAGTCAGCAGTTACAAGATCCAAGACTCCATCGCCATTAAAATCTCCTGCTTGAACTGAGCGGGGGCTAGTTCCTACTTGATAAGAGGTCCTTGCCTGAAACGTTCCGTCTCCGTTACCAAGAAGTACACTGACTTTGCCGTCTTGATAATCAGCACTTACAAGATCCAAGACTCCATCGCCATTAAAATCTCCCGTTCGAACCGAGTAGGGGCAAGTTCCTACTTGATAAACTGTCCTTGCTTGAAATGTTCCGTCTTCATTTCCAAGAAGTACGCTAGCTGTCCAGTCTCCATAGTCAGCAGTTACGAGATCTAGAACTCCATCCCCGTTAAAATCTCCTGATTGAACCTCGAAAGGACCGAATCCTACCTCATAAGATGTCCTGGCCTGAAACGTTCCTGTTCCAATCGCTCCGCCGAGCCCGGATTGAATACCGCCGTTCGTCCCGTAGCCTCCCTGAAGCCGGAGTTCACCGAACTCAGAGAAGAAGATTCCCCGTCCGTTAAAAGTAGTGCTTCGTGCAATCCTAAAATATTCTTTGGAGAGAGCTTGTGCTTCTGCATCGAGAGATTTTCTCTGAGTCACTCCATATGTTCCATTCGCTGCCTGCTCCGCAAGTTCTTTTAGTCGAATCGTTATGGAGGAGATTTGCTCAAGGGCGCCATCGGCTATGTTAAGAAGACTGATTCCGTCGTTATAATTTCTGATTCCTTGAGTAAAGACCCTGCGGTTATTCTGCAAGCTTGATACAACGGCAAGCCCTGCAGCATCATCGGAAGCCTTGTTGATTCTTTGACCGGACGATAGCCGTTCAAATACGGTCGATACCTCGGTAGACACTCTACCAAGCTGACGCTGAGCCTTGAGGCTTGATATGTTTGAGCCAAGCGATACGGACATCCTTTTCCGACCTTACAAAACGACGTACTTCCAAGTTGAGGCGGAAACTGGAAGGAATCCAACACAAGTCTGTGAGATCTATCGACGTGATAAACACGTGCCTTGATAAGGCGAAGGGGTTTTCTACTACGAAGATTTCGTATTTGTTGCCCAATCCTCGAACCGCGATGCGGGGTCGCCTGGATACGCGATCACCGCACTGCCAGTACACGGATCCGCAAGCCGCTTTGGTCAGGCTTGACGTGTAAGAAATGGTGAGAGGTTCGGTGGTGCGTTAAGAACCTCTCTGGAATCGCAACGTTAGAACGAATCACTCCGTTCATTGCCGTTGTTTTCCTGACCGTGTTGATAGATCCACGTGTGAGCTTGGTCGGCAACCTTAGCCACAAGGGCTAGGTCATCACGGCCAAAGCTCTGGGATGTTTTCCAGTCGTCTCCGTCCTTGTAGAGCCGTTGAAGGGTGACGTTGTGCCTGGTGAAGCCATCGACTTCATTGGCCCAAATCGCAGCCTTTACGTGCCCAAAACGGATTTCATGTACTGGTCTGTTAGCTGACATTTTCAATGTCTCCTCGTAAAAGTAACAAACGAATCGTGCCGACCAACGTGGCCAGCACACACAAAGAATGCACACTACACAGAGGAATTACCGTTCCTCCGCGCGGCGGCAATCCGGACAGAGGCCAAGGAAGTTGGCCATGGACAATTCAGGTTCATAACTGATATTCGTCCAGGCTTCATCCAAGGCCTGCTCATACGTTTCGACTTCCATTCCCGCATCGCATCGCTCGCATACGAGCGAAAACGCAACACTCGAAGTAATTATCTTGTTCATCACAAGTGTCTCCTTATGTTGCGACTGCTGTGAGCGAGAGAAGTCTTGACGCTTTCTCGTCCGCGTCCGTGCGATCGCCTGCGTTTTTAGCGTCGCGGGCAATCCGGGTCAGAGCGTCCACCAACGCGAAGATGGTGAACCTCCCCTGCCGCTCGGCGATTTCAAGCGCCTGCTTAGCAGCGCTTCGGGTGATTCCGTTCTTTGCGAGAACTTTCATCACCTCTTCGGCGTCACTGCCGAGCGTCGCTTCCATCGCCTGCTGAATCACCTTGGCAAAGCCGTCTCGGCGCTCATCGCGCTTTTCGACCAAGCCTTCAATGATTCTGCGAATCTCGCGGAGAGACTCATGGACGTTTGCCGTGTGCTTTCGAGTGAACTCGAAAACATCGACGGCATCCCAGACAATGTGGTTCTGGCATACTGCCTGAAACCAAAAAGTCTGGATCCCGAGCGATCGACGCCCTACTTCCGAATTCCAAATGAAGAATCCGGGAGCAAAGGCCTCGCCGCCGATCTCCGTCCAGCCTGCGGGGTCTATGAGAAAACAGAACAAGTCCTGTTCTCCTGAATAGAGCCCGGTTGCTCCATTGAATCCTTTTTGCGGCGGCTCAAAGTCCACCGCGAATTCCTGGAGCATTGAGACGAGCTCCGCATCATGGAGCCGCGTGTAGCTCGTACCGTGGATTGAACGTAAGTTCTCTCCGTCAGTAAAAAGCTGAAGCGGCTTCTGTCCGCGCGGAAGCGTTTCTGCGAACACCTGAGATGCGGTATCCGGAGACAATCGATTGACTGTCTCCTTCCCTACTCCAGCGAGCTTGCAAAGCTGACTGAAGCTCCAGTCATTCATCAAAAACGCGCCGTCTCTTCCGGCTGTTAACATCAATCCATCACAAGCTACCGGTTCGGTAGCAAGTGCTGTTGGCGAATGCCAACGATCCTGCGAGCGTTCCCTCTTTTCCCTGCAATGGGTCGAGAGTTCGGAGAGAGACTCGAAGCACTCGTCCTCACTCCTGCGGAATAGCTCGCGACTTGCACGTGTTAAATTCTGCACAGTCTTCGTCCTTTCTGTTTGAAAACCCATGCGGAAGCCGACCATCGGCTTTAAAAAACCTCATGGATTCAACCTTTTGCACCACCGACCTCTCGCCGACAGGCAGCGTTGCCCGTTGGTGAGAGTCCGGCTGCTTTCGTCTACCCAAGGACGAGGATCTCAAAGATCGAGCACTTACAGGTGATATACGAGTTTTTCGTAGATGGAATGCGTTTCGGGAATGCGCATTCGGTGGCGGCGCAGCCGTTATCGACGGCGATTTTGCCTGCCTTCGTCGGCCTGTCATCGTCGGGGCTCGCCCGCTGAGGCCGTCAGGCCCTTGGCCCCGACGAGGATAGGACGACGAAGGCGCAATTGCTCCAGCGTCCCGCTACAAAGTCAGCCCGGTGGGCATTGCGATCGGCTGCGAACCTGCCTTTGTTGGTCCGATTCGGAAGGGGCTCGTCCGCAGCTGATGAGACAGCTACGGTTCGCAAAAACTTAGCGGAACTCTTACTGCATTCGGTCACAGCTACCGCCCACCCAGGGGCCTTGTTGTTCGGGTTGCGAAGGGGGCCTCCTCGGCGTGGCGCCCAGGGTGCCAAGAAGTGCGAGAAATGGTGCGCGGCGGCAGCTCTTAGTGGTGCCAGCAGGGATTTAGACCAGAGTAATCGTTGATACTCTCGTCCTAAAGCACTGCATTCAATGACTTTACGGCAATTACCCCAGTAATCAGCTTTCGCCAAATGCCAGGAAACGAAGCAAGGTTGACAATCGTTTCATAAAATGGCATAATCGTCTCATGCCAAAGCAAAATGAGTTCATGAGCGAGCTATTTCGTATCGTAAATGGCGCGCTTCGTCTCGATATTGACAAGGTCCGTAACTATACAGCGTTTCTGGCGGAAAAACTAGACGCAGCGGGCGATCACACTTCGGCGAAGCGGTTACGGAAGATGCTTGAAGAGAGCGATCATCAACTGCGTCCAGTTGGTGCTGCTTTCGCGAAGGCTTTACCGGTCGATGCCGAGAGCAGATTCCCTCTGATTGAGCGGGTAAGCCTCAAAACTCTCTCTGAGCCACCCATCGTACTCGCGCAGGACCAATGGGACATTGTCAACGAGTTTTTGAGCATCGCTAAAAGCTATGCTCAAGCCGACGCTGAAGGTCTCTCTACTTCGCTGAGTTTTCTGTTGTACGGACCTCCGGGGACCGGAAAGAGCAGACTGGCGCGTCATATCGCTCAGGAGTTGAGCCTCGATTTGTACGTTGCCAAGCTCGACGGTCTGATCTCGTCATTCCTTGGAAGCACCTCAAAGAACATTCGTGCTCTCTTCGACTTTGCTGCTAATACCCCGTGCGTTCTGTTCCTCGATGAGTTCGATGCAATCGCGAAGCTACGCGGCGATAGCCAGGAACTGGGCGAACTGAAGCGGGTCGTCAATAGCTTCATTCAGAACTTGGATACGCTAGGTGCTCAATCCATTGTCATCGCTGCAACGAATCACCATGAATTGCTCGATTCTGCAATCTGGAGGCGATTTGGCTACCGTTTGGAGCTGAGTTTTCCTTCGGCGGAAATGCGCCGTCAAATCTGGGAGGGATTTCTCGGCCAGCTGAAGTTTACTTCGCGAGAAATAGACCTGCTCATTGACCTCTCCGATGGTTTCTCCGGATCCGATATTCACGAAGTCTGTTTGCGTCTCCACAGACGGCGAATTACGAAGCAACAAGTCCCCACGCTCAGGGATGCGTTCGAGGTACTGCAAAACTTGAGTATCGGCGAAGGCGAGGAAAGGCGATTTTTGTCGCTTCTGCGTGGGAAAAATCAGCATTCCATTTCTGTTCAGCTCCGCGATCGTAACGCGAAACTGTACAGCCATGCGGCTGTCGCTGATTTGCTTGGCGTTTCAAAGGCGACCGCATATCGACTGGCGACGGGGGAAATGCACGATGGCTGACACGATCCGACACCCTCGCCACGAACGTCTGCTAATCAAGGTGATCATGCCCAAGCAGGGCACAGAGCGCAAGGTCACCGGAGGCGGCGCGCCCCCGAAACCATTTCGAGACGTGGACACCAAGTACCGTAAGCACCTATCAAGCCAAGTCTTGGCGATACGCACGGCTATCGTTCCGCAGATCAGGACTGCCGGAGCCGCGCCCGTGCGGGTGAAGCTGATTCCCAAGGCGGCGGCAAAGAGTCATCGACCTGAGCATCTTTTCTCGCCGCAATCCTGTCCAATCATCGGTGCCGGGCGCCTTGGCGAACTGTTCGTCAAGGCGACGTCGGACGGCCTTGGACGCCTCATCGACATCATTGAGAACAATGATACCGATCGAATGACAAAGGAGCTTTCCTGCGTCGAGACAATCGAGCCAGTCACCGCAGCGTATCGCCGCAGTGGCCTTGATGCCGGGGACGTGCTTCGCCGTAGTCCGCGCGGCAAGCGCGGTTTCGTAACGCGGGTGAGGCTTTTTAACTTCGGCGCAGACAGCGATCAGGATGGACTGGTTGCGGATTTTCAAACTGCATGCAAGAAGAACGAAATCAAGCTTCGCTCTAACCGGGGTTATTCTCCGGCAAGCTTTACTTATGAGATCCAATGCAGAAACGTCGCGGACGTCGCAGCCCTCTCCCGCGTCATCGGTGTGCGATCTATCGCGCCAATGCCATTGATTCGAACCATCCGACCGCGGATGTTCTCGGCCAAACCACTTCCAGCTCTTCCCACAGCTGATAACCTAACGGGGGACTATCCGGTGGTCGTCGTTGTCGACACTGGAATTTCCGATCAGATACCTAGCCTGGAAAGCTGGGTCGTCGGAAGGGAATCGACAGTAGCGCCGGAGTACAGAAATACGGATCACGGAACCTTCGTGGCGGGTTTGATCTGCTGGGGCAGCCAGCTCAACCCTACCATAGCTGGGCTCGACAATAATCCGTGCGGCGTTTTTGATCTTCAGGTGATTCCGAACGACGATCCCGCCAAGGGCGACACGCAGCCGCTACTAGAATCGGAGTTTCTCGTTTCATTGGAAGCAGCGCTGCAGCAGCATGCGAACTCCTACAAAGTGTGGAATCTCTCTCTTGGGACGGACACCGTCTGCTCTTTGGACGAATTCTCCATACTTGCCGAAGAGCTCGACAACCTGCAAGAGAAGTACAACGTCTCGTTCGTCATTAGCGCGGGGAATTACAATACGCCCCCGCTCCTCGATTTCCCACGAATTGGCGCCCATATTGAATCCGGCAGAATTACCGCGCCGGCTGACAGTGTTCTCGGCATCACTGTAGGTGCGGTGTCGCATGTCGATTACAAGAAAAATGGGCCCAAAGAGCATCACCCGTCGGCTTTCTCTCGCCACGGTGCAGGACCGAATTACGTAATCAAGCCCGACCTAATCCATTACGGTGGATCGTGTTCGACGGATGCCTCCCACCTTTCCGGGGTTCGTTCTGTAAATGGAACGGGCTCCGCCGAAAACCTGGGCACAAGCTTCGCAACGCCGTTGGTAGCGAGAACGCTCGCTCAAATCTATCATCACGTCACTCCTACTCCGTCATCTGTGCTTGCAAGGGCATTACTAACACATCATGCCCGCGATCCGCGAACCAAACTGCGGGTACCCGATGGAGATGAAAATTTCTTTGGATTCGGCTTGCCCGCTGCGGTGCCTTATTGCCTGGAATGCACGCCACACACCTCCACGCTTGTATTTGATGATGTGCTAAGGCCAGGTTATTTCCTCGAATGGGACGATTTTCCATATCCGCCCTCACTGCGCCGGGACGGCAAGTATTTCGGTGAGATCTGGATGACAGTCGCGTTCACTCCGGCACGCGGCGCGAGATGGGGAACAGAATACTGCGAGACACATATTGACGCCCATTTCGGCGTCTATCGGACACAAAGATCGCGCGAAACCGGTCAGCTCAAGCCGAAGCCGACATTTGTCGGGCTCGTGCCACCGGAACACAAGAACCCGGGGCTTCTTTACGAGTCCTATCAAGTCGAAAAGCTACGAAAGTGGGCCCCTGTTCGCACCTATTACGGCCATCTTGGGCATAGCGGTGAACGTGGTGATCGCTGGAGACTGAAGCTGCAACTGCTCACACGACACGGGATTGAGGACGAGGAGGCTTTCAAGCCGCAGCCGTTCTCGCTGATCGTCACGATTGCTGACCCAGACAAGAAGGCGCCGGTCTACGACGAGATGGCGCAGATCGTCCGGAGTCGCTTCCAATCGCAGAATCTAACGGTTCGTGCAGCAGCCAGAGTGCGTACAAAGCAATGAAGGATATGGCTTAAGGAGCACCTTTTTGATCACCCCACTCAAAAAACTGAAGGACGGAGTCCCATATACCCGTCCACCAGAGATCGAACAGGCACTTGAAGCGCTGTCAAAGCTTCCGATTGAAGAAGTAGTCCGGCGTGCTAGCACCACTGACTCTAAAGACGCTGAATTCGTGCCATCTGAATGCGTTCTCCATTTTGTTCGGAAGTCCAAATTGAACGGAGACTCAGCGCCCTACTGCGATCTTTTTGTCATCCTACGCAAGCGTGTGGTTGGCGCCGTACCGGTCTTTGATCGCCGAGTGCGAGGGCTAACCAAACCGGGCAACAGCATATCTGAGACTGATGCACAGGAGCTCGTTCTACAGAAGTTTCAGGAGCTACTGTGCCTCGACAGAGCACAGTACGAGGAACGGCTGGATTTTTATGAAGTCCGTTTTAATTCAGCACTTGCCGCTCTTCGGGTTACGGCTCAAAGATCCGTCACTAGAAGGGAATCTTACCTTGAGCCCATGCAGTACGACGGCGACACATTGGCCCTTTCTGGGGAGATGGAAAAGGCGATCGCCCACCTAAAAACCACGAATTACACCTCAGAAGAAGATTATCTTTACCGGTCTAGGCTTCTCGCGGCGATTAAGTCCTTGCCACCGGCTGAACGCCAGGTGATTGAGCTTTTACTTCAAGGAAACACACTTGTGACAATTGCCAAGCTTTTAGGCTGCGTAGAGCAGACTGTCCGTAATCGGCGGAACCGGGCACACGCAACTATCCGAAAGATGATGCAGGAGGAGGACGTTGTATGAGTGACGAAAGACTCAAAGAAGATGTCCTCTACGCTTTCGCCGTGGAACCGCAGCACGACCAAAAAACACTGGAGCATTACATACAGCAACATCCCGAATTCACCGAGGATCTTATCGAGTTGTCATTCGAGCTGCGATTGAGCGCTACGCTTGGCCTGTCGGAAGTAGCTGCCGAGGCAGACGCTAGATCGGAGCACGCTTGGCAAGAATTCGTTGCTTGCGCTCCGGCAAAGGCAAACGCAGAGAGAAGCAGTAATCCATTTGCACGCTTCCGAGGTGAAGCGTTCGCTACTTTATCGAATTCAATGGGAATGCCGCGGTCACTTCTCACTGCACTACGTGATCGGTTGCCGGAGCCTTCCTCGATTCCAGATCGAACAATTCGCCGACTGGCCGATGCTCTCGCTTCGTCCGTGGAAGCGGTACGAGACTATTTGACTCAACCACCTGCAATTATTAGCACCGCCCAATTCAAGGCAGACAAGAAACCATCGCAACAAGGTCGCGTGTCCTTCAAAGAGCTAGTTGAAAAGACAGAAATGAGCGACGAGGAGCGAAAGATTCTTCTACAGGATTGGGACGATGATAGACCCAGTCGAGGTTAGTCGGCAGGCAGCTGAAAGACTTCATTCGGCGGCCGTGTCCTCTGGATGTGACCCTTGGAATGGTTACGACTTTGCTTGCGCGGAAGCCACACGGCGAAACCTAGCTGTAGAAAAAGTTCCTCTGGGCGATGTTCGTCTGCACGGTGGAAGAGCGCTATACGATCCTGACGCTCTACTTATTCTCCATGAAGACGCTGGGGACAGCTTCACGAATGCGTTTCTTGTAGCGCATGAAATCGGACACGTTGAATGTGGTGGGCAGAACGAATTCTCTACAACTGCTACCCCCGACCCGATGCGTTCGGTGGAAGCATCCCCAGTTGGTCTCGATCGCGTCGTAGACTACAGCCGGCGAGAGCGTCGAGAGGTCCAAATGGATCTCTTTGCGCGCGAGTTTCTTTTGCCTCGTAGCTGGCTTCGTAGGCTGCACGTTGAAGAGGGACTATCAGCGAGCGAAATATCTGCAAGATGTAGAGCACCTCATGCTGTTATTGCTCAGCAGCTCCTTGACGCGTTGTTGCTGCCTCCAGTGAGCCTGTCTTCCCCGCCGCATGTTGCGCCAAAGCCTTTCAACCAGGAGCAAAACAAAGCAATTACGCATCGTGGGAAGCCATACTTGCTCGAAGCTGGTCCGGGCACCGGCAAGACTCAAACACTTGTCGGCCGAATCACCGATCTGATCAGCGCAGGCACGGACCCGAACAAGATTCTCGTCCTTACTTTTTCGAATAAAGCGGCCGGTGAGCTTTCGGAAAGAATCGCTCACAGCCATCCCCAGGCTGCGACCGCAATGTGGATTGGCACATTTCATGCCTTCGGACTCGACCTCATTCGGCGATTTCACGATCGACTCGGACTACCGACCGAACCACGATTGCTCGACCGCAGTGAAGCAATCGAGCTTTTAGAGAATGAGTATCCGCGACTGAACCTGGTTCACTTCAAAAACTTATGGGACCCGTCTCAGCCTTTGGGAACCGTGCTCGATGCGATCTCAAGAGCCAATGACGAGGTAGTCGACGCTGCACACTACCAACAACTTGCAGAGGCTATGCTTCGCTCAGCTTCGTCGGATGAACAGAAAGTTGCCGCTGAGCGAAGTCTTGAAGTGGCAAAGGTGTTTGCCAGCTACGAGCAGATCAAGCTGAAAAATGGCTACGTGGATTTTGGCGATCTCGTCGCTGGACCTGTTCGGCTATGCGAGACCTATGCAGATGTTCAAGAGCATTTGAGTGCTCGTTACGAGCATGTTCTGGTCGATGAGTTTCAGGATGTGAACCGCAGCAGTATACGCTTACTCACGGCGCTCACGCGAAGCGGTGAGAATCTTTGGGTAGTTGGTGACGCAAAACAATCGATTTACCGTTTTCGCGGAGCATCGTCTTTCAACATGGCCCGTTTTGGGATCGACGACTTCGCTGGAGGAGAACGCGGTCGACTCACCGTTAATTACCGTAGCACTTCTGAGGTCTGCGATACCTTTCTGACATTCGCAACCGGAATGAACGTTGTTGCCGGTGCGGACGTTTCGCTTCAAGCGGAGCGAGGTTCAACAGGATACATCCCTGAGTGCAGAAGCGCGGACACCGATCAACAGGAAGTTGCAGCCGTAGCCGAATCAATCGAAGAAATGCGCCACGCCGGCTATAGCTATCGCGATCAAGCGATTCTGTGCTCTGGGAATGACCGACTTGTTCGGTTTGCAGAGGGGATTGAGCAGCTGGGTATTCCTGTTCTCTATCTGGGAAACCTATTCGAAAGAAGTGAAATCAAAGATTTGCTGTGCTTGCTGTCATTGATGGTTGACCGGCGGGCAATGGGACTACTGCGAATCGCCGCGATGCCGCACTATACAGTCAGCCTCGCGGATATTTCGTGTGTCTTAACTCATTTGAAAGATAACGACAGTGCACCACTTCAATGGGTGACGGACGCAGGGTCAATCCATGGCTTGTCTAATGACGGAGGCGAAGGATTGCGACGAATCGGCAAATTGTTGCTGACGTCCGACATCTCGGAGAATCCTTGGACCCTCCTCTCTCAAGTCTTATTTGATCGCAGTCGGCTGGCCGCTGACATTGCTACATCCGCCGATATTCGGGCGCGATCGCAGGGCGTTGCAATCTGGCAGTTCATGAACTTCCTCCGAAATCAGCCACCTGGAAGCGGACTGCCAATCGTACGAGTGCTTGAGCGCATCCGTCGGCTCGTTCTTCATTCTGATGAGAGAGATTTGCGTCAGCTGCCGGCGGCGGCTCAGGGAATTGACGCTGTGCGGCTGATGACGATGCATGGCAGTAAGGGGCTTGAATTTCCCGTTGTGCATATCCCTGGACTCACTTCGGCTAGCATGCCGAGATCACCAAATGCTGCTCTGGCGAGAGGAATCGCTCCTCCTGACGGACTAATTGCAGGTGCGTCAGGATCCGGCATAGACGCGACCAAGCAAGCTCTTGTCGAAGAACAAGAGTGCCTGTTCTTCGTCGCGCTCTCTCGCGCACGAGACAGACTCTTTCTCTACCATCCGACTATCACCGCAAATGGGCGAAGTCGACCACGTTCACCTTTCATTGGTCGATTGGGCGCGACTATCAGAAGCCAAGACATCGTACCATCGCTCACTCTTCCGCCAGTCGATGGCGAATTACCTGTCCCAATCAAGATCGTTGGAGCGTTTGCTTTTAGCGATTACCAGCTGGCACTCTACGAGCGTTGCCCAAGGCGATTCCTCTATACACACGTCCTCGAAGTAGGTGGGCGTCGTACCGAGTCTGCCTTCATGAAACTCCATGTTGCGGTTCAGCATGTAGTCGATGGGCTGTCACAACAACTGGATACACAGCCTTCGCTTGCTGAAATCGAGATTCAACTCGCCAACGAGTGGGACTCGCACGGCCCCGCCGATCACGGATACAGCGACGAATACAAGCGAATTGCATGGCAGCTGATCCGATTTTTCATCGACTCCAGTTCAGGGTCTAAACGGCTACCCGCGCCACAATTGCGGCTCCCGGTTGCAGGCGGCGAAATCGTTGTAACTCCTGACCAAGTCCTTACCGACGACACCGGAAACGTCCGTATGCGGCGGGTCAGAACGGGCCATAAAAAATCAAATGACGATGACAGTCTCGCTGCGGCAGCCTTCCATATCGCCGCGAGCGCGCACTCGCCGGGATGCACTGTCGAGCTCGTTTTTCTGAGCGACGGCGCGATCACGCCGATCGAGATGACCTCGCGTGTGCTCGGAAACCGAAAGAATTCGATCGCGCAGATGGGGGCGGGTGTAAAAGATGGTCATTTTCCGCTAAAAGAGGGCCCGACGTGCCCTCGTTGCCCCGCATACTACGTATGCCCAAGCTTGCCGCCGGGCCCGCTCAATAAAAATTTCTCGGCTTGAGTTACCGGACTGGAGAATCTGTAGCGATTAGTTCTTTAGAGCCAAGGCATGGTGCTGCGGCAACACTTTCTAAAGGACCAATCCTATGAATGACCAGACAGTAGATTCCGACGGCGTCGAAGACATCGGCGCCGCGGTGCGAGAAGGCCGGCCAATTCGTGCCGCCGAGTCGTACCGAATTTCAATCAGTGACGAGACTCTTAACTTCCGCGGCGCGACAATTACCGATCCGGTGCCGCTCGGGCGCCAGATTCTCGGTGATTCCGGCTTCGACCCGCGAGATGGCTACAGCCTTTTCGCGATCCTTCAATCCGGCGACTTCGAGGACGTCCGGCTCGACGAGACGTTTGACCTTCGTGAACGCGGAGTGGAGCGGTTTATCGCCTTCCGCACCGATCGCGAGTTCAAGCTGACCTTGAACGACGCTCAACTCGAATGGGGTAAGCCCGTCGTCAGCGGCACCGTGCTTTACAAGCTTGGCAGCGTTCCCGCCGACCAAGTAGTTTTTCTCGAAGTGCGCGGCGGCGAGGACCGCCTAATCGAGCCGACCGACCTCATTGACCTTACTGCGTCCGGTATCGAACGCTTCTTCACCGCTCCGCGGCCCGTTCCGACGTTCGAAATCATCGTCAATTCACGGCCGAAAAATGTAAATGACCCTCATGTGACGTTTGAACAGGTTGTTCAAATCGCGTTTCCCGGTTCACACGGGCCGAATATCGAGTTTTCGATGACATACCGCCACGCCGCGTCCAAGCCTCACGCCGGTGAGCTCGCTGCAGGGGGCGTAGTCGAAGTAAAGAAGAAGGGAACGGTGTTCAATGTCACACGCACAGATAAGTCGTAGCCCGGACCTCAAGCGCCTTCGCGACGAAGGTTACTTTGTCCAGATACGCGGCGGATTTTTAGTCATGCGAAATGTCCCTTACGTTACTGCCCAGCGGGAGGTGAAGCTGGGCACAGTCATTTCGAGTCTCACAATGGCGGGCGATGTTACCTGCAGGCCTGATACTCACGTCGTTTATTTCGACGGGGAGTTCCCATGCGACTCGAATGGGACACCGCTGAACAAGATCGTGCATAGTTCCCGCGATTTCGATCTCGGGCACGGTCTGAAAGCGAAGCACGACTTCTCAAGCAAGCCGGAGGGCGGATATCCGGACTATTACGAAAAGATGAAGACCTACGCCACTATCCTCTCTGGCCACGCGGCCATTTTGCGCCCAGAGATTACCCCGCGTGTGTTCCGTGAGCCGGAGGATGAAGACCAGAGCGTTTTCCAGTACACGGAAACGGCGTCCGACCGCGTCGGCATCGGAATGCTTACGGAACGACTTACTGGTGAAAGGCTGGCGATAATCGGACTTGGCGGTAGCGGCTCTTATGTTCTAGACCTTGTCGCAAAGACCCCAGTGCAGGAAATCCGTTTATTTGACGGAGACGAGTTCCTCCAACACAACGCATTTCGCGCCCCTGGTGCGCCTACACTCGAAGAGCTACGTGAAGCTCCAAAGAAGGTCGACTACCTGACGAGCATTTACTCGAAGATGCATCGCGGAATTGTTGCCCACGCAGTTCATTTGACTGCGGAAAATCTTCGCCTTCTCGATGGCATTACCTTCGCGTTCATTTCGATGGATGGCGGCGAAGCCAAACGCCTCATTATCAAGAAGCTCGAAGAGCTTGGCGTCGCTTTTATCGACATCGGCATGGGCCTGGAGCTCGTCGATGGTTCGCTGGGTGGCATTCTAAGGATAACCGCCAGCACGCCGGAAAAGCGCGATCACGTCAAAGAACGTGTTTCATTCGATGGCGGGGGTGAGGACGACGTTTACTCTTCAAACATACAGGTGGCCGACCTTAACGCTCTAAATGCAGTGCTTGCGGTCATCAAGTGGAAGAAGATTCGTGGCTTCTACCGCGATCTCGAACAAGAGCATCACTGCACGTATACCACTGACGGCAACATGCTTCTGAACGGTGATCTTCCATGATTCGTTATCATCGCCTCGAACATCGCTTTTTCGAACACATCCCGGAACAGTTAGAGCCGGGTGTGCTCTACATTTCGATGGAGTATGGCACTGCGGCCCACCTTTGCTGTTGCGGATGCGGCGCTGAAGTGATCACTCCGTTCACGCCGACGGACTGGAAAATGACGTTCGACGGAGAAACCGTCTCGTTGCGACCATCGGTGGGCAACTGGAGTTTGCCCTGTCGCTCGCACTACGTGATTGAGCGCGGAAGGGTAACTGAGTCTATGCCTTGGAGCGACAAGCAAGTTGCAGCCGAGCGTCGAAGGGACAAAGCTGTAAAGGATCAATACTACGGCACGCCGAAGCGGACCGAGGCCGTCGGGAGTGCACCGGCTCCGACCCAACCAAGTAATGGCGTGCCGGGCTTGTGGTCGCGGATCACACGTCGGTTGTTCGGCCTCTGGAAGTAAGCCCATTCGTTGCACCCTGCGATCGATCCGCATCGGGCAGTTATCGACTCGGGCTACTTCCGGACGGCCGGCCCATTGCCATTGCGAGAGATAAGCGGATGATTTGTTCGAGGAAACCCGGCGGGCATTGACGCGGGGATTGCTGTCGCAACGCCTTTGTTGTAGCACGACGCGTAACTGCCGTAAAGGAATTGCTGGTGATCAGTTTCGACGCATTGAGTCCCCTCGCCCATCGAACTCAATTGGCTTGCGCGCTTGTCTGCCTTTGTCGGTTCGATTCCGAGGGATTTGGCGGTGGCTCGCGGAACAGCATAACGCGGCTGGCGGATCGCTCCGCCAGCCGCGTGTAGAAAATGTCAGTCTTCATCTGGAAGCATCACTGTAATGACCGGCTCAAGGTCGTCGCCCGCTCCGCAGACTGCTTTGAGCGTCACGAATTTTGGACGCCGATTGTCGTTGCGGACATGCAGGCGAAAGAGAATCTCGCAGCCGTTTCGAGCTGCGGAGTGGATTGCACAACGAAGCATCCAGACGATATCCCAGAGTCGACCAGGTTCGTCCTGGCATTCGACTCCGGGCGGTACTTCCACGTAGAGGCACCAGACCGCTCTGGTAAGGGCGACCGGAAATCGAAGTCCAGCCTCCTTCGCGGTATTGGTTACATCGACGAGAACGCCGTCGTTGATGGCATCGCTGCGAGTGAATTTGAAGATGATGTCGTCCATTGTTTAGTCTCCTCGTATATGTCGAGCCGGCCGGGCGAACCCGGCCGGGTCATATTGATTAGTTCTCTAAGGCTTGAGCGTTAAGGATCCATTCCCGCGCCAATTCTGCCGCTTTTGCCACGAGGGGAAGCTCATCAACACCAAAGCTTGGCGTCTCCCGCCACGTTCCCGCAACTGGATAGCGTCGAGTAATTCTGACGCTGTAGAGCATTCCGGCCGTGTACTTTGCTTTGTTGGCCCAAATCGCGGCGACAATTGTTTCAACCTCGATTTTATGGACGGGTCGGTTCTTGGTTTCGTTCTCTGTTTTCATGTTTCGTTCCTCCTAAGAAAAAGGTTTCTTGGTTCATTCACTCAAGGCTGATGAACCCGAGAAACCGATTTCGGAGGACGAAAGCCGCTGGAACGCTGAGATCCCGGACGCAAACTCAAGTGACGGTCTCGCCGGCACGGGTTTGCAAAGGACCGAAGCACTTCCGCGCGGCGTAAAGACCAGAGAACAACGAAACCTAGCCAGGCCGCGGCTCAATGCTCGGAGTGATGCTCTGAGTTGGTTGGGGCAATCAGAAACGGCCCTACGCGAGACAGGTGATCTCTCGTCTTTCGAGAAGAATTGGAAGGAGCCGGCTTCAGTCAGGCTACCGCAGGCATGGGAGCGGCAGGTTCTCGCCAAGGAATGGAAAAGCCCAAGTCGGCGTCACCGAAGGGGGACGGTCCGCCCGGCAGCCTAAAGGGGGAGACGCTCGATGGACGACTAATCTTGAGGCTCGAATGTATGCCGGACGGCGGGGGCGGTCATCACGGCGCCCTTGTCTAACGGCATGGCAATTCTTAACTTAGGTTCTGCTCACATGTCTCGGAGGTGCTGTGGCCAGTCGAGCACCCCGGCAAGAAAAAGTTCTATTGGCGTCCTGTCACCCCGACTTGATTGCAAGGGAACGATTCCACAATTAGTCACCACGAATTCGCGTGTCAACAAGAATCTTCCAACTACGATGAAATAGCAGGGGCACTTTTTCAATCGAGGTGGCCATGAGTCAAACCATCCAGCCGCCGTTTGTCGAGCCGCCGCCGTTCATTCCGGCCGTCCAATCGCCCGTTGTCCAGCCAGCGGTCCGAGTGAATCAAGCAAGCCAGTCGCCACGTCCGCCGCATCGCCCGTTCCCCTGGCTGCCGATCCTGGCCGGATTCGCCGCAGGCTGGCTGGTTGCTCAAGTGCCGCTGCCGAAAGTCGCGAGAGATGCGGTCGGAGTTGTGGCGAGCGTGAAGTACACGCCGGAACAACGGGCAGTATTGGAGTGGGTGAATGACAACGTCGGCGAGCCGGATATCGAGATTATCAAATTCGATCAGCGGGCGAATGCCGACGGGTTGCCCATCGTGACGTTGAAATATCGCGGGGAATGGATGGGCGGTAGCCGCATGGTTTGGACACGAGTTTTCCAAGTCGAGAATGGAATTGCGAATCAGGTTAGCGCTCGTTGATTCATCGACCGCGACGGGAAGCCGCTCGAGTATTTTCACCCAACCAAACTCGGCCCCTCGGAAAGCCTGTTCGCCCCAGGGCTGCGACATGTCGAAGCCAGAGTGCTCGAAGAAGACGCGCGCGCGTCACCGTTGGGTTCGAGCCCGGTAGCTCACCGGCGTATCGATGACCCGCCGCGGCGGGCCACGAGTATGCGAGCCGACTTGGCGGTTCGCATTCCAGCACCTGTCAGCGCACCACGAGACGCGTCGGAAAGAAAAGGGGATATGTCCGAATAAGAATCGGACTTATCCCCTTTTCAAAACCAGTCTTTCTACATGGGCTGGAACAGCTCGACGGGATTGCCTGACGGGTCGTCGAGCAGGATTTGGGAGCCGCCTGGCCCTTTCACGATTTCGTTGCGGAACTTAAGGCCCGCTTCGCGGAGCCGCTTAACCTCTGTGTCGAGGTCGTCCACCTGGATCTGAATCCGGTTCCAGCCGCCGGGGACGGGTTCACGACCATCGGGCATGGCGCGGCGGCCGGAGCTGGTCTTGCCGCTGAGCAGGAGCCGCACGCCGTCGCGGCTGACCGATGCGAAAGCCGGGCTAGCGTCTAAGTCGAGTGCGAAGCCGAGGTGCGTCGTGTAGAATTTGACGGCGGCGGGAACGTCGTCAATCATGTAGCGGATGCTAACCGTAGACATGGGCTTGTCCTCCTTCTGTTTCGATGCCTTCGTGTCGTCGCTCTTCACCTGGCTGTAACCTGCGACAGAAATCAAAAGGCAAAGCAAGATTGCCGAGAAAATGAGCTTGTTCATAAGACTGCCTTTCTTCTTCTCCAATACTGTCTTGTCGGATCCAACATCAAGACCGTACTGACTTGAATCGAGACTTCGGGTCGGTTCTCGCCGTGGTCCAATGCTCACGACCGGCTTGCCGAACGGGCGTCCGATGGGCACGAGTGCTCCGTCGCGGTGATAGTACCGCGGAGGACGACCGGCGTATTGGAGAAAATTGACCTAGCCGATCACAGGGACATGATTTCGCAGGAGGCGGTTGCTGCGCAGACAGAGATAGTCAGTGGGGCTTAGACCGGAGAACCCCTGAAAATCGTGGATCAGGTGTGACTGGTCGTAATAGCCGCAGGCCAGCGCTAGCTGGGCCCAGTTCAGCGTCGCGGCTTGATCCATGACTTCCCGGGCATTCTGGAACCGCAGGACGCGACAGAAGAGCTTGGGCGTCAAGCCAACTTGAGCCGAGAATACTTGTATAAACCGTCGCTGGCTGAGCCCGACGCGCTTGGCGACCGCACGGACTGAATCGCCAATGCCCGCCGGGCCAAAGATATCAAGGGCGAGCGAAACCGCCGGGTGTTCCGATAACCATCGCAACCGAGCTTTGAGCGTTCCTTCCAGAATTTGAAATCGTTTCTGAGGCATCGCGGCGCAACACAGTCGCTCGCGAAGCTCGATGGCCGACCTTCCCCAAAGGTCCTCCAGAGCAAGGTGACTGTTCGCCAGTTCGCCGACGGCCGCGCCAAAAAAGGGAAATGCACCACCGGGCCTAAAATGAACGCCCATCATTGAAGCATGTTGCGACGGATCGATAACAAACGCACCAGCATATGTTCCCGAGACGACAATACCCGGAAATCGCCGGTAACACTCTGGCTGTTTTGGGTCATAGATTCGAACTTCATCCTCACGGAGGTTGACGACGAGTTCAATGGTTCCGCTCGGCAGAATTCGCTCTCTTGGGTGGGGCGGCGCGTCAGTGCAGTCCCAGAAATTGTGGACGAAGTCCCCAAGCGGCGGTGCCGGTTCGTGAGAAAATAGGCGCATCCGCGTGGCCTTTCAAATTCAAATTTCGCTGTCTGTGCAAAATCTAGACCCTTAGCGCGCCACGGAATCCTCTGGCGGCATAGTAAGATTCCGCACCGTTGTGATATACGAAGACATGGTCGTAGCGGCGATCACAAAAGACGGCGCCGCCGAGTTTTCTAATCTCAGCAGGTGTTTTCACCCAGCTCGACGTCTTCATGTCAAATTTTCCAAGCTTCTGCAGCTCTCGATATTGTTCTTCCGTTAAAAGTTCAATGCCCATGACGGCTGCCATATCAATAGCGCTGTTTTCTGGTTTATGTTCTTTCCTATCATCCAGCGCTTTACGGTCGTAACAAAGACTTCTGCGGCCTTTAGGACTTTCCGCTGAACAATCATAAGAGATGTATTCGCCCGCCTTTTTATCATGACCAACAACATCCGGTTCACCGCCGGTTCTTTCCATTTCATGGAGTGACCACAGCTTTTCAGTATTAGCTTCCAGCTTGGCTTTTACTTTAGCCCATTCGAGACCTTCATGGCGGTTCATGTTTTTCTCGAAACGGGCTTTCAATGCTCTGAGTAGTTCTTCACGTTTTTCTGGTGACAACTTCTTTTTTGTTTTAACGCCTTGCATATAGGTTTCCTTTTTATTGCTGTGTCGTGTCAGACCGATCTTTTCGAGATAAGTCGTCGAAGGGCATCGCCTCTCCACATCCAAAAGCCCGAAAGGACAAGTATCGGAAGACAAACCGCACAGCGAGATGAATCGGAGCCAGGGGGACACGGTTTGCTCGGCATCACGGGTCGAGAACCAATCGCCGGATGCTCTTATCTAACCGGGCCACACTCTCCATAAAAAGTTCTATTGGCATCCTTTCACCCCGACTCGCCACAATATCAATCCCGCCAATGGTTGCGACTGCTGGCGGGATTTGAACGTTCCGGTCTCTAAAGCGTACAACTCAATACTTTGAATCTTTCATGGCCGCTGGACGCGACCAACAGGCGCGGGTTTTTGTAGTGCCCGGCTCTGCGCTGGCGCACTTAACATCGACGGCGAGCATCAAGTTCGCGCCCTGACCGAACACGATCATTGATCCGACTCACGTTCGGCGCGCCAACCCGCATCGCTAGTCACCTCGGCAAAGCTTCCGGTCTCGCCTTTCAGCAATCTCAGAGCCATTGCATTTTCGATGGTGAAGCACCTGTCGCCACTACCGATGCTTGTCCAACCATCCGCCGACGAACCCAGCCCGTTGCAGGCCGTGCTGGATGTAAGGGCTGCTCTTTATCGCTTTCCAAATAAGCTCGGAGCGAAAATTTTCGCTCATGAGCAAGATCGGCCCTTGGTCGATGCCGAGGTAGTCGGTGTCGATCCAGCCGACGCCCGGGACTATTTTGCCATGGGTTAGCTGCACGTCCTGAAACGTGAAGCTTGGATTAAAGCTGTCGAGAAAGCCGTACTTGCCGAAGAGATGTTCGCCATATCGCTCGCGCATCGCCCGCAGGGCGGGAATGGCGATTTCCGGGGCAAAGGGGATCGATCCGCCGGCGGCCGTGGGAGCGATTGTGCCATCGTCGTTGACATACTGGTCACTTGCGCCGCGCGCCCAATAAGTATGAAATTGTCGTTCTTGGCCCGCGAAGGGCAGCCGCTTGTTAACGGGTCCGTCGCACGCCGTTAGCCCCCAGATTTCCTCGCTGTAGTCTCGCCAGCCGTGCGGATTGGCGATTGCATACGCGCGCTGCGAGTAGGTGGCTCGCCGCGAGTTCTCGAAATAATCGATGCCCTTTGCTTGCATAAAGGGATCTCGAATCCCGCGGAAATCGATCCAAACGTGCGAATATTGATGGCCGAATAACGGTCCGAAGTTCAGGTGCTGCTGACCATAGAACTCCGCCCAGTGATAGGTGCTCGTGTAGGCCTCCCAGGCCGCCGCGTCGATCGGATGCGTGGGCGATCCGAGCGCGAGCACGTACAGCAGCATCGCTTCGCTGTAGCCTCGGTAATCGTGGTCGCCCAATCCGCTTTCCGGTGTCCAAGCCATGCAAATGAGTGGCTGCCGCGGCTGCATCCACTGCCAATCCACACGGCGGTACAACTTGTCGGACAGTTCCCGAATCTCTGATTCAAGAGGGTTCTCGCGGTCAAAATATTCGCGGCAGAATAGAGCGCCGGCGATCAGCAGCGTCGTGTCGATGCTCGATAGCTCGCATTGTCCCTGTCGCAACCCCGTTTTCATGTCGAGGAAGTGATAGAAGAAGCCGCGGTATCCTGTGGCGGCTGACGGATGCTCGCTCTGCGGCGCGTTCCAGAAGAACCGCAGCGTCGTGCGGACCCGCTCGGCAGCTTGCTCGCGGGTGACGTATCCGCGCTCGACGCCTACGGCATAGGCCGTCAGTCCGAATCCGACCGCCGCGATGCTCGAGCCGCTAGGGCTTGGCCAGCGGTCAGGCACCAGTCCGTTTTCGGCGTTCGTCGTTTCCCAAAAGTAGGCAAAAATGCGGGCTTGCAGCTCATCGAGAAATGCGGCATCGACCCCAGGGATTTCTGGTCGCGGCTCGGCAGCCGTCACAAGTCCGCACTCCATCCAGAGCATCGTTAGCACTGGCCCGAGGATCGTAAATCTAGCTTGCGCCGGCATCGCGTGCCACGTCATCGAATAGTGGATCGGCACGAAAAAAATCAGGGGAGATCCGCGCTTGTCGGGTCTCCCCTGACGTAGAACTATTCCGAAGTTCAGAGAACCTCGGTTGCGACTACGTTACTTTCGTCGAGCCATGGCGAACAACCCGACAAGGCCAAGCAAGCCGAGCGCCACCGTGGACGGCTCGGGAATGCAGACCAACGTAAAGTCGTCCGCGAAGGCTGACTGACCGCCGAAAGTGCCCACCATGTTAATGGCGGACGAGCGAGCCCGGACCTCGACGGTCCCATCGGGCGCGACAGCCATCACCATGTGCTGCCTCCACTGATTGTTATTGATTTGTCCGCCGTCGTCGTGAAGATCGAATTCGGTCGAACTAATCAACGCATCACCTGGGCCAAGGAAATCGAGCGCAAAAACCGACTTCGTCGGTGAAGGCGACAACACGAATTCTCCGGTGATGGGATCGATGCTCGGCACCTGGTTAAAGCCGCCGGCATAGAACATTTCAAACCGAGACCAGCCGGTCAGGATGTACTTCATGCCCGGAGTGCCCGCGACGTCCTGATAGAGATGCGCGGTTGCTAGATTGGAAGCCGACCCGGAAAAATTCTTGTACCACACACCAACTCGGGTGGTATCGGGGTCCGCCCCTGGAGCGTTTGGATTAGGAGTGTGATTGGCGAAACTCGCAAAGGTCGCTGTGTCGGCCGGACCCGGAGTTTGTCGAGATTCCTCGAGCGTCCAACCTACAGCGAAATCGACTTCATGATCCCCAGGATCGTCCAAGTTGCCGTTGACCAAAAGGGCCGCTTGACTAAGGCCGCCCGCGCAGAGCGCGAACGCTCCGACAAATGCGGATAACAGATGCAGTTTCTTCATTAGACGCCTCCCATCAAAAGTCAGAAAAAATAAACCCGCTCGCCCAAGGAAACCCCTCCGCGACGAGACCCCAACGATGCCTTCTCGCTGTTTTACTGAGGATAGCCGGCAAATCCGTACCACCCCGTTTCAACGTCACCCCACAATCGGACGCCAAAAACTATTCACCAATCGTCGTCGCAGTACCGCGACGCCTCACCCCAATCCATCCTAACTGGATTTCACCCTAGCCGGATATCACCCCTTAAATCGCTGACCGACGTCGACCCCAAGAATACAGTATAGCCACAAACGAGCCGGCCGCAAACAAGCCGATGGTTCCCGGCTCCGGAACGGCCGTGCCAGCACCCGGCGACGGACCGTCGAAATCGAAATTCGAGAACGTGACTTTGGACGAATCGGGAGCCACATTGGCCAAGGACAAATTTTGAACCCGCACGGAGATAAACGTGCCATTCGGAATGCCACGCCACGATTTCAGCGGGTTTTCTTCATCCCAGATCGGGAAATCTATCGGCTCGCTCGTGAGGATCGGCCCGTCGTTGATGCGTACCAGATACTCCATCGTGCCGGGGGTGACCACGTTTGCACCCGGATTCGACTGGCTGAACGGAATCAGGGGATCCGTCTCCGGCGGCGTGTAAATCATCCGCATGTTGATCGTATCCCCGACCGTGTAGGTGGTTCCCGAGGCGGCGGTCTTTCCAAAGCCAGCCTTCCACGTGTCGTAGTCGGCCATGTCGATGAAGTCTTCGCTGGCGCCTTCGTTGTTGCCGTTGGCGTGAAAGTCCGTGTCGGAGCCGAGCGTGTCGCGCCAAATCGTGTAGTCCGCGGCGTCGATCGCTTGGTTGCTGCTGTAGTCGCCCAGTAGGCCGCCGGAGCTGCTAAAGTTGTATTCGGGAATGACCCTGGGAAAGACAGTCGCAATCTCCCCGGGCCCGTCGGTAAAATGTCCGGCATTGCTCGATGCGATGAACATCGACTCCCCATTGGGCGATTGAAAGAAAAAGCCCGCTTCTTTGCGGGGCGTCGGATTGGGCGTTTCAATCTTCATGTCGTAGCTGATATCCCAAGCCTCGCTCCGCTGGAACGCATGTCCGAACTCGCCACCCGTTTCGCCGGCACGGGTAAAAAGTGCCAAATGACTGTTGCGGCTAAAGCCCGTGGACGGACCGAAGATGTTTGATTCATCGATCACAAATTGATTGGGAATGGGCGTCAGCCCGTAGAAATCAGTGGGGCCAACCGGATCGACCAGACTGCCCGTGATATGCAATGTTGAGCCTGGGTTTCCCTCACTCACGTACGGAGAGACAAATAGCTTGTCGGGAATGTACTGAGCAATCGCTGGCGGTAGGATTGCCGCGAAGGCCACGAGCACGACCGTAAGGATTGCTGTCTGAAAACGACGCATATTGATTGTCTCCTCTACCATCGGGGGCTAAGCCGATTGCGAAATCGGAGCGTCACGCAATTCAATGCCACGTCGATCGACGGGCCGCAGGAACTGGAAACGCTTTCACCCCTAGAATTACAGTGACTTAAACCTGTCCGCTTGTCAAGAAACTTCCAGAAAAACCTCGAAATCTTTCATTCCCAGGCCCCCACTCACCTAACCGCTCGATGCCCCTAAAGTTCGGTCTCCATGACCTCTCTGTCGCGACGATGCCCCATGCGATTGAAGTTTTCCCGGTCAACATCATAACTAATCGACTGCACTGCGTTATCGGCGAATAACACGTTGATCACACCCGAATGCGCGGAGCCAAACAGGTAATTCTCCGGATCGCTCACGCCGCCGCTTGGCTTGTCTCCTTGCGTATCCGGCACGGGAGCGAACATGCACGACCGCAAGGTATCGTAGTCCCAACCATCCGCCCAGCCGAAATTGTCAGCTTGTGTGGTCCCTTCATAGAGGCTGGAATGGACCCATTTCTCCGAGACGAGCATGGTCTTACTCGATCCATCGAGAATCTGCGGGAACGATATCTTCTTGGTGAAGCCCATGTGCCTTCCGGCGAGCGCCGCGCTAAAACCGGGCGCCCAATCAACTCGCTGGATGATTCCTCGGAACTGGACGGGCGTTCCCCGCTGATGCATCTGTTGCACGGTACTCTGTCCGGGCAGGCCGCTGAAGCAGGTGGGACAACCCCAGAAAATCTCCTTGTCATGCGCCACTGGATCCTGCAAATAGTTGTCTATTTCATCGCCAATTTCCCCGCGTGACGGTCCTGCCGTCGCGGCCGCGTAATCCACCAGCGAAATTCCGGAGTCTGAGAGCGTCACTCCGCGTCGCGAAGGACAGTTGTAGAGCGGGATGGCATGATCATCGAGTTGATCCTGATGGATGATGCCCTTGATCGCTCCTTCTTCCAGAAAGGGAAGAATTTGGTACATCCAACTCAAGCCTTGTCGCAACGGTCCGTTCGGCGGCCCTTTACGCGCTGTTTCATTTTGCACCGTATGTGTGTCCTGCAAATAATCCTGAATTTTTGCCTGCGGCACCGAACCACCCGTGGGAAATAATTTATAGGTGTCGTGAAAGTTAAGAATGGACAGCCCAATGTTTTTTAAGTTGTTCTTGCACTGCGTTCGCCGCGCCGCCTCCCGCGCCGCCTGAATCGCCGGTAGCAGCAGCGCCACCAAGATTCCGATGATCGCAATCACCACCAAGAGTTCCACCAGGGTAAAGCCCCGCTTTTGACCGTGTGGTTTGAATGACATGACGATCACTCCCAGAACCTTTCCGCTGTTGAGGCAATTGGAAACGAGTTTCCTTGAGACCGCCGCCCCAACTAGATAATGCAACCCTCAACTCTTTGCCGCTTGCGGGCGCGCACATGTACGCTGCCAATGGAAGGGAGTGGTTTCCGCTGCCCCTGTCCATCCGCTTCCTGCCGCTGCCGCGCCCCGATTCAACCCGCTGAAGCTTGCCGTTTTGGAGACGACAGCGCACTACGCCCGACCACTCCAGATTCTATGCACTTGCCCGCCCGATTGCAAGCGCTTTCATTCCATTTTTTGATGGGTTTCCGCCAGGCCCACTACCGAAAATCTGACGATTGGGACACGCTCCGGAAGCGGTTTCGGGCTCCAATCAACAAACAGGTTCCAATTAAACCCCACAGCAGTTGAATAAACTCCGGCTCGGGCACTTTCTGTGCCGTTCCGCCGCTACCGCCGAATCGGTCCCGCCAGATCGTATAGTCGCCCGCGTCGATCCGGCCATTGCTATTGCCGTCGGCGGCCAAGTGGACCATCGAGCCAGATTTCGATTTCCAAAACTCATAGTCGGCCACGTCAACGCTGCCGTCGGCGTTGTAATCTCCCGGATCCAGGGCCGGGATAACGCGGTCGGCAAAGAAATCGGAATCGAGGCTCTCCACCAATCCAAACAACAGAAAAAGGTGGTCAACCAATCCCGCATCGGGCGGAATCCAACCCGGCTGCTGGCCGGAGACGCGCACCAGGCCGTATTTGTAGCGCGGGTCGTTCGGCGAAAGAATCTGCGCGTTATAAAAATCGAGCAGCGTCTCCATGTCGCCCCAGGCGGCCACCGCCTCCGGCGAGAAAACTTCGAATGGATGATCGCCGATTCGATCGGCGTGATACCCGTTGGGAATGAGGCCAGCCGTCAATCCGTAACGAAACTCCTCGCCAAGCGCGTTATCCGAGTAGAGTTGATCGGCTTCCTGCTGATTTCGGAAGAATGTCTCAAACTCGGCGCTGTGCCTAAAATCGCCATTGAAGAAGTGCATCTGCTGCACCCAAAACCCGGAAGCGAACACGCCGAAGTTGTCCGTCAGCGTCGGAATACCGTCATAAGAAAGCGTCGGCAGGAATTCCGTGTCCAGCCAGCGATGTTTTACCGCGAGCGCGCGTGCGTTATTGGTCTCGCGCAGGGCCAGGCTCTCGACGAGCATGAATTCGTTCCACGGTGCGACGGTGCCACCGGCGCCGCCGCCGGCTTTGGTCATGTCGAGATAGATGCGGCCACTCAGGTTGGGATGGATCGCATTGTTAAAGTTAACGCTCTCGGTCAATTGTTCGGCGAGCGACGCGATCGTGGTATTCTCCGGGAAATGGTTCCGCGCAAATTGCGCCCCGGCGACCAACAGCGCGGTGCCAATCGGCGTGTAGGAGTCGTCCCAGCAACAAGGGGCAGGCGCACCGGTGTTCACGTCCATGAAATGGATGAAGTGGCCGTCGGCGGAGCGGTCTGGCGCAACCCCGGCTCTCTGGCCAGCGTAAGCAGAAAGAACCTGCTCGACGCGCTGCTCGGCGTCGGGCAGCTTGTTCAAATGGTCCAGCGCGCTGAGCGCCACCAGGGCAAAACCCGCCGCATCGGGCGTGGCAGGATGAAAGCTGGTTCCATCAAGTACGAGCGAATCTCGCACCAGGCCCGACGGCATGATCGCATCCAGCGTGTAATTCTTCAGGCGATTGATCTGGTCATCGCGCACCGTATTGAGATCCTGAGCCGCCGCGCCGCTTATCATTGAATGCACTAGGAACAACACGATACAACCGCAGCGAACCATCCAATTAACCTTTCAAAACCGCCCCACGTGAACGAATCGCATCGGCATAAAACCGGGCCGACGCTTTGGGAGTCCGGCGTTGTGTTGCGAAATCAACGTGTACGATGCCGAACCGCTGCGAGTACCCGTGCTGCCACTCAAAGTTGTCCAGCAGCGACCACACAAAGTAACCTTGCAGGTTGACTCCCGATTCGATTGCCTCTGCCGCCGCGTTCAGATGATGTTTCAAGTATTCTACACGCGACGGGTCGTTGATACCGCCATTTGGTTGGACGTGATCCTCGAATGCCGCACCGTTCTCGGTGATGTAGAGCGGCAATTCGCCGTAATGTTCCCGCACCCACAGCAGAATTTCGGTGAGGCCTTCGGGATAGATTTCCCACCCCAAACCGGTGCGTGGACAATTGGGCGAGGTGACAATCCTGGCCCGCGGCGGGCCGCCGCAGGGATCGTCGGCGACCACCAATCGCAGGTAGTAGTTGATGCCCAGAAAATCAATCGGCGCGCGAATTCGGTGCAGCTCATCGGTGGACATCGTCGGCCAATCCGCGCCGAACATTTCGGGCAATTCCTCGGGGAATTTTCCCAGCAACGCGGGATCGAGGAAGTGGCGATTGAGATAGGCGTCCATCCGGCGGGCGGCTGAACGATCGGCCTCTAAATCGGTGGCAGGCTCGATCGGCACGAGATTCACGACCAGGCCGATTTGCTGATCGCACTCAGCACGATAAGCGGCAACGGCTGCGGAATGCGCCCGCAGCAAGTTATGCGACACCGCCGCAGCTTCCGCACGATCTTGTCGCCCCGGCGCATGCAGACTGGAGACGTATCCCAAGTCCATAATTACCCACGGCTCGTTAATGGTGGCCCACATCGGCACGCGATCGCCAAGCTCGCGATACATCAATCGCGCATAGTCGGCGAACCAACTCGGCGCGTCGGGGTAAGCCCACCCGCCGCGGTCTTCGAGCGCCGCCGGAAGATCCCAGTGGTAGAGCGTGGCGAACGGCCGAATGTCATACCTCAGCAGCATGTCGACTAATCGGGCGTAGAAGTCGAGACCGCCAGCATTGGGTCGTCCCGTCCCCTCGGGCAATACGCGCGACCACGAGATGCTGAAGCGATAGGACTTGATTCCCAGTTCGCTCATGAGGCGGATGTCGTCGGCAAATCGGCGATAGTGGTCGCACGCCACGTCGCCATGATCGCCATCGGCGATTCTTCCCGGCGTATGGGCGAAGCGGTGCCAAATGCTCGCGCCGGCCCCGTCGGCCATCGGCGAACCTTCGATCTGATAGGCCGAAGTTGCCGCACCCCACACAAAGTCGCTAGGAAATGCCGGGTCGCTCAAGCGAGCCACCTTTCTGGCGATCGCTGAATTCTTGCGAATTCAGCTACCGATATGTCGCTAGAGGTACACGATGATAGAGTGAGCTTTCCCATCGTGCTCGATGGGAATTCTCGCCGCTCCGTCCACGACAGTCGCGAGGCGGCCATCGACCGTAGCCGACGTAACGCCCGTTTCCTTGCCGGCCGGATTCTCGATCCGGATCTCGTAGCGAGTCTGACCGTCGGGCAGGCGATACCGCAGTCGGCACTGCGGCCAATCGGCCGAAATCGCCGGCTTCAGCACGATCGTTTCACCACCTTCGATAGAAAATCCAAGAATCGATTCGACCGCCACACGGAACATCCAACCGGCCGAACCGGTGTACCATGTCCAGCCACCACGGCCGACGTGAGGCGGCTCCGAGTACACATCCGCGGCCACGACATACGGCTCTGTTTGATAGATTGCAACTTGTTCGGCCGTCGACGTCCGCGTCACAGGGCTTAGCATCCGTAAGTGTTCAACGGCGCGCGTGCCGTGACCCATTCTCGCCAGTGCTCCGACCAGCCACAGCACGCCATGCGTATACTGCCCGCCGTTCTCGCGAACGCCAGGTACGTAGCCTTTGATATATCCCGGGTCGTTTGGCGTGCGATCAAATGGCGGAGCAAGCAAGCGAATGAGTCCTGCCCGATCGTCAACAAGCCGCTCTTGTGCCGCCCGCATGGCCATTTCCGCTCGCTCGCGCGGTGCTGCTCCCGAAAGCACGGACCACGCCTGTGCGATTGCGTCGATCTGGCATTCATCGCTCTCGGCCGAGCCGAGCGGTTGGCCATTGTCGTAGAACGCCCGGCGATACCAAGCGCCGTCCCAACCCGCTTCGTTCAACCCTGCCGCAAGCCTGGCGCGATGCGAGGCATACTCTTGAGTACGCTTTAGATCACCGCGTCGTTCGCAGATCGGGAACATCTGGCCGAGAACCGTATATAGGAAAAAGCCGAGCCACACGCTTTCCCCCTGCCCCATTTTGCCCACGCGATTCATGCCGTCGTTCCAATCGCCGCTACCGATCAGGGGCAGTCCATGCGGTCCGACGGTTAGCGCCCGATCGAGTGCGAGGCAGCAGTGCTCGTAGATCGTTGCGGAAACTCCGCTTGGTTCGCTGCGCATGCAGACTTCGTGCTGGTCATCTGCGAGTCGCTCGCCGCGAATGAACGGGACCGTTTTATCGAGCAGCGCCTCGTCGCCGGTGACTCCCACATAGGTCGCGGTCACATAGGGCAGCCAAGCGAGATCATCGGAAAATCGCGTGCGCAAACCGAGCCCGTTGTCGGCATGCCACCAGTGCATGACGTCGCCCTCGACAAACTGCTGACCGGCGTGGCGGACAATCTGCCGGCGAGTCAGATCGGGCTGATGGTAAACGAGTGCAGCGGAATCCTGCAATTGGTCACGAAATCCAAACGCTCCCCCCGGCTGGTAGTACGCTGACCGCGCCCACATGCGGCAGGCCAGGTTTTGATAGGGTAACCAGCCGTTGACCATCAGATCGATCTGGCGATCGGGCGTCTCTACTTCGATAGCGGAGAGCGTCTTGCGCCAGAATGCGTTGACTTGCTCCAATGCGTGTTGCACTTGGCCGGGTCGGCGAAACTTACCGATCAATTTGGCCGCCGCGTCGTGATCGGTCGTCTCGCCGAGCAGAATGGTGAACTCGATCGTCTCGCCGGCTGCTACCCGAAACGGTATTCGCCACGCTGCACAGGCATCGAGTCCACTTCCCGTTCGGTTGTCGAGTTGCCGCGGCTCGGCAACCGCCGCCGGCGATGCGATCTCACCAAACCGACCGAGGAATGATTCGCGCGCACTGGTATGAGTAATGTCGGTTGTGGTCGCGGAGTCGGCCACGACGGCGGAGAACGCCACGCTATCGGAATAGACATCGCGCGCAAAATTACATGCCAAAATTGCCGCAAGGTTGTGATCGTACGTCGTGTCGATGGGATCCAAGTCCACGGGCGTGCAACGAAGCCCCCACTGGAGATACGAAAACACGGAAAGTCGCCGGGATAAACTGCTGCGATTCTCAATTTGGACGCGGACGAGCTTCACCGGATCGTCCGGTGCCATGAAAATGGTGACTTCTTGCGCAAGTCCAAAGCTCGTGTGATGAAAACGTGTATAGCCGAACCCATGCCGGACTTCGTACCGGGCCGGTGCAGGAGTTGGACCGGGCATAGGCGACCAAAAGCCACCCGTCTCTTCGTCGCGGATCCAAAGCGCCTCGGCATGGGGGTCGCATACCGGGTCATTGTTCCAGGCCGAAAGCCGATTGTGGCGGCTGTTGCCAGCCCAGGTGTAACCGGCCCCCCGCTCGGTCACCAGGCACCCTGCCTGTTCGTTGGCAATCACGTTCACCCAAGGTTGCGGCGGCAAGCCCAGCCGTCCGTCGGCGTCAGGCTCAATCCGGATGACGTACTCACGACCGTCGGCGGAGAAACCGCCATACGAATTTTCAAATTGAAGGGCCTCCCGGCTTAGTTGCGGCACTTCGACTTCCGTCTCTACCGCCGCTTCAGGTTGACAGCGTCCGTTCGACACTCCTTCGTGCAGCCGCATCGTCGGCGGGTCATGCGACGGGTGGGCAATCCATCGCTGAGCATTGCCATTCAACGCTGAAGTGGTTGCCGGAGCATTAAAAAAAATCTGTGCCGCCGGCAAATCATGAAACGCGGCCATCTGGTTTTCGAGTTCTCGGCGGCTCGCCGAAGCTCCCAGTACAAAAACCACTTCGCGCGTTTCCCCGGGTGCAAGCCAAACGGTAGTCCGCAGACTGCCAATGGGGTCGAGCACCGGACCTTGGTCGCCGGCTAGTTTCGCGCCGCGATCGAGGGCACGAGGATGCGAAAGACTTCGACCACGGCCGATAAATGCCTTGCGATTGGTCTCGAACTGCAGATCGTGGCCGATGGAATCGAGGTCGGCCAGTAACCGGTGAAATCCCCATCGCTCCAAATCAACGGAGCTGCGCGGCCGCCGGCGAGCAAAGATTGCATTTGCATCGCGACAAAACTCGGTCTCCACGAAGAGTTTCGAGAACGTCGGATGATTCGCGTCGGCCTCCCGAGTTGCTAACACGAATTCGACGTAGCTGGTAATCTCGATCTTTCTTGGGCGTTGACCTCCATTCGTGAGCCGGCATCGGCGCAACTCGCAGTCCTGGTCAGGTGCCACACCAACCGTAAGTCGGCATTCAATCTCACGGTCGGTCCGAACGATCTCGGCCCCGGAACTCGAGAATTGAAATTCATAGACGTCGGGCAGAACGCGAGTCGGCTGATAACCGGCCGACCAGAACGATCCGTCCTCCAGATCGCGCAAATAGATAAAAAAGCCGTCGGCATCGCAGGTCGGATCGGGCATCCAGCGCGAAACGGCCAAGCCCTCCCACTCCGAGACACCGCCGCCCGCCGCAGTAAGCTGGACGCTGTAGCGGCCATTGGTGAGCCGAGTGCTCTGGGTGGGCAGGCCGAAGACCTGGCCGACTTTCCCCGCGTCCCTTGCCGCAGCGCGATGCTTTTGACGCAGTCGTTCCATAAGGTCAGTTGGCCACAAAAAACAAGAATAGGGGAAAAATGTGAACAGCAAGCGCTTTCAGTCGCCTCGCTTCAGTGTAATATGCGGCTTCAGGGAAGGGGAGTACTGAAACAGAAATCTGGGTTTCAAGCCAGCAGCCGAGGATGATCGAAACATGGCCGTTCCTCCGCGCCACGTAACTGAACCTGTGCGACGTGTTCCGTGGAATCAACTGATCGCCTACGGCATGGGTGGGGTGATCCCGATCGCCCTGTTTAATATCGCCCCGCGTCTGATGCAGTTGCTCGGCAATATCTCGCTAGGATTGAACCCCCTTTGGTTGGGCGTGATCCTGTTCGTCCCTAAGCTTTGGGACGCCGTCTCCGATCCGATCATTGGACACTTGTCTGACAACACCCGCTCTCGTTGGGGCCGCCGGCGCCCTTACATACTTGTTGGCGGCATCGCGGTCGCGGTGACCTTTGTTGCCATGTGGTGGGTTCCCCGCGGCCAGTTCATCCGAACAATCTTCCCGAGTGAGTCTGCCTATGCCTGGTTTCAATGCGTGTTCATCTTAGGAGGAGTGCTCCTGTTCTTCACCGCGACGTCGATCTTTGAAATTAGCCACGGCGCGCTCGGACTGGAAATGTCGGAAGACTACCACGACCGCACCCGATTGTTCAGCGCCAAGAGTTTTTTCGGCAACCTGTTTGCCATGGGGACGCCCTGGCTGCTCGCACTGGCAGTCTTGTTGCAAGGATCGAGCGGAGATTTGATCGATGGCATGCGATACGCCTCGATGCTGGTGGCCATCATCTTAACTCCATTAGTCATCTGGTGGTTCGTCACGCTAAAGGAACCAAGTCTGACCCCGGTCGAATCACGCAAGAAATCGACATTCTGGCACGACATGCGGATTACGCTTCGGAACAAAACATTTCTTATCCTCACAGCAATTATCTTTACCTTGGCAATCGGCTTCAATTTCGTCTCGCTCTTTGGCGATTACATTAAGATTTTCTATCTCTACGGCGGCGATGTCAGTGCCGCGGGCAAGCTCCTCGGTTGGGACGGCACCGTTTGGGCCGTCACGGCGCTCGTGGCCGTCTTTCCCCTCAATTGGATCAGCCGGCGCGTTGGAAAAAGGAACACCTTGATACTTGCCATCCTGCTGATGTGTGCCGCTCAGGTTTCCAAAATCGTCTGCTACAATCCTGAGCTTCCCTACCTGGTACTCATTCCCACAATGCTGCTGTCCGCGGGAATGTTAATGTTCTTTACCCTCGCCTCATCCATGGTCGGCGACGTGTGCGACGAAGATGAATTGAAGCGAAATGCACGTTCCGAAGGCACATACTACGCGGTGTTCTGGTGGTTTATCCAAATGGGCACGGCAGTGGCCAGCTTTGTTTCGGGTGCACTGTTGGTATACACGACCTTCGACCAAAAACAAAATGTGATGGTCGACTCCCTCACGAGAAGCATGGCGACGCTTAGGATCGACGCGGAGCAGTGGCAAACTCAAGATTCGGCCGTGAATGCTGCGGCGCGTGCCGCAGCAGCCTCATCGCATTTTGACGACTTTCTCGCGGACGCAACAAAATTGCACGCGCACCTCCGCGCGCGAAGCGAGGCGTATCCTAGCCAAGCCGAGCACTTACAACATCTACTCGATCAGCTTGCCTTACTTCGTTCGACGGCGGAAGCGCATCAAGCAAACCTCGTGTTTTTGGTTAACGCCCCGACAGAACTCATGGAGGAAACGGATGTAGTTTTGCAGCGGGCAACCCAACTGAAGCGTCAGTCGCCCCAAACTCTCTTCCGCCTGCGTGTCGTTGAGATCGGCGTGCCGCTGCTGCTAAGCATCATTTCCATCGTGCTCACGCTTCGCTACCCGCTTACCGAAGCACGCTGTTATGAAATTGAACAAGCGCTGCGAAAGCGCCGGGCGGAACAAGCGGTCTAAAGTGCAATGAGGTCGGGGTTAGTGGCTATTGCCGGGCGGCACCGCAAGAATCTCGGACTACGAGTTCGGCCGATAGCGAGACGGTCGTCGGCTCATTTTCCGGCTCGGCGATTCTCTGGCACAGCAGTCCGATGGCCGTCGCGCCCATACTCGACATGGGAACCCGCACGGTAGTCAGCAGGGGCTTGGTCATTTGGGCGACTCGCGTGTCGTCGAAGCCGACCACACCCAGGTCCGTGGGAACCGACATGCCCTTGGCGATCGCGGCGGCGATGACTCCCGCTGCCATTTCATCATTCGCCGCAAACACGCACGTTTCCGCCCCGAGCCAATCGCTAACTTTGCTTTCGGCCAGGCGGTAGGCCGATTCGTAGGTGTAATCCAAATAATAAACGTCGTCCTCGCTAAGATCTCGGCTGACGGCCCGAAGCTCATCGCGGCAAGCACTATATCGGGCCTGCGTGTCGATGTTCGTCTGCCGACCGCCCACAAAGATCACCCGGCGCACATGACACTCTTGCAAAAGATGCCGCATCATGGCGAGCGCCCCTCGACGTTGATTGATGACGACGGTGTCGTGTACCACGCCCTCGATCTCGCCGTCGAGAACCACGATGGGAAGCTGTAACTCCGCGAGCGCCGGACCGATGCCGGAGACCATGGTGTCGGAAACCATCACCGCCAGCCCGTCTAGCAAGGCCCGCTGCCCGAGTGCCGCCAACCAGCGTTGCGTATCATCGCCCGGCAAGGCCGACGACAGCAACAGATTGGTGCCCATCTCCCGTGCCTGGAGGTTCGCACCCCGGATTATTTCCGAATAGAACTCGCCGTGCAGGTCGGGCAACACGAGTCCAATGATGCCGCTCTTACGGAGCATGAGTCCGCGGGCAAACGCATTCGGACGGTACTTCAGTTCGCGGATCGCTTCGTCGACTCGCTCGCGGGTTTTCGCGTTGACGAGCTCTCGGCGGTTGATCACCCGCGAAACAGTGCTGATTGACACATTGGCGCGTTTGGCAACGTCTTCTATGGAAGCGGGCATGTCGATAACTTTCTCCTAGCGGCGTCTTCCGCCGCGATCCGTCAAATTGTACCTTAATTGCCATCACGGGTGCTAGAACTTTCAAGGTTTCATCCATGGGCGATTCGGACGCCAGTTATAAGACTTCATGGTCGTATTTGAGCCGCAGTTAGATCCTTCGCGAGAAGATTAAGCGACAGATCTCAACATCGAAATCGGAAATCCCAGGTTACAATAGAAATCTATCGCTCACCTCGCTCGATAGGTTCAACCGACGAGCCACTCCGCCAACAGAAGACCCTTCCATGCTTCTCCGGCCCGCAGGCTTCCAGTGTCTGGTCTACCTGGTTTGTGCAAGCGCCGCGATGGCCGACGGGAACCGGCTCGGCTATCTCGATACCGTCGATCCATACTATGTATCGCGCGATTTTGCGCGACTTACCACGCCGCAGTGGGCCGATCCGCCGGCACCCGAATCGGACGACCCCCAACCGCGTGCCACGGACGCCGTCGTCGTCCTGGCAATCGACGACATGCGCGGGTACGAGAAGTGGGAAGAGTTTCTGCGGCCCACGCTCGATCGGCTCAAGCGGATCGACGGCCGTGCGCCGGTCAGCATCATGACCAACCAGATCGAACCCTTCGAGCCGCATTTGCAGACGTGGCTCGACGAAGGACTCAGCCTCGAAGTTCACACCCTCGATCATCCGTGCCCGCTATTGAAGGACCACGATTTTCCGAAAGCCCTTGCGACCTACGATCGCTGCGTCGATCTGCTCGCGCGGGTGCCGAACAGCCGCCCGGTGGCGTTTCGCATGCCGTGTTGCGATTCGCTAAATACCTTTAGCCCCCGGTTTGTCACCGAAATATTTAACGGCCGGACCGAAGCGGGGAATTTCTTGCGCGTCGATTCGTCGGTGTTTCAGGTGTTCAGCGTCAACGATCCCGTGTTGCCGCGTGAACTGGTCTGGGACGAAGCGGGGCGCCAGCGCTTTCGCAAGTACCTTCCCTTTCCGTCATTCGTGAACACGATCGAGGACTATCCCTATCCGTACGTGATTGGCGGGCGGATGTGGGAATTCCCCTGCATGGTCCCCAGCGATTGGGAGGCCCAGAACCTGAATCATCCGAACCACCCGGCGACGGTCCGCGACTGGCAGGCGGCGCTCGATGCCACGGTGATTAAACAGGGCGTGTTCAACCTGGTATTTCACCCGCACGGGTGGATCCGAGCCGAACAGGTCAATCAGCTCATCGACCATGCCGTGAAAACTTACGGCAAGCGTGTGGTGTTTCTCACGTTCCGCGAAGCCCACGAGCGCCTGACGGCGAACCTGCTGGCGGGGCACCCGCTCCGCGCCGACGACGGCGGCGACAACGGCGTAAGGCTGCTGGAGCTCAACGGTGACGGTTATCTCGACGTGTTGATCGGCAACGACCAGGTGCAGTTCACCCGCATCTGGCAACCCACGCAGCGTCGGTGGTTGGAGACACCGCTGCCGGTGAAGTTCGTATCGATGAAGGATGGCTCGCGGCGCGTGGCCGGCGCGCGATTCGGCATTGTCAACTCACCCACCGGCCCCGCGGTGACACTTTTTGTAGCGGACGAACATGTCCGCGATGCCTGGCAATTCAACGGCGCGAAGTGGCGACATACCCCGCAGCTTCTCAACGGATTGACGGTCGATGGTGAAACGCTGCAAATCAGCCAGCAAGGACGCGACCGCGGCGTGCGCCTGGTTGACCTGGACGGCGATGGCAGTTGCGAACTGCTGGTAGCCAACGACCGCACGCGGGCCGCGTTTCGCTGGTCGACTGACCAGAGTCGATGGGAACCGTTGCCGTTTGCCCCGCCGGAACCTGCTGCGTTTGTCGATGCCGATGGCCACGATCGAGGCCTGCGACTGGTGGATGTCGATGACGACGCCCGGCTCGACGTGATGTATTCAAACGAAGCGCACGAGGGGCTTTGGCTGTACGACTCACTCGTAGAAGGCTGGGCGACGCGCGTCGTCGATCAACCGCGCGGCGGAAAGACCGTAATCCCGATGATCGCCCGAGGCGCGACGAACAACGGCGCCTGGTTTCATTCGCGCGGCCTGTGGGTGCAGAACGAAGACACGGCAGACATGCCCGATCTGGTCGATCGCCGCTCGTTTAACGAGCTGCTTGGCAACATTTCCCGTCCAGCGCGACCAGCTTCCGTTGCGGAGCAAACGATGAAAGTTCGCCCGGGGTTTCAGGTCGAGCTGGTCGCCGCCGAACCGTTGGTGGCCGACCCCGTGGCATTCGATTTCGGTCCCGATGGCCGCCTGTGGGTGGCCGAGATGGGCGACTATCCCGACGGCGCGGATGGCCACGGTAAGCCGGGCAGTCGCGTTCGCGTGTTGGACGACAGCGATGGCGATGGCCGGCTCGACCGTGCGACGGTGTTTCTCGACGGCCTCTCGCACGCCAACAGCGTGCTCGCGTGGCGCGACGGTGCGATCATCTGCACTCCGCCGGAGATCATCTACGCGGAGGATACCGACGGCGACGGCCGGGCCGACGTGCGGCGCACGCTGTACGACGGCTTCGGCACATGGAATCCCCAGCACATGGCCAACGGCCTCAAGCGCGGGCTAGACAATTGGATTTACTGTTGCCACGGCGACAGCGAAGCGGTGCGCTCGGTAAAGACGGGCGAGGTCGTCAACATCGCCGGCAAGGACTTCCGCATTCGCCCCGACGAAGGCCTCATCGAACCGCTCTCCGGTTTCTGCCAGTTCATCCGCAACCGCAACGACTGGGGCGATTGGTTTGGCAACGTGAACAACAACCCGATGTGGCAGTACGCGATCGAAGACCGCTACCTGCAACGCAACCCCCACGTCCGCGTACCCAAAGTTCGGCCGGACGTGCCCGAGGTGCCAGGTTCGGCGCGGGTGTACCCCGCCAGCCGGACTCTACAGCGTTTCAACGACCTGCACACGGCGGACTGTTTCACATCGGCTTGTTGCGCGATGATCTACCGCGACACGCTGTTCGGGCCGGCGTTTGAGGGCAACAGCTTTGTGAGTGAACCGGTCCATAACCTGGTGCATCGCGAGGTGGTCCGTCGCGAAGGTGTAAGGTACCGCAGCCGCCGTGCTGAGGACGAACAGACGAGCGAGTTTCTGGCTTCGACCGACAACTGGTCGCGCCCGGCGATGATCGACACCGGTCCCGACGGCGCGCTGTGGATCGCCGACATGTATCGGCGGGTGATCGAGCATACCGAGTGGATCCCCGATAGCTTTGAGGCCGAGGTCGATGTTCGCGCGGGGAGCGACCAAGGGCGGATTTATCGCGTGTACCCGATCGGCGTCAAGCCGCGGCGCGTGCCGAACCTGGCGGCAATGAGTCCGCCAGAATTGGTCGCGGTGCTAGAAAGCCCCAACGGCCCGCAACGCGATCTGGCCCAGCAGTTGCTGGTTCATGCGGGCGATAACGCCGTCGTTGCAGCCCTGGAAGCGCTGGTCGAGACAAGTAAATTGCCGCAGGCTCGGCTGCACGCACTGTACACGCTCGACGGTCTCGGTGCCCTACGTGTCCCGACGATTCTCGTGGCGCTTGCCGATGAACACGCGGAGTTGCGTCGCCACGCAATACGCCTCGCCGAGCCGCGGCTGTCGGCCGGCGATGACGATTCGGCAGTACTATTGGCAGCGCTGATCGCGCTAAAGGATGACGACCCGCGCGTGCTGCTGCAACTTGCGCTCACGCTGGGTGAATCGATCGACGCATCCGCCGGTCGGAAGTTGGGCGAATTGGCAGTTCAAGCTCAGGGCGATCCGATCATCGAAGCAGCCGCGATGAGCGCGGCGCTACAGCATCTCGATCAAGTGACCGGGGCGATTGTTGAACACCTCGACACGATCGACGACCCCGCCCGCGCCGTGACGCCGCTGATCGCCTCGGCGCTCGGGACAGGCAACGACGCGACACTTGCCCGGGTGCTGGCCGCCATCAACACAGCGGAATCAGACGGCTACGCCGACTGGCAGCTTGTGGCCGTAGCGGGTCTGATCGAGCGACTCGCCGATGCCGGCCGCACGATGGCAACCCTCCGCAACGGTACGAATAGCGCACTTGATGAGGAGGTCCAGCGCCTGAGCGCCATCCTCGAACACGGCCGCAAGATCGCGACGGCAGAGGCGTCCCCTCTGCCGGCACGCGAGCGGGCGCTCGCCCTGTTGGCCGCCGAACCCGATAAGCTCGACGCCGATCTTGAGCTACTCGCTTCGCTGCTCGAACCATCGGTGGCGACTTCGCTGCAACTGACGGCGATCGACCGGCTCGGGCAACTCGATGACTCGCGGGTGCCGGGGTTGTTGCTCAACCAGTGGGCGACATACACTTCGAGCGTACGACGCGAAGTGCTGACGCGGATGTTCCAGCGGGCTGGCGGGTTGGAAGCATTGCTCGATGCCGTTCAGGACGGCCGGATCGACGCGCGGGACATTGACGCATCGCGGCGTCAACGGCTTCTCACACATGACGACGAGGCGATCCGCCAACGTGCCGAGAAGTTGCTCAACGCGGGCGCGAACGAGGACCGTCAAAAAGTCGTCGATGCGTACCGCCAACGGCTACCAAGCAACGGTGATGCCGCCCGCGGCCGCGCGGTATTTGAAAAACGCTGCGCGGCGTGTCACCGCTGGCAAGACACCGGCCACGCGGTGGGGCCTGACCTGGCGGCGCTCTCGGACCGCTCGACCGAAGCGATGTTGATCGCAATGTTGGACCCCAACCGCGCCGTCGAGAGCCGTTATACGTCCTACACTGCCATCACCGAATCGGGGCGAACATACACTGGCATGTTGGCCGACGAAACCGGCGGTGCGATCACACTTCTCGAGCAAGAGGGCAAGCGACACGTGCTGCAGCGGAGCGAGCTCGAGGAGCTAACCAGTTCGCGGATGTCGCTGATGCCCGAGGGCCTGGAAAAAGACCTCTCTCCAGGGGATTTGGCCGACGTGATCGCGCTGTTGCAATCCGCCGCGCCGAAGCCGAAGGAAGTCGACGGAAATCGACCACAGGTAGTACACCATGAACAACTCCGCGGCGAGCTGGCCTGCCTGGCCAGCAATGCCGAGATCTACGGCACGACGCTGCGCATCGAAGAAGTCAACGGCGCGCTGGGTTACTGGAACAGCGACGACGATCGCGCCGCCTGGGAACTCGACGTGGAGCACCCCGGGCGCTACACCGTGCTCGTCGAGTTTTCCTGCAACAACGAAGCGGCGGGGAACCACTACGCAATCGAAGTCGCCGGGCAAACGATTCATCACCGCGTCGATTCAACGGGTGAGTGGAACGTCTACCAGCGCATCGACGTGGGTACGTTCGACTTGCCGAAAGGCAGCGCTCGCCTGACGGTCCGGCCCGAGGGCCCGATCCGCGACGCGCTCATGGATCTGAAGAGCGTGACGTTGCGGCCGGTGGGTGCCCAGTAGCGCCTCGATCGGAATCGCGCCACGCGGGATACTCCTGTTCGAGCAGCGTGCGAGGCCAATTGCCATACCAAGGAGTCCCAGTGCGGCGTTCGCGTTCGATTTCGCTGAGGGCGTATCTCTTTACGGCGTCGCGACCCGCGAAAACGGGGCGGTCCGTGCCAATCTCGTAGTGTCGCGCCCAGGTCGGCTCCGCGTCGGGGTCCGGCAGTACGACGACATCGAAATCGGTGCTATGGAATTCATAGCCGGCAACCGGTGCAGGCACTCTTTGTACCCGAATGCCGGAAAGCTTCGTGCGGCGCAACCAATCAACCGCGCCCTCAACTGCTTTCACAGTCGACTCATCCGGTGATTGAATGCGCATCAAGAAGCGCACGATCGCCGTTGTCTCCTGCGGACAGCCGGACGCCAATTCAAAAGTACGAGCGCTCGCGGCGGCGAACGTCGTTGCGTCATGCTGCTGACACCATCCTGATGGCTTGTTGTCGACGCGAATCTGACATTTGAGAATGCACTCGACGCCGCGGTTCACCGCCCGCCGGGCCGCGCGCCGCCGTTTGTCATCGAGCCATTTCCAATGGGACCGGCCATCGGCGGCGTCCTTAAGCACATTGAGAATCCCGATCGTTACGCCATCGTTGAACGTGATATGCGCAGCGTAATTTGACGGATCAGGGAATTGTTGGGGAAACCCGCCATTGGTCAGTTGCGCGGCGAGCATAAAATCGAACCCGCGCAGGCAGGCGTCGCGCCATGCCTCGTCGCCGCCCGCGCCATAAGCCTTCGCCAAGTATTCCACTTGAGAATGAATGTTGTAGTTATCGAAGGACGTGTCGCTGTTGCTACGCGAGGCTGCAACCGCCGCGATCTGTTCGGGGGTCAGTAACGCCAGCATGTCGTAGTCCTTCGGCCAGCCACCATTCTCGCGTTGAAACAACAGGATGTTGGCCGCGATCTGCTTCACCTGGGCGGGCGCATACGACGCTTGATCGGGCAACGCGTGAATCACACGTTTCGGATTGCGAATTTTTCGCCAATGGTGCGTACAGTCGTGAAAGCCGGCAATATCAATCGCCAGCGCGGCTGAGTCCGCGCGCTCGATTAGGGTCACCCAATCAGCTTCCGGTTCGGCCGGCGGCTTGCCAAGTTCTCGTTTCGCTCCGCCTTCCATTTCGATGGGCGAACCTATGAACTGACCGGTTCGCGGATTAAACCAGCGTTGCTGGGCAACGCCTTCCAAGTCGGTTAAATCGAGCGTGCCGGCGACCGACCCCGTCGGCAGATACACGGCGTACACTTCGCCACGTTTTGCGAAGACCTGCGGACCGAGTGCAACCGTCCGCCCCCGGCCGATGCCGACGGGAATTGTGCCTCCTCCGTGCGACAATTCATCGGCCGGCTCCATTTCCCAAAATGGCAAATTCTCTTCCATAAAGTGACGCGCAAACCACAGATAGCGCCACAGCGTTTCTCGTTCCGCGGTTTTGAAACTGTCGGTACGCAGCAAGTCTTCGAGGATGAACTCGATCATGCCTCCTGAGAAGTAGGTGGCCCAAATCTTTTCCCGGCGGTGCCCCTCCGCGTCGTCGACCGGTAGATGCGAAGCCCGCTGACCCCGGTCAAGCGTGAACTCGTCGAGGCTTACCGGCAGCGGGCGACCGGCCCGCCGGGTCTCGGTGCGGATGGCCTCAGTCACTTCGTGAATCGGCCGCTGGTTCAACTGGATCGAGGTCATGCTGAACCGCGGATCGCCATAGGAGAAGCGAAGCTGCTCCACGGGATCGCCCGCGCTATGGACGGTCACAGGATGGTCGTAGGGATCCACGGCGCGGATATAGTCGGCGAAAGCGCGCAGGCGCGCGGGTCCAAAATCGAAATTCAGGTTGTATTCCTCACACAGGTTCCACTGGATCGCCAGGTGATGACCGAATCGGGCCACCATCTCGCGATAAAAGAGCTTCCGCTCAGGGCCGAGCTCGCCGTCATCAAGTTCGCGTTTGTTGGCGGCTTCGGCTTCATTGAACACAAAATGCAAGAAAATCCCCTGCCGCTGGGCGTGGCTAAAGACGGTCTCCCATTGGCGAAGCTTCGCGAGGTCATAGTGAAAATTGTCATTGCTCTTGTGACCGCGGGGGTCGATCGTGCCCGCCCAGGGCCATACGTCCTTGCCGTCGCCGCCAACGTTCATCGTGAGAAAATAGATGCTGTTGACGTGGTGATCGGCCAAATAGTTCAGCGCGCCGATGATCGCCCGTCCCCGGCCGTTTCCCCAGTCGGGATCTCCTTCGCGCCAATCAGACTCGTGATCGGCGAAACGGTGCTTCGGTGGCGTGCGATCGAAGCCTGCATAGCCCAAGAAATCCTCTGGCTCGTCAGTACCGCCTCGGAGCCAGTAGGGACCATCTTGAAACTTCAAATAGTGCTGGCCGACGTAGGCCAGACGGCCCCATTTCAGAAACCCTGCCGCCTGGGGATCGCGCGGCGCCACGTCGAATTCTCCAGTTGATTCGGGTACTTCGATTAACTTACCCGCATCCGCATCCAACTCGATCGCGACGCCCGGCCCCTGACGAAACGTCGCTGCGTAACGCCACTTTCCGGGCAGGTTCGGCGCGAAGCGGACGCACCATGCGTTGCCCTGCGGTCCGCCTTTCCCATCCCCGTCGAAGTACCCGGGAACCACAAAGAGTTGATTGTCGGGACCGCTGAAAACGACCTGCAATCGGATGTCCAAGAAGGGATTCGGCGACTCGTCGGTCTCCGTCGCCCCGGGGCCTTGAAATGTAATGGTGACCGGATGCCAAACCGTAAGGGTGCCTTCAATCGTTTCAGCTTCAACCGTCGTGCCGAGCGACAGGACGAGCAAGGCGGCAATAACTTTCGACATGATGGAGATGCTGCTAGGAGGAATGGCGCCAGTGCCGATAGGATCAACGACCAGGTGCTTCTTGTGGCGTTCCGGCCTCAACGATCAATTTCAGCCCTTGATTGAGTTGTGCATCGATTTGGCCCGGCTCGAACTCACCCCAGTCCGCCTCGGCGGCAACTACCACGAGATTCAGGCTGGGAATCAGAACACTGCAATTCCCACGGTGGCCCAGCGACATCACCGTATCGTCGGGCGCATCGGGCCACGTTCGTGTGTGGGGATGGTGGATACCTGTGTCGTTGAACCACCAATTGAATCCGTAGATTCCCGGGCCGGACTTTGAAAAGTGGTTCGACTCGCCGCCATAGGTGCCGATCTGAAGGTAATCGTTCGTCTTGGCATCGCTGCTGAGGGCCAAATCCTTTGGCACTTGCGGCTTCATGTTCTCGTCGAAGTAATGTCGTGGAAGCACCTGCGTTCCATTCCAGTTACCGCGATTCAGCCAGAACCAAGCGATACGAGCGAAGTCGCGCACCGACGCGCTCATCCGCCGGTTCTTTTGCCGAAAGGAAAAACCGTCCTGCAACTCGAGTACACCGAACCGCTGCGGATCGTGAAAAACCGTTTCCGGTTCACCTTGAAAGACTTTGTCGAACAGCGTCTTTTGATAGAGCTGAATGGCATAGTCGTTATACGCCCAGGCCTGTCCGGGCTCTTCCGGCCGCGCGTAGCCGCTGGTCATGTTTGCCAGATGCCGCAGCGTCATCGGACGGTCCTTTGGAGAAAGTTCCCACCCGAAGTCGGCCAGCGGCTGGTCAAAGCTTTTCGCCTTGCCCTCCTTGACGGCAAACATCAATAGCGTCGAGAGGACCGGCTTCGCAGAAGAATACCAGTCGCCCTTCTCTTCCTGCGGACCCCAAGCCTTAACGACGTATCCGTTCTTAACGACACAGCCTCGGCTTCCCAGCGCCAATGCCACCGCTTCCAAGCGCGAGTCATCCAACCCCAACTCTGGCGGTCTTTTGACCTCCCACTCGGAACTTGGAAACGTGATGTCGGCGGCGCACACAGCCGCGATCGCCAGGTTTGCCGCAAAAATCGCAGAGAAACCGAACGGGCGGCAATCAAAGGGAACCGAGGAAAGCATTGGCAGAATTCACGAAGTGAGCTGGTTCTCGCCAGTATAGCGGGCCCTTGAAAGGCTCGAATCGGGCAGGCCGCTGGCGATGCCCCTGATTCTAGCGGAAAGGCCGATATCCTTTAATCCTCAAACTCATCGTAACCGATAATGTCGAATGGCAGCCTTCCGCCCCGGTCCGTCGCCACTTAATTTTAGGATTAGCCGCAGGGCGCTAGCTCGCGGTTGAAGCAGTAAAAACCGGAGGCTAGCGCCCGGCGGCTGATCTGCCCAACCCCAATATTTAGCTTTGACAAAGCACTAGCCCAGCATTTCGCTCTAGCGCCAACATTGGAGCCGTAGGAACCGCTCAAGAATAACTTGGTATTTTGGCCGAAGGCCTCGTTCACCGTAGCCTGGGGCATCGCCCCAGGAAGGTGAATGGTTACGAGTGGGTTTGGCCGAAGGCCATGTTCAACATCAAGGCATTGTTGGTAATTATGGCCTACAGCCAAGCAATTTTTAGCGCAAATCGACGTCCTAGGGCGTTGCCCTAGGCTACGGTGATTCATGGCCTTCGGCCAATTGGATCGTGCATCCGCACTATTCCCTCCACAAAGCTGACGGAGCAAACGTCCAAGTTATTTTTGATCCGTTCCGTGAGCGCGAGCCGATCTTCCACGCACCGCGGTGCCCCTCGAACTGATCGCGTGATGCCATACGCCCAAACCAATATTCAGCTTTATTCTCAGCTACTCCAAGCCGATTGGGCGGACGCTGAATTGCGTCGCGTTCAAGCTGCCTATGAATTGGCGATGCGCCTGTTTGCCGGACACTTTCGCCCCAACCAAAAAACGTTTCTCGCACACTTGGTCGGCACGGCGAGCATTCTTGCGGCACACGGAGGGGAATCGGAGACGGTCGTCGCCGGACTGCTCCACTCGGTCTACAGCCACGGGGAATTTGGCAACAGTTCCCGCGGGATCACTTCTGCGAAAAGGCAAGTGGTGCGCGGTGCCGTCGGAGACCACTGCGAAGCGCTCATCGACCGTTACACATCGATCCGCTGGAGTTTATCCGAAATCATTGCCCTGGCGGCCGGCGCATGCGGCCTGTCCGCTCAGAACAAGTGCATCGCGTTGATCAAACTGGCCGATGTCCTCGAGGACCACTTGGAACGCGGGATGCAGTACTCGCCGCACAAGAAACTGCCCGGTGGTGGCGGCGGCGACGATGCGTGGTGCGGCGCGTTGATCGAATTAGCGGCGGCTTTGGGGCACGATCGGCTGGCAGCCGAGCTAAAAACCGGGTTCGAACCCACGGACCAGCGGCCGGTGCCCGAATTTTTGTTCGGCCACAAGCCAGGTTCGTTCGTGCTGGCGCCGATTTCGCATCGCGTCCGGACGATCGTACGGTTGGGTCGGCTCTTCCGTCGCCGGCGTTGGGTTGGCGGCCTTGGCCGCAGGTTTTGCGGCATCGCTCGGTAGTTCCAACCGACGCCGAACCCTGCTATTTCCCAGGAAATTCTGCCGCCGGATGCTTGACACCACGTTTCTGCTGAGAATAACTGGCGCTGCGTGCGAAGGGCGTTTTTCAATACACAAGAACAAGGCCTGGGGAACACACGGTTGACGGCAGCCGCGCAGAAACAAATCCAATGCGGCCCGTCATTCTGATACTCATTGGCCTCGCGCTGGGCTTAATCCGTCCGTTTCATCTCGCTTGGGCCCAAGCGCCCGTCCCCTCCGGCACGGTCATCACCATTGCCGGCAACGGCGTGGGCGGATTGTCCGGCGACGGCGGACCGGCCACCGCCGCCAGCCTCAACGGTCCTTACGGCTCGGCTAGCGGTCCTGATGGCACGCTCTACTTCGTCGATGGTCGCGAATTCTCATTTTCACTCACTAACTGGAAAGCGTGATTCATGCGACTCATACAACGTGGCAAACGTCTATTCACAACGCGTCCGGCTAGACGGACCGTTCAGTCTTTCCGCGCGATCGCGGCGGCTTCGGCGCTGGCGTCAAGTCGCCGGGTTCCCTATGTGCTGGTGTCGCTGTTGTGGTTTGCGGGGTTTGCAACCGACTTGTCGGCGCAGACCAACTTCGTCGGCAGGTACGAGGGCGTTGCACAGACTGTTGACCTTCAGGACGACCCCCCGCGGCACATTTCTGAAAGCGATTTGCGGATTGATATCTCGCAACTGGGTACCCTTCTCAGCATCGATTACAAGGACAACCCTATCTTCAGCACTTTAGTGTTTCACTTTGAAGTGCAAGCGAACGGAAACTCCTTTCAGGGCGATGCATGGCGACCGGACGCGAATCCTTTTACCGAAGGGCGTCGGATCGAAGCCACGCTGATTGGAAATCTGCTTTCCGGACGGTTTTTCGACAACGGCATTGGATTCAACGGCGACACGCTTCCGAACGAATTCATGGACGATGAGCTTACCACGTTCGCCCTGCTGCGGATTCCGCCCCCACCTCCGCCCCCGACGGACGACGTGATCCGCTGGACCGATCCCACGGGGGGATCGTTCAGCGACTCGTCGAACTGGAGCCCGCAGCAGGTGCCGGAGAAGAGCGACACGCGCGACGACGTCGCGCTGTTCGACCTGAACAACAATTACACGGTGGACATCAACGGCAACCGGACCGTCGAGAGACTCGTGGTCCGCGCCGGGCGGGTCGATTTCGACGGCAGCATCCTGACCGTCGCGGCGACGTCGCCGACCGTGCCGTCGGTGAGCATCGAGAACGATGGGCGACTGAACATCGCGACGGGCGGGCTGCGGAGCGTGCACGCGATCATCGGCAACGCCCCGCCGTTCGACCCGGCCAACCCGCCGACGGCGGAGGTGCTGGTGGCCAACCTGGCCCAGTCCCAGTGGATCAACACCGGCAACCTGGCCGTGGGCGGGGCCGGCAAGGGGCGGTTGTTCGTGGCCAACGGCGGGCTGGTCGAGAGCGGCTCGGCCACGATCGGCGGGCCGTTCGGCGGCGAGGCGAGCGTCGGCGGGGACTCCTCGCTTTGGAAGACGGGCAACCTCGCCGTCGGTTCCGGCGGCAATGGCAACCTGAACATCGAGGCCGGCGCGGAGGTCGAAAGCGGCTCTGTCGAGGTGGGAACCACCCCAGGCTCCATCGGCGAGGTGACGGTCACGGGCGTCGACGCCACCGATGGCTCGTCGTCGAGTTGGACCACCAACATCATCACGGTCGGCGGCCCGGGCGCCACGGGCGGCTTGAACATCCTCGACGGCGCGGCCGTCTTCGCCGCCGGGTTGATCATCGGCGACAACGTCGGCTCGACAGGCAAGGTTGTCGTGTCCGGCCGCAACGCCGGCGGAATCGGGCTGGAGTCGCGCCTCGTCGTTGCCACCGGCATCGTGGTGGGCGGAAATGGAGACCTGGCCCAGATGTTTGTGACCGACGGCGGGATCGTCTCCAGCAACTTGTTTATGAACATCGAACAGGACGGCTTGCTGGAGATCGCCGGCCCGACGTCTCTGGTTGACGTGACCGGAGACGTGAACGTCGGCACCAACATTTCCGGCCTGATCCAGTTCAATGGCGGCAACATGATCGTCGGCGGCCTGCTCCATGTCGGCGCGGGCGGCTCAATCGAGGGCAACGGCACCCTTGTCGCCCCCAACCGGACGGTCGAAATCGGGGGAAACATCGACCCGGGCCTCTCACCCGGCATCCTCACCTTCGTCGCCGACGTCGCACTGACCGCCACGGCCCAGGTGCACGTCGAGATGGCCGGGACGGCGGCGGGCCTGTTCGACGTGTTGGCGATCACCGGCGATGCGACGCTGGGCGGCACGCTGCTGCTGGAGTTCATCGATGGCTTCGCCCCGCGGCAGGGCGATACGTTTGCGTTCCTGGACGTGGGCGGCGCGCTTAGCGGCGCATTCGCCAGCGTCGAGGTCCGCAACCTCGCCCCGGGCTTTCAGTTTGACCTGCGCCCAGACGCAGGCGGGTTGACGATGGTCGCCCTTAACGACGGCGTCTTCGTGCCCGAGCCGGCGACCCTGGCAATGCTCTTCGCCGGAATGCTCGCGACTCTCTTCCGTCGACAGATTCGATGATCCAACAACTTAAGCCATGGAAACAAACCCAATGCGGCCCGTCAATTTGATACCCATCGGCCTCGCGCTGGCCGGCTTCATCCGTCCGTCTCACACCGCTTGGGCGCAGGCGCCGGCGCCCTCCGGCACCGTCATCACCATCGCCGGCAATGGCGTGGGCGGTTTCTCCGGCGACGACGGACCGGCCTTGGACGCCAGCATCAGCGGTCCTTACGGCTCGGCCATCGGTCCGGACGGCACCCTCTACTTCGCGGACAACAGCAATTACCGCATCCGCGCCATCGACCCCGTGACCAGCATCATCACGACCGTCGCCGGCAACGGGAGCCTCGGCGACGATAACCCCAACGACGGGCCGGCCACCGAAGCCGACTTGAGCGGCGTCCTTGGCATCGCCGTGGACCGCAACGCGCTTTACATCGGCGACTTTGGCCAGAACTGGGTCAGCAAGGTGGATCTGTCCACCAACCTGCTCACGCGCTACGCGGGCACGGGCATCTTCAGCTTTGGCTTGGGCGGCGACGGCGGACCGGCCACGTCGGCCCAGATCGCGGCCGTCGAGGGCGTCGCCACCGATGCCGCCGGCCGGCTCTCCATCGCCGATGTCCTTAACTACCGTATCCGCCAGGTCGATCCCGTTACCGGCATCATCACAACCCTCGCGGGCACCGGCGACTTTATCAACGGGAGCAATGGTTCAACGGGCGACGGCGGACCGGCCGCCGCCGCCTCGTTCACGTTCCCCACGTTCGTCGCGGCCGATAGCGCGGGCAATGTATTCGTAACAGACCAAAGTGCGAGCACCCGCATCCGTCGGATCGACGCCATCACGGGCATCATCACCACCGTCGCCGGCGGCGGCGCCACCACGCCCGGCACCGGGCCGGCCACCGACGTGAACCTGGGGGATAGAGACGCCTTCATCACCGTCGACGACGCCGGGACGCTCTTTATCGCCAGCGGCAACCAGGTGTTCAAGGTGGACCTCGGCAGCGGCCAGCTCAGCCTCTTTGCCGGCGCCGCGGACTTTGGCTTCAGCGGCGACGGCGGCCCCGCAATCGACGCCCGGTTCAGTATCATCGGAGGTCTGACCGTGGCGCCCGGCGGCGGGCTAATCATCTCCGATGTGGACAACGCGCGAATCCGCTACATCGCGCCCCATTCGATCCATTTGTCGGGCGACAGCGGGCAGACCGACTTCTACCTGCCGTGGGTCAGCGCGCTCTCCGGCGATCTTATCGTCACGAACAACCCGAACCTATCGGTCATCGACATGAGTTCAGTGACAATCGTCGGGGGCGAATTGACTATCACCGACAACACGTCCGCGACAGTTATCAACGCGAGCGCACTCGTGTCCATCTCTGGCGAACTCAACATCAGCGGAAACATTTCAGCGGGCGAACTCGAACTGCCCTCTCTGGTATCTGCCGGTGAACTTACCATCACCGACAACACATCAGCAGACGTCATCAACGCGAGCGCACTCGTGTCCGTCTCTGGCGAACTCAACATCAGCGGAAACATTTCAGCGGGTGAACTTGAACTGCCCTCTCTGGTATCTGCCGGTGAACTTACCATCACCGACAACTCATCAGCAGACGTCATCAACGCGAGCGCACTCGTGTCCATCTCTGGCGAACTCAACATCAGCGGAAACATTTCAGCGGGCGAACTCGAACTGCCCTCTCTGGTATCTGCCGGTGAACTTACCATCACCGACAACACGTCCGCGGAGGCCATCAACGCGGCCGCCCTCGTGACCGTTTCGGGTGACCTCGACATTAGCGGCAACGGCCCGGCCACCACTGTGAACACGGCCGCCAACGTCAGCGTCGGTGGCGACCTAACAATCGAGACCACTGGCAGTGGCACGTTCGACGTCAGCGGCGCGGCGGTGGGCGGCAACACCGACCTGACCACCGACGGGTACACGGAGGTCGCCGCCGCGACGGCGGGCGGCCAGACGGCCGTCACCATGCTCAACAGTGAAGCCACGATGGAAGTCACGCTGCCCGACGGCGCGTTTTCCTCGGCCAATCCGGTCACCTTCAGCGTCGAGCGGCTGCCCGGCGGCGGCGTGGAGACCGTCGGCGGCGAGATGGTCACCCACCTGGAAACATATGCCTTCGATTTTGCGATCCCGACGCTCAACTCGGCCGCGGAGCTGAACTTCGAGATTGATCTCGTGGCGCTCGCCGAGCCGGATCGTCTGACGCTGCTGGACCTGCTGCACGAGAGCGCGGAGCTGACGCTAAGCGTGCGCGGCGACGCACCGGGCGCCGAGTTGCAACTATTCGACGTCTGCTCCGACGGTGGTCCAGCGGTTGATGCTTGCGTGGTAGTGCAGTGGCTCGACGCAAACCGGATGCTGCTCGACCCGCTGACCGGCTTTGACCCGTCGATCCTGCGGTTCGAGGCGCTGGTGGGCCATTTCTCGACCTACAGCGTGGTGGCCGTCGGTCTTGCCGGCGATTACAACCACAACGGCGTCGTGAACGCGGCCGACTACACCGTGTGGCGCGACACGCTCGGCCAGTCGGGCACGGACCTCGCCGCCGACGGCAACGGCAACGACCAAATCGACGCCGGCGATTTGAATATTTGGCGGGCCCACTTCGGCGCTGTGTCTTCTGGAATTGGCACCAGCGGCGGCGGCTCGGTTGGGGACGTCCCAGCAGTTCCTGAGCCGCGGGCGGCTACGCTCGCCGCCATCGCCGTGCTTGCTGCGCTCGCAGTTGGCCGAATCAAGCGGGCGGCCCCACAAGCTTGAGCAGGCTCTCGCGCAGGCGGATGCAAACGCCGAGCATTTGCCGCGCGTCTTCGCGGCTGGCAACTGTACCAGGATACCGATCATCCACCGCCGCGTCGGTTAAATCCGTCAACTCCACCTCGTCCCAGTTCCACGCCGGTTCGACCAATTGCAGCAGTCTGCTCAGCTCGGGCAAGTTGTGCGTTCGCGGTGGAATCACTTCGTGACAAATCAACACGGTTTTCATCAGCTTCTCGACACATTGCTGCGCGTGAAAACAGACCGGACCGTAATCCGATTCGTGTTCAACGGCGAGTTCTCGTTCGGCGACGCGGTAGTCCGTCTCCGCTTTATTGAGCCACTCGCGAACCGTCTCGTTCATAAAGAATCACTCCTTTATCCAGCGCCTCGCGGACCAGGGGATCCCACTGGCGGTAACGACGAGCTATATCGTCGGGCGTGCGGACCAAAACATCGGTGGCGAAAGGCGCTGTCGCCTGGCGGCGGATCGCGCGGCGCGCGTCCTGACTGCGCCCCTCATGGGGCATGATCACCAGCAAATCCACATCCGAATCCTCGTCCGGTTGACCATAGGCGTAGGAGCCGAACAAAATGATCTTTTCCGGATGGAATGCCTCGGCAATTCTATCGCTGAACTGGCGAATCTCCGCGAGCTGGACCATGGACGGCCTCGAGATCATCAGCGTGGAAAGGACATTACCATTGTGGACTACAGGGCGCTGCCCGCCAAGTGACACCGGCACTAGGAAAACGTCGGCCACTTGAAGCGGCCGATTTGATCGTGTGGTGCAAATGGCTTGGTTAGCCCAGAGTGGCCCGAGTCTCCGAGCGCGTGAATTCACGACTCGGAGAGGGGTGCTACAATATCTGCGACCGTACAAAATGACCCAACCCGAACGCTTCGTCAGGAAAGAGTATTCGTAACATTTTATATGAATCGCTGCATACACCAAAGCCGATCGTCCACCACTTGGTTAGTCTTCGTCGCGATGTTCTGCGCCCTGTGCCGATCGGCTCAGGCCGCCGATCCCCCCGCGAAGCCTAACATCATCATGATCCTGGCCGACGATCTCGGCTGGGGCGACCTTGGTTGCTACGGGCACCCCCACATAAAAACTCCCCATCTCGACCGCTTGGCGAAGAGCGGCACGCAGTTTACGCACTTCTATACGAATGGGTCGGTCTGTTCGCCCAGCCGTTGCGCGCTGTTTACCGGCCAGTATCCGGCCCGACATCGGATTCACGGACACTACGCCACGCCCGAACAAAACGCATCCCGCGGGATGAGCAATTGGCTCGATCCGGAAGTGCCTAATGTGGCGCGCCTGCTGAAAGGGGCCGGCTATGCCACGGCGCACGTCGGCAAGTGGCACTTGGGCAATAACTCGGGCGGCCCGGCGATCGAAAGTTATGGCTTCGACTTCGTCGGCACAAGCGAGCGCGACGGGCCAAACGGTCCCGCGGACGATCCGCACTTTAGGGCGCGTTCGACTGCGCTGTTCGTCGATGAGGGGCTGCGCTTCATTGCGGAGAACAAGGACAAGCCGTTCTACTTGCAGATCTGGACGCTCGTCCCGCACGCCACGCTTCGTCCCACCGACGAGCAGATGAAGCCCTACGAGCAATTCCGCGCCGGTGGAAAAGATTTTCCACATCGAAGCGCGGCTGAAATCTACTACGCCTCGGTGACCGATTTAGATGCGCAAATCGGCCGCCTGATTGCGGAATTGGAGAATCTCGGCCTCACCAACCAGACGTTGATTCTTTTCTCGAGCGACAACGGTCCCGAGGACATTCACGTCGGCAACGCCAGCCACAGCGGGATTGGCAGCGCCGGCCCGTTCCGCGGCCGCAAGCGAAGCCTCTATGAAGGGGGCGTGCGGGTGCCAGGCATCGTCTGTTGGCCGGGGCACGTTCCGGCCGAGCGCGTCGAAGACGAAAGCGTCGTCGCTGGCGTCGACTGGCTGCCGACTGTATGCCGTCTGGCAGGAGCAACAATTCCCGATGCCCATTCGCTCGACGGTGAAGACGTTAGCGACGTGATGTTGGGCCAGTCGCGCGCCCGTGCAAAGCCACTTATGTGGGAGTGGCGTTTCGGAATTGCCGGAGAGGTTTTTCACCATAGTCCCATGCTGGCAATTCGCGAGGGTGGATGGAAGCTCCTAATGAACCCCGACCGTAGCCGCGTGGAGCTATACGACATCGGGCGCGATCCGACGGAGCTAACGAACGAAGCCCAGCGGGAGCCGGAGTTGGTCCAGCGGCTGGCGTCGAGCGTGTTGGCATGGCAGAAGGAATTGCCGTCGGGGCCGGTTCATCCATCGGCTGGCGGGCACGAATATCCCTGGCCCGGCAAATCGCGTCCGCCACGTGGCGATGCGGGCGTAAAGGGCAAGCGATAGCCCGTACCCTGCGTTCGTGGGTTGCACGAGTACCTTCGGTGCTAGTGCGCTTCTAAGGAACGCGGGAAAAATAACTTCGGTATTTGGCCAACGGCCATTTTCACCGTAGCCTGGGGCATCGCCCTCGTTGTTCTACACAACTGTTGCTTTCCTACCGCGAAGCGGTTTCGCCCTCCAGCCCAGGGTTGTCCGCCGCAGCGGACTACCCTGGGTACATGCCGAATTTGATCGCATTTACCCCGACGGGGTTACGGCCTCCGGCGTAACCCCGTTGGGGTAAAGCATGCAAGGAGCCAGCCAACCCAGGGTAGCTGCGCAACCCTGGGCTGGAGGACGCAACGCCCTTGGCGTAAAGACACCCAACGATCGCAATGAAAATCCTATTTGTGACTTGTGTAGAACAACGAGGGCGTTGCCCCAGGCTACGATGAATCAAGGCCTTCGGCCAAACGGTCAAATTGTTTTGTTCCCCCACGACTCGAATCCCTCGCGAACTGAAACCGAAGTTATTCTTCCCCCATTCCTAAGTCGGCAAGCAACTTAAAGGCCGCATCGACGAGCAGTTCGCCTCCACCGGGGGCAATCTTCGAGTTCGTCGGTTCGTAACCGCCCTCGGCGAATCCGCGCCGCGTGGGGATATAGCCCGGGTAGTCGTTGCTAAGCTCGATCACAAGGGTTGTGGCAAACGGCGAAGCTTGCTTGATCGCCAACCCCAGTTCAACGAATAGTTCGCCCGGCAAAAAAACCACCGCTACTGAGTCGCTCAGTCGAAACGCTTGCACGTCCATCGGCAGCGCTTCCGCCCGATAATCGGCGATGCCGACGATCGTGACTGCGGCGACTTGCTCGAGCATCGGCAGTTGGCGAGTTCCGACCTTGCTAAGGTTCTCGCGCGCGGTAGCGATCTCTTCGACATTGTAACGCTGCAGTGGCACTGGAACCGTCGCGCTGGCGGCCGCTAGGTGCGGCTCGACGAGAGGTAGAGTTTCCAAGACGCCAGCGACCGTTGCGCCGAGCGCGTCGCCAATTCGCTGCGTCTCTTCGTGACCCTTTTGAGGTCGATCGTGGGAAACATCGATGTGATTGATGTCGCCGCATGTGCCAATTCCAAACAATGAATTGTAGTCGGGCCCGAACTGTGCCCTTAGCTTGCCCTGAAGAAAATACGGAAAGTCGGCCGCGTATTCCGTACCGCCAGTCGTGTCGAGATGGAGTGCGAACACCGTCAAACCGGCGACGGGCTTCCCATCGCGGCGAAACTGAAGCAGGCCGACCTCAGGATCAATGGGACCGGCTGGGCGTTCGACATTCGGGTTCAACTTGCCTGGGTTGGTGACTACCGACCCGTTTTGCATGACGTAGCGCCGATTGAACGCAAGACCCTGTTGCTCGGCAGTTCCCGCCACAAGCTCGGCAGGCTCGACTGCAGCAGCAGCTTGCGTAACGGCGGTCACCAGGTTCTTGATTAGCTCGGCGGAATAGTCGATTGCTTCGTGTGGGTCGGTGCCGTGCTCCCGCACCGCAGCGTCGTGAAAGTAATTTCGCAGCGGACCAAAGTAAAGCGGGCCGGTGTGGCTATGGGTGGCGGCGATTGCGATCTGCTCGCGAGGTATCCCCGTCGCTTCCGCCGCTTTGGTGCGTGCCGCTGCAGTCACCGCGGACGGTACTCCGACCAGATCGCAGAACACCCAGGCGACCCGTTTGTCCCCTTGCTCCAATACAACCGCCTTCGCATGCAATGGGTTGTGCGTGCCGGTGGCAAAGCGTTCGTAAAAATACCCGCTCATGCGGTGCCCAACGGGCGGTGTGATGTCAATTGTGGCAAAGCCCACGCACAGCGGTTCCGCGGCAAATGCGTGCGCGGCCATGAGCCAAGCGGTAGCGATTATCGCAAGTAGATGGATGGATCGTTGCATGGCTTCGTGGATTAGTACTACAGCGCTAGGTTTCACCACGGAGTCACGGAGCACACGGAGGAAAAAGCCCTTTCTTCTAGGCCGTTCTTAGCCGCATGGCGGTAGATTTAGCGGCCCGATCCCTATTCACATGGCGGCATCAACGACTCGACGGCAATTTGCGAATAACTGCCATCGATTGGCGAATCTTCGTGCCCTCCGTGACTCCGTGGTGAATCCAACTTAGCGCTGTAGTATTAGGGTCTACCCGAGAGTCGCCAATCCCCCTCCCCTTGCTTCGCTCGGCTTTTGACGAACCCAAGCATCGTCGTAGGCTCGCCTATTCGCTTCCGTTCCCGCGGGAACTTCGCCCTTCGATCCGAACTTCGACGTCGTCCTCAATCTAAGCCAACTGCCTCTCCAACACACTCCCCACAAATCACTACCTGCTGCCTGCTTCCTCCGCACTACCAACTCCACACCTTCCGGCATAAACTGAATGAACCGTTACGTTTCCTTACCCGACTGATTAGCCATGGCCAATTCAGCCCGCACACTGTTCGAGAAAATCTGGGATTCGCACGTCGTTTACGACGAACCAGGGCGGCAGGCGATCCTGTACATCGACCTCCACTTGGTTCACGAAGTGACCAGCCCCCAGGCCTTCGAGGGTCTACGGCTAGCCGGCCGCAAGGTCCGCCGACCCGAGCGGACCATCGCCACGGCCGACCACAACGTGCCGACAACCGACCGCAGTCTGCCAATCGCCGATCCGATCTCGAAGCAGCAGATCGACACCCTTCGAAATAACTGCCGCGAGTTCGGCATCCAGTTCTACGACCTTGGCGACCCGCGCCAGGGAATCGTCCACGTAATCGGCCCCGAGCTGGGCTATACGCAGCCTGGAATGACGATCGTTTGCGGCGATAGCCATACTTCCACGCACGGCGCGTTCGGGGCACTGGCGTTCGGCATCGGCACCAGCGAAGTCGAGCATGTCCTCGCCACGCAAACCCTGCTGCAATCGAAGCCCAAGACGCTCGAGCTGCGCGTCGACGGCAAACTTGGCACCGGCGTCACGGCCAAGGACGTGATCCTCTATCTCATCGGGCAAATCTCCACCAGCGGCGGAACCGGGTACTGCATCGAATACACGGGCGAAGTCATTCGTCTCCTCACCATGGAAAACCGAATGACCGTCTGCAACATGTCGATCGAAGCCGGTGCCCGCGCTGGCGTCATCGCGCCGGACGACACGACGTACGACTACCTACGGGGCCGTCCGTTCGCGCCGAAGGATTACGACGCGGCCGTCGAAGAGTGGCGAAAGCTGCCCAGCGATCCCGGCGCGAAGTACGACAAGTCCAACCTTTACAACGCCGCCGACATCGCCCCGCAGGTGACATGGGGCACAAATCCCGGCCAGGTCGTGGCAGTCAACGGGAACGTGCCCAAGCCGATGGAATTCGCCGACGCAACCGACCAGAAGGCGGCCGCGCAGTCGCTGCACTACATGGGCCTCGCCGGCGGCGAGCCGATCACCGGGCTTACGCTCGACCGTGTATTCATCGGTTCCTGCACGAATGCCCGCATCGAGGATCTTCGTGCCGCGGCCAAGGTCGCCAAAGGCCGCCGCGTTGCCGAGAACGTTCAAGCGATGGTTGTTCCCGGTAGCGGGCTCGTGAAGCAACAAGCCGAGGCGGAAGGACTGGACCGCATCTTCAAAGAAGCTGGCTTCGACTGGCGCGAAGCCGGTTGCAGCATGTGCCTGGCGATGAATCCCGACAAGCTCGAACCGGGCGAACGCTGCGCCTCGACCAGCAACCGCAATTTCGAAGGCCGCCAAGGCCGCGGCGGCCGCACCCACCTCGTTTCCCCCGAAATGGCCGCCGCCGCCGCAGTCGCGGGGCATTTTGTCGATGTCAGGGAGTGGAAGTAACAGTAGAATTGGATGTAAAGAGGAAGCAGGCCGCAAATGCCACGGATTTACAGGGCGATGAGTTGTGTCGGCGATAAACCGTTGGTAGCACCTACAGCACGAGGGCTAGGTGTCCGGCCGGGAATCGACGTTTCAGTAAACGACTCCGGAGACGTTGCTCCGGCATCGGGCGGAATGTCGGTAGCTCCACATTGGAAATTCCTGGCCCCATGGAGAATTCCCCGGCGATTGGCGATCGTCGTTCCGAATGCGCGAGGAAGAACCGACGACGCATGCTGGCGGTTCGGAGACCAAGGCTTTTCTGCTGAGCCAATCGGCGAGCATTTACAATTTGTGCCAGATCATCCAACACACGGATTGGTTCAGCCGGCGTATGTAATGTCGCTCGAGCGTTACGGGCAGGCCATTGCCGATACGCGGAACGAGTGGATTATTGACGAAAATTAGACAGGTACTTTGAATATGGTCGCAATCGCCTCAAAGCCCGACGAGCATTTTCGCAAATCCGTCGCTCTGTTGATACAGCTTCACGGATTGATGCGGGACGGCAAAAGCGAAACGAGTGAAGCCGACGCGATCCGCGATCAACTCGATTTCCCGTGGAAGCACCTTACCGATACCGAAGCGCGGCGAGTTCGAGATCTCTCTGCCGATTTAGCCTCCATTGAACCCGATTCGCCTTTCAAACATCCCAACGGAGGCGGCATTTTAAGCTCGAAGATCGCCGATCAAATCCAATCCGCTCGCCAAGCCAATCGTTGCGAAGAAATTCTATTTATACTTCGCGAGCATTCGAAAGATGTATCGGCCGATCGTGCGGCGTTTCTGCGCGGCTGGTGCTACGAGCAACTGGGAGAATCAGAAGTTGCGAGATTGTTCTTTGCATTCGCGGCTCATCTTGATCGGAAGAACGACTTGTACGCAGTATTTTCTGCTCCTGCCTGATCGGGCATGTCAACTAACCGACCAACTCCTTCCGCTGGGAAGAATCATGTCAAGCACCATCGCACCACCCACCACTTTCACCGCGCCAGTGGTCACCATCCACGGTGAAAGTGAAGGCATGAATGTCACCATTCCCGCCGAAGCAACCACGCTGGAGGGTTTTCGCAGCTGGGCGAAGTCCGACGCCTTCCCGCAACGCGGCGAGGTCTCTTTCATCGTAGGGGAGGTGCTAGTTGACATGAGTCCTGAAAACTTTGACTTGCACAACTTCCTCAAAGGGGAAATCTCGTCGTCGCTGCGGAATCTGGTTCGCCAAAGGAACTTGGGCCGATTCTTCTTCGATCGGTGCCTATTTACAAACGCCGACGCCGTTTTGTCGACGGAACCGGATGCGATGTTTCTCTCCTACGAGTCGTACCAAGCGGGGAAAGCTAAGTACGTTGAAAGCCGAATGTCGCGCGGAAGTTATGTAGAGCTAATTGGCTCACCCGATTGGGCACTTGAGATTGTCAGTCCCAGTTCAAGCAAGAAGGACAAGCATCTGCTTCGCAAGGCTTACTATCGCGCGGGAGTAAATGAATATTGGATCGTCGATGCCACTGGCGACGACGTGGAATTCACGGTGCTTGTCCGCGGAAAGAGTGGATTTGTGGCGGTCCGTCCTCGCGATGGTTGGCACCAGTCCCCCACCTTCGGCGCGGCATTTCAGCTTTCAAGGAGCAAAGCAAAGGATGGATTGTGGGATTACGCGCTGAATGTAAACGAGTAGATTGAAAAGTTTGCCGCCAACTAATAATTCAAAATGATGCCATGAAACCATTCACCACCCACACCGGCCTGGTCGTTACGATGGACCGGGCGAATGTCGATACCGACCAAATCATTCCCAAGCAGTTCCTCAAGCGGATCGAGCGAACGGGGTTTGGCGAGTTTCTGTTTTGGGACTGGCGGCGGAAACCCGATGGCAGCGAAGACCCCGACTTCGAGTTGAACCGGCCCGAAGCGAAGGGCGCCAGCGTGCTCGTCGCGCGGCGCAACTTCGGCAGCGGCTCCAGCCGCGAGCACGCCCCGTGGGCGCTCGAGGACTACGGATTCCGCGTCGTCGTCGCGCCGAGCTTTGCCGATATTTTCTACAACAACTGCTTCAAGAACGGCATGTTGCCGATCGTGCTCAGCGAATCGCAAGTGGAAGATCTGTTTCAACGCACCGCCAGATTCGCGCCTTATCATCTGACGGCCGATCTTCACGCCTGCACGCTATCGGATGAACATGGCCTGTCGCTTACGTTCGAGGTCGCAGAGTTCCGCCGGCATTGCTTGCTGAACGGATTGGACGACATCGGCCTCACGCTAAAGCACGTTGACAAGATCGCTGCTTACGAAGCCGAACGCGGGATTGGCGTGTAGACAAACATGGATTTTTCCCGCGCACTTTCGGCGATGCTCTGCTCCTTGCTTTTCGCCGCCTGCGCGGCAGCGCAGGAGTTGCCGAAAATCGAGCCATTGCTGCCGGACCTCGAGTCGCCGGTCGCGATGGCGGTTCGTCCGGGCGGGAATGCCGAGCGTCACGAGTTGTTCGTGGCCGACAACACCGGCCGAATCGTTCGGATTGGAAGCGATGCGCTCGACCAACCGCAAGAGATGGTGGCAAGCGGCGGAAGCGCGCCGATCGCGATGCTGTTTCTTAACAGCAAGACCTTCCTAACTGCTAGCGGTGAAGCACCGCCCGTGCTGCGGGCCTACGAGATCTCCGAAGACGGCAAACCGCTTAGTTCCGCTCAAACGAAGTATGAAGTTCACGGCGCCGCCGGTGTTCGTGGCACAGCGACCGCGATGACGCTCGGGCCAACCGCGCTGTACCTCACTACTGCCGGCGACGATGCCGCCGGGCTGTTGCGATCGCGCGTGCGCAGCAGCGTGCCGGGCGATCTAAAACCCTTCGGCCAAATCGGAGCGCGGCCAACCTGCGTGGCGATTAGCACGCGGGGGTGGGTCGTCGTCGGCGACGCCGGCCGGCACGACGAAAGCGAAGATAGCCGTCTGACGTTTCACCACCCGACCGATTCCACCGCCGACCCCGCCCTAGAGATCGCGCCGGGCTTGCTGGACATCGTGGCAATCGCCTACAGCCCGCAAGAAAGCCTCTTTGCCGCGGACTTTGCCGAGGCCGATCCCGAACGGAGCGGCATTTATCGCATCGACATGGTCTTTCAAGAAAACTCCATCGGCGGCAAAGCGGTTCGTATTGCCTCCATCGACCGCCCCACCGCAATGACCTTCGCCCCCGACGGCAAGCTCTACGTTCTTGCCACAACAAAAGAAAACGACGCCACGCGGCTTCTTCGAGTAACGAGAACGCTTAGCGAAACTGAAGTCCTTTCCCCGACCTCTGATCCCTGACTCCTGGCCCCTGCCCATGCTTTCCCGCCGCGAAAAAATCGAAGCCATGCTCGCCGACGAACCCGGCGACGTGTTCCTCCGCTACAGTTTGGCGCTGGAGCTGGCGAAGGAAGACCGTCACGATGACAGCCTTGCGCGACTTACGGAGCTAACCGAGGGAGAGCCGCCCTACGTGCCGGCGTTCTTCATGGCCGGCAAGCAACTTGCCGAACTAGGCCGCATCGATAAAGCCCGCGAGGTGCTTCGCGCAGGCATCGAAACCGCCCGCCAGCAGGGCGACACGCACGCCGCGGCCGAAATGAGCGAGATGTTGGCGAGTGGACTGTGAGGGGAACATTGAGCAGCACTCCTCCGAAGCCCTGCAAGGGCGAAATTAGGTAGCCCAGGGCGAAGCAAACGCCGGCCGGTACGGCCAAGTTTGCGCAGCCCTGGGTTGGCTTCCCCATGTTTTCTTCGGCCGAGCAGTTGACCTCGAGTATCGGCGCGGCGTTGACGAGGCCGAAACTCTGAGTAGTCAATTTCAGTTCGGCTGCGGGCCGTCAAAGTGTTCGGGCGATCTGGTATACTCTGAGCATGACTGGTCATTCGATATAGGGGTTGACTGCGTTTACTGCATTTGTTGGCGACGTTTTGAGGAACTGCAACCATGCAATGGTTTGTCTTTTCTAACCGACGCGAGTTTGGTCCCTTAACAAGTCAACAGTTGAAGCAATTGGCAATCGATGGAAAGCTCCATCCCTCAACGCAAGTGAGGCGCGATCAGGACGATCGCTGGTACGACGCTTCGCACGTAAAGGGATTATTCAATTTCGCTGACAATAGCTCCTCGATGCCGACCTCTCAGGCTGAATTTGCTTCGCCGCCTTCATCTAAAACTCCCTTGTCGACCGAGCTTGCCCCATTTAAGACGTCCGAGGGCGCGTCGCCGGATGTTAGAGCCGAAAAGGTCGGTTTTTTCAATTTTCGCCCATCAACACCAGGAGAAGCCAAATACATGGCACGGAAGGGAGCGATCTACCTGTGGGTTGTTTCTGGAATTCAAGGGTTAGTCGCTGTCATTGGACTTTCGACGTCGGCTGGCAGGGATACAACCAAAGTCGATCGAGCGAGTATCGAAGATTACGGCATGAGTTTTGTAGGTATTCTGATTGCGCTATTGGCTTTTGCGATCTGCCAAAGTGTATTGGCGTACTACCTCTATACGATCCAAAGTCGCATCGCCGCAATTCTTGTATTGCTGCTGGCGGCATTGAACGTTTTAAGTCTCTTTGCTTCTGAAGGTACATCGCGCGGAGGCATGACAATTCCGGTTGCTTGGATTTGCGCTTGGGCCGGGATCGGCGCGCTTCGTTATCATCAGATGATGCCAACGCGGGCATTATCCAATTAAAGCAGCTTTTCTAATGCGCACTGGAATCGCGAGATGCTGATTGAAGTGCTGAAATATATTGGTGGAACTGCGGTCGCATTAGCGGCACTGGCGTGGTTTGCGAAATCCATGTTCCTGCATTGGATGTCGAAAGACCTCGCAAATCACCGTACTCGCCTTGAAATGCAACAGCAAAACTTTCTGGAGAGCATTCGGGCGGACGTAGCGTTTGCAACAATCGAGCACGAGATTCGATACCGGTCAAGCTACGAAAAAGTGGCGGAATACCTCGTCGAGATATACCGCAGGCTTCAGAGGCTATTTGACGCAACCCGCTCATATGTTGCAATTCTTGAGCAAGTTGGAGAGCCATCTAAGGATGAAAAGCTGTCTGCGGTGATCGCGAGCAACAAAGAATTTTGGGACTATTTGATTGCGAATCGACTGTATGTGCCGCCCGATCTGTATCAACGGATTCGGCGGGTCGGAGATTTACTTGTCGATCTCGTCCGAGAATTTCAGCGCGGCCAATATAAAGACGAGATGGGAATTCAACAGGCCAAGCAAGGCGAAGACTATTGGACGAAGTGCATCAACTCTGTTGACAATGAGATCAGTCCGCTGTTTACCGCGATGGTTGCCGAAGTCCAATCACTTCTTGGTATACCGGAAATGTTATCTCGGAAGATGTCGGTGGCTTCAACAACCGTTTCATTCCAGCGACACTCGCCGTAGTCCCAATGCCCCAATTCCAACTCACCGCCCCGTTCGAACCCGCCGGCGATCAGCCCGAGGCGATCAGCCAGCTTGTAGAAAGTCTGCGCGCGGGTCGGCGCGAGCAGGTGCTGATGGGCGTCACCGGCTCGGGCAAGACGTTCACCATGGCGAACGTTATTCAGCAGCTTCAGCGGCCGGCGCTGGTGTTGTCGCACAATAAGACCCTGGCCGCGCAGCTTTACAGCGAGTTCAAGGAGTTCTTCCCGAACAACGCCGTGAGCTACTTTGTCAGCTACTACGACTACTACCAGCCGGAGGCGTACATCCCGCAACGTGATATTTACATCGAGAAGGATGCCTCGATCAACGAAGAGATCGACCGCATGCGGCTGGCGACGACTAGCTCGCTCGTCAGCCGGCGGGATGTGATCGTCGTGGCGAGCGTCTCGTGCATTTACGGCTTGGGCAATCCCGAAGATTACAAGAAGATGATGGTCGGCCTCTCCGTGGGCGACCTCGTCGATCGCGACGAAGTGCTCGGCAAGCTCGTCGACGTGCAATACGAACGGAACGACCACGACCCGGCCCGTGGAAAATTTCGCGTCCGCGGCGACTCCGTCGAGATTTGGCCGAGCTACGAAGAGTTTTCCTATCGCCTCGAGTTCTGGGGCGATGAGGTGGAAAAACTCTCGATCATCAATCCCGTGTCGGGCCAAGTGATCGACAGCTTGCAGCAGGTCTACATCTATCCGGCGAAACACTTCGTGCTGCCGGAGGAGCGGATCGAGCAAGCGGTCGATCAAATTCGCAAGGAACTCTCGGGCCGGCTCGAGTTTTTCAAGAAGGAAGGCAAGCTGCTCGAAGCCCAGCGGCTCAACGCCCGCACGCGGTACGACATCGAGATGCTGCTCGAAGTTGGCTATTGCCCGGGCGTTGAAAATTACAGCCAGCCCCTCAGCGGTCGGGCGCCGGGCGAGACGCCGACGACGCTGTTCGACTTTTTCCCGAAGGATTACCTGCTATTCGTTGACGAATCTCATGCCACCGTGCCACAGGTCGGGGCGATGTACGCCGGCGACCGCAGCCGCAAGACGACGCTCGTCGAGCATGGTTTTCGGCTTCCGAGCGCGCTCGACAATCGGCCGCTGAAATTCGCGGAGTGGGAAGAGAAAACGACTCAGGTCGTGTTCGTCTCGGCCACTCCAGGGCCGTTTGAATTAGAAAAAACCGGCGGGGAGGTGGTTGAGCAAGTCGTGAGGCCGACGGGGCTGCTCGATCCCGTGATCGAAGTCGTTCCGGCCCGTGGCCAGGTACCGCATCTGCTGGAGCAAATCCGCGCGCGGGCGGCCGTGAACGAGCGCGTGCTCGTCACCACGCTCACAAAGCGGCTCGCCGAGGATCTATCGGCCTACCTCGTTGAGCAAGGTGTCCTCTGCAAGTGGCTTCACAGCGAGCTTGACGCCTTCGAGCGCGTGGAGTTGCTGCGTGAATTACGGCAAGGAAAGTTCGACGCTCTAGTAGGCGTGAACCTGCTGCGGGAAGGGCTTGATCTGCCGGAAGTCTCGATGGTGGCGATTCTTGACGCCGACAAGGAAGGCTTCTTGCGCAGCGAAACTTCGCTGATGCAGACGATCGGCCGGGCCGCGCGGAACGTGAATTCGAAGGTCATTCTTTACGCCGACCGCGTGACCAATTCGATGCAGCGGGCCATCGACGAGACCGACCGCCGCCGCAAGCTGCAGCAGGAATACAACCGCGAGCACGGCATTACGCCGGAGACGATCAAGAAGGCAATTCGCGCGGGGATCGAATCGGAAGCCTCCGCCCACGCCCAGGCGAACGCCGCCGTGGGACGCAGCGACGAGGCGCAGTACATCACCGAAGAATACCTGGCGGAGCTAGAAAAGGAAATGTACGAGGCCGCCGACGCGATGGAGTTCGAGCGGGCCGCGATCATCCGCGACCGCATCGAGCAAATGCGCGACGCCATCGGCCAACCCGTCGCCGCCGTTCGCGAAAAGCTCGGCAAGACGAAGGGCCGCGGCCGTAAAGGAGGCAAACGCGTGCCCAAGCCGAAGCGGAATGTGTGAGGATCCCGGGGAATCGCGGGCTTACTTGATATTAGTATCATAATATGATACTATTTACTTGATGTTGAACCGCGAATTTTCATGTCGAAACATGATCAGACGCTGAACGCGGTTTTCGCCGATCCGATTCGGGCGAACATAAACTGGTCGGATGTTGAGTCACTGCTCAACAACTTGGGTGCGGACCTTACTGAAGGCAGCGGTTCTCGGGTTCGCATTGCCCTTAACGGAGTGCGAGCTGTACTTCATCGCCCGCATCCCCAGAAAGAAATGGATCGCGGCGCAGTGAGGTCGCTACGTCGATTTTTGACAGAAGCGAGAGTTTCGCCGTCATAGGTTGCCGGAGAACGACATGCTCGAACACAAAGGCTATCTTGGTAAAGTAGAACTCGATGACAAAGCCGGCGTATTTCATGGCGAAGTAGCCGGCATCCGTGACGTTGTTACGTTTCAAGGTCAGTCGGTTGCTGATCTTCGCCGCGCGTTTCGCGATTCGGTGGATGACTATCTCGCCTTTTGTGCTGAAAGAGGTGAAGAGGCAGAGAAACCGTGCTCGGGCCGATTTGTAGTCCGAATTACTCCCGAACTACATCGGCGCGTAAACATGCTCGCCGCAGCCAGCGGTAAGAGCCTTAACGCGCTGGTCGCGGAATGCCTCAATCGACAACTTGCAACGGACCAGAAGTCGTAAATCCGACGTTTGGTGATTCGATGCCTCAGCACCCGAATCGATCCTTGGAGCGGTGATTTTCAGCACGCCGCGGTGTCGGGGTATTCCGCGTCGCGACGACGCTCATCGGTCCCCTGGCAGCGGAGTGTCCACGTCAACGTCGTCGTCGGTGCGGGGGTCCAGGTCAGGGCTTTTTTCGCCGACTTCGACTTTGGGAAGCTCGGCTTCGAGCTTGATCGAGTCGTCGGTCGGTTCTACGTCGGCAGTGCAGCCAAGGGCGAGAAGGGCAAAAGGTACGGTCAGGAAAATTCTCTTGATCGTGTGCATGGGGCGCCTGCCGGAGTTAAGGCTAGTTAAACGCGGGTGTGGCGTGAATACCTTCTGCAAAAGTTGTTCCATTCTAGGCATGGCTGCAACTCACGCCGAACGTCACCGCAGTCCTTACCGCAACGCGGTTACATACCATAGCCCAGGGTTGGCCGCGTAGCGGCCTACCCTGGGTAGCGCAACGCATTGAATTGAAATACGCTGAAGGCGTTACACAAGAAGCCACGATGATCCTTGTGTAACGCCTTCAGCGTAAACGATTCTGATGGCACGCGACCCAGGGTAGTCCGCCGCGGCGAACAACCCTGGGCTAAGGTATTTAACGCCGTTGGCGTAAAGAACGCCGCCGGCTAACGACAAAGCTCAGTTGCCTACCAGCACGAAGTGGGCGGATTGCACGAAGTATAACCGCAGCTCAGAAACGCTGGCAAGTCAACTGCATCGCCGCCGTGTCAGGCGGAGGTGTCTGCAATGTCACCGACCACCTGTGTCACGCTGTCGTGGTCGAACCATACCGGCACGCCCCCGGGCCGCAGATAGACGGCAACGCCGTCGCGCACTACCATTGCCTTTGGATGATCGACCTCAAAGCGGTGACCGCCAACAAGTTCGACGGTGAACGAGTGCCAGGGCGACCGCTCGTGCAGGGCGTCAAAAAGTTGTTCGAAGTGATCGGACGTCATCACTGAAGTATACGCGGAAACCGCCATTTCGCCAGCGTCCGCCTAACGACCAGGCTCAGTCGGCCGCCCCTCAAGTGAGCGGAATGCACGAAGTATAGCCGCTGCGGAGCAACGTCAAGCGCGCTGGCTGGCAGGTCAACCGCAGCACCTTGTTATGTCACGCCTGTTGTGCCGAGGTCGTCCGTCATCGCGGCCTGCAAGATGCGTTCGATGATCTCGGACTTGGCTTGAGCATACTCGTTCATGTCCTTCCATGATCGTTTTGCAAGTCGTCGCTTGACTGCTTCATAACGGAGACGGTTCTCGACGTCGGTGCGAAGCCGATCGCGAAATTTGAGATACCGGGGAATCTCCGGTGTCTGCGGTGAATAGACGTGAATGTGAACGTCGCGAGCGACCGTCCGAAGCATGCGATGTTCAAAGAAATCCGGTTCACGAACTCGCAGGAAGTAGCCGGCTGCCTCGAGCTTTGGAAGGTACGACGGTTCGTTCGCGGAATCGGGAACCACCGCAAGAATGTCTATAATCGGTTTGGCCGCGAGACCTGGCACGGAAGTGGAACCAATATGCTCGATGCGTAAAAGCGTCGCGCCCAGCGCGTCGACGATGATGCCAGCGTGCCGTTCGTACATCGAGGGCCACGCGGAATCGTAATCAACGATGACGATCTCCCAGTTCTCAATTCCGCCGATGAGGCATGATTCGTCGCTGATTTCCATGCTCGAAACGCGATAGCTTCACTTCAGCCTAACGACCAAGCTCAGTTGGCCAACCCTCAGCCGGGCCGATGGCACGAAGTATAACCCTCTGCGGAGGGGAAACGTCAAACCGGCTGTTGGACTGGCAAGTGAACTGCTACGCCTTATTAGGCAAGATCCGCACTTCTAGCTCACCCCGTAAGCCTCGCTGCGATGGACGATTTTTACTACGGAGACCGTCTGATCTTGCTCGTTGATGCGATAGATAACCCGGTAATCGCCGACACGATAACGATATTTCCCGGCCAGCGGTCCTTTGAGTTGCTTAATGTTGGAATGTTGGCGGGGATCGACTTTGAGTTGGTCGAAGCATCGATCCAACTTTCGTTGGAGCGACGCGCTCGCGCGTTCGAAAGCCTTTGTCGCTTCGCGGCTCAACTCGACGCTATGCATTCCGCTTGTACTTTCGCCGCAGTTTTTCGACTGGCGTTCCCTTCCCCGCCGCAAACTCCCGTTCGGCTTCCTCAATATCCTCCAGCAGGCCTGGAATCTTGAGCAACTCTTGCGTCGCTTCGTCGCTGGCCCGCTCGTTGAGGTATCTGATGAATTCGGCGGCCGCCTTCAGCTGATCGGCCGGCAGGCCATCAAGACTCTCTTTGGCGGTTTGACGAAGCTGAGTGAGGGTCATCGCGAGGTTCTCCCGGCGAGGTGGTTGGGTTCTTGTAAATCTATTATACGTTGCGCCCCAAGCGTTTCAATTCCAAAGCTCCCGGCCGGAGTTTTCGCGGAAACGCGCTTGAAAAAGTGCCACCCTTACGCTATAGTGTACGTCTGAACAAATACGCCCAGTCAGGAGTGTCAGCCATGCGTTTCCGAAACCGGCCACCGCCCATTGAGGAGCGAGAGATGAGGAGCGAGGAGCGAGAACAGTTCGTCCATCCTCCGTCTCAGTCGCCCCCACCCTAGCCCTCCCGTGGGGCAGGGAATTCCCGCGCTGCGCCTTCCGAATTCCGCATTCGGACGACGCTCGAAGTGCGCGCTTCCCGTGACCTTGGCGCCGCGCCGAGCGGTCAGCGCTCGCGGTGCGCTCGGAGGTGCATCTGGGGAGCCAATGAAGCGCGACTTAATGCGCACTCGCGAAAGAATTGGCGCAAGAACTCTGGGGAGAAATCGATACCAGAAGAATCGCAACCGTTTCGCACTCAATGACTTACCGCCGCACCGACCCTCATGCGCCAACCCGAATTAATTCGCAAAACTCAATGAAAGAGTTTCGGCGCACACGAAACAATCCCCCCGGAAAATCAATCACTAATCTTCAATCGGACATCCGCCCCAGCCCCCAACCCCTCATATCCCCACCGGCTCGCCCTTGGCCAAACTCTCGCTCTGTTTGTGGCACAGCACAATCGCGTCCCGCGCGAGGTCGCAGCCCAGGATGTCGCTGGGCCGGTTTTCCCCGATGCAGGTCGCCACTTCGCGCAATTCCGCTTCGAACCCATCCATCGGGTCGCCGCCGGAGAGCTTGGCCGGCGTGGCGTTACCCTCGGCGTCGAGCAGCGTCGGTTCGCAAAGATAACGGCCCTCGCCGCCGATGACCGCGAACTCAAACAACATCGTCGCTTTTTCCAAATGAATCTCGAAACCGTGATTAAATCCCCTGCCCTGCTGGTCGATCGTCCCGCTCGTAGCGTGGACGGCATAGCTGGCATCTTCAAAGTTGAACAGCGAGTGCCAGTTCTTCGCGAGCCCGTTCTTCATGCTGCCGCGGGTGACGACGCTCGTCGGCATGCCGAACGCGAGGCGAATGAAGTGGGCGTCGTGAATATGCAGGTCGAGCATCGGTCCGCCGACCTGATCGGCAAACCAATAGTTCGACAACCACATCGGGTCGGAGATCACACGGCGAAACGATCCGCCAACGAGCTTGCCGTACTGGCCGCTCCGGATCGTCCTGAGCGCCCAGGCGTACTCGGGAAAGTACGGCAGCACGTGGCCCACGAGCAATTGCCGATTCGCCTTCTTGGCCGCATCGACCATCCGGTCGCAGTCGCCCACGGTCATCGCCATCGGTTTTTCAGTGAAAACGTGTTTCCCCTGCGCGAGGGCATCGACCGCGATGTCTGCATGGAGGGACGGCGGCAACGTAATGTCCACCACGTCCACCGCGTCGTCGGCCAGCATTTCCTCCAGCCGCGTGTAGGTCTTCACGCCGGAAAGGTCCATCATTTCGCCCGACGGACCGAAGTTGCCCTTGATGTCGCGCCAGTCGCCCGTGAGCCGCTTTTCATTCTGCTCGCACAAGGCCACGACCTTCGCATCCTTCAGCTTTTGATAGCTGAGGTAATGGATCATGCCCATAAAGCCGACACCGGCAATGCCAACGCGAATCATCGTGGGGCTCCTTCAGGTTGCGACAATGGTTCGGCTACACGGCCGTCACCCTTTTCATGGAACAAGATCGCGAACAATACCATGACCGCCGCAGCCATCACGGCCGGTACGAGCCAGATCGATCGCCAGTCGTGGGGAATGGCCGCGTCGGGCGTCTTGAAGTATTCGACTACTTGGCCAGAAATCAGCGAACCGACAAACAGACCCAGGCCAAGTGTCACAAACGCAATGAAGCCTTGGGCCGCCGCCCGAACGTTGCGTGGCGCTTTGTTGTCGACGTAAATCTGGCCCGTCACGAAAAAGAAATCGTAGCAGATGCCGTGCAGCACGATGCCGACAATCAACATCCACATGCCACTGCCGACGTCGCCATAAGCGAACAGCACATATCGCAGCGCCCACGCCGCCATGCCCACGAGCAACATCCATTTCACGCCCAGGCGCATAAAGAAGAACGGCATCAATAGCATGAATACGATCTCCGACATCTGGCCATACGTTTGCTTCGCGGCGGCTCCAGGCACTTCCAACTCATTGAGAAACATATTCGTGAACGAGTAGTAGAACTGAAGCGGAATGCAGACGAGAAACGAGCACAGGACGAACACCGCAAACGACGGTTGCTTCATCAGCGCGAGCGCATCGAGGCCGAGAATGTCGCGGGCTGTGGCAGGCTGCCCTTGGTTGCTCGGCGGCGTGTGCGGCAGGAAGAAACAGTAGAGGCCCAGCAACAACTCGGCGACCGCTGCGATTTGCATTGGCAAGGTGGTGGGTTCGATCGAGGCGGTACGTCCCAACGGATTGCCGAACGATAGGTTGAACGGCAATCCAAAGGGGTTATCGAGATTGAAACCCCATCGGCCGCCCGCGTAAAGCAGCGAGCCAACTAAGATGCCCGCGACAATCCAGCCGATCGTGCCGAGCACGCGGATCGCTGGAAATTGCTTCGCGGGATCTTGCAGGTGGTGAAACGAGAGGGAATTGGTCAGCGCCAAAGTTGGCATGTAGGCCAAAAAGTACGCAATCATCATGAAATAGAGCGAAGTGCCAGTCTTCATCGCCGGCAGCGTATAGAGAATTGCCGCTCCGACCAGATGCAATACCGCCAGAATCCGTTCGGTGGAAAAAAACCGGTCTGCGATCATTCCCACAAAGAAAGGGGCGATCATCGCCGCAATCGCGGCGGCGCCGAAAGCCTGACCAATCAGCACATCGGAAAAGAGCCGATTGCCGGCGGCATCCGTTGCGCTGGCCATGTAGGTGCCGAGCGTGACCCCCCACGCCCCCCACACGAAATACTGCAGGAACATCATCACCGACAACCGCGTGCGAACGTACATGGCCGTGTTGCAAAGAGAAGTTAAAGGATGGGAGCATCGTCCGGTGTCTGCGGCGCTATCGGGCTGCCTTCAATCGCTGCAGCAGTTCGATCGCCCGACCGATCTCCGCTTTTTGCCGCGCGGGCTCCTGCGGAATCTCCCGCTCGACTGTCAGCGGGCCGGTGTAACCCAAGCGTTCGAGCGTCTTCAGGTACTCAGGAAAGTTTACATCCCCTTCGCCCAAAGCCACTTCCTGCCCCCAAGTAACGCCGGGCTGGTCGGACCATTTCGCATCCTTGCAGTGAACGCTTCGCACGTAACTGCCAAGCTGCTCCAGTGCCGGCAGCGGCTCGCTCACACCGTACAAAATCATATTGGCCGGGTCGAAGTTCACGAACAGATTATCGCGCTCCACGTCCTCCAAAAACCGCAGCAGCACGTCGGCTGGCTCTTGACCCGTTTCCAGATGAAGCGCCTGGCCGTTCTTCGCGCAGTGGTCGCAGATTTCGCGGGCCACGCCCAGCACGTCGACATACGTCGGGTCGTGCCGCTCGTGAGGCACGAAGCCGATGTGAACGCCGACGACATCGACATTCAGCATCCGGGCAAAGTCGGCGATCTCTTTAAGCTCCTGCGTGCGGGCCAGCCGCGTCGCGGGTGGCACCAAGCCCACGGTTTGGTTCACCGTCGGAATGTCGGCGTAGCTTTCGCCCTCAAACCCACCAAACACGCACGTCACGGTGATATCGAGATCGGCCAGCCGCTGCTGAAACTCGCGGGCGCGCTGCGGAGTCCGCGACTCCGCCCGCGGCGTATGTAGATGCACGGTGCGAACACCCAATTCATGCGCCACGTCCAAATGGACGCCTAACCCGGCATCGATACTCGCAAACACCCCCAAGGGCCACTTTTCCATGTCATTCCTTTCACGTAAATCGAGTTGGAACGATGATAACCTGTGTGGGGGGCCGCTGGCCAGTAGCTAATTGGGACGCTGAATTTACTCAAGGTGAAATCTTAATTTATCACGGAGCCACTGAGCACGCGGAGACAACAGTATTTGATAGCGATTTGTCAGCCGCGCATTCCTATTTTCTTGGCCTTCTTACTCCGTGCTCGCCGTGGCTCGGTAGTGCTATTGATTACTTGTTTTCGATTTGCGGACATAGGAAGTTGAACGGACCCCGACAAGGCGTATCGCGCCGGCTGTCAAATAAAAAAGCCACCCGCCATAACGGCGGGTGGCTTGTGCGATCCTACTCACTTTGCGAGCGTATCCGTTTACTTCTTTTCGGTTTGGAACTGCGGCAGCTTGGCGGTGTACTTGGCCGGGTCGGCCTCGAACGCCTTCGGGCAACCCTCGCAGCAGAAGTAAACCTTCTTGCCCTCGTGCTCGACAAAGGCTTCGGGATTGATCGGCTTGTTGCTCACCGGGCACATGTTCTGCAGGGTGAAGCCCTTCTCAAAGTCGGCGAACAGCAGCGCCAGCTTGTCGTCGTCGCCCGCCTCGTTGAACTTCGCCTGGCACTTCTCACAGCAGAAACCAACCTTGGTGTTTCCGATTTCGACCATCGTCTCCGGATCGATTGGCTCTCCGCTCACGGGACAACCAACTTGCACAATCTGCTCGGTTTCCAACATCTGCAAGTAAGCCTTGTTGGCGAACTTCTCCGGATCCTTTGCGTAGGCCTTCGGACAATTCTTGCAGCAGAAGTAAACCTTCTTTCCGTTCTCTTCGACAAAGCTCGCCTCGATCGCCGGTTTGCCGGCGACGGGGCATGTGGCTTTGAATTCTTTCTCGGCCGATTCCTTTTCCGCCGCAGTCAGCGCGCCGACGGCGACCATCATGCTGACGGCAAGCGCAGCAAACAACAGACGTGTTTTCATGACATAGACTCCAGGGAGGTGGAAACCAATTTGGGGCGCGACGGGCGCTCGCACGCCGCGCCCTAATTCTAATGCGGTCTTCTACCGTTTTGCAATCATCAACGCCACGGCAGTTGGTAGACACCGCGAGACCACGCCGATCACTCTAACCAGCGATCCTGCAAGCACTTGCAACGATCTGCGGAGAACTACCGGGTCGCGGGCGCAGCAGCCCTTTGCCGCTGATTTCGGCGATTGGCCCGATTTGGCTTCTCTTTTGGGGCCGACGGAGGAGCTTGCTCCTTATTCCATGCATCCCACAGCGACTTCAACTCCGCCACTTTGTCGCTCGTTTCGTCCGCGAGATTTTCCGATTCGGCATTGTCTTTCGCGATGTTGTACAGCTCGCCGTCGAGATTGCCCCCACCGCCCCCGACGAGTTTCCAATCGCCGTGCCGCACCGCCCACTGATCGCCAAACCGCCAGTAGAGCGTCTCGTGCGGCGGGCCGGTCTTTTCACCCGTCAGATACGGCAATAGGTTCACGCCGTCGAGCTTCGCATCGGCCGCGGCCGGCGCACCGGCCGCAGCTAAGGCCGTAGGCAAGATGTCGAGCTGAATGACTGGATCGTTGTACGTCTCCCCAGCCGGCAAGTGTCCCTTCCATTGCGCACAAAACGGCACTCGCACGCCGCCTTCCCAAGTGGAGGACTTGCCTCCGCGCAGCGGCGCATTGCGCGACGTTGTCGACCGTGTCGGACCGCCGTTGTCCGACAAGAAAAAAATTAGCGTATTCTCTTCCTGGCCCATGTCGCGAACTTGCTGGAGAATCTTTCCCACCGCATCGTCCATAGCCGACATCATCGCCGCAAACTTTCTGCGATTCTCATTTGGCAAATGGGCAAAGCGATCCAAATACTTCTGCGGCGCTTGCAGCGGCGCGTGCTGCGCGTTGAACGGCACGTACAAGAACCACGGATGGTCCTTTTGTTTGCCAATCCAATCGACCGCCCGCTCGCCGTAGGCATCGGTGGTATAAAAGTCGGGGTCGGTCACTTTCTGCACATCGTCGGACTCGCGCGAATCGACGAACATCGTCGGATGGAAAAACGGCGTGTTTGCCAGCGTGCCATAAAACTCATCGAACCCGCGCTTCATCGGGTGATACTCGGGCTTGCTCCCCAGGTGCCACTTGCCGATGGCGCAGGTTGCGTAGCCAAGCGTTTTGAGTTGATCGGCCATTGTGGTTTCGTCCAGCGAGAGGCCGCTTTGACGCGCTGTGCTGTTGAACTCGTGACCGAACCGCGTTTGATACCGCCCCGTCATCAACCCGGCCCGGGTCGGGCTGCAGTAAGGGCCAGAGACGTAACCTTGCGTGAACCTTACCCCATTCTTAGCGATGGAATCGATATGAGGCGTGGGGATCTGCTTATTCCCTTGAAATCCAAACTCCGCCCAGCCGGTATCGTCGCAGAGAAAGACTAGGATGTTCGGTTTTTGTTCGGCGGCCGTACCGATCGACGCCGACAGAAAGGCAACAAACCCCACGAACAAGCCGACAAAGAAGCGATGCATGGTTGTAGCTCCCATTTCGAAGAACGGTCTCCTGATGAGTCATCGTCACTATTATGCACGGCAGAAGCGCCAACGGGAATTGGCGCTCGCCGATTCCCCACAGTACCCAGAATTGACACCGATGGGACTTGAACCCATAACCAACGGATTAAAAGTCCCCGAGCGAATTTACGCAAGTCCTGAAATGCGCACCTATTTATCGCAATCAACCGATGTTATCGGATCCGAAATCGCAACTTACTGGACCGCCGGTTCAGGTTTTGGCCCTTGGCCCAGCGGCCACAACTCCCAGCGGCGACAGAAGACTTCGGCCAACTCCGTTTGAAGTTGAATCTTGCCTTCCCGCGGTTGGACGTCAAAGGCTTCATTGACCTTTGTTCCATTCACAAACACCTCAATGTGTCCCTGATCTGCAATCACGTCGATGCGGGTCCACGCGCCATAAGGAGAATCGACATCATTCAGCCCGCGGAAGTCCTTTACATCTTCCCAAGCTGGGTCGCGGCCAAACCAATTGATGCGTTGGCGATTCGTCAGATCGAACGTTTCTCGTGGGCCATCCTCTTGCCAGATGACTTCCCCATCGCGATCGCGTCCGACATTGCAGGAGAGCGAAATCGGCACAGGCACTCCGGATTCGTCGTCGCCATTGACTAAAATAAAGTCGCCGACGCCCCCTTCAATGATTTGCACTTCAATCGAAGGCATCCAGATGCCGCCGTAGCCGCCATCAACGCCGTTGCTGTGGATGAGCAAGCCCGAATCGCGTGTGGCGTTTTCCCGGTTGTGCCACGTCTTATCGCCCCACTTATACTCAAGCACCAAGTGATAGTCGCGATAGCGGTCGTTGGTAATGATGCTTCCCAAGCCGTCGCCCGTGACATGCAGCATGCCATCGGTGACGCGAAACACTTGCCGCGGGTCGTCGCGATGCGTGTCTTTGAGCCATGTGTAACAGCCCTCGGTGTTCGAGCCGTTGAAGAGTTGGATCGGGCCGTCCTTAGGTACAATCGCGGGCGCGGCGGCATCCTTCGCCAACGCGCCCGCCGATCCGATCAAGAAAAGTGCAAAGCACGCCACCACAGGCGAGATCGCCCATCGATTCATAGTCATAGCGGCTCCAATGTTGAATTTTAGTTCAGCGGGTTTCGAGTATCTTCTTCCAATGAACCCAAGCCACCTCGCGAGCCTGCCGATTGGCTTCCGTTCCCGAGGGATCCTCGCCGTGCTGGCCTGGCTGTTTCCCGCGTTGTGCGTCGGCGAAGCACCCAAGCAGGAATCAGAAACTGCTCAGATGAAATCTGCTGCGCATAAAAGTTTAATCCTTGAAAGAGGAAATGCATTGTAGCACGACTCGCTGAGTCGTGAATTCTTTCGTAGCGGCGCTCGTGTCGAAACCGATCAACAATCCACTGAATTTGGCACAGCTTGGCGAATTATTTGTGTGGCACGCGTCGCGCGCCATCATCTTTCCATTTGAAGGAAAAGCACGATCGTTCCGGAGCGTCCTGCATTTCCCGGGAACAAAACTTTCGCTACGGGGTGAAAAGCTCCGAGGCTTTGAGGCCCGTCGTTTACAGCATGCGTCGGTCAATTTGTCGCCAGCTTTTGGATTTCCACGCCCGTCAATGCGCGGCGATAGAGTCGCACGTCGCACAGCCGACCTTTGAAAAAGTCGTTGGGGCCGAAGCCAATTTGCAGCGGTTGGTCGTTCGACAGATCGTAGTCGGACGGTTCGAATTCGTCCTCGTGACCGGTAAGCTTGCCGTCAATAAAGACGGCCAGCGAGTTGCCCGACCGGACTGCTGCGACATGATGCCAACCCGGAGGCAACTCGGTGTTCGACATCGCGACTCGCCCGGCCCGCCAAGAATAAATTTTCCCAGAAGGGAGCGTGCTGCAAAAAATCTGCCCATCGTGCTCGGCCATGCACCAGGCGCGGCGGTAGCGAACGTCAGGGGTGTGGTCGAGACGAGTCAGTTTCTTCCAACCGGATGGGCCGTCGAGTTGATAGACCTCGGCCAGCGGCAACGTCCCGGCGATTAACCGGCCGTTATGAACCAGCATCCCCATCACTTCCAGTTCCCCACCGAGCCGCCCCACATCGAACCATTGATTCGCTTCTTCCAGCCGGTATACCCGTCCGCTGGGCCAGGTTCCGACGTACAGTCGACCGGCCCGCACGGCCAATGAATAGGTCTGTGTGTTGTCGCCGAGTTGCCCACAATCGAACCAGTGCTTGCCGTCAAACCGGAACACCCGACCGCCATCGTAGCTCGTCGCGTACAATGCGCCGTTGTAGACACCCAGCGCCTCGACGCGCATGTGGGTCGTGTCGCCGGGGAGATCGTCGGGCCGCACGGGAACTTCGCAAGCAATCCAGACCCGATCGCGCTCGTAGCGAAAGAAACCGGCCGGGCGATATAGCGACGAGGCGTACAACTGTCCGCGAAACACAGCCAGTCCGCCGACGGCCTCTACCTGAGGCAAAGCGCCGCAGTCGATCCAGCGAGCCTCTCCGTCATAACGGAATACGCGACCACCAATCGTGGCGTTCTCCGACTCGGGCAGCGACGAGCCTGCAACGCGATACTTGCCCGTTCCTGCGTAAAGCTGGCCGTTATAGACCGCGAGCGCGGTGACGGCGTTTGACCCATCCGGGCACCCACAATCGATCCACCGGTCATCGCGCGCGTACCGATACACATGGCCAGACTCATCGCGCCCCGGCTCGCATGTCCCGGCATAGAGCTGCCCATCAAAGGTACAGAGCGAGAAAGCGAGCAAGGCGTTGCCAGGGCGACCTCGGTCCGTCCAACCATCTTGTGCCCGATTCTGGTCGATTCCGAATTGTAATTGTCGTGCATTGGCCTGAGAGAATGCGACTCCCGGGTTCGACTTCAGCGCCAAATGAAACCCGCGCCGCGCTTGCGGATCATATTGACTGAGAATGTCGCCTGGAACATCGTCGAGAGCCGAATCGGTATAGACCCAGGCCGCCACCGAAAAATCAGTGCGACCAAGTTGCAGGAGATCGCTGTTAGGAACTTCCAGATACGCAGCTTGACCGTCGAAAGCAGCAGCAGTTCGCTCGCGTCCGGACGGGCCTGCCGCGGTAAAGTCGACTGCATGCGCCGTGGCTTGCATTTCATTAGCGGAAATATCCCTACCGTCTCCCACGAGCGGCCAATGGGCAATCAGGCCCTCCTCGGCGCTTGCCCTCGCCGATAGACCGAAAATCAAGGCCAGAAATAGGGGGGCGGACTGAGTTCGCAAGTCAAACCCTCCTGCTGCAAATGGAATGACTCATCCTAGCTTCCGTCGCTGGGGCGAACAATTCTTGTCCTCAATTTCGTGAGGGGTCCGGACGACGCGCCCGTTAGAGGGACACAGAAGAAAGCGCTGGTTGCACGCGAGAAACGCGCGGCTGACGCGCACGCGGGCAAAACTTCTGGCCGACAACAAAAACCGCAGAAGTCGTTGCGGCTTCCTGACTTGCGTGTCGCTCGTACGTCGCGTGCATGCAATTCGACAATGAGACCGATGGGACTCGAACCCATGACCAACGGATTAAAAGGCGACCTTCGTGACTGTCATGCAATTCACGTAAACGCTTATCCGGTAACAGGATGCGTGCGAACCGACTCGCTCACAATAGTACACATACTACACCTTTTGGTGTCGTTTACAAGGGGTTCTGTACCATAGCGTACCAGCGCCCACTCGGCAATTCTGCCGTTTGCAAACTTGATGAGTGCAGCTAAGTACGCAATTAGCCCTCACTCGTCGGCCAATGCTCGAACGCCTCGCGGCAATCTGGGCAAAGGCCAGCATAGCAGGCCTGCTGCCTTAGCGGTGCGTAGTCGATCTCGGACCATCCCTGTGCAGACGCTTGCTCGCTGCTTTCAACGTCGCTCGCTACGGCACATTCGCGGCAGACAATTGAGAAACCTACTTTAACGCAATCCGTGTACATCTTCATTTCCTCCGTATCGAGTGAATAAAAAGCCCGTCGCAAAAAAGCGATACTTTTTGGGCGACGGGGGTACAGGCCCAAAAGTGCGGGGGGAGCGCAGTCAAGGACGACCGCTGGGGAGGGGCACCCGGTCTGCACAAGCGGCGGAACGAAGCGCGGAAGATCGGGGAGGAGGCCGCACCGGTCGCGTGTGAAATCCTTGACGGCGCGGGGGATAGCCCTCCAAGAAATAAAAGACTCACCGCAGGTGCCCGCTGAAGTGACGACAGCCACGCCGCGCAAGGGGGCGGGAAGGGAGCGTTAGCTCGTCGCGCTAGCAACCGCAGAGAATGCGGAGCCTGGGAGCAACCGACGGCGAGAGCCGATGCGCCCTGTGCTCACGAAAGTTCAAATTCCGTCGCACCTCGAAAAAGTGACGCGGTATTATCAGGCAATTCGTCTTTAGCAGAAATATGAAGAGTGGTTTGAGGAGGATCCTTGTCTGCTGAATAGTGGAATCGCGGAATCGTGAATTGAGTTTGTCAGGCGAAATCAAATTGAAGCCGTTTCACGGTTAAGGGTTAACGTTTGCGAAGCGGGAAACCCCCTGAATGCGGTTGAGCCGTACTCCAGCACACCACGAAATCGCTCGAATTCCAACCAACCCCAACATCATCCGCCACACACATTGCTAGCAGCACAACAACTCGTGCTTGCTAGCTGAATTCACCCAAAAAACTGATCTTGAAATCGCTAAATGCAAAAGCCCAGATATTACTTGCATTTCCAGAATCAACGGGTATAACGGGCGGGTATTCGAGCAGCAGTCGCTTTATTCGGTAAGCGGACCTCGGCTTGGCAGTTATTGCCGCCATCGCTCGCAAAAGAAAGTTCGTTTTTCACGAGCGGTAAACTCGTCTTTGTTGCAAGGAATTTGCCATGCGACGTCTTCCCATCTCTTGGACTACCACTCTTGCGCAACTTGGCTTTCGGCGGAAGCGCAAACGGCATCACGAACACGGCGAGCGATCCCGCCGGGCGCGGTTCGAGCCGCTCGAAGCCCGGCACATGCTGGCCGCGTACATGGTCAATAGCACGGCCGACACGGAACTGGCCGATAACGAACTCACGCTCCGTGAAGCGGTTGCGCTGGCCAACATCGATACCGCGCTCGACACGATCGCGTTCGATCCACTCGTGTTTGACTCGCAGAAGACGATCACGTTAGAAAGTGGCCAACTGACGATCAATGGCGATCTGACCATTGAAGGACCGGGCGCGAATCTTCTTTCCATCAGCGGCGACGATACTTCGCGGGTGTTCGTCGTCAATGTCGACACGGTAGTCGCCATTCAAGACCTCACCGTCACTCACGGTGAAGTGCTCAACGGCAACGGCGGCGCAATCTTGAGCAACGGCAATCTCACGCTCGAACGTGTCGTCGTCACTGACAGTCTTGCCACGGGCGTCAGCGGCTCGAACGGCGCGGGTGGCGGCGTCCATAGCGCAGCGGGGAGCCTGACCCTTATCGACAGCACGATTGAAAACAACGAAGGCTACAAAGGTGGAGGCGTTGCGAAAATTGGCGGAGGCACGGGGCAAGAACTCAACATCATCCGCAGCACGATCGCGGGTAACGAAGTTTCCACCGCCTACGGCTCTCACGCGATCGGGGGCGGCGTTCACATCAACGCAACCGGCGAGATCGACGTCTCCATCGTTAATTCGACGGTCTCCAGCAACACGGCCAACTATGGTGCAGGTCTGGAAATTCGCGGCAGCAGCGGTTCCGCGACCGTTGAAATTGTCAATTCGACGATTGCCTACAACTCGGCGGTCGGCAGCTCGGGCCAGTCCGGCCCCGGCGGCATCCGAGTGGACACCATCACCGTCACGCTCCATAACTCGATCGTGGCCGCCAACACTTCCAACTCCGGCGGTGTACGCCAGCTCTCTGTCGTCAATTCCAATAGCTCGTACAACCTGATTGGCCCGCAGAATACTTCCCCAGGTTTCACCGGAGCCGGCAATGTACTTGGTGTGTCGGACGCCAACGCGGGACTAGCCGCACTCGATTATTATGGGGGCTATACGAAAACGCACGCGCTGCTTCCGGCTAGTGTTGCGATCAACGCGGGCGACGATAACGAAGCCGTCAGTGCGGGTTTGCTCCTCGACCAGCGCGGTACGGGTTACCCCCGAATTCTGGGCACCCATGTCGATGTCGGCGCGCATGAGGCGTGGCTTCGCGAACTTCCCGACGGTTCCGTCGAAATCTACGGCACGGCTGGAAACGACGCGATTTCGCTCTCTAACGGCGGCGTGTCCCATAGCGGCCTGGGAGAGATCGAGATCGACCTTAGCGGCGCGCTCGAAGTCCACGTTTTCGCAGAGGAAGGGGACGATGTCGTAACGGCGACGGAGGATTTTATAGCGAACCTCGAAGTGTACGGCGGGGCGGGGAACGATTACCTCGTGGGCGGGGCAGGGGCTGATGAAATCGACGGCGAAGCTGGCGCGGACATGATCTATGGCGGCGATGGAATCGACGCGCTCGATGGCGGAAGCGGCAATGACACCCTTTATGGAGAAGCGGGCGAGGACGTGCTAAGTGCCGGGGCCGGCGACGATTGGTTGTACGGAGGAGATGGCAACGACACGCTCGTGGGCGATGCCGGCAACAACGTCCTGGAGGGCGGAGACGGTGACGATGCGTACTCCGGAGCAGGGACTAACGATTATGTGATCGACATACTCGATACCGGCCCTCCAGCCGACGTGAACCTGCCGCCGGTGTTTCAGTGGATTGGCAGTCCGCAGCAAGTGGCAGAAGAAAACTTCACCGTTAACGCCGTGGGAGGAATGCCGCTACGTTTTGAAGCGTCGGTCATGGATCCGGAAGGAGGATTGCTCACGTTCGTGGTCCGCGACTCGAACGGCCAGCAGGTTCTCAACGGGCCTGAATACAACGCCAGCGCGGGATACTTCGAGTGGTCAAACCCACCTAATCCGCCGAATGGTTCAACGGATACCCAGACTTATCAAATCGTTGCCACCGACGACGAAAACAATGAAACCGTTCGCGAATTTACAATTGAAGTGTCGACGCGGAATTTCGCGCCGCAGATAATCGAGCTTACGTTTCCAAGTCCAGAGGAGCTAGAAGCATTACAGATTGACCCCGACGAGATGGGGACGCAGCCGGTGGGCGATGATCCGATACGAAAAACTTTTTCGCATGTGCAGTACCCGGACTTAGGCAGCGGTTCAAATTTCCAAAACCGCCGGTTGTTCTTCGATGAACCATATCACACCGTCTACATGAAAGTTCTAGTGAGTGATCCGAACGGTGACGTTTTCATTGCTAATAATGTCAGCGTGAGCCAGGGCACAAAGCAGGTGCTAAGTAATGGAGATGGAACATACTCGATCATCATCAGTCACCAGCTAGATTCGGACACTCTGGTTCTGCTCTCGGGAGAAGACATGGTGTTTGGAACAAGTCCCTATGAAGTGGCCTGGGACTACACTGAGTTTGACGATGTACTCGCCCTTGGGCTGCCTGATCCAGTCACTGAAACGTTCGAAGTAACGATTAATGATGATTATGGTGGATCGACGAGCATTCGACTTCACGCGGAGATTCGCGTCTTCGATAATCGGCTTGAGGACAATTACAATCTTTGGTTTTTGCGTGAGGGGATCAATGGGCTTACCTCCGCCGATGAGACGATTCATGTACCGTTTGATACAACTGAGGTGCCGTTCCAATTGAACGTCTCTGGAGGCTCGGATGACTTACGCGATTTTTATTTCGAAGTGCTAGAAGCTCCCATGTACGGAGATGTGTACGCTTGGCACGTTCCGTCAAGTGATTGGGTCATGCTTTCCCAAACGGAGTATTTCGACGGCGAGGCTCTGACGACGCCGATTTACTCGGCATTCAAATATGTTCCCGACGATCTCGAGTTTTTCAAGCAAGAAGAGGATCGATTCGCTTACAGATATTATTCCGTTGGTCTGGGCGGAGACCCAGAATATCGTCCAACTCGACTTGATTCCAACATCGCCATCGTCACCTTCGTTCCCCCTCTCCTAGTCAGCGCCGAGCCCGAAGAATATCCCACCAGCGACGTGCCACCCGATTGCGATTGCGATTGCGGCTGTGGCGACACGGCGTCCACTAGTGAGAACTCAGCTTCGGGCACCGTGCGGGCCAATGTGTCGTCCGCATCCGGCGGGGGAGGGAACTACGCGAACGCGGCCCCCGAGACGCTGCTGAAGGTCGATCTCAAGGTGCCCGAGCTGGCCAACTCGGTGACCGCGTCGTTTGCGAATGTCGAACTCTATTTCGACGAGCTGCTGGTGAACGAGTTTTCGCGTCCTATCGCGGCCAATCAGCTCGTCGGCAAGGAGGAGGGAAGCGTCTTCGTTCCATTGACTTCCGAGGGGCTTCCGTCTGGCTACTACCAGTATCGCGTGGAAGTCGGCGCAGGGACTTCAGTCCTAGGTGAAACAAAGGCTGACGCCACCGATCTCCCGTGGACGCTCGTGATGGGGCAGGACGACATTGGCTTTGGCCCCGGTTGGAACCTGGCCGGCACGGAGCGGCTTCTCATCAATCCGTCGAATCCTGAAATGGGTGACATCTTCTGGCTGCGCCAAGATGGTTATAACTTCAAGTTCGAGGGCGTCGGCGGACGCGCCGAAGGCGACCTCTCCGCATCGCAACTATCGCTCCTGGAGGAAGACGACCCAACCTATGGCGCTCTGGAAGGCGATTACCTGCTCCTCGATAAGTTCGGCAACCGCAGTTACTTCGAAGGCCTGCAAAACTTCGGGCAGCCGGGGCTGAACATCGCAGGTCGGCTCAAGCACCGCGTTGATGCCGTCGGAAACATCACCGACTATACCTACACCGACGCCAATGGCGACGATTTCGAATATGAACCTCTGGCGGTGACCAACCGGTTTGACGGCAGCAAGACCGTATTTCAATATGCTTCCCAGAAGGTGGAACAGATTCACAATGTCGCGCCCAATGGCGTCGACACGAGAATCACCCATCTTGAATACGACGAGCTAGATGGCTACCTCAGCAAACTTAAGCTTCCTGATCCCAACTTGGCGAACGGCGTCGAAACCGATCGCGGCGTCTTCGAGTTCGATCAAGACGAGTACGGTCGGCTGGTGCTCATTGTTGAGCCGAACGGTTTGGAAACCTCCTACGATTACGACGACCAAAACGGCATCATCACCAAAACGCACGATGGCCACGATACCGTTTTGGTTTTGCCGCAACTCTCGCCCTACAGCCGGCGCTACGTCGCCGTTCGCCCGATCTATGAACCGACCGTCGCGCTGCCGGTTCATCCCACGTCGGAAATCCTGGAATTCGACATCCTGCCGACCCGCACTGGTAAATTCATTGACGAGTTGGGCCGCACCAGCGAGTTCGAGATCGATGCCGGCGGCTACATCGCCAAGTGGACAGATCCGGCAGGCCGCGTGACCGAGTATGACCGCACGGTCGATGGGCTGATAAACGAGCGGACCCTCTTTGATTCTGATGGCGGCGCGATCCTCGACCAGACGACTTACACCTACTCGACCGACGACAAATTGAATCTGCTCGGGGTCGAGTATTTCGACGGCAGCACCGAGAGCTGGACCTACGACGCCACCTTTGGGCTGGCCACGAGCTACACCGATGAATTGGGTCGGCAGACGCTGTCGACGGTCGCCGATGGCCGCGTCACGTCGATTCGGCAGGTGATGGGCCAAGTCGACACGCCGCAGAACGGCGAGCACGACGACCTGCTGACGAACTACGAGTACACGACCGACGGCCTGCTCGAGCGGATGATTGAAGTGGTGTGGGATCCCGACACCGACGTGACGCGGGAGCTGGTGACGCTTTACGAATACACAGGCGCGCCGTTCGCCGGGTTCCCCGACAATCGCACCGACAAGAGCCGCTGGCTGGAGAAAGTCACATTTGCCGAAGGGAGCACCAACGACGAAGCCGAGATCTTAATCACCGACCATGACGCCTTCGGCAATCCGCTCACGGTCGACGACGAGGTCGGACGGCTCATTCGGTATTTCTACGACGATGCAGGCCGGCTCGTGCGAATGGTGCAAGCTGATCCCGACGACAACGGAGTCACAAACGGGCCCCTCTGGCACCCCACCACCGAGTACGCGTATTCCAAGGCCAGCACGGTGGTCGACGTCACCCAGACGAGCCTGGAAGACCCCGACGCCGGGACGCTCGTGTATGGCGACAGCATCGTCACCCACTATCACTACCACGGCCACCACCTGGAGAGTATCACGCTCGACGAGGGAGGCATCGAGGCAACAACGGAGTACGAGTATGATGCGGCCCACAATTTGACTGCGGTCATCGATCCACTCGGCCGCCGCACGGAGTATCTGTACGACCTGCTTGATCGGCCGATTCGCATCACGGAAGAAGACCCCGACGGGGCCGAGACGCTGCTAGCCTCGCCCGTCACGCTGTTGGCTTACGACGCTTTAGGCCGGCTGATCGCCGAGCGCGATCCCCGCAATAGCGTCACGCGGTACCAGTACGACCGGCGGCACCGCGTGACAAAAATTCTCGCGCCGCTTGGCTCGACCACGTCGCTGGTCTACGACGACGCCGGCCAGCTTGAAGAGCTCACCGACGCCGAAGGCCGCACCACGAGCTACGTCTACGACGACGCCGGCCGACTCACGGAGCTTCACCTCCCCAACTCCAACCCCCAGTCCCCAGCCCCGACCCCCATTACCTACCAGTACGACACCGCCAGCAACCTGCGGTTCGTGACCGACCAGCTGGGCCGTGAGACGGAATACCAGTACGACGACCTCCATCGGCTAGCGACTGAGATTCTTCCAGCGGCCAATCCGGCGCTGCCGAACCAGCGACCGACGACAACCTACGAGTACTTTGATGATGGTCAATTGGCGACAATGTCTGAAGCGGTGGAGATTCAAGACGTAGGCGGATCGCTCACCTACCTCAACCGCACGACGACCTGGGAGTACGATGACGCCGGGCGGCTGGCAAGCGTATTTTTGCCAAGCTCGGCGACCGGCGCGGCAACCCATGAATGGCAAAATGCCCACGACGAATTCGGCAACGTCGTCAAAGTGACCGACCCGCTGGGGAACCGGACCGAGTACCAGTACGACGATCTCCATCGCCTGGTAAAAGAAATCGGCGAGCATCCCACGAACAACGCGGCGACCGGCGAAGCTGGCCGGCCGGTGACGGAGTATTTGTACGACGACGCGGGCCAGCTTTTGGAAGTGACTGAAAAACTCAGCGATAGCACCACCCGCACGTCGAGCTACGTCTACGACAATCTCGGCCGGCTTTCACAGTCCGTCCAGCCCGATCCGTTGACGGGCGACGGCATTTACGACAATGGCATTCCTGATCCTCCCGGCGCTAACACGCCGTTCATGGATTTCACCTACGACGCCGCCGGCAATCTGCTCTCGGCCAAGGACAAGGCCGCGCTGGGAACGACTTTCGCTTACGACGCGCTCGGCCGCAGGACGAGCGAGACCGATGCCAACAGTCACGCCACCCGCTTCACTTACGACCGCGTCGGCAACCTGCTCTCGCTGACCGATCCCGAGGACAACACCACCAGTTGGCAGTACGACTCGCTCGATCGCGTTACGCGGGAGACGAACGCGCTAGGCCACGCCCGGACGTTTGCCTACGACATCGTCGGCAACCTCACGAAGCGGATCGACCGCGAGGGCCGGGTAACCCGGTACGACTACGACGACGCGGGCCGCGTGACGACCGAATCGTGGTTTGCCGACGTTTTGGATGTGACTCCCGACCGGGAATTGGACTTCACGTACGACCTACTGGGCCGGGTGCTCGCCTCGGGCGACCCGGACCACGATTATGCTTACACCTACGACTACCGCAACCTGTCGTCGATCGACCAGGCGGAGATTACCGGGCTGACGCCGGCGATCGCGTTCCAGCACGTGTACGACGGGGTGGGGAATTTGACCACGGTGTCGGCGTTCATCGGCTCGACCTCCGACTACGAGAACGGCTACCAGTACGACAACCTCCACCGCCTGACGACGCTCACGCAGCAGGAGGCCACCACCGGCACGCCCAACGAAGTGCTGGCCAAGCGGGTCGATATGGCTTACGACCTTGCCGGCCAGTTCGACACGATCACCCGCTACGCCAGCACGACCACCGCCAGCCCCGTGGCGGTGACTGACTATGATTACGACTTTGCCGGCCGGATCAAAGAAATCGAGCACCGTAGCGGCGGCACGGCCGGAAGCGGCACGCTGCTCGCCGGCTACGGCACCACCTGGAACGAGCGCAGCCAGCTTACCGCAATCGACTTCCTGCCGAACGGCGTGAACAGTCCGTTCAACTATTCGAATGAGGACGTCGCGTACAATTACGACAATCGGCATCAGCTTGAAGGGGCCGACTACACTGGGCTCACCGATGAGAGCTACGCCTACGATGACAACGGCAACCGCACGGGTGGCGGCTTCACGGTTGACACCAATAACCGCATTGCTTCCGACGGCACGTACGATTACGTGTACGATGACGAAGAAAACATCGTCCTGCGCACGAAGATCAGCGACGGTTCTTATACGGTTTACACGTGGGACCATCGCAACCGGCTGGTCACGGTCACCAATAAGACCGCCGCGCAAGCGGAGACTTCCCGCGTCGAGTACCGTTACGACGCCGACGACAACCTGATCGGCCGCAGGCTATTTATGAACGGCAGTTCAACAGCCACCCAGTCGAGCGCGTTTGTTCACCAGAATGGCCAGATGGTCTTCGAGTTCAACGGCACGGGCAACGGCGACCTGCAGACGGCCGACCTTGCGCGGCGCTACTTGTGGGGCCCGGTCGTGGATCAACTGTTCGCCGACGAGCAGCTCAATTTGTACGAGATGGACGACCGAGTGCTGTGGGCGCTGACCGACCACCTCGGCACGCCCCGCGACTGGGTCGACGATACCGGCGCGATCTTCGACCACGCCCTCTATGGCGCTTTCGGCCGTCGGCTCGACATCGATCCGATCGGCGCCACCTTGGAATGGACCGGCCACTTCCGCGACCCCGTCACCGGCCTGCAGCTCAACGGCAAGCGCTGGTACAACCCCGCCATCGGCAGGTGGATGAGCGAGGATCCGATCAAGGACGGAACGAATTGGGGCATCTACGTCGGCAATGCACCGACGATGTTCGTTGATCCGAATGGACTGGCGGAACAGGAACCTGTCAATGCGATCACTCCCGGAGCGCCCATCGCTTGGCAACCCATTGAGAGTCTGCCGCTTCGTATTCAGCAGTATCTGGGTGACCCATCGCGTTTTGTTGTAAAGCTACACCAGGATCAAGGGTATTTCATTCTCGACAAGCAGACAGGAGCCACGCATTTCGTTGCCGACGAGAATGCACTTCCACTGCGAGAGCGGGCCAGACGCGCCCAAGAAGCTGTAGAATGTGCTGAAACACAGGACTTTCTGCTAGGTGCCGCCGGCAACCTAATGACTTCGATTCCGGGCGTAGAAACAGTCCGAGATGGTTATGAGGTTGTTACTGGCCGAGATATGGTTGATCCGAGAGTACGATTATCACGCGAAGACCGAATCGGCACAGCCCAGATGTTCTTCGTTCCCGGGCTTTCGGGAAGCCAGGTGCGAAGGACGGATGAGTTGCTAGAAGCTGTGCGACAGGCCCGCGGAGTAAGAATTCGAGGATCTCGTTTGGGCCAGGAACAAGGGCGTGAATTTCGCATTGATCAATTGGAACTACAAGAGTTTGATCCGAATTGTCCGGCTCACGTTCGCGGCTGGCTCGTCAATGAACGCCGCCGAATTGCCCAAGGGGGTACGCCCACGGAACCGGCCGTACCACCGGGATATGAATTAGGACATGGTCGAACGACACCCGCCCGCGAAGGGTATGATTATTCTAACTCGCAGTTGCAAGGAATCGATTTAAACCAATTGGAAGAACGGATACGCCGACGACAGGGGCGGCCATAGCGATGGTTGATAACTTGCATGACTTAAAGTCGACATTGATGTCAGGTATTCGATTATCGATGCAGCGATCATATGCAAGACGAGCACCGGCCAAGGCATCTGTACCGCATCTCGTACAAGCTCGCGACGGTTTGCGCCAACTCGTGGAGCGACAACCGACTTTAGCAGAGGCATGGAAGCTTCTTTCCCAGGCAGAAGAATGCTTGTTGAATTATGATCGAGCAATTCTCTGCCTTGAAATGGCAATGTCGCTTTCCGGAAAGCGAGATAAACGTGATCTTAAGCGATTGGCAATGCTTCGAGAATCGGTACTGCAGTGGAGGAAACTTCCATTGACGCCGGTGGAACTACGTGAACTTGGCGAATATCTCGTCGAGCAAGGTGCGGACAAAGAAATGTACGGTAGATCATTAAAGTTTACAAGTCAGTGGTTGGAGCAGAAATGCTTTACCAATGTCAACGCGATACTACAAGCATTGAATGATCGAGGCGGCCGTACCGATTTTACAATTCTATACAATGTTGTGCGCGGTTAATGAATGTTCGCAAACAACCACGCCGGGCATGGGTTATTACGACAAGTTTGGCCGAACGGCGTGAACAGTCCGTTCAACTATTCGGGCGAAAGCGTGACCTACGCCTACGACGACCGGGGCCAGCTCATCCTGGCCGATTATTCCACCCAGACCGACGAGAGCTACGCCTACGACGACAACGGCAACCGCACCAATGGCTGTCCCTCCCGAAAACTAACTCGGAGAAGCTGGGTAAGCTTGGGGGGACGCGCATGGGAAAGAAAAGTTTAGGCAGGAGGCGCAGCGGGAGTCCAACCGGTCGAAAAACGGCTATTTCGGGCCGAATTTTTGCCGACCGCGCAAGACCATGAGCGCAAGCCCTTGAAGAGCGGATCACTTACGCCGCGACGCAGGCATAGCGATGATGGAGTCCGCCAACCTGCGGCACGGCAATCACCCTGCCGCGGTCGGGAGGCTCGACCTCGCGTGGTTGGGGCGAGTTGCCATCGAGGGCCAAGTGCGTCCGGCATTCATTGTAGTAGCGAAAGTAATCATTCAGGATGCGCGTGAGATGGCGTTTGTTGAACACGATGACGTGGTTCAAACACTCGCGGCGAATGGAGCCGATGAGGCGCTCGACGTAGGGATTCTGCCAGGGAGAGCGCGGGGCGCTGACGATTTCTTCGATGCCGAGGCTCGCGACACGCCGCTGAAAGACTTCGCCGTAGATGCCGTCCCGGTCCCGCTGCAAAAACTCCGGCGCGTCATCGAACGGAAAGGCTTCGACAACCTGCTGAGCGGTCCACTGCGCCGAGGGATGGGCCGTGACGTTGAAGTGCAAGACTTTGCGGCGATCGAGGCTCAACACGACGAACACGTACAGCAGGCGAAACGTTGCGGTGGGGACGACGAAGAAGTCGATGGCCGCCATCTCGCGCAAATGATTCTTGAGAAACGTTTTCCAAGTAGGGGACGGCGGCTTGGTTCGCTTCAGCAGGTACTTGGCGACGGTCGATTCGGCGAGTACATAGCCAAGCAGCTTGAGTTCGCTTTGAATCCGCGGCGCGCCCCACAGGGGATTTTCCCGCGCCATTCGGCGAATCAGTCGCCGAACCTCCGCCAGAACTTTCGGCCTACCTGACTTGCGGGACTTAAGCCGCCAATAAATCCGAAACCCGGCCCGATGCCAACCGACAACCGTTTCGGGCCGCACGATTACCAGCGCCGAGCGCCAATCGCTCCACAGCCACGAGAGCCAAACCCAGAAAATGCGGTCCCGCCGGCGCAATCTGGGCCGCGGCTGCTCCCGCTTGAGCACGGCCAACTGCTGCCGCAGCGCCAGATTCTCGGCCAACAAAGAGGCAGGGCTGATCCAAACGGCGTGGCAGACCCAGAATACGACCTCAAGAATGTTCATTGTGGTTTTCGTCGGAACGGCAATATGGCAATTCGTTTTGTCCCCAACAGTGCAATCGGCGCGCTGATTGCAATTGTGGTGTTGCTTGCGGTATTCAGCCGCTCTCAAGGAATTCAACGTATCCCAATGGAGAGTTTTACAATTTGGGATGCAATAATTGGAACCGTGCAATGGACTGCCAATCAAACACGCTAGCAGGATGCAAGCATCGTCGCGCCTGGATGGCCGGCAAACCTCCCCTGATCGCCTTGCTGGCCAGCGCCCCGGTATTAGCCGCCGACGAATGCTACGACCTACTGCAAGTCATTAGCGGCGCGTTAACGCTTCCTGTCAGCCTTCAGCCAGAACAGGTCGAAGAGTGGCTGCTGCTTTATACCGACCATCGTTTGGTGACGCGGGTCGTTGCGGAAGCCTTCTTGGAAAGAAACATGGCGACGCTGAACTCAAACGAGGACGATCTGACGGCGTTCCTCCTCGGCGATGCCGGCACCGTGGGAACCGTCGATTTTCTCGACGACTCATTCTGGCAAACCGTCTTCGAGCGGATAGAAGTAAGATTCTTTTTCCGAGTTTTGATGCCGTGCGTGGTATGGTATGGCCGGTCTCCCGTCGAATTGCTGGCGACTGTCGGCCGAAGCGGACCCAACGAGTGGGACAGTATCGAGAAACTTGTCGCGCTCGATCCGTTGATCGTGCAGCATCGCCGGTTCGCCCGCCTATTGAATTGCGACGATGCCAGGTTGCGCCGGGAACGAGCGGAACTCCTGGGCGAATGTCTTGGCAAACCCTTGCCGACGCTCTCAAAACGTAGAGTCAAAATGATGCTAGCGGGGCATATGTCCCGCATGTCCGAGATTCTGGGGTGTCGTTTGTCTGAGCCGGAAATCCGCGATTTGTTCGACGCGATAGCCAAAGACCACGGCCTGGGGCTGCGCGACACCGATTTGCCCCTTTCGGCAGAGACATTCTCCAAGACAATCCAGCGATATCGAAAGTTCTGGAAGCTCCCCGGTGGACCGGACAAAGATATCCGGGAAACTGTCCGGGCGCTGGAGGCCGCACTCTCGTAGACTTCGGGCATGTTACCCGAAGTTTCAGCGAATTCTGATGATGCGCCTGTCGTAGGGCGAGCAGCGGAGCGGCCGCCCGGAAGGCCGCGAGCAGCGCAGCCCGGCGACGCCGCGGGGCAGCTTACTAGCAGGCCCCCCTCAAACCCCATTTGTTTAGGCGGCGAAGACTGGCTGACGCTGAGCTTATATCTCCAGCATTGCTCGTTTGCCGAATTGGTAGAACGTCTCGACAGGCATCGCCAAGCGGCTGAACAACACAAGCAAGGCGACGATCAGCTCACGCTGGCCGATCAGCAATTCTTGATGCTGCCTCTGGGCGCGAAAG
>JBBDYG010000077.1:0-3224 GCA_040901765.1 Pirellulales bacterium
CGAACCCCGGTCTCAACCTTGGGAAGGTCGCATTCTGCCACTAAACCATACCCGCTTCTGGTGATGTCGCTATTACATTAAAACAGCCCGAAGGTTGTACTTCAACCTTCGGGCTGGTTTGCGCCGCATTGGTACCAACGCTTACGCATTACTACATACGCGGCGCGGGGTTGCCTCGCAGAGCTAGATACGTCCTAACACTCTCTTGTGCGCGAGGCGGGTTTGCGGGACAACAAGCTGAACGCTATATACACATCATCCACCTACGTCCCGCGATACAAAGAACTACTGATTGTCGGGCACGAGAACGCACGCTACTTGCAACCCAGTTGTCGCCCGACATGATTGCTCCGCAGTTTCATCCACACTTTTGCACCCTGCCTCACGCGGAGCGGGATTGGGGCACAATGACTTGGTCGATGATGCACATTCGTCTGATCGTGCCCCCATCAGAAGTCTGAATTTATTTCAGCTCTCTGATAGAGGCGGGTGGGATGTTACTCCCACCCGCTTTGCGAGACACCCGTACCTTAGCTGTGGGCAGTGGGTATGTCATCTCGCGAAAGAACTATTGCGTGACAGTCCTCCGGTCGTTCTGAATAAGCGATGCAACGTCACGCTGGATTGGGGGATAGCGGACCCTACGCTACAATGCTAGCTGTCGTACGTCCCCCGAAAGAACTTCTCACCAGCCGCCTCGCCTTTTACGCGAGGCAGCTGGTGTTTGTCGGGCACAATGAAGCGACGTTTTACATGTCCACCATCGCCCGACGTGATTGCTCCGCAGTAACGTTAACGCTTTCGCAACAAAGTCCACGCGGAGCTGGGTTTGCGCCGCAAAGTTATCGACGCTAAGCAATACTGACATCGCGGCGCGGGTTTGCCTCGCATATCGTCAAACGTCCTGACAATTACACACTCGCGAGGCGGGTTTGCGGGACAAGTCTTTCACCGAAGGCATTCGCAGAAACGTCCCGCGATACAAAGAACTGTTGGTTGTCGGGCACGATGAACGACCGTCTTTACAAGTCCACCATCGCCCGACATGATTGCTCCGCATTTCTACCAACGCTTTCGCAAAGCTACTCATGCGGAGCGGGATTGGGGCACAGAAGACTTAACTGTGGTATGTACTCACCTATTCGTGCCCCCATCGGAGTACTGAATTTATTTCAGTCCTCTGATAGAGGCGGGTGGGATGTTACTCCCACCCGCTTTGCGAGACACATCCGTTGAAGTCCGTGGACAGACTCATCATGGTCTCGCGAAAGAACTTTTCACCAGCCGCCTCGCTTTGACGCGAGGCGGCTGGTGTTTGTCGGGCATTTCGAATCACGTTTTACAAACGAATTATCGCCCGACGACTCTCGAACTACTCCGACTTCGACTCCTCGAGCTGCATCCACTTCTCGGCGACGAACGTGATGAACTCGGTCATCGTCCGCCAGTTGCCGCGGTTGTGAATGTGGCCGTCGGTGAACCGCTTCTTCGGTCCCTCGGCGGTCGTCTCGGTGACGATTTCCGGGTGCCGCAGGCGGTCCTGCTTCTTGTTCTCGCGGAGGCGAAGCCCCCACGGCGAATCCTTCCGATACGACCACTGCTTCGAAAGGTTGTAGAGTGACTGCCGCAGCTGGGGAGACCAGTTGGCCACGACGCCGTGGCGGCGACGCGCAAACATGGCGTCTCCCGACCGCCGGATGGTTCCGGGCGGCATCTTCTTCCCGTCGAGGCCGAGGACGTGCACCCCGGCGTAGGCCCGGATGCGGCTCTGGTACCTCTTCTGGATCTTGGAGATTTGCTGCATGAGTGCGAGCGTCTCATAGAGTGCCCGCGCTTCCTTCTCCTTTCCATGCTCCTTCTTCCACTTGGCGATCCGACCCGTGCGGATGAAATGGTTTTCGCCATCCGCCCGCTCGATCTTGTCGGCATCCTCCGTCCGACAGGCAACTACCTCGAGGCGCTTCACCTCCTCGCGGAGACGAGCCACCTCGGTGATGTCCTCGTACGAACGGAAGCGCCTGATGTTGCCGATGGCCGAGATGATGCCGGCCGCGAGCACTTCGCCGCATCCTTCGATGGGGCCGAAGATCTCCTGCCAGACATCGAGCTTGTGCACGAGCTTCTTCATCTCCGACTCGCGCCGCGCCTCCTCCTTCTCGACGACGGTGAGAATCGCGTCACTTGCCGAGCGCTCATCGTAGAGGTCTTCGATCAACCCTTCCGGGTACTTCCCGTCCGGGGAGAGGAAGATACTGCCGATGGTGCGCTGGCGCAGCCTCTGCGCGCAGGCCATGCGATCCTTCTGTGAATCCTTGAACGAACGGAAGGCCTCGGAGACAGCGATGAAGTCGCGATCCCGCGGACCGACCGGGTAGAAGTGCTGGGGCGTTCTCTCGTAGAACTCGATGAGCCGCCGGTGCGCCTCCTCCTTCTCCTTGGCCGATTTCGCGACCAGTCGGAAGGGCGGAGTCCGCCAGACAGCGGCGCCGATCTCCTCGCCACGGCGCGAAAGCGCGTAGGCGAGCCTGTCACCCGAGCCGCCGAGGTACATCGAGACGACGTCGTCGGACCCCAGTCCTTCGTACGCCGCCGGCACCTTGGTCGGCTTGCCCTTGTCGCCCTGATCGACGTGATGCTTGGGGAACTTCGTGAGGTCTTCTTCGAGAGCCGCGTTCCGCCATGTGGTCGGGAAGCGGCCGAGGACGAAATCAAGCTCGTCGGTCTCGGTTGCGAGTTTGAACTCGCGCACGGAGTCGCCCGTCTTGATTGCGACCATGGTAGGCCGCGCTTCGCCTTGAGTCGTTTTCTTCACTCGATGTTGAATTCCGATCAGTCGCGCCATTTTGGCGCCTCCTTTGATGGTTTGTCTCGCAGCTTTGTTTACGCTATCTGCAGTACGACGGACGCGAGACAGGTTTGCTCCTCAGAGATCTGCTCGTCTTAGACAGCAGTTCCAACGAGAAGCGTTTTGACCGTTCACTGCTTGCCCGTTGGGCATTGCCCTGCACCTCAATAGAAGTCTTTTGACAGTGTTGGTCACGCAGGGCTGGTTTTTCCTCGCACTTCCTCCTTTCTTATCTTATTTGTCAGTCTGGCTAATCTTTAGCACGTTTTTTTCTTTAAGTCAACAAGAAGACGAGCCAAAGCATCCGTAAGTATTTTGCCTTCGGGGCAAGCTAAATTGCCTGTGATACTATCCCTTTTCAAACGGCTTTGATAATAAG
>JBBDYG010000078.1:0-3224 GCA_040901765.1 Pirellulales bacterium
ATCCTCTAGAAAAACAGGGGGTTTGAGCCGACACGTGGCAAAGCTGATTCCTGCCGCCTGCTGCCGTTGCCTGCTTCCCGCTGCCGCCGCTGCTCAAGCCGCGGCGCTCGCGAGCAACTCGCGGCCGGCGTAGTACGCGAGCACTTCCGCCGCGAGCGCCTTGTAGTCGGCGGCGCCGGGCGAGTCGGCGGCGTAGTGGAAGATCGACTGGCCAAAGCTGGGCGCTTCCGCCAAGCGGATATTGCGGCGGATGCGGGCGTCAAACAGGCGTACACCACTCCACATCGGACCTTTGGTCCGCAGATCGCGAAAGAATTTGTCTACATCCTGACTCACTTCGGCGGCCAGGCGGGTGCCCGATTCATAAAGGCACAACACGACTCCCGCGAGCCTCAGTCGCGAGTTCAGCCGGTCCGCCACGAGACCCACGGTCTGCATCAACTTGCTGAGACCATGCAGCGCCAAGAAGTGCGGTTGCAGCGGCAGGAAAACGTCGTCCACTGCCGACAGCGCGTTCAGAGTTAAGACGCCGAGCGACGGCGGGCAGTCGATCAGCACGAAGTCGAACTGATCGGCGGACTTGGCCAGCTTGTCGCGCAAGATCAATTCTCGTCCCACCACGCCCGCAAGCTCTACCTCAGCGGCGGCAAGGTCGATATGCGCGGGGGCAACCAGCAAGTTTTTTTCCGCGGGCAACCACAATTGATCGAGCTCGACTTCGCCGGTCAGCAGCTCATACACATTGGGCAGCGGCCCTTTGGGGGTCACGCCCAAATGAAGTGAAGCGTGGGCCTGGGGATCGATGTCGATGAGCCCCACGCGATTGCCAGCTGCGGCCAGGGCGGCGCTCAAATTGACGGCGGTGGTCGTTTTACCCACGCCCCCTTTTTGATTGATGATCGCGATGGCACGCATCTGGGCATCCTTGCACTTAGATCGGGCGCAGTAATTGGGAGTGAAGAGAGTTTCTGGAGAGGGGTCAGGATTCAGGGGTCGGGGGTCGGGGGTCGGGGGTCAGGGGTCAGGGGTCAGGGGAAATGCAACTGCGGCTATGCCGCCTGTTCTTTCCCTGAATCCTGAATCCTGCCTCGTTCCGGTCACCCTAAATGCCCGGCTCGTTTAAGACTGCTAGCACCGAGGGTTAGCGGCCGCGAGTCTAGTCAACTTGTCGCGCCGGTCCCAGGCCAATCGCCGCCGCTATTCGGCGGAAAGCCACTCGGCGAGCACCGACTTGATCCCCGGCGCGATCGGTTTGCAGTCGATAGTACGTCGCGATTCTGGTTCGATCGCGCCCTCGCAAGCATCATCAAACAATAGAATTACCGGCGCTGCAGCGACTTGCGCCGCTGGCGGGTGAAACACGAGTGCCCACCGCGGAATAAGCTCTGCCTGGGCAACCGAGGCCTCCCACTCGTAGCTGCGATCTTCGAGCAAGGCTTGCTTCAGGTGTACAAGCCCATGACCCTGCGAGGCGTCTATGCGCTTCTCGACTGGATACTCGCGATTCCCGGCAGTAAGAGTCTGGTCGGTCTCGATTCCTTCCTCCGCCAAGCGATAGGCCTCGACCCGCCGCGCATCGCGAATCGTCGTCGTGATCTCGGGGCCCCAAAACGCAGCCACCCGGCGGGTTGCGGACCAGCGGAACCACCAACTGAACACGCCGGATGTCAACGCGATCGCCAGGATCGCGAGAATCAGCAATTTTCCAGATTTTTCCACGTGTTGATGCGCCTCATTGTAGCAGGCACACTCCGTGTGCCGAACGTGCCCAAAGATATAGATCAGGCAGCGACCGCTCTCGCTGCGGTTCTTTTGCCGCAGCCCCTGCATTTTACCGGGGATGAGCTCAACAGAAAGGGATCGACTTGACCTTTCTGCGCTCAGCTGTCGTCGAAGCCATTGCTCTTCTGTTGGCATCAAGCACGGATGCCAAGAGGAGACCGTACCATGTCCCTTTCCCCCCCTCTCGTGCCCAAGGACGGGCGTCAAATTCGGATTCTGCTAATTTGCCGGGTAAGTAGCCCGGGCAACGGCAAACAGGATATTCGTTCCCTCGACGACCAGGAGCAGATGCTCCGCCGCTGGGTCGCCGAGCACATCGGCACGAACGTCGAAATCGTCGTGATCGCCGGCCAAGGCAGCGGCGAGCGGCTGGATCGCGAGGAGCTCCATCAGGCCGAGGCGGCCGTGGAGTCCGGCAAGTTTGACCTGGTGCTGACCGAAGACCTAGGTCGGATTCTGCGGCGCGCGCGTGCGATCGACTTTTGCGAGATCGCAGAAGACTGTGGAACGCGGGTGATCGCCATCAACGACAATGTCGACACCTTGCAGAAGCGTTGGCGAGCGAACGCCTCCTTTGCCTCCATGCGCCATGAAATGTCTAACGAAGACACTTCCGACCGCATCCGGCGCACGCAGGACAACCGCTTCGCCAACGGCGGCTTATTGCGACCCCCCATCTACGGGTACATCAAGCCGCCCGGAGCGAAGCACGAGGACGATCTGCAGCGCGACCCGGCGGCAGTGCTGATTTACCAGCACTGTTTCGATCTCCTCGAAAGTGGTGCTTCATTTTCGGAAGTGGCTGACTACTTGAACGAGAACGAGGTCCCCACGGGACCGAGTGCCCGGAGCAAGCGCTGGACCTGCAAAATGGTCGCCCGCGTGTTCCGAAATCCAATCCTGAAGGGCATCCGTCGCCGGCACGAGCGGATCAGCCGCCGCAAGAACAGTACGGGCCGCTACATGTCGCAGAAAGCGCCTCCAGAAGCTCTTGTCGAGCGATTTGTGCCACACCTCGTGATGATCGAACCGGCTCGCTGGGATCGGGTCAATCGCCTGTTAGCAGAGCGTAATGCTAGGCATCGACGAGGTCGGAAATCCGGCGTCGATCCCCGTGCGGCCGTGCCGCGGAAACGGACGCAGTGGCCGGGCCAGCATCTGCAGTGCGGCGTATGCGGCAACATCTATGTGTATCAGGGCACTAAGCCTATGGCCGACATGATGTGCTCGGGGGCCACGCGGTACGAGTGCTGGAACACGGCCGCGGTAAACGGCCCGCTGGCGGCCAGGCTGATTAGCGAGGCCATTCTTGCCGAGCTCGACCGGCTTCCGGGATTTGAGGAATCGTTGATCGAGGCGCTCCAGCAGGAGATCGACACCTTCGACTGGCCTTGTCGAACAACTCCTTCAAAACAAGCGTAGTTCGAGTCGGATTGGATCCG
>JBBDYG010000079.1:0-22232 GCA_040901765.1 Pirellulales bacterium
GGCTCGTCAGCCCTCACGCGCGACTTGGAGTCTCACCAACCGATTCGCGCGTCCCCACCACGCCGGAACCAGCCCTCACGCTCGTCCCCTAGAAAACGACACTTGTTCAACGGGCTGCTAAGGGGTGCCATTCGTCTCGGATACGAATCCGCCCGCCGACGCCTGGAGACTCCCTAACGGCCTAACGCTAAACAGTTTACGCCAGGCGCGCAAAACAGGAGTACTAGGGCCTGCGGGAGGCCCTTGCAAAATAGGAGGAAATGTTACAATACGCGAGTTCGCGGTATTGCTTGGGTCCAATTTTGCTAAACAGGAGCATAACATGGCACTAACCATTGATGAAATTCGAGGAATCGCGCGAGCCCTCCAGCGTCGGGGGGAAAAGCTAGCCCGAGAAGTTGATGAGGGAGAAATTACTCCCGAGAACTTTGACGCCAACAGGCTCTTTTCCTCCATACATGACATCCTGCCAAAGGATGAATCGCGAGTTCAGCGTCTTAATGATCTTGGACAAACTGGGGAACCACTTGCTGGCAACAATTGGTGTGATTCCAGTTGCTAAACTCCCATGCCGCTAAAGCTCTCAAATTACGTTGTGGCTGTTGGGCCAATCACGGATGAGTTTCCCTGGTCCAAATTAGTTCACTCCACACGTTCAGGTGAGACCTTGCGCGTACACTTGGACGTTTGGGATTCAATTGAAGCTGGCAATGTTGACGACTTGAGTGCCTCAGAATTGGCCACATTCGTTGACGCTGAGATTCTAGTCCCGGCAGATGAAGACGAATTAAGTCATATAATCCAAGACAACAAAGCTTGGATGGCTGACAGCCAGTCACTGTACATGGTCGTGCAGCCTACGGCAAATTGCCAACTTGGATGCTCTTATTGCGGGCAACGACACACGGCTCAACTAATGTCGTCGCAAGACCAAGATTCTTTCGTCTATAAAGTCGAAGAGAAACTCCGGGCAGGTCAGGATCACTATCGGGAATTGATTATTGGTTGGTTCGGCGGCGAGCCTCTCCTAGGGTTGAATGTCATACGTTCGCTCACTCCCAGGCTAAAAGCCGTAGCGCAACGTTATCTTTGTGCCTACGAGGCCAAGCTTGTAACAAACGGCTTGAGCCTATCGGTGCCAATTGCGACGGAATTAGTACGTACGTTGGGAGTCACAAAACTTGAGATTACGTTGGATGGCCCTGGTTCCGCGCACGATAGTCGACGTTTCCTGAAGAATAGGCAGCCGACATTTGATTTGATTTACAACAACCTGAAGAAGGTTGCGAGTGAGGATTTACCGGTGAAGTTAACCGTACGCTGCAATGTCGATTCACTAAACTTTGAATCCGTGGACGCACTGATTGACTTGCTGATTGACGACCAGCTTCACACAAAAGTGTCCCTTTACATGATGCCCGTGTATTCCTGGGGTAACGATGCACATAAGAGTTCGCTCACTCCAGATAGATTTGCAGAGCTTGAACTTGGCTGGATCAAGAGATTGCTTAATGCTGGATTTTCATCTTGGTTACTCCCACGACGCAGGCATCGAGCATGCATTGCTGTATCGCCTGATTCCGAACTCGTGGACGCATTTGGTGAGTATTACAAATGCACAGAGGTTTCGTACGTACCAATCTACGGCAATCCAAATATTTACCGTTCACAGAGTGTTCCTTCACGAGAACTGAGTGTGTTGCTCACTTTCAATGACGATGTTCAGGCTGGCGTATATCCATGCAGTACGTGCAGGATTCTGCCAGTTTGCGGAGGAGCATGTCCGAAACGTTGGGACGAGGGATTGCCGCCTTGCCCGAGTGTGAAATGGAGCATTGAGAATCGTATCGTGGAAGCGTTTAGGCGACACAAATAGTACGGTGCAAGACATCGATTATCTAGTTCGTCAGTATCTTTCTCCGCGGCATTTTGTGCTACCGAGATATCCCCGCTTCGGCCCCGCCATCGCGGCCGATTTTTTAGATGCATTTGGGCCGCAGGAATTTGCTCGACTGCATTATGTAACATCAGAGGCCAAGAAGGGGGTGCTTCTTGCTCGGAATGGCAAGCTTCAATCCGCTGCTTATCGATGGCGGCGGTCTCAGGACGGGCTGGCCGTGTTGAAGGAAGAAACCGCGAGACTAGGGCGAAGCTGGCTACTCTCGGCAATGGCCTTCATGGATCTTCGTTGTCAGAGATACCAGGAAGCACTTGCAAAGTTACGTGAAGCGGAGATTCTCGATCGGAAATCCGAAGTGCAATTCCCGCGTCTCCGAACACACCGAGTGCAAATTATAGCGAATCAAGCACGTATTTTAGCATACTCCGGAGAATCCGTGGAGGGTTTGCGCACATATTTGCTATTGCTTTCTGCACTTGAGGGTCCAGTCGCGCAGACAGATGGGGTTTTTCCATCAGGTTTAGCATTACCACCGGCTGTTCAGCGAGCCGCCCACCGCTCTGTCGCAGAGCATATGATCTCAACACTTAAAAGGATTTCGATGCCCGACAAGAGTGCGATGACGTCAATGGCGACACGCACCCAAGCCGCTGCCTTCTCTCGTTTTATCTCCAACAAGAGCTTTAGAGATGGCGCCCGAGTTCTTCGCACGGGTCCCTATCCGAGTTCACCGCTATGGATCTACACGATAGTTTGTTGCTGGCACTCGATGAAGAGTGCGACACGCTGCGCATTGGCCGCTTTTGCAGCAGCTCATCCGGAGTTAAAGGAATTCTCTCAACTCGCCGCCGTGCCTGAAGCCAGCAACGAGTCCCCATTGAGCGCAGACAATAATTGAATTGGTTTAGCGGTCCATGAAACTGAAATTATCGTCTGAAGTTGTTGCCATCGAAGTACCGGATTCGCCGGGTCCAAGGTCGCACATCGTCTTCTCCCTCCAAACCGGCGAAACAATACAACTCGATTCGATGCTGTGGCAGGATCTTATAACTGGAAATTTCTCTTCGTTAACTGCCGCAGAACAATTGGATCTTGCCGCTGCACGAATTGTTCTACCGGAAGACGCCGTGGAAACGTGCAGTGACAGTGATGCATCAATTGAGGGCTTCGTGGACAGGCAGTACGAATTCCTTGAGAACCTCGTTGATGGCTACGTACAAATTCGAAAGGAACTCGAAGGTTTAGGTGAAGATGCTTTCGGGCCGGTGCCAGAATCCAAGCAACCCGGCTGGGGTGCCTTTCCTCTTCATTATCTTGGAACTAGGAACGATCGCAACTGCGCCGCTACTCCCTATACAGCGGAAGTTGTCGAGTCGATTCCATACATGACGACAGCGTGCTTTGCAGCGTTGCAGCCGCACAGGCCGTACGGTTTGCACCGAGATAAGTATCCTGAGCATTTTCTAAATTTCCTCAACGTCCGTTGGAACGCAAATATACGATCGTTACGGCGACTGCAGTTTCCGATTATTGCGGACAAAGGATCATATTTGATCGTTGGGCGAGAAGCTCGCATGCTAACGGAGGGCAGTCCCATAGTTTTTGACAATAGAAATCTACATGCTGCGTACAATGGTGGAGAACGTAATCGACTTGTGCTAGTGATCGATTTTCTCGACTCAGTGCATCTTCATCGGGCCAACTGAGGACACCGAAAGCGCCGGGCTAAACCTGCTTGGAGTCAGGAATGCAAGAGTCCTACGCGGAAGGGCTAGCAACTCACTGCGGCCTCGAACCGTACGCTGGGGATGGTAACATCCCGGGTGAAGCGTCGGCCAGAGGTACGGTCAGGCCAGCTATGGAGCTCCGAAATCAGACGTTTCGTGCGCCGACCCTGTGGTGACTGTGAGAAGGCAACCTGCTTGCTTGCGTTCATGGCTGATATCCCGCGTCATCTCGCTTCTCTAGCCCGCCGCCCATTTCTCAAAATGTTCCTTGCAATGAGCCACCCTTTATGATAGTGTACGCATGATCAAGTAACCCGAATCAGGAGCACCACTATCATGCGGTTCCACAGCCGTCCTCCGCCCAAACCACCCCTCCCCTAACCCCTCCCCATCCAGGGGAGGGGGTGCCACTGCTGGCCCGCCACGGCAGGTTCAGGAAACTTGCCCAGCAGTGTGTAGCGGGTACCGGAGTTCCACTGCTTGACAAGCAAGCAGTGCCACCCGCCGCTCGCGGTGCGCGCTTCGGCTGACCTTGTCGCCCCGCGCTAGCGGCATCGCTCCCGGTGCGCGCCGAGGCGGGGACTGCCGAGCCAGGAGAGTGCGACTTGTTGCGCAACCACGAAAGAATTGGCGAAAGAACTAAACGAAGAAAGCGACACGAGAAACATCGCAACACTTTGGCACTCAACGCCTTACGATCGAGTTTACCCCCATGCGCCAATCCGAATTGATTCGCAAAACCCAGTGAGAGTGGCTCGGCGCCCACGAAACAACGAAACAACTCGACCTGATCAGGACGTCAGAGGTCAGAGGTCAGAGATTCCCACTTCTCCGACCTCCGACCTCCGACTCGCGTGTTGCAAAAATGGCCGAGTTTTGCATGCCGGACTGGAACCCCCGCCGCGGCGCGCAAAATTCCCGCCAGGGCCACGCGTAGAGATTATACAATGAAACGTACTTCACCCAACGTTCTGAAAGAGCACCTGCGGAGACATTCAGATGTTAAGGCCGTGTCACTGGTCCCTCGCGACAACAGGTATCTCTTGCGCATTGCTAGCCTTACTTTCCCGACCGGCGTATTCGCAAGCGAAGCAGCCCGCCGCGCCCAACATCGTAATTATTCTCACCGACGACATGGGCTACTCCGATCTCGGTTGCTACGGCGGCGAGATAAATACGCCGAATCTCGACTCGCTAGCCGATAACGGGTTGCGGTTCACGCAGTTCTATAACACGGGCCGCTGTTGCCCGACACGGGCATCGCTGCTCACGGGTCTCTATCCGCACCAAGCGGGCGTGGGACACATGATGGAGGACCGCCAGCTTCCCGGATACCGAGGCGACCTCAACGGTAATTGTGTGACCATCGCCGAGGTGCTGCGTACTGCGGGCTACGGCACCTACATGTGCGGCAAGTGGCATGTCACGCCCGCCCCAAAGCGTGGCCACGAGCCAGACCGCCACAACTGGCCATTACAACGCGGCTTCGACCACTTCTACGGAACCATCATGGGTGGCGGCAGCTATTTCGATCCCGCCACGCTCACCCGCGACAACAAGCTGATCGTGCCGGAAAACTTCGATGAGTATTATTATACCGACGCCATCACCGGCAACGCCGTTGGGTTTATCGAACAACGGGACGCCGAGCGGCCGTTCTTTCTGTACGTAGCTTACACCGCCGCCCATTGGCCGATGCACGCCAAGCCAGAGGATATCGCCAAATACCAGGGCAAATACGATGCGGGTTGGGACGCCCTTCGCCAGCAGCGATACGAGCGGATGCAGCAGCTCGGCGTCATTGATTCGACCGCCCAGTTGTCGCCCAACGTGCAGGATTGGGATGCCGTTCAGGATAAAGCGTGGTACGCCGACCGGATGGAAGTCTACGCCGCGATGGTGGATTCGATGGATCAAGGCGTGGGTCGCATTGTGAATGCACTTCAGAACCAAGGACAACTTGATAACACGCTGGTTCTCTATCTTCAGGACAATGGCGGTTGCCAGGAGGAGATACAATCGCTGCGCGAGCCAACCACTGAGGCGGCTCTACGTCCGAAGGCCAAGCCGCTGGGTCCGCGCGCAATGCAATTCGATCTAACGCCGGCGTTCGCGCGCGACGGGCGCCCCGTTCGCCTTGGTCGCGGCGTCGTCCCCGGTCCGGCCGATACCTACGGCTCTTACGGAATCGAGTGGGCAAACGTCTCGAACACGCCATTTCGCCAGTACAAGCATTTCGTTCACGAAGGCGGAATTTCCACGCCGCTGATTGCCCATTGGCCAGCGCAGATCGAGCGAACGGGTGAGCTTGAACATCAGCCGGGACACCTGATCGATCTCATGGCGACGTGCGTCGATCTAGCCGGCGCGGAATACCCCGCGCAGCGAGGCGACCAAGCGGTTTCGCCGCGGGAAGGCGTGACGCTCCGCCCGGCCTTTGCCGGTCAGCCCTTAGAACGTGAGCGGCCCATCTTCTGGGAACACGAAAGCAATCGCGCCGTTCGGGCCGGCGACTGGAAGCTCGTCGCCAAGGGAAAATCCGGCCCGTGGGAATTGTACGAAATTAGCACCGACCGCTCGGAGATGAACGACCTTGCGGCGACACATCCGGAGAAGGTCGCCGAATTAACTGCCGCTTGGGACGCCTGGGCCCAGCGCTCCCAAGTGCTGCCCCTGTTTGGCAAATAATACGAGCGGACGAAGACTTCCCGCTGCCCCAGTCCGGGAAAGCCTTCGCCCGCGTCAAATCCAATCAACCGGTACCGAACTACGCTTTACGCAAACGTGGCCAAACCGCCACAATGGCGCCGGCTACCGCGATCAGCCAAACACTGGCAGGTTCGGGCACGTTTTGAATCGACGTCGCTCCACCGGCGCCAGAAGTCGCGCCAAAGTTAGCCGTCCACAGGGCATAGTCGGCCGCATCCACAAGAGGGGTCGCGTCGCCGTTGCCGCTGAGCGCTTCGGGATCAGTTGACCCTAAATGATCGCGCCACACGGCGTAATCGGCCGCGTTCACGGTCCCGTCGTCGTTGAAATCGCCCGCCAGACCTTCCACCACGGGAGCGGGGCCGAAAACTTCGACCTCGGCGAGCGCCAGTCGCAGGGCAGTGTCGAGCGCTTCAATCCTCACGAATTTGCCGGTCGGGTTTCCAGCGAACACCTGGGTTACGTCGTAGCGATTGAAATTGAAGTCCATGTCGCCCAGAGTGGTGTCCGCCGAAGTAACAACGGTGGAACCATCGGCCCCAATGATCGAGATTCGGATCGGACCATTTTGCGAGAAGTCGTCGGACCGCGCGAAGACGTTGACGTAGTTGATTTCGCTTGGCTCGTCCAGTTCGACTTGCCAAAAGTGTCCGTTTCCAAACGGACCCGTATACGGTCCAGTCGTTCCATCGGTGACAAATACCGATTCATGCCAAAAGTGGCCGCCGATGTACCCGTCGTTCGCAAGTTCCGGCCCCGTGAGACCCGCATTCGTAAGGGGAGTTGAGCTGGTCACGGGTTTGCCGAGCGCTAAATTCTCCGCAATCGGAGTGTTCTGTCCCCATACCTCAAACTCGGCGAACGTAAAGGCGCGATCCCACTGGGCGTGCGGCGGGTCGCGGATGATGCGGACCCGCGATCCATGCACATTTCGGATGTCGTTCGTGCCCCATGCCCGGTCGCCCGTCGTGAGGGTGGGTAAAAACAATTCAGAAAACACCACGTTGTCGTCGGAATCGAACACGGTCAGCGTGAAGTTCTTTACCGTGTCCTGAAACTGGTTTCGCGGGAAGATTTGGAGGCGGTCGAGGTAGACGTCCGTTCCCAGATCAACTTCGTACCAGTGCTGAACACCATAGATGTCAGGAACAGGAGCGTTTGCAGAGTGCCAAATTACGTTGGTTACTCGATTGCCATCGGCGGCATTAATAGGAAGATTGCCACCCAAGAACGATGAGGCGGCCGCCGTTCCCGTTGGAGTTCGGTTCGTGGGCTGCGCCGACGCGGGAATGCCTTGCAACGCACTCACTGCGACGATCAACAGCGCTACGCCGCGGCCCTTGCGCGCTTGGCGGCTGCAAAACATCCCTCCCACCGACAAGAGTAATATCGCCGCGAGACCGTTTGGTTCCGGCACTTCTACGTCCCCGAAACTCTCGGAGACGCTGGTGCCAAACACCTCCACTTCGCCAAATGTCAGCGTTTTGGTCGTATCGAGACTTTCGATCCGCACAAACTTGCCGATGGGGTTCGAGGCAAACACCTCGGTCAGGTCGTACCGCTGCATCCCAAGGTCGTCGCCCCCGAGCGTGGTATCGACCGAACTGACGACAGACGTGCCATCGGAGCCAAGTACGGAAATACGAATGGGACCGTTGCGGAAGTCGAGCACGCCACCAGCCCAAGTTCCCGCCGCCTGCGCATCGCTCGGCTCGCCGTCGGTTCGAGCATAGACGGTGACGTAATTGATATTGCTAAGTTCCTCCAATTCGACTTGCCAGAAATGCCCGTTCCCAAAAGGTCCGTTGAACGGCGCTCCGGTCGAGCTATCGGACTCGTAGATGGAACCGTGCCAGAAGTGGCCGCTTAGATTCCCGTCGACTGCCCGATCAGCAGGGACCGGCACGATGCCAAGCGTCAGATGCGGAGTCGCTGTCACCGGACGGCCGAGGGCAAGGTTCTCCAGTGGTGGGGTATCTTGGCCCCAGATTTCCATTTCAGCAAGAATTAGAGTGCTATTCGCCAACCCCCCCAGGATTTTGTGCCGCGGATCGCGGGAAATGCGGACTCGAGAACCAACGACCCCGCGCATGTCACTCGCGGCCCAGGGTTCATCATCCGTCGATTTCGAAGGCAGATAAGTCTGGGAGAACACGTTCGTATTCGCGGTGTTGAATACATCGATCCTAAAATTGTGAATCACGTGCTGTGCTGCGGCATAGTATCGAGAAGTGAAAGAGCTGTTGCTCAGCCGGCTAAATAGCTGTACCCGATCGAGGTAGTGATCAGCGTCTAAATCGACCTCATACCAAAGTTCTTGATGTTGTGTGTTGGGATCGGCACTCGATTGCAATCCGTGGTAGATAATCTCATCGTTGAACGCATTCCGACTCGATCGGAGGCCGTCGTTGGCATTCTCCGGTCCATAGAGAAATGCGTCGGTGTGAGAGGAGGATGCACTCGCCGTTCCAGCAGTTGCCAGGTTCGTTGGCACGGCTTCAACTCGGTAGCCAAATTGCAGGCTGCCGCAAAGTGCGAGCAGACCTAGCATTGGCTTAGTAGATAATTTCATGAGATAGCTCCGAAAGAGGCAGATGGTTGTGTCGATCAAGGCATGAAAAACTGCTTAATTGATGAACTATGAAAAACTGTTCCGACTCGTTGTCATTTCCAAGGAATGCCCGCTGTGAGGCCGTAACGGAATGTCAATCCTCTAAGTCAAAATTGAATTGGTTCTCCGCTTCGGGCTTCACGTCAACGGCGAGGGTCGTTTCGATGTTGTATCGATCGGGAAGGTACTGATCGCGCGGACGCAGGCCCATGACTTTGTCTTCCGGTCCCACAAATTTCGAGGCTTCGACAATCACCTTCTGTCCACCGGCGATCAATTCCACGGCATATTTGCCGTCGACGATTTGCGTCGCACTGGGCTTTGACCTTCCATCTTGAGGCACGAATGCAATCGAGCCATCGGGAATCGGCTGGCCGTTGAACGTGACGCTTCCCGACGCAGGGTACTTTGGCGGCGAACCATCTCCGCATCCGGCAACCAACAGCGAGAGGAGCGCGAGGCTGCAATACCGCTGAGAAAGCTCTCTCCTGCGTCGTTTCGCCCATAAAGATTGAGAACTAAAGCTCATCAATGGTTTCGCCTCCATTGCGACTACCCGTCGCATTGTAGACCAGCACGTCGACATCGTTGCTGATGGTGACTACCGACCCATCGGCGCGGCACGCGTTGGCGACGCCGGCATGATGGCTGCGTGCCGAATTGAACATGACGCGCGTGGTTTCCGTGCAGGGCGCGTAGGGCGGCGACTCCCGCGAGCACCACTTCACGCGATCGGGAAGCTCGGTGTTGGGCGGGTAGAGAGTGGTAAACAACACTCCACCATGGGCCGGGTTGTAGTAACGTCCGCGAATATCTTGGGAGACGGTGTCCTCCACCAGCGTGATTTCGCTCAAGAGCAGCGTCTTTGAAAGTCCATCGTTTACTTTTGCCGAGTTCACTTTCGACGCGGCGAACATCATTCCGTTTTGATGAGCGCTGGACTGCAATTCGCCATACTTATTCTTATCGTCTGGCAGGGGTTTATTAAAGTACAGGCTGCCGACGCACGCCACGTAGTTGCCGTGCATCCCCTGGTTGCCGTGAAGAGCTTCGTTGAAGTTCGTCAGTTTGGGACTTACGGAGTCTTCCGGACACACCGCGATGGGGAGAATCGTGCCGTTCTCCGGGAACCGGTGAGCCGAAGCCCCCGTGGCCATGTAGGTTTCAAAGCGATCGTAAAGCTCAGCTTGCTCTTGAAACGCAAGGAGGTCGTGCATCCAACAGCGGCGATTCTGAAAATGGGGGCCTGGCCCCGGGGTAATGCCGTTGTGCGTGCCGTAGGGAGGGGCGGTGCCGACGTCAGTCGAATCGATGTAGTTATAGGTGGCGTGCGGAAAATAGCCCTTCGCATCGACATGTAAGAGCGCGGCGATGCCGAGTTGCTTGAGATTGTTTTGGCACGAGGACCGCCGGGCCGCAGCTCTGGCCGCCTGCACCGCCGGCAGCAGCAGCGCCACGAGAATGCCGATAATGGCGATCACGACCAAGAGTTCGACGAGAGTAAAACCTCTCCGGTGCGTCGGCCGCAAATCGGCAGTGTCACTCGTGCGACGCGTGAGATTCTCGGAAGAGGCAGGTATCGTCAAGCTCGACAACAGATTCTTATCTGTTGCCCGGCTCGCTAATTTCATTTTCAACATGTTCATTGTCTAGACGCCCCTTAAGTCATAGCGATCGGCGTGGATTTGCCACTCTTCTTTCACTCACTTCGATCGAGGTGTTTCGAGACGAATCGCCGCAATCCCATACATGGCGGTAAACTCCGAACCACCCGAGTTCGGGCCAAGCCGAACAACGCCCGGCTGCCTGACTTCTTGTTCCCAGATGGAAAAAGTTGCGTCGATAGAATTACCGGCGCCTTCCGCTTGATCCGCCCTGAAGAACTCGACGCCATCAAGGACGTACCGCCCGACATCCAATCCAAGTGTCTCGCCCGTATTCTGAAAATTTGCATGCAGCCAATTTGGAGCCGGAACGCGGGTATCGAAGAAAATGAACAACCGCGCGGGGCGAGCGAGCGTCACCGAGAGCTCCACGTCGCCTCTCATTTTGTCGTTGTTGAATGGCTTCACATAGTCGGCCCCAATCAGATAGCTCGGCATGCCTTGTGCATCAACGCCATTCCAGTCGTGCTGCGGCCGGTCGGCGTACGCCAGCGCATCTTCCCGCAAGCCTGCCGGCACGATTTCGTAGAACTTCTTGAATCCCGACGAACGGATGTTGTCCGATACGTCTGCAATGATTGCCTCCGCGGTTCCAAGTCGTGCTTCTCCCTGCTGCTGAAAGGTTGTCACGTTGCCCGTGACGATCGACATGATGCGGTCGAGTTGGTCTGGATGCTGAACCGACAGGCCGTCTCCCTGAATCAGCCGTTCGACGCGCAGGCCGCCCAACGCTTTTTGTGACGGAAGCGTCAAATCCACTTCGCCTTCGAATACGACGACCCCTGTAGTCGATTCGCCATCCACATCGACGCCGAACTCGGTTCCCAGGTCGGTAACATGCCCGCGGGGAGTTTCCACCACAAACCCGTGCCCGCGCTCGTCGTCGATGCGGACTTTAATACGTCCCTGATGAAGCCTAGCTCGCATGGTTCCAATAAGCTCGAAATGCGCGGGGCCTTGAATGGTGACGCTGCCCACGTCGCCAATCGGCAGCGTGCGGCTTTCGGCAGTCCCAAGTCGGACGGTAATCACATCAAGTTCTTGGCGATTTGGTTGAGAGCCGGCATCGCGGTCATCTGCAACCAGCCCCCGCGTGCTACGCAGCGCAAGACTCGCCAGCGTCACCATTAGCAGTGCGCACGTGGCCAATCCGAGCCACCCTCCTACGGATGGCCGGCGCGCGCTGGCTAGCACCGCTTTATTGGCAACTTGCGCGTGAATGGTTGAGTCTGGCATAGAAATGCGCTGCGCCACGTCGTCGACAACGCGCTGCGACCGCATCTCCGTATCGAGGTTGATATGCAATTGGCAGTAACCTCGAAACGACTGCTGAAGTTTGGAACTGCCGTCCAATTGAAGTTCGAGCTGCCGCAGATTGTCTTGGGTGATGACACCATTAATCAGGTCATCGACCAGCGAGCGTATTTCCGAGGGCATCGGTTCGTACCGGTTCATAGATGGCCCTCTCTCGATAAACTGCGCTCGATGCACGCATGTAATGCGCCGCGAATGCGGGACAGGCTGCCGTAGACGGCCTGTACGGGACGTCCGATCTGCTTCGCCGCATTGCGAATCGTACCGCGACCGCCATAACAGAGTTCAATCAGCCGTTGGTCGGAATACGAGAGCTTCTTTCTGCAAACAGCCAGCGCCTGTAACCGCGTCTCCTGCATTTCATGCGAATCAAACGGACAAGCGGCGAGTTGCTGGATCAGCGCATCGGAGAAGTAAACGCGCTGGCGACGCTTGGATCGCATGAAATGTGAGACCCGATAGCGGGCGATTTGCGAGGCCCAAGCTCCGAAATTCGTGCCTGGTTCAAATCGATCAAAGCTCGACCAGAGCGCCATCGAAGTCTGTTGAAACACATCCTCCGTATCCGGCAGGCTATGCAACATGCAGAAAATCAGATTGAAGATCTGATGCTTGTGTCGGGTCAGGAGAGCAATAAACTCCTCTTCACGATCGGCACAGGAGCGAGTCGATTGTTCATTGAGCACAGAAGCGATCCTTTTGTGGCCTTCGCCAAAAGCGCTGTGGCGAACTTTGATTTGCAATCTCGTTCGCAGGCATTTCCACTCCTGCAAAAGCGATCGCAACTCGTTTGCCAGTAATTACTTGCAGCGATTCTTCCCGTTCATTACGCCCGTTACCACCATTGAGGCCGTTGGACTCATGTTTGTTAGAACCGGCCAGGGTAAAATCTAATCAAAGTTTTGCGAAGAAATCGAAAATGTGTAAACCTCCAGCAGTTGGAGGCCATTCTGAGACGCGGATTGGCTGGACGAACGATGTCCGCCTCCGGTGGCAGAGTATGGAGAATCGATCGCCTTGGACGGCCGAGCAACGGCGGACCTATTCCCTGCACTTGACCTGCGCTATTTCCCGCCAATCGAGTGCAAATGCTCGAACGTTCTAACGTACAGTCGGCCGTCGGCGACTGCGGGCGTCGAATGGCACAGCTCGTCGAGCGGGTTGCGGGCCAGTTCTTTGAATTCCTTGCCGGCAGCCAGCACGATGACGTTCCCGGTCACGTCCGTGTTATAGAGCCGGTCTTCGATGCAGATCGGCGAACTAAAATAGGTGCCGCCGATGCGCTTCGTCCAATGAATTTTGCCCGTCGTCGCTTCGAGGCAGGTGACAATGCCGGCGTCGCTCCACATGAACAAGAGATCGCCGCGCGCGATCGGGGTTGGCACATAGGGCGCCTGCCGCGTGATCTTATACGCCAGCTTGGCGGAGTCGGGCTGCGCCGCGGAACCGGGGTGAATGGCGACTAAATAATTACCGCCCGGCCCCGACCCGCACGTGCCGATCAGCAAATCGCCCGCGGCAATCACAGGCGAACTGATTGTCCGCTTGTCGAACAGGTCTTTCATTTCCCAATTGACTTCGCCCGAGCGGGGGTCAATCGCCGTAATGCCGTGCGGCTGACTGTTAAACACCAGTTCCACGGAGCCGTCGGCCGCGCGGCGCTCGCACGGCGTCGAGTACACGACGACCTCCGAAGTGCGGTCGAGCTGCCAGACGGTTTCCCCCGACTTGCAATCGAGCGCAACCAAAAAGCTCTTGCCGCCCCCTTCAGCGTCCTGCTCATTTCCAACGATGAGAAGATCCTCGAACACGATCGGCGATATGCCCCCGCTGTGCTGGCTCAAAAACGGACCGAGGTTTCGGGACCATGCTTCTTCACCACCATGCGTCAGCGCCTTGACGGTGTATTCCTCGGGCGTAGTCCAAGAGACGTAAACCCGTTCTGCGTCAACTGCCGGAGACGGTGACGTGAAGCTATTGAATTGGTGCTTCTTGGTCGGTTGCGCGGAGTACCATTTCGTCCAAGTCACTTGGCCATCGCGGGTATCGATTGCAAATACCGCGCGGCGACTTTCGCCCTGCTCTTCGGCTCCGGTCAGAAAGACCCGGTCGCCCCAAATCACCGGCGACGAATGCCCGCCCGCGGGTAGCTTTGTTTTCCACCCATAGTCGCTCGCGGTCCACTCGGCGGGGATGCCGGGGCATTCACTTATTCCGGTGCCATTGGGACCGCGGAACCGGGTCCATTCCTGGGCAGTTGAATTAGGGGCCAGCAGGAAGCCGAGCGGAAGCGCGAGAACTACACCACGAAAAACCAACTGCATGTGGATTCCTCACTCAAAGACCGGCCCTGTTTGCGTCCCCCGTTGCGTGAAGCCGCAAGCGATTATTGGCCACTTGGTCGGTCCAGAATACCACAAACCGACGAGCTGCCGAGTGTGGTAGGCATTGCGGCGCGCCGTCACCCGGTGATACGCAAATCGTTTCCGGCGAGGCGTCGTTGAAAAGGGTGCGGCGGGCAGTTAGGATACCCGGACAGTGGCCGTCGAGAATCCGCGAACCCGCACGAGCATCAGCATTCCCGCGGCGATCGCAAGCAGCGCGACTGTGGTTGGCTCGGGGATTGTCGCATTCGTGGCTAACCCCAAACCGGTACCAACGGCTTGGCCGAAGTTCGCCTGCCAACGGGCTAAGTCGTCCGGACCGACGCCTGGCGTGTCGTCATTCGCCAGCGACGTGCCACTTCCGACGTTATTGCGCCACACCAAGTAATCCGCTGCATCGACCGTTCCATCCTGGTTGTAGTCGCCAGCCAATGGGGCCGTCGTCACTTGTAACAAGCCGGTGCCGGTGAGGAACGGCGATTGGAAGTCGGCATTCACGTTGCCGGCTGCGCCCCAAGTTCCGACCGCTTGAGAAACGCCATTGACGAAGAAAGAGTCGATAACATCGGGGTCGCCCCCAAAGTTCAAATCGAGCGTGGCACCACTCGACAGGAACACGTCCGCCGTGTCCCAGAGAAAGGCGCTGCCGATGCTTAATTGGCCCGCCAGCACGGTTGTGTTGCCGGCGTACGTATTGGCGCCGTCGAGAGCCAGCGCGCCCGCTCCGCTCTTCGTAAGCGCGCCATTAATGATCGGTACATTGATGGACAAGTCGTGTGCAGCCGCGCCGTTGCCGACGTTAAAAGTGCGGGCCACGCCTCCCAAATCGATGTATCCCGAAGTGCCGGCGCCGGCTCCGTTGGCGATGACGGCGGCGGCACCCGCCAATGGATTGAAGTTGACGTTACCCGCCATGGCGATTTTCGCAGGCGTGGTGCTGTGGGGCATCAGGTTGATCGTGTTGAGCGAGAGCGTGCCGCCGCCGAGAGTAAAGGTCCGCGTGGCGTCGACTTGGAGCGTGTGGACGCTCAAGCTCGCATTGCCACTCATGATAACCCCTTCGGAGAATTGCGCAGAAATGGGCGTTGAGTCGGGCGAGGGGGCATAGTTGACGGTGAGCGCCCCGCCGATAATGTTGAACGCCTCGCGGACATACAGCTTGCGAATATTGTGCGATCCAGAGGAAAGCGTGACGGTGATATTCGCATTCGGCCGATCGAGGATGACGGTGTCGTGTTGGCCCGAGGTGACGCCACTCCCCGCGGCGCCTGGCAATCGAGGGGTGGGCAAGGTCAACGTCCCAACGCGCGCCACCTGTCCCGGGCCTTGCACCGGGGCGACCGGCGTCTGCCCACTGTTCCAGTTGGCGAGCGTCGTCCACTGGCCACTGCTGTCGTTCATCCACAACGCCGGGACTAAATGATCCTTAAGGTATTCGACGCCGCCCTGGGCAACGTTCATGTCGAGATTGCTGCCGCCGTTGTTAAAGCTCTGCAATCGGCCCCTGCTGGTATATTGCCAGAAGTGCCAGGGGTGCGTGTCTCCATAGTCATCCCAAGGACCATAGATGTACGAGATTGAATCCTTGGGGTGGCCGTTCTGCACGTCGATCGCATTGGGATTATCCTGGTTCGGCCAGCGCGCGCTCCAGAGCGTCGGGTACGCGGCGACCACTTGATCGCGCAGCGACGCCGAAGCGCCCCCCAGGACGTAATGAGCGTAATTGCCGCTGACGTAAATGGCAGGGCGAATGCCCATCACTTCGTGGACGCGGTTGGAGAAGTCAATACTGAACTGAGCCATCGCGTCGTCGGATCGGGCACCGTCGCCCGCTTCGAAGTCATGCACCGGAAGCAAATAGCCCGGTCGCATCCACGGGCCAGCCATTTGCATGAAGTGGTTAGCTTCGTCGGTGCCGCTATTGGGGATGCCGTTTGAATTCAGCGTGGACGCGATAATGTCTGGCCGGGAAAAGTGATATGATCCGGCATACATTCCGGCGGTCGTCGCTCGGTTGATGTTCTGAACAAAATACGGATCATCGTACCGTTGAGACAGCGTATTCTGACCCGGCGGGTTGTTGTTGCCCGCATTGCTCTGATTGTAGTAGCCCGTCGTCCCGCCGCGGCTGGAACGGAGAAAAACGAACTGGCGATTCTCGTCGTCGCGGAAGTTGTCCCAGGTTCCCTGCGAGATGTCGCCCTGCCACGCGGAAATGTCGAGGCCTAAGGCGCGCTGCTGCGCGGCGGAATGCGTTCCGGTGACTAAGACAGCCGTCAAAGCAGCGGCGGCGACTAAAAAGAATTCCCGTGCCCCGTTCCGGGAGGCGGACATGCGTGTTTTCATCTTGTCTTCTGTTCCAGTGCGATCGGTCGAGTGGCTGTCGTCCGCAGCCATATTTTTTAGTGGCTAGACCTCAGGGCCGAGATTCGGCCCAGCCAGCCCGACAAGCCCCCACCTCAAGAGTACGCATCGTTCGCAAATGCGCCAATTCATAATGCTGAATTGTTGCGACTAGACTACCGATTTCAAGCGGTTTAACGCGACAAAGAGAAAACTGTGCGCAATAGCGAGACGCGATCATCGGTGCGAGGCCGTGAGATCGTCTGCGCAATGCAAAGAAACCCGCGCGTACGGGTCGGCTTACCCACGCCGCGACGGGCGTTTGTTCTCGGTCATGCAGACGTCGGCCACTTTGCCGGTTTCTTCCAGCGCCACGTGGAACTGGCGCGGGCCTTCGAGGCGATGGACCGATAGGTGATAGGATTCCGCGACGGCCGCGAGGTAGGGGAACTCTTCTGGCGACAATGTCGGCCGAATCTTGCCCCACGATCCGTCACCCAAGTACAGCACGCCGTTCTTGTCTTGAAGCCCGTTCGTTAGTGGATGGGATCGTTTGAACGTGTGGTCGTGGTGCTCGAGCACCACGTCCACCTTGTACTGCTCGAACAGCGGGCTCCAATGCAAGCGCTGGTCCGCGCCCGTGCCGCCCTTGCCGTCGTCTCCATAGGGTCGCCGATGCGATGGATATGCCGGTACATGGTTCGCGACGATCAAGTGCGGCCGCTCCTGCCGCTCTGCCAACGTCCGCGACAACCAGTCGGTCTGCTCGCCGGCTACTTGGGCGATGTGGTTCGTGTCGAGCAGCACCAGGCTCAGGTAGTCGCCAATGTCCAACACGCCGTAAGTTCGTTCGCTGAAGAGACCGTCGAAGACACTGAGGTATTGCGGGCTGCCTGATCGCTGCGCCTCATATCCGCCATCCACCTCGTGGTTCCCGATGCAAGTAACCATCGGAATCAACCGTCCCCGAGCATCAGTCATATGGGCATTGTAATTCTGCAAGAACTGCGTGAACCTCTCAGGCGATCGGCCGTTATCGTAGGCCAAGTCACCGCCAATCAGTGCGAAGTACGGATCTTGCTTGGCAGCCAAGATGTTGTTGGCGACGGCATGCTCGTCGACGCCGCAATCTCCACCCGAGACGAACTGAATCGTGTTCGTGGCTTTCGCGGGCATCGTCCGAAAGCGATGGACTTGCGAGCTTACACCGATCCGAAATTCGCATTCGCTGCCCGGTGCGAGGCCCGTCAACTCCGCACGGTGGACCTTCAGCTCCGTGTTCGGATAGGGCTTGAGAATCACCTTGCTCGACTGGGAGGTTGCATTAGGCAGCGATATGTACTTGATTGTCTTGTCTTCAATTGTTTCCGGCGCCAGCCACTGCACCGTCATCGTAGTGGTGGGATCCTTCTGCCAAGTCAGAAACAGCGTGTTCGGGGCGCCCGATCCGCTGAATAAATTAGCGGCGTCCGCCACGGCAGCCTCCTCGGCCACCAGACGCGCGGAACCCAGCGCCACGACGGATGCCATGCCGCCCAACGCCGTACCCAAGAATCCGCGACGATGAACCGGCTTTGATCCGGTACAGTTGTTGGTTTGTGCGACGGACATAGTAGGATCCCACAAGCTAATGCATAAATGGTAGCGACCTCGCTGGTCGCCCGAGTGCTTCGACGATGTTTCCAGCATAACCCAGCCGCAAGATTTCATCCACTCGGGACCATGCAAAGCGAGCCGGATTGAGAAACTTCTTCAGCAGGATGGGAAAAAGGCGAAGTGCTTTAACCCGACGTATGGCGATTGCGATTGAGTCTGCGCTATAATGGACGGCTTACCAAGTCGCGATCGATCGATGTCCAAAAATAACGTAGGGCGGGGGCAGGTTTCATGTGGAAGTCCTTAAACCGTTTGAGAATGGCGAAATGCGGCATAGTTGTCTCCGTGCTGCTGCTATTGCCGGAATCTCATGGACTCGCCAGTGAAGAGCCGTTTGCGCCAGTCGATCTGAGCATGGCTCAAGTTGTTGTGCCGGACAATCTGAGCGGCCCCGAGCGGAAGGCGGTCGAACTGCTTGTGGACGAGGTCGCCGCGCGGACGCGGATACGATTGCCGGTTGCCAGCACTTGGCCGGCAGATAACAAGACTCCAGTGATTGCAGTTGGCCCCGCGAGTGCCTTTGGAAGCTTTTCCGGTCATGTCGCCAGCGATTTAGACGCAAGCGACGAACAACTCGCGCCAGAGGGTTTTCGGATTCGAGTAGAGACGCCTCGCGATCGAGCGCCGGTAATTCTGGTCGTCGGCAACGATTCTCGGGGAGTGCTCTACGGCGTCGGAGAACTTCTGCGCTCTCTGGAGCTCTCTCGCGATCAGATCATCCTGCGCAACAAGCTCGACGCGACGACCGCGCCCGCCATGCCGATTCGCGGGCATCAACTTGGCTATCGACCCAAGACGAATTCCTACGACGCCTGGGACTTGGCACAATGGGAGCAGTACATCGGCGATTTGGCAGTCTTTGGATGCAACGCGATCGAGTTGATCCCTCCCCGGTCGGACGATGACGCCGATAGTCCGCACTTTCCACTGCCACCGCTGGAAATGATGATCGGTATGTCGAAGATTGCCGACGACTACGGGATGGACGTTTGGATTTGGTATCCGGCGATGGATGCCCACTACTCGACTCCCGAAGCCATCGATGCAGCGGTGCAGGAATGGGGCGCCGTACTCTCCAAGCTGCCGCGCGTCAATGCGCTGTTTGTTCCCAGCGGCGACCCCGGCCACGTGCCGCCTGGAGAACTAATGGCAATGCTCGCTCGGCAGGCGGGGCAATTGGAGCGACTGCATCCGGGTGCCAAGATTTGGATTTCGATGCAGAGCTTTACCGAATCGCGGTTCGACGAGATGTTAACAATCCTCGACGCGGAACCAGAATGGCTGGGGGGAATCGTCCACGGCCCGCAAACTCGAATCAGCGTCGCCAAGCTCCGCGAAGCGGTGCCAAGTCGGTATCCGATCCGTGGCTATCCGGACATTACCCATAGCATGCGCTGTGAATACCCGGTGCCCGATTGGGATCTGGCCTATGCGCTCACCGAAGGACGCGAGGTGATTAACCCACGAGCGCTGGATGAATCCATCATTTTTCGGAAGTACCAGGGTCAAACGGAGGGCGTGATTACCTATTCCGAAGGCTGCAATGACGATGTGAACAAAGCGATCTGGAGCGGCCTGTGTTGGGATCCGGACACCCAGCCGATCGACACCTTGCGCGATTACAGCCGGTACTTTATCGGTGAGAAGTACACCGATGACTTTGCCCAGGGTTTGCTGGCTCTTGAACGAAATTGGCGCGGCCCGCTGCTGACGAACGGCGCGGTAACGACCACGCTCCAGCAGTTCCGCGCGATGGAAAACTCCGCTGACCCGCGCACGCGGCGCAACTGGCGGTTTCAGCAAGCCTTATACCGCGCTACTTACGACGCCTATCAGCGCCGAAGATTGATCGAGGAGACCTCACAAGAAACGGAGGCCATGAATGTCTTAGGTCAAGCCGGTCAGATCGGCGCTTCCAGGGCGATCGAAGGTGCCGAGGCAATCCTCAATCGCGCCGACGCCCCGAGCGACGCCGATCCGTTGGCGGCACGTGTGAACGAGTTGGCCGAGGCTTTGTTTCAAAGCATCGGCATGCAACTTTCGGTGGAGAAGTACCGCGCGATCGACGTAAATCGGGGTGCGAATCTCGACGAGCTTGATGTCCCGCTCAACAATCGCGTGTGGTTAAAAAACCGCTTCGTCGAGCTACGATCTCTCGCCGACGAGGCCGCCAAACTTTCTGGCATCAAGGAGATCCTGCACTGGACCGATCCCGGCCCCGGTGGGTTTTATGACGACCTGGGGAACCCTTCGCGTCAACCGCACTTGATTCGCGAGGGGCGATACGCTGACGATCCGGGGTTTCTCGAAACGCCCACCGTCGGATTTCGGTCCGACCCGACCTGGCGGCGATCGTGGTGTACCCACGTCGATGGACTTTACCAAACACCTGTCACGATGCACTATCCGCGTCTTGATCCAAGCGCTCAATACAAGCTGCGCGTCGTTTACGCGGGAGAGTATTTTCAAGTTGAGGTTCGGCTGGCGGCGATCACTTCAACGAACGGCGATCAGCGAGAAATTGAGGTCCATCCCTTCCAGCCCAAGCCACAACCGGTCCGCCCGATTGAATTTGATATTCCCGCCGAGGCAACCTCCAATGGCGAACTGACGCTCGTCTGGCAGTCCAACCCGGACCGCGGCGGCCCTGGTCGCGGATGTCAGCTTGCCGAGGTTTGGTTAATGAAAGTGCAAGATTAGATGAGCCAGATGAGTGCAGACCTGAAAACTGTGTTGCAAGCGGGACGTCGAGTCTACGGCACTCTCGTCACCTCCAGTACGCCGATGTGGCCCCCGTTTATCCAGCGAACGGGTGTCGATTTTGTCTTCATTGATACGGAACACGTCGCGCTCGATCGTGAGACCGTATCCTGGATGTGTCGGGCCTACGCCGCGCTCGGAATCACGCCGATTGTGCGAATTCCCAGCCCCTGCCCATATGCCGCTTGCCAAGTGCTCGATGGCGGAGCGCACGGCGTCGTTGCGCCGTATGTGGAAACGGTGGCCCAAGTTCGCGATCTCGTCGGCGCCGTAAAATACCGCCCCCTGAAGGGCGAGCGGCTCCACGCGGCGCTCGCCGGGCGGGGGCAGCTCGAACCGCTACTGGACGAGTATCTTGCCGCTCGGAATTCCCACCGCTTGTGCATCGTCAACATCGAAAGCCAACCGGCGCTCGACAACCTCGACGAAATCCTGGCAGTACCGGGACTTGATGTCGTCCTGATCGGCCCGCACGATTTGTCGTGCAGCCTTGGCATTCCCGAAGAGTACGACGCCCCGCAGTTCGACACCGCCGTGCGCGAGATCATCGGCAAGGCCCGCGCCGCGGGCGTCGCCGCCGGCATCCATTTGTTCTATGGCAACTTAGAACACGAGGTTGCTTGGGGCCAACACGGCGCCAACTTCATCTTGCACAGCGGCGACATCTTTCTCGTCGAGCAGAATTTGCGCTGCGAAATCAACGAACTTCGAAGCCGCCTGGGCGACGAATTGGTCGCCATAGCTCAGCGCGATCCGGCGATTTGAAGGCAGAAGTCGATGAATTGGCGTAAGGTCGCCGTCGCAGACCGTAGAACCCGCCATAATCGGCAACCTCGAGCGCTGCGCAAATCGAAGAAGCTTTTTCACTCCTCCACAAGTTTGTGCCAGCGCGCGCACGGTGGCACAAACGCAAATTCCCCGAGAGATTCGCAAAAAGCCGTTGGCGCGTGGCACAAACTCACTTTGCCAAGTCGGCGTCGAACTACCCCGCCTTCGACACCCGCATTTCCGCGCCGCTCTGCCCCGAGTAACCGCCGGGTCGTCACTTCCGTCGCCATTCCAATCGCGGCGGCTGATTTGCCCAACCCTAAACTTTAGCTGTGACAAAGCACTAGTGCTCTGTCACTCTTATTCTGATGGATGGTATGCTCTTGGCAGTCGTTC
>JBBDYG010000080.1:0-3184 GCA_040901765.1 Pirellulales bacterium
GATCAGCGGGGGTATTGCCGACTCGATCGAGCATTGCGTGCTGCGGCTCGACCCGCAGCCGGGCGAGTACATCCTGGACCTGAGCACAGGCACCGGCTGGACGTCCAGGGTGGTGGCGCGGAGAGGGGCTCGCGTCATAGGTGCCGACATCGCCGCCGATATGGTCGCCGCTGCGCAGAAAACTGCCAAAATGCAAGGGCTTGCCATCGAGTATCGGATCGGCGATGCGGAAAGCCTGCCGTTCGCCGATGGCGAGTTCGACGCGGTGGTCTCGACATGCGGCGTGATGTTCGCGAGCCGCCCCGAAGCGGCCGCCGCCGAACTGGCGCGTGTATGCCGCAAGGGCGGGCGCATTGCGCTGACCACTTGGCTGTCGGACAGCAACCTGTTCAAGATGTTTCAGGTGATGAGGGCCTACATGCCGCCGCCGCCAGACCCGGCCCCACCCTCGCCCTTCGCGTGGGGGCAGACTGCGCGCATCAAGGAGTTGCTCGGACGCAATTTCGATCTGAAGTTCGAAAAAGGCGTGTCTTATTATCGCGAGCCCAGCGGCGAGGCCGCCTGGAACACTTTCGTGACCGGCTACGGCCCGACGAAGTCGCTTGCGGCCAGCCTCGATGAGGCCAGGCGAGCCGATCTGCGGCGCGATTTCATCGCCTTCCACGATGGTTTTCCCACTGACCTCGGAATCTGCGTCCCGCGCGAGTATTGGCTAACGGTCGGCGTGAGGAAGTGATTTGAGGGTAGCCACCTCGCGCCGTTCTTCTTCGTCGGCGTGCTCCCCGTCTGCTACTACGGGCGACTTGCATAGCACATGGTGCGCATAGCGAAACCGGGGCGTTCTAACAACTTAATGCAGCCGACCGGCCAAGAGCGGCCGGCGGCTGATTAAGGACGTTGGGGCGCCTAGGAGGCGTCATGTCACAACCGGTACCGTACTTTCGCGAGTCGGGTAAAGGTCCCTCGGTTGTCTGCATTCATTGCAGCGGCAGTTCTTCAAGTCAATGGCGCTCGTTGATGGAACTGCTCGCGGATCGCTTTCGGGTACTGGCTGTGGATCTTTATGGCTCGGGCAAGACCGCAGCGTGGGCCGAGTCAAGGCCAATGCGCTTAGACGATGAACTAGCGCTTTTGCAACCCGTGTTCGAGGCGGCGGGAGCACGCTTTCATCTAGTCGGACACTCGTTTGGGGGAGCGATCGCAATGAAAGCGGCGCTTTCGATGGGCGATCGGCTGTCGTCGCTGCTTATTTTCGAGCCTGTGCTCTTTAGCCTCCTTTTGGCGGACGCGCCCGAAAGCGAAGCGGCACGTGAAATCCTGGCGATCCGTGACGATACCGTCCGGCTCGCCGCCGAAGGTGATATGAGCGGCTTTGCCGAGCGATTCCTGGACTACTGGCTCGGCATCGGCACATGGCAATCCACGCCGGAAGCTCGCAAGCCCGCGTTGGTCGCCGCGATGCCTGCCGTGAGACACGAGTGGGATGCCGCGTTTCAGGAGCCGACGCCGCTAACCTCCTTCGCGGCGATCAATGTGCCTGCGCTAATGCTTACCGGCACGAAATCGACGGCCGCCGCACGAGCCGTTGCGCGACTGGTCACGGGCATCCTTCCTGGCGTGCGAGTGGAGGAAATCGACGGCGTAAGCCATATGGCGCCGGTAACGCATCCCGAGCGCATCAATCCGATTGTCGAACGCTTCTTGGTGGCAACCCAACTAACGCTTGCAGGCGACGCGGGCAAGCCGCGCGCTTGAAGCGAACGTTGAGGCTGTAGAAAAAGTCCCGGTTCGACCGGCGCCACGATAGAAAGCGATATGAGCGATTCATCGATAAGATCGGGCGTCGATGGTCAACCGTGCCGCGATTTCCTCGTGGCGCGCGTCCAGCGACCCGAAAACTGCAATGTTCGAAGCGATCAACGAAATCACGGCTGCCTCACGAGCCAATCGGCAATGGCAGTTTTCGGGTTTTTTCGCCCGTCCTGATTGATGTTGACGAATATGCATAACATGCATATATTACACGCGTGTCCGCCGAGTTCGACCCGAACAAGGATGCGGCAAACATCAAGCAGCACGGCGTGTCGCTTGCCGAGGGGGATGGGGCGCTGATGGTTGTTGTTCACGCTCCTCAAGGCAGTCGATCGCGAATCATCTCGGTGCGGAAGCCCGACCCTAAAGAGCGGAGAAACTATGAAAAAGGTGTATGACTTCTCCAAAGGCAAGCGTGGCGCGGTGATTCCCACGACAGGGAAGACGCGCATCACCATCTACATGGACGACTCGATAGTCAGTCGATTCAAGGCCCAATCGAAAAAGACCGGCAAGGGCTATCAGACCCTGATCAACGAAGCGCTAAAGACCCACCTGGGACTCGCGGAGCAATCCGTAACGCAGGAGCTCGTGCGCAAGATCGTGCGTGAAGAGCTGGCCACGCACGGTTGAGCGCTAACCTGGCGCCGCACACTCTTTACTTGGCCACGTACCGGAAACAGGAACCCCCGCAATGTCCTGGCTGATGGCCGCGGTCTACGACCGCTTCACGCGCGGGAGCAACGAAGCCTGCCTCGATCAGTGGCGCGCAGAACTGCTGCGCACTCTCTCGGGCGCCGTGCTTGAGGTAGGCGCCGGAACCGGCGTCACCCTGCCCCACTATCCAAAGTCGGTAACGCGGCTGGTGCTGTGCGAGCCCGACCCCCACATGCGGCGCAAGCTGCAAACGAAGCGCGCCGCCGCGGGATGGCAGCACGTCGAGATTTCAGACGCCTCGCTCGACGCCCTGCCCGCGGCCCCGGCCTCGCTCGACGCGGTGGTGTGCTCGCTGGTGCTTTGCTCGGTGCCCGACCAGCAAACCGCGCTCAAGGAGATCGAGCGCGTGCTCAAGCCCGGCGGCAAACTGGTGTTCCTCGAGCACGTCGCCGCCGACGGCAAGCCGAACCGCCTGAAGTGGCAGCGCCGCATCGAGCCGGTGTGGAAGCACCTGATGGGAAACTGCCACCTGACACGGCGCACCGAGGCCGCCATCACCGCTGCGGGATTCAGCATCGAGCGCATCGAGCGCGAGAGCATCCGCAAGGCCCTGCCGATCGTGCGCCCGAGCATCCGCGGGGTCGCCCGCAAAAACGGCTGATCTGGCGCGCCCGGCGGGATTCGAACCCACGACCCTTGGCTTCGGAGGCCAATA